>SHZZ01000059.1 GCA_009692005.1 Gemmataceae bacterium | reverse complement strand
CCAGATCACCGTCTTATCGAGATCCCGAGATCCGGTATTACCGAGAGCAGATTTGGCCCGCAAAAGATCTGGCAACGCAATCCCGGTCGCCCCAAGTGCGCCTACCCTAAGAAAGCTTCTTCGACTTAATCTAGAATGTTGATTCCTATATAACATCAAACATTTTCAACCCCCACCATAACCCTGTAAAACAGAATAACATTAATAGCATAACATTTTATAATAGATAATTATAAGTCTAATTCTTATATTTATAAAAATTTATTATAATTATACTTAGTTCTTCGGCGAGCAAGATCAGTTCCTTCAATTTCTTCACCAAGAATATAAGTTGTCTCTTTTACGCAGGCCACTTGGCCGGTCAGATTATGACGGTTAGCGAGGTTGCAATTGCCCCACCCCACTTGCCTTAAGGCAAGCGTCAGGGGCGGTCCTAATATGTATTGAGGATTAGCATTCAGGCCCTCTCATTATCTATATTCCTTCCCTTTGACCTCAGGCTTGTAATGCTTGATACTTAATGGGGGTGGTCGATTAAAATAGACTTCAGGAAAGCCTTGCTCTAAAGTTAACTTGCTACCTTTTGACTTTCTGCTTTGAGGTGTGAAATGAAAAGAATACTAGGATTAGCCATCGTGTTGGTTTTGGCTTTGCAGGATTTAGTATATGTGAGCGCGCAGGAAGTGATACCCAAAAACGATGCTTACACCGCAACGCTTCCAAATATTCTTTTTATCCTGGCTGATGACCTCGGTTATGGCGATCTCGGTTGCTACAATCGCGATTCCAAAATTCCCACGCCCCATCTCGATCGAATGGCTCGCGAAGGAATGCGCTTTTACCGATGCGCACTCTCCTTCCACGGTTTGCACCCCTACCCGTTACAGTTTGTTAACTGGACAGATGGCGTTTCGGATCAACTATCGTAATGTGTTTAGTGGCATTGGTGGGCCTTGCCTTATCAAAAATAATCAACTTACTTTGCCGCAAATGCTTCGTGAGCGTGGTTACTCTACAGCCATGACGGGTAAGTGGCACATCGGTTTATCCTTCGGCCTGGCTCCATGCAAACGAATGGAATCCAGGATCATGGTTAAGCGGGGTCGGTTCGGCGCATGGACTTCAATGTGCGCCACGCTTGGGTCGTCTTGCTTTTGCCCGACCTGCATTTTTTTAAGGGTGTAATGCCCGCTATGTGAAACAATCGCATCCAGTACCTTGGGCAGGAGGAGGGAATCGAGAATGTGCCCCTTCAGTTCGACTTCCTCAACCGCCTCTTGGCCCAGGTTCAGGGGAAGATTCATAAACACCTCGCTTTGGCAAAGGCAACGGTTCCTAATGTAATTTTATACCTAAGCTCGGGGAGCTGTCTGCCCTGTTATTTTTCAGCGTAAGATGTTGCTGGATAATGAGTTGAGGTGAAACCAGAAATAAATTATTCCGCCACTTTGCGGCTTTTTCGTGCAAAGTCGTGAATGGAGTCCATTTGTTCTGTTGTTTCCACGGATCCCGGCCGAAGGGTGCGGATTTTTTCTATGGCTTCCGTCGACCCCATGCCCCGGTGGACAAAATAAGCGGCCAAAGCGGTGCCCGTACGGCCCATCCCTGCCGCGCAATGAATCGACACTTTCATGTTTGAAGACCGGGCCCGGTCAATGGCGCTGATGATGCGCTCAAATTGATCTGGCTCGGGCGGGGTCATGTCCCGGATTGGTTCATGCACCACCAGGAGGCCTTCCGAATCGGTCCAGGCGCGAGGGAGTTTTTCCTCGGTCAAGGTGACAACGACTTCGATGCCTTGTTCTCTTAGCCAGCGGATTTCCTCTTGGGAACACGGACGGCCCATGCCGGCAAGCCAATCACTTTCTACCCAGGAAAAATTGTAAGGTTCCGGCATCGTGACCCTTGAGAAATTTAATACAGGGGGTGCTGCCCCAAGCGAACGCGAATATGGTTGACGCTTTCCCAGACTTTATCATCCTGCTTCAAAAAAGAAACCACCGCTCCTGTGGTGGTTCCCAAAGATAGAGCAACATCGCTTACCCTTCCCTGGTAGTGTTCCAGCATATCCAAAATGATACCTACGGCTGGCCAAAAAGTCTCATTTTTTGGGCTGCCGTGAGGACGGTTGTCCGCGTCCAAGGCAGGAGCCAACTCCGGATGCCTTGCCATCTCGCCTGCTTCTCCATGGACAACCACCCCCTTGCGGATTTTCAGGTAAAAGGCTTTTCGCAATCTGCGCAAGGCTCGGGCCTTGTTTTCGTGCTGCGAGCGGCTCTCCTCGGCGATCACCATTAACCCGCTGGGCAAATGGCGCAACCTGACAGCAGAACTGGTTTTGTTCCGTTTCTGCCCGCCCGGCCCGCTGGCACGATAAGTGTCCACTTCGCACTGGTCAAGCAGGGAGTTATCCGGAAGTGTGGCCCAATTGGATCGCATGAGAATAAGAAGGGCCCTGATTCTTTCAAGGGCCCCTGGCTCGTGGTTTGCCTCGGTTATACCTCCAATTTCCAGGGTGAGCGCATCGGTCGGCTCAACATGGCATTGGCCTTGGAATCATCAAACCTGGAGGTTTTCGGGTCCCACTTCAGAGTTTTTCCTAGCCGCAGGGCGATCGCGCCAATGTGGCAAACGATCACGGATCCGCCGCCAATCGAGGCATTGCAAATCGGCTTTTTACCGGTCGACCGGCACTCCATGAAATTGCCCATGTGGTTTTTCGAAACTTCCAGGCGGGTGGCGTCCGGGTTCAAGGGTTCTTCCAGAAGCTTCGCGTCACTGGCGGTTATCTTACCGCGATTGACGAATATCCACTGGTTGTCTTCCCCGACGAACAAGATGCCATTTCCGTCTTTGTCACCCACGGTGTCGGGCAGCGTGCCATGCGTCGCCAGTACTTTGGCTCCGCTGGCGTAGGTGTAGGTGACCTTAAAAGTTGGGTGGCAATTGTACCCATTAATACCCTGGTGGGGTTTGGCCCCTTCGCCATGAACCATGACCGGCCCCGTGCCGTCGGTTCCAAGTCCCCATTGGGCAATGTCGAGGTGGTGAGCGCCCCAATCCGTCATCTTGCCTCCAGAGAATTCGTAAAACCAGCGAAACTCGTAATGGCAATTGGTGAATTCCTGAGGCGCTGACGCACCCTTCTTGTTCGACTTTTCCCCGCGGGTTTCGTAAAGGTAATCCACCATGGGAGTCGGCCCAAGCCAGAGATTCCAATCCAGGGTTTCGGGTGGCGCTGCCTTGACGATTTTGCCGCTTACAGGGTTGCCGCCTATTCGGCATTCCACCTGCTTGATCTTGCCAATGCGCCCGTTGCGGACCAATTCACAGGCCAGCCGGAAACGGTTGTCGGAGCGTTGCTGGCTTCCCGTTTGAAAAGTGCGCCCCGATTTTTCTGCCGCCTTCATCACCGCCAGCGCTTCTTCCACGGTCAGCGTCAACGGTTTTTCGCAGTAAACATCCTTGCCTTTCCTTAATGCCTCAATGGCGACCAGGGCGTGCCAATGATCTGGAGTGGCAATCGTTACCGCTTCGATATCTTTGCGGTCGAGCAGTTCCCGGTAATCCTTGTACCCTTTGACATCGGGGGAACCGTGTTCTTTCATCATGGCAACGGCGCTGGCCAAGTGATTGGATTCCACATTGCAGGCGGCGACATAGCGCCCGCCCACCCTGCGGGCATCGTTGTAAATGGCGTTTCCACGGCTCTTCGGGGAACCGATACCGATGGCGCCCATGATCGGCCCCTTGGCGTCTTCTTTTTTTCCTGTCTCCTGAGCTGCCAGTTCCTTGCAATTCCAAAGAGGCAGGCCTGTGGCGGCAAGGGCGCCCAAAGACCGTTCCAGAAAGCCTCGGCGTGATAGGGTTGAATAAATCATGGTTGAGGAACTCCGGGAAAAAAAGTTGAACTGGGAAGGACGGAACCTGGGTAAAGTATATCCGAAGGGATAAACCCCGAGTAAACCAAAATGCCCTCCACTTTTTGTTTTTAACATGGTATCCCCTCCCCCCGTGAGTCTTTTGCCTGTTGCCAGAGGGCGTTTCCCATGTTTCGTTATTCCAGAGTAATTACCGCAGCTTCCTTGATCCTGGGGCTGGCTTCTTCCCTTTTGGCCCAGGGGAACTCCCAGGCGAAAAAATTTCCCCAGGTGGTGGCCTCTGTCAATGGGGAACAAATTACTGGCGCCGAACTGGAAAGTATCATTCAGCAGATTGGCAAAAACCAGGATCCCCTGGGCACCGCTCAAAACCGGTTGCAAATGGAACGCGACGCCGCCTTGGCCATGCTCATTGACGACCTGTTGATGCAGCAATTCATTCGGCAAAATACGCCAGCGGTCCCGGATGCCCTGGTCAATCAGAAAATGGCGGAGATGGCCGCCGAGTTAAAAAAACAGGGGAAAACTCTGCAGGGATTATGTAAGGAAACCCAGCAAACCGAGGCGCAATTGAAAAAAACCTTGAGGCTAAAACTGCAATGGGGCAACTATGCCCAGTCGCAAATCAAGGAAGAGCATGTGAAAAACTATTACTCCCATTTCAAGGACTTTTTCGATGGCCACACTGTTCAAGTGGCCTTGATTGTGCTGCGCACTCCCCCGGGAGTGACTGCCGCGGAAAAAACCCGCATGGGGTCCAAAATGCAGGATTTGAGAAAGCAAATCATCGAAGGGAAAATGGACTTTGCCTTCGCCGCAAAAACCTATTCGCAAGACCCATCCAGCGCTGCCGGGGGCAACTTGGGATATGTGCCTCGCAAGTACGCCCTGGAGGAACCCTTGGCCCAGGTGGCTTTCCGTTTGGGATCGGGCCAGGTGTCTGAGGTTATTTCCCTGGACATGGGGCTTTTTCTTTTGCGAGTCCTGGATCGCAAACCGGGACGCGGGGCGGAGTATCAAAAAATCAAGGAGGATGTCCGCGACTTCTGTCTCGAAGACTTCTTCCAAGATACTTTGGTGAACCAAAGAAAACTGGCCAAGATCGAAATATTCCTTCGCTAATACAAGGGCTCCCGGTCCGGTTTTAGATACTTGGGAAAAAGAGTGATCTTTCCCGGGCTTAAATATTACCAGCAAAAATCCAGTGAAGTATAATAGGGGTTTGTAGGGGCAACCCCGCATAGCCTGTTCCATACACCAGTGCCAAAGAAAAATCTCCCTTGGGGAAGTGTCAGGAATTCTCCCGGAGTTCTTGTTTTCTTCAGGGTTAAAATCGTCTAAATTAGGCTTAGATGTATTACCTGGACGGGTCCATGCGTTTATTCCAATTTCCTTTGTTGATAGTGGTTGCCTGTTGGCTGGTATTTTCCCCGGGGATCCCAGGGCAAAAACCAGGAATAGGCCCTGAAGAGGATCCCCTTCTCAAGGTTGACCTGGAAAAACTGGAAAAAGCCGGGCTGACCCCTGCCAGCAAAGAAACCGCCATCCAATTATTACTTGGCAGGGCCCAGATTTACCCTGACACCTCTCTTCTGGCGGGCGAAGTGGACAAACTAATTCGCGGTCCCAAGGAGAATTGGGAAGCCAGTCGCCGGGTATTGATCTCCTGGGGAGAACATTCCCTTGGACTTTTGAAGAAAGAGGAGTTGAAGAATTCGGACAAGGCGGTCCAGGATAGGATTCAAAACTGTCTGCAATACATCCAAGGAACCGAAGGCGACAAATTGCTGGAGTCTGCAATTCGGGTCTTGGCTGCCAAACCCGGGAAAGAGTCTACAGCGGCCCTTCTGCAATTCTTGCCATTCGCCGGCACGGACAATCTGCGAGATAGCTGCGAAACCGCGGTGAAGGAAATCTGCGTGTTGGGCAGCCAAAGTTACAAGGAGGCGCTTACCCATGTGAAGGATGCCCATCCCAGGAGGCGCGCCTTGGTTGCCGAGATTATTGCCCGGGAGGGCACGGTCGCCGAAAAGGATTATTTGCACTTGTTATTCCAGGATGGGTCCCCGATGGTTCGGAAAAAACTGGCGACAACCTTTTTGGAAATGCTGGATCCCAGGGGCATTCTCCCTGCCATTGATTTGATGGAAACCAGCAGCCTGGAAGAGATTCTTGAAGTGGAAAGCATCCTCCTTGAAATCGCGGGGGAATGGGGTGTTCAAGGGCCGCGAGTTGAGGATTCCCTTTCTAACTCGATTCGCAGAGGGATTTGGCGGGCTTGGTGGGATAAGATCAACAGCCAGGAACTGCTGCAGCCGTTGAAAAAACTGGCGCCGGATCAGAAATTACTTTTGGAAGCCGACCGCTTGATTATCGCGGGTGACGCGCCCACCTTGAAAATATTCCTCGACAGGCACCTCAACAATTCCCAAAGCTGGCTGGCGGGTTTTATACTTTTCCGATCGCGTCAAGATCCCAACTTGGCAAAAATTGTTTCTCAGTACCAAAACCAACTGTCGGAAACGCAAAAAAATTCCACCCACCTGCCTTCCTATTTTCGGCTGGTGCAAATGCGTAATCCGCCCGGTGGGCTGGAGGCAATGGTTGCAGCCTTTCCGGCCTGCTTTGATGAGGAAAATCAAGGGGCTTTAGTAAGCGCCCTGGTTGCCATGAGCAAAGCCCAGAGTGGAATGCCCGTAGTTTGGGAAACCGCGACGAAATCTCCCCTGATGGAATATCGCATCCTTGCTAGCCGAGTCTTACCCGGGTTGGGTTTTCCTCAGGCGAAAACTTTGTCGGAAGCGCTTGCCACCGATGCCAACCCCCTGGTTAGCGCCGAAGTTTGTCTTGCCCAGGCAAAGGTTGGCCAAAAGGACCGGGTTCCTCAATTAATTTCTCTCTTGTCCAAGCTTCCCCGGGAAAAAATGGAACAGGTGGAGCAGTTTCTGGTTCAACTGGCGGGAGAAACCGCTCCGAACTCCTCTTGGGAAACTGTGGAATCTCGAGAGAAATCGCTGCGTCAATGGAGAGACTGGTGGGATAAAGCTGGCCCGGCTTTGGTGATCAAGCCAAACCTCTTTGATCAGAAAAATCCTAAAAACTTTCTCGTCACTGAGGCCTACGATCCCAAGAGCCGATTTGGCCGGGTTTTCCTCATGAACCCAAAAGGGAAAGTTTTGTGGGAGGTCGGCAACCTCTCTTCCCCTGCCGATGCCCGTTTGCTTGGCTCCTCCCGTGTCTTAATGTGCGAAGCCGGAACGAACCGGGTGACGGAAAGGGATTTGAAAGGGACAATCCTCTGGGAGAAACCCGCCTCGGCGCCTTTCGCAGTTCAAAGAAATTCTAATGGCAACACTTTCATCGCCTGCCGAAATAGCTTGCTGGAAGTCGATCGCCAGGGGAAGGAGGTTTTCAAATTTGTTTTGAATAATGACACCATCTTGGCGGCATGGCGTTACTCCTCCAATCATTACGGTTATGTAACCTACGCGGGAAATTACGCCCGGCTGGATGCGACGGGAAAGGAAATCGTGAAAAGCCGGATTTCCTTCCCAACTAACTACGGAGTTTCGGGAGGCGGTTTTTCTGGTCCGGATCGAGTTCTCGTTTCCATTCCTCAATTGAACAAGGTCTTGGAATTTGACCTGCAGGGAAAACAAACCTGGGAAGCCGAGGCGGTCTCGCCCGGGAATCCCGTCAAACTCGCCAATGGCAATGTGCTTGTGCCAACCTTGAATAGCACGAAACTGGTGGAAATCCGCCGGGATGGCCGACTTGCCTGGGAAAGCGCCCCTGGCCAGTTTCGAGCCGTGAAAGCCTGGAAATATCCCTAAGAATGGGTGAAAAATATGCTTCTGGCTCTTTGTCGTTTCTTGATTTTGCTGGCACTCCTTTCCCTCGGCCTACCCGGGTTGGCCCAGGAGTTTTCCGAGGAGGAAATGGCAGCAGCCGAGCGCTCATTTTTAATGAAAATGGGTTTTCCCGCCGACTCGGCTTCCCTGGCAAGTTACTTGCGTGAAAAAGGAAAAGGAAACCCAACCGCTGAAGATCTGAAAAAAACTTTCACCCTTCTTCAATCCGTCGATCCAAATGAATACCGGTTGGGCTTGGCGCGGGTGGCTTCGCATGGGCTGTCAGCGCGGCCTGGCTTGCGGGCTTTGGAATCCGCCGCTGAAGGTGAACGGAAGAAAAGACTGCTTTCCGCACTCGAGGCAATTGGTCCCGATGGAAATCGAATTGATGTGGCGGCCATTCGCGTTTTAAGCCTGGATTCGCCTGCCTTGGCCCTGGCCGTGCTCTTGGATTCCTATCCGGAACTGGAGGAAGGAATGGTGTTGGAAACGGCTCGATCGGCTTTGTCCCGTCTGTGCTGGAAGGAGGGTGTTTTCCACCCGTTGTTGTTGAAATCCCTGGAAGACCCGGTCAAGAAACGACGCCAGGTAGCTTTGGAAATGTTGGCGCTTGCAGGCCGTCGGGCCCCCAGGGAAATCCTGCTCAAAAAATTAAGTGAAACTGACCCTGGTGTGCAATTCCTGGCTGCATCCGCTTTAACACGCCAATTAGACCCTCGTGGTTTCCTCGCCTTGATGGAACTGCTGCCTGTCTTGGATGAGAAAACCGCTTTGGAAGCAGAAGATTTACTTTTAGAAATTGCTGGCGACCTGGCGCCCGCGAATTTGCTCAAAAGGGAAACTCTCCCGGGGAAAAATAGCAGCGCCTGGAAATCCTGGTGGGAGAAACTCTCCGGGCCTGTCCTTCTCAAGGAGTTGAAAGACCGCATCCCCAATGCCGCCAACCACGAACAAATTAAGAAACTGATCAAGGAACTTGGCGACGACCAATTTGAAATTCGCGAGAAAGCTGCTGAAGTGTTGAAAACCCTTGGTCCCCAGGTTGTGCCAGCGCTCAGATCCCTTGCCGATGCCAAGGATGTCGAAGTCCGCGGTCGGGCGAAAACACTTTTGGCGGAATTAGGCGAAACTGGTATCAAGCCCATTCAACAGTCGCTGCCTAAACTGCTGGTCCTGAAGGCCCCGGAAGGCGCCGTTGCCGGGTTGCTCGATTACCTTCCGGCCGCGGAAAACGATGACCAAGCCTCCCTGTTTTACGAAGCTCTGGGGGCGCTGGCCTGGCAGAACAGCAATAAATTGGCCGCACAGCCTGGCTTGCAGGATCCCAATCCAAGGAAGCGGGTCGGGTCGGGCGTTCTCCTTTTAAATCAAGAATCCAAAGAAAACAAGAAAATGATGTCTCCCTTGTTGAAAGATTCTGATCCTTGGGTGCGCTATCGGATTTCGCTTTTTATGGCCCTTGCTGGGGAAAGAGACTCGCTCCCAATTTTGATCCAATCCCTTGGAGAACTTCCCGCGGAACAATGCGTGGATGGCGAGGGTTTGCTGTTTGATTTGGCAGGGAATGACCCGCCCAAGGCTCTGTCGGTGAATTCAACCGAGCGGAAAAAAATCGCCGCGGTTTGGGAAACTTGGTGGAATGAAAACAGCAAAAAGGTTGTCTTGGATTCCTTGGCTGGGTTTAACCAGTCGGCTTATTCCGGGAATGTCCTGATTATTAGCCTCGCCAACAACACGGTGTTTGAACTGAGCAAGGATGGAAAAATTAGCTGGTCCATCACGGGGCTTTCCGGCCCCATGGATGCCCAGGTTCTGCCCTCCGGCCGGGTGCTTATCGCCGAGCACCACGCCCAGCGCGTGACCGAGCGGAACCTCAAAGGCGAAATCATTTGGAAGAAAGACCTGGGCAACAATCCGATTTCTGCTCGTAAAATCCGTGGGGGATTCACTTCCGTCATTTGCCGAAACCGCATTATTGAACTCGACCGCCAAGGAGTCGAGGTTTTTTCCCTGGCAAGGCCCCAAAGCGATGTCATGAGCGCCGAGCGACTTCGCGACGGTTCCTACATGATCGTTTCCAACCAAATGACCTGCATAAAGGTGGACCGCTCGGGAAAAGAAACGCTCCAGTATCGCCTTCCTTTTGGCGTGGCGGGAAATGCCAATGAGTTTACTCGCGAGGGGAATTTGATTATTCCCCTGACCTGGCACAATAAGTTGCAGGAATATGACACGGCTGGGCAAATCGTCATGGATGCGACAATCACGCAGCCGGTAACGGTTTTGAAACTTCCCAACCGGAATTACCTGGTATCCACCCAAACCTTGCCGCCCAAACTCCTTGAAATCGACCGGACGGGAAAACAGGTTGGCGAAAGGCAAGCCATGCACCCGGTATTCCGCGTCCGTTACCGTTAAAAATCCCGCATGGAGGTGAAGACATGGCAGGGTACCTTTTAGCGCTGGTAGCCATTTTGGGTCAAGGGCCGGCCACCATTCAGGAGGATGAAAAAGCCCTTGCCGACGCTGGCTTGAGTGTCCAGGGCGCCGACCTTTTGACTTTTTTATCCCGACGGGCAAAGGAGCAGGCCGACCCAACCAAAATCAAGGATTGGGTCAAGGAGCTGGGGCATGAGTCCTTTGAAGTCCGCGAGCAGGCAACCGCTCGTTTGATTTCACTCGGGCCCTCCGCCCTGGCGGATTTGAACAAGGCCGTCCAAGATCAGGATGTGGAAATTTCCCGACGGGCCCGAGCTTGCATTCAAAAAATTGAGGAAGGCGGAAGGAAACATCTTGTCTCCGCCGTTTTGCGAGTGGCGGCCCGCAGGAAAGCCCCAGGCGCCCTGGAAACCTTTCTGGATTACGCTCGCCTGGCGGACAGCGAGCAAACCTACGACGATGTCGTGTCTGGGCTGGAACAGCTAAGCCAAGGGGATGCCGCTGCAACTCGGGTCTTGGCTGAAAAAATGGCCCGCGGGGAATCCCCCGCCAGTTCCGTCGCGGCCACCGCGCTGACCCTGGTGAATCCGGCCGAATTCAAAAAACGGGTCGGCCTGCTTTTAGGTTCAAGTGAACCAATGGTGGTTTTTCGAGCCGCTGTGGACTTGGCGTGCTTGGGCGATCCCTCAGGCATTCCAACCCTGGTGAATTCCTTGGATCGCTTTCCAAAACGGGAAAAGGGCTTGGCGACGCACCTGCTGCGAAAATTGGCGGGCGAAGGCGCACTCCCTGCAGCGGATGTCTCGGGGGAATCGGCGAAAGAGTGGCTAGCCTGGCAGAAAAAAGGGCCCAAGATTGACCCGGTTAAATTGGAAGCCGCTGCCAAATCCTTGGGGCAAACCCTGGTGATCCTGCTGGACCAAGGCGAGGCCCTGTATCTGGGGAAAAACAATGCCGTCCTTTGGAAAATAGACAATCTGCAATTCCCCCTCGACGCCCAAGTTCTTCCCAACAACCGTTTTCTTTTTACCGAACACCAGGGAAACCGGGTGACTGAACGGAACCCAAAGGGCGAAATCCTCTGGGAGAAAAAGGTGGAAGGGCCAGTGGCTGCGGTGCGCCTGGAAAATGGCCATACCTTCATCGCTTGCAAAACCCAAGCCCTTATTTTTGGCCCCAAGGGCGAGGAAATTTCCCGCTTCTCCCCGGCCAATGGCGAAACCATTATGAAAGGGGTCCCACTTCCCCAGGGTGGTTTTGCCTTGATTCAAGCGACTCCACAGGGGGGATCCCGCTATGTCCGTTACAACAAGGAACACAAGGAAACCGCCGCCCTGGATGTCGATGTGAGAACTTCGGGCGGCAGGTTCGATGTGCTGTCGAATGGCAACTTGCTGATCACGGAAATTTACAACAACAAAGTCATGGAGTTTTCTCCGGCCGGCAAACAGGTCTGGAGTTATGAATGCGACCAGCCGGTGGCGGCTGTCCGGTTGCCCAATGGCAATACACTTGTCACTTCCATGACGCAAATGCGCGCCTTCGAGATCACTCGGGAAGGGGCCGAAGTGTGGACCTTCAAAGCGGAAACCCGTGTTACCAGGGCATTCCGGCCATGAAATCCTCATGCTCCCTTTCTTTCTTTGTCAGGTTGCTGGCCCTCCCGGTTTTTTTCTCCCTGACCCTGGTGGCCATTGCCGAATGGCCTTTGAATGAAATCCGCTACCGCGATGCCGAAGTCCTAAAAGCTGCGGGCCTGGACAATCGCGTGGAATCGTTATTGACTCGTCTGGAGGGCTATTTCCCCGCCAAGGCGCCCTTGGCCAATTTTGATGAACTGATCCGGAAACTGGGTGACGAGGACTTTTCCAAACGGGAAAAAGTCATGGGGGAATTGCTCCAGGGTGGTGCCGGGATCGTTTCTCGGTTGCAACAAGCCGAAAAAAACCGCGACCCGGAAATTGCAGCCCGGGTGAAAATCCTTTTAGAAAAACTTGACACCCGCTCGGGAAATTCCAGCACTTCAGCCGCTGCTTTGCGCGCCCTGGGAGAATTGGCGCCCCTTAGGGGATTGGAAATTGCCAAAAGGCTGCTCAAAGAAAAAGAAGACAACCTGGTGCTTCGCGATGCCTTGCTCGATTTTTTCATCAAGGCCGTGAAGGCTGATCCTGGCTGCCGTGATGAGTTCGTGAAACACCTTGCAAGTTCTGACCGCCGCTTGCGAGTATTTGCCATCCAAGCGCTTGGCTTTTCTGGCGAAAAACTTGAGGCTTTACTCCCTTTGTTGAATGATCCGGATAAGGGAATTCGCAATCACGCCGGGCTGTCACTTTTGCAAAATGGCAAAAAAGAGGCGCTTCTGCCGATAATTCGCAACCTTGGAGTCGGCCCAAGGCAGCAAAGTTTTTTGATGGCCAATCTGCTGGCCGGGCTCACGGAAAGCGCCGAAGCGAAAAAACACCTAGCCGCGGAAAACCCTAATTGGAACGCCATTCAGCAAGCGCTGGAAACCAAGGGGATAAATCTTGATCTGGGAAAAAACCCACAGGGGAAATGTCTTTTAACAGTTCACCTTGCCGCCGTGGCCAACCTTTCCTCCGGCGGGGGAGCAATTCATTCAATCCTTCCTGATGGAACACATCAGAAATTGTTTGATGTTCAAATCCTGCCCTTGGCCGTGGACGCTGTTGGTCACTCCCTCGTGGTAGTCCAAGAATCATCGCGGGTAGTGCAGGTGCGAAATTTGCTCGGTGAAATTCTTTCCTCGCATGACGAAAAATCCATACTGGTGGGAACGCGAGTGGGCCATCAGGGGCGAAGGTTCTTTTTTTTCCGGACCGCCCTGTCCTCTGCTGATTTTAATGGTGAAAATGCCCTGGTGACAGGTGGCCCCAATAATTTCCTCGCCGGTGGCACCTTGTGGAAAAACAAAGAGCCGGTCATGGTTACCCGCGACGGTAAATTGGAAACCTTTGATCAAAAGGGAAATAAGCAGGGGTCGATTCAACTGCCATTGAAAAACGCCACCACGCTTTACCTGGAAGGCACGGCTGAAGGGCGCTTGCTGATTGCGCCATTATCCGGCAACAAGGTGGAGGAATACGATGCCAAGGGCCAACTCACCAGGTCCTGGCCGGTCCAGGCCAACACCATGCTGTTGCTGCCCAATGGCAACTTGCTGGCCGGTAGCCGCTTGAAAAATCTTCTGGCCGAGTACGATTCCCAAGGGCGGGAAATTCGCAATTGGAAACTGGATGCAAGAATTTACAAGACCTGCTCGCAGGAACTGCGCCATTTGCCCAGGGAACCTGCTGCCCCATGAACTCGGGGCTTGATTTCCAGCCACGAAATACCATACTGAAAATTGCTCCTTGCCGGAGTGGTGGAACTGGCAGACACACCATCTTGAGGGGGTGGCGCCCGCAAGGGCATGTGGGTTCAAATCCCACCTCCGGCACTCGCTTCCCAAGTTTATCTTTGTTGGCCCAGATATTCTCCTTAACCAGGTCGGCCACGGTGCCGACTTTCCAGCCCTTTCCACAAAAAGGCCATTGGGACTACTTCTTCCCGGTGGTAGCCAATTGCGTTTCAACCAGCGAAAAAGTTTTGGAGCTCTTGGTAAAAAGCATTTCAGCCGAAGAATGGGGCGCTCTGCAGGCGGGGTTAAAGGAAATCCCTGCGCTGAGCTCGGCCTCTACCCCATAGGCTGGGAACCTGGTAGGATTTAGTTCGGTTAATTTCACCATGAACAGGAGAAGCGATGTATTGTAGAATTTTCCGCGCCATAGGCTTTGCCATGTTCCTTTTGCTTTTCCTCTCGCCCATGGCGATTTCTCAGGATGTCCGCATTAGGGATGTCATTTATGGCAGGAAGTTTGGCCTGTCCATGACCATGGACATCTTCAAGCCGGCGGGAAAACCCAATCATGCCGCTGTGGTTTTTGTTGTTAGTGGCGGCTGGTTTTCCTCGGTCGATAGCATCCGGCCCATCTGGTGCAAAGTCTTTACCGACAGGGGGTACACGGTTTTTGCCGTGGTCCATGGCAGCAATCCCAAGTTTACCATTCCCGATGCTATTGACGACCTGCACCTGGCAACTCGATATATTCGCTCGAAGGCCAAGGAATTCGCCATTGATCCAGGGAAGATTGGCATTATTGGCGGGTCGGCCGGCGGACATTTGTCTCTGATGATGGGTGTGGCTGGCAAGCCACCGGTGGCAGGGTCCAAAAACCCCGTCGAAGCGTTTCCTAGCGGCGCCAACGCCGTCGCCTGTTTCTTCCCCCCAACTGATTTCCTTAACTGGGGGGAAAAAGGCGTAGAACAGTTGGGGCGCGGCAAACAAGGCATCCCAAATATTGTAGCCCCGTTCGATTTTGTCTTGTTGAATCAGAAAAAAAATCAGTTCGAGCCGGTTGAGGACCCTGAAGCCCGCAGGGCCATTGGCAGGGCGATATCGCCGATGACCCATGTTACGAAAAAATCCGCTCCCACTTTGATCATTCATGGCGACGCCGACAAACTGGTATCCATTCAGCAAGCGGAGGTGTTTGTTGAAAAAATGAAAGCCGCGGGGGTGGTTGTGGAATTGGATACGAGAAAAGGGGCGGCGCATGGCTGGTTGGGAATGGAAAAGGACCTGGAGAAGTTTGCCGATTGGTTTGACAAACATCTTCTGAAGTAATGAAAAAGGATGTTAGTAAATAGCCAAGGCCCCTACGGGGCCTTGGCTATTTAAAAGGCTGGCTATCCCACAAATACCCCGCCGATATAAGCCGGATCATAGGCAAGGAAATTTTTTATCGACCCGGAAAGGAACTTGAACACCTTGATATTGGAGCTGCCATCGCTGTTAGGGGCGGTAATCAACTCTGCGATACCATCGTTGTCAATGTCCACAGCGCCAACGGTCACTCCCCCGCTAAAATTTGATGCATAGGCAAAAAAGGTGTCTACCAGGTTAGTCCCTGAACCGTTGAATACCTTGACATGGGGGCCCCCGCCTTTGCCGGCGGCAACGAATATTTCCCAACCCGCTTGACTATCATAATCCCCGGAGGATACAAACACCCCGTTCCTCATTTCGGGATCGAAGGCCATGAAATTTGCCAGGTCGGAGATTACGCCGTTCGAAAGCTGTAGGCCGCTCACGGCGCGGACATGGGGCCCGCCGCCAATTCCGGCGCCAATCACCACATCGACATAACCATCTGCATTGACATCCCCGGCGCCTACGGAAGTTCCACCGGTGAAGGTCGGTTCATAAGCGAAGAAGCTGGCCAACACGCTGTTGTTCAAGCCGCTGAAAACTTGAATGTGCGGCCCACCGCCCTGTCCCGCCCCGGTGATGATGTCGGCAAACCCGTCGCCATTGATATCTCCTACCGCAATGAAAATTCCATCTTGGAAGGCAGGATCGTAGGCGTAAAAACTGCGGGTGAGTGCCAGAGTGGCGCCATCGTAGACATTCACCTGCGGCCCGCCGCCCGGACCCGCCGCCACAACCACATCGGAAACACTGTCGCCATTAACATCCCCCGTGGCCACGCGAACGCCGCCCGTGAAGGAAGGGGCAAAGGCAAAAAATTGTGCCGTGGACCCCGTTAATTGGTTGTAGACATTAACTTGCGGGCCGCCGCCAATATTGGTTCCCGTGACAATCAGGTTGCTGACAGCTTGAACGGCCTGGGCAATCGTGGCCGACGAAGGGGCGTAATACTTGGTAATGAAATTATCTGGCGCTCCCAGGAATTGCGCCATGATCACATGCCGTCCGCCGCTCAAGGCATTGGTTGGCAATTGCGCCACCCCGGGGAACAGTGGCACTGGCGCTCCCAAAGCCACGCCGTTATCAAAAAATTGCACCAATCCCACTGGCACGCCGTCTGCCGGGTTGACCGATGTTGCCGTGGCGGTGAACACTACCGTGTCGCCCCGGTCGGCAGGGTTCCGCGACGATGTCAGTGTCATGGCGGTGTTGGCCGTGGGGAGTATCTGCTGCGTGAAAATTGGTGAAAAACCGGAACCGTTGATATTGCTGTCGCCCAGGTAATTGGCCTGAACGGTGTGAAAACCAAGGGTGTCAAGGGTGGTGGTAAAGATTGCAGTCCTGGCTCCGGTTGCCGCGTCCGTTACCGTGGTATTGACCGTTTGTACGGGCTGTAAATTGCCATCAATGCTGAATAGGACCTGACCTGTCCCTGGCCCATCTTGGAATTGCGGAGTGATGGTGGCCGTTAAAGTCAAAGACAACCCCGCCCCATAGATGGAACTGTTGGAAACCACGAGCGTGGTGGAGGAGGCCTTGGTGATGGAGTGGGCCAGAATGTTGGAGGAACTGTCCGAGAAAATTCCCGTGCCAACATAGGTACTGGTGATCACATGCGGCGATCCCTGTACCGTCAAGCTGTTTTGCGCCAAAGTCGCCGTTCCGCTTACAACCGAGATGGGTTGCCCAATGGCAATGCTCTGGTCGAAAAACTGCACTGAACCGGAAGTCACCACCCCGGTTGGCGCGCTAATGTTGACGGTGAAGGTCAGCGGCTGGCCAAAGATTGTGGTGTTATCCAAATCGCTGGAGGAAAGGACCGTGGAGGTCAATACGCCAGCCGTAGTCAGAGTGATGTCATTGCCGTCCCCGCCGCGGTAGGAAACCCGGAAGCTGATGTTGTTGACGGTGATTAAGGCGCCTTCCGCCAGTCCATTGAAGTTTCCAATCACCGCGTCCGAGCCATCGTTGGACACAATGGTATAGACGGTTCCCTTTTGGGTGGGATTGAAATTCAAATCGAGGTCTAAAATCGGGTTCCCTAACAGGTTGATCACCCCGTTTACAACGATCTGGTCGTAACCGGTGCCGGCGATCGGCTGGGTGCCGGCGCCGGCTTTCATTTCCTGGTCCAAATCAAAATTCAAGGTTCCCACGGACCCCTGCAGGTTTAGCCCTGCGGTGGTCAAAAGGGCAACCTTCGAGGTTTGCGTGCCCGGATCGACCACCCCGGCTTGCCCGGTTTGCATGGTCAATACGCCCACTTTTCCATTGCCTTGCAAGGTGCCGCTGGTGTTGACGAAAACGGGGACATTATCCTTCCCCAGTTGGAAAAGTGTTCCCGCGCCGATGATGGTGCTGCCCTGGGAATTTCCGCTTGCAGAAATAATCAAGGTTCCCGCGCCGGTCTTGTGCAAGGTGGAGGAACCGCCATCGATTCGGCCAGCGAGGGTTAAAGTATCGGTGTCCACGCCGATGTAGGCCAGTTGGCTGGAGCCAGCCAAATTGATCGGTCCGCCCCAGGTGTTTTTCCCGTCCAGGCTTCTCAAAGCGCCTGCGGCTGCAATCCCGATCCCATCCAGATTCAAGGTCCGGTTATTAATCGTGACCCCACCTTGCAAGGCCAGGGTCGCTGGGCTCGAGGGGATGGAAGTGGAAACTGTTACCGCGCCCGAGGTCCCCGCCCCCAGGTTGCCCCGAGTTTGCACGATCAAGGTGCCTTCTTGAACATTAATGGGCAGGGTCAGTGAGAGCTGCTGGGTGATGATGGCCGTGCCAGCCCCAATTTTGATCAACGAGGCGCTGGCTGGCGTGGTGGCTCCCTGGTCAATTTTTCCGGCTAGAATCAGGGTCGATCCCGCGGGGGCGCCAATGGACGAGGTATCCAGGATCGTGATGTCCCCCGACCAGGTGTTGCTGCCTATGCTTTGCAATCCGCCAAAGCCGTTGAACCCTGTGCTGGACAGGTCCAGGTCTTCGTTGACATTGAGGCCGTTTCCTACGAGTTGAATCGACCCTGCGCCAGGAAGGGCCGGTGGTGCAGGGGAGGTTTGCTGAACAATTATGCTGCCGGGATTTCCCAGGGCATTGTTATTTAACACTTGCAGGTTTCCGGAGGAAACCAGGATTTTTCCTAGAAATCCTGTGTTGGAATTGGAAAGGGCCAAAGTGTTGGAACCCCGTTTTTCCAATTGCACCCCTAGGCCCGCCGATAATTTTCCGCTAATGGTCAGACTGCCGCCTGGTGTTCCGCCAATCGAGGCATTGGTTTGCAGTTCCACCGCTCCCTGCCAGGTGGCGGAGTTAGGCGAATTGTTGGGTCCGGTAATTTGAAAAGCCCCCAACCCTTCCAGCGCCGTCCCGGCGCTTAACGGGGCTCCGGGGTTTTGGTCCGGCCCGTTGATCGCTGTTCCCGCATTGGAGGTTTGAATTACCAATTTGTATTGCGGGCCGAATACCAATACCTGATTGCCTATCAGGTCATTACCCAGAGTTAAAGCGCCCGCCCGCCCCCTCTGTACCCCCCCGGCCAATAGTGTCGAAGGCAAATCACGAACAAAAATATCTTTCACCCCGGTGGAATCGACATTGCCTAATGCGAGGTTGTTTTGCGCGTTCAAAAAGCCGTCGAAAACAACAATATCTCCGGAGAAAGTGTTGGCCTGAGTCAAACCCATCGTGCCGGGGCCCCATTTCCTTAATCCCGCCACGCCGCTGATTACCCCATTAGTATTCATGAAGCTGCCAAAATCCTGGCCAATGCTCGGGTCCCCATTCGGGTTGGCTGGCAGTCCTGCTGTCGTGACTCCAAACGGGTCGTTGGGATTGTTTGAGGTGGTCACTTCACTCAAATTGGTGTTCAGCGTGACCGTGCCATTCCAATTGTGAGGATTGGCCCGCGGCCCGTTCCTGCCTGCTAATTGACCTACTGGTATTTTCAGGTCCACACCTGTGGTCCCTATCGTGGGCAGGAAGCCATCGCCTCCCGTCAGGATGGCATTGCGATTGTTGATGGTACGGTTTGAAATAGGTGGTGCAACTTCCAGTTGCCCGTACGATTCCGATCCCAGAATTAGCGACCCATTGTAGACTTCCACATTTGAATTTACCGAGGAATCTCCCAGTCCGGCATCATCGGCTAAAATCAATTGACCTTTTTCAACAATGGTGGTGCCGGTGTAGTTGTTTAGCGATTCAAAGGCCAGGGTCCCCAATCCCCGCTTTACGATTTTGTTGTCATTGACATCTCGTAACAAAGCGTACCCTGCGGGATTGCCAATGCTCCCGGCCGCCTCATTGATATCCGAATCTGTGACTATCCACGACCCTTCCTGAACCACATCCAGGACAAAGGAGGATCCCGCGGGCAATAGCGGGTTTCCCACTGTCAGGGGCATGTAAATCCAGTTCGCATTTGTGGCCGTCGGGCGTGTATTGCTGTTACCCACATAATCGGCCACCAATTGCGTCTGCACATTCAAGGGCAAGGCGGGATCAATGGGGTTATTGTTGTTACCCACTGGGGCGGTTAACGGGGAAAAAGTGTAGCGGGTGGGATCGAAGAATGGACTGGTGCCATCCGTGGCCCCGGGGAAAAAGTATTCCGCCGATATGGAGGATCCATACAGGAATGGCGGCGAGGTGCCTCCATTTGTCGGACCAAACTGCGGAAAATCCCGCATATATAGGGAATAGCCCGAGCCAGTAAATTGTATCTGATCAACCACGTTTAAGGGGTTGACTGAATTTTCCCCTGTGGTGGAATCCCGCAAATAGCCTGGCAGGAATCCCAGTGTATCCGGTGTCAAGTCATTAATGACATTGACCCCGAGTGCCGTTGGCAGTGGGAAGGGGGTTACCGTATCGATGCGGGTAAGATTGCCAAAAACCCCGGCCGCAGGTGTGGTTAAATTAGCTGGCACCAAAAGCGGGAATAACAGGGTGTCGCCATTGCTGGGTATGGCCGATTGGCCCAGAGTGGGATCCCAGTTGTTACCTAAACTTCCTCCGCCCGTTGTTTGAAAAGTAGCCATGAAAGAACTGAAGGTGGGGTCGCCGTTAGCGCCAAATGTGGGAGGCGGCCCAATGACGCCGTCGGACCCACTCGGAACCAATGCCCCGTTCCACACCCGAGTGGCGCACTCAATGCGGGCTTCCAAACTTTCGATTTCAAGCCGTTGCGATTTTTTCGCCTTGGGTTTCAAACGAAAGAAACGGCGAAAGGAATTCAACTTCCAGTTGAAAAGCATATTCGGCTCCTGCCGGTGTTTTCTCGAAACGATCCTTCTTCACATAAATCGACCTTCCCATGCTTTCCCTGTTAGGGCATGTCACAATTCCTACTACCGGTTTATGTTTTTAACCTGCTATTTCCCAAAAGGCCGACCTAGCTTCCCAAGTTTCCCTGGACAACTTCCTCAAGAACTTGGCTCTAATAAATAAAAAACTGCCCGACTTAAACCCTTTTAAATTAAGAAGTTATGTTTCCTTACCCAACAGGGTGTTTTTTTCCTCTTCTCCCATCCTCCGGGGCCATTGACATCCATCGCCTGGGTTCCAAAATAACAGTTCCGGGTTTTTTAACTTTTTGATTTCCTCACTTTTTTTGTGGATTTAAGCAACATGGCTGACGCAAAGGGCAAACGGGACAAAGTTATTCTCGCCTATTCCGGCGGGCTCGATACCTCCGTCATGGTTCATTGGATCCAGGAAAAGTACAACCTGGATGTGGTGACCTTTACCGTCGACCTCGGCCAGGGCGAGGACATCGAAGCCATTCGCCAAAAAGCCCTGCGCACCGGCGCCATCGATGCCATTGCCATCGATGCCCGTAATCTCTTTGTCGATTGCTTTGTTTGGCCGGCCCTTATGGCTGGCGCAATTTATGAAGGCAAATATCCCCTGGCCACCGCACTCGGCCGCCCGCTAATCGCCAAGTTAATGGTTGATGCCGCCCGCCAGTTCAATGCCCGCGCCGTGGCCCATGGCTGCACAGGCAAGGGGAATGACCAGGTCCGCTTTGATGTGACTTTCCAAACCTTGGCTCCCGACCTCAGGATCATTGCACCCGTGCGGGAATGGAAAATGACCCGCGACGAGGAGATTGCCTTTGTTCGCCAAAGGAATATCCCGGTGGAGATCAACGAGGAAAACCTTTTCAGCATTGATCAAAACCTATGGGGCCGCAGTTGTGAGGCAGGGGTTTTAGAAGACCCGTGGGTGGAACCGCCTGCGGAAGCTTTTGCCTGGACTGTTGATCCCAGTAAGGCCCCCGACGAGCCAGCCTATGTGGTCATCGATTTCGATCAGGGCAAACCGGTGAGCCTTGAAGGAAAGAAGATGGATGGCGTTGCCTTGATTGGTCACTTGAACAAATTGGCCGGGGCACATGGCATCGGCCGAATCGATCATGTGGAAAATCGTCTGGTGGGGATCAAGTCGCGGGAATTGTATGAAGCCCCTGCCGGCGTGGTTCTCCACATGGCTCACCGGGAAATCGAATCCCTGACCTTGAGCCGCCAGGCAATGCGCTTTAAGTCAATCGTCGCCCAGGAATACGCCGACCTGATTTATAACGGCCAATGGTTCAGCGCCTTCCACCAGGACTTGGCTCAATTTGTCCTCAGCAGCCAGCGCTTTGTCTCCGGCCAGGTTCGGGTCAAGCTCTTCAAGGGCAACGCTTTTGTAGTCGGCCGCAAGAGTGAAAACAGCCTCTACAGCAAATCCCTGGCGACCTATGAAAAAGGCGACCTGTTCGACCATGATGCCGCCAAGGGCTTCATTCGCCTGTGGGGCCTCAGCCAGCAAACGCAGGCGCAATTGCAATTGCTCAAGGGGGGGAAAGGTTTTGAATTGCCCGGGGTCTTGACCGATAAGCGCCCGGAGTGATATCAATAGATTATGAGTCGCGAAGGGATGGATATTGATGAGCTTGCGGCCTTCCTGAATAAGGATGTCAGGAAGGTGTTTAAAATGGCGGGCAAGGGACTCATTCCCGGGCGCAAGGTCGCTGGTGAATGGCGCTTTCATTCTTCCGAAATTAATTACTGGATTGAAAACCAGCTCTTGGACCAGGAAGAAGAGACCCTGGCCCACCTGGAAACCCATGCCCCATCCTTGTGTGACAGGGGACTCTTGGTTGCCAAGCTGCTTCCAGAAAATTGCATCGCCAACCCACTCAAGGCCTCGACTCGCGCCTCCGTTTTAAGGGAACTGGTGAATCTCGCCGACCTCTCTTTAAATGTCTACGATCACACCGCAATCCACCAAGCTTTGGTTTCCCGCGAGCTCTTGGCCTCAACCGCGCTTCCAGGCGGCGTTGCCTTCCCCCATCCGCACCGGCCCATTCCCAACTCGCTGGGTGAATCGGTCTTGGCCCTTGGAATTGTTCCCGGAGGGATTCCCTTTGGCTCTCCCGACGGCAGGCTCACCGATGTTTTTTTCCTCGTTTGCTGCACCGATGAATTGACACACCTGCAAGCCTTGGCCCGCATAACACGCCTGATCCGCAGAGAGGGCTTCCTCGATTCCCTCCGGTTGCTTTCCCATGGCATGGACATTTGGCATTTAATCCGCGCCGAGGAACTTGCCCTGGTTGCAAGCTGATTCTGAATCCTTTCCTATCTTGTTCGGGTTTTAAGTACACAATCGGCGGCTAATTTTCCCGAGCGCACCGCACCCTCCATGGTGGCTGGCCAGCCGGTTTGCGTGTAATCACCCGCCAAAAATAATCCACTTATCGGAGTCGCCTGCCCGGGACGAATCTGATCCACCCAGGCCGTGGATTCAAAGGTCGCTTGCTTTTCGCTGATAACCCGCGACCTGATTAAGCCTGCTTCACCCACCGCGGGAAACCAGCCAGGCAATTCCCTTAATACCGTTTCCAAAGCCTTTTGATTTCCCCCCTGCAGCATTTCACCCGAGGCGCTGATGACTACCTGATAATAATGTTCTCCCCGCGTGTTGCACCCTCGGTAAAATAGCCATTGGCTTTGACCATCCAACAGCGCCGCATGATCTAAACCGGTGATCTTCCGGTCAAACCACAAATGCACGCTGGTGATGGGCGACAAACTCAGCCTGTCGATCCAATGCCAAAAATCCCCCAGCCTTTCTTCCGGCGGAACCAAATCGGGCACCCGTTGGAAGGGGACCGCCAACACTACCGTCCTGGTGGGTATTTCTTCTCCTGAGGCCAGGCGAACCCCGGCAACCTGCCCGCCCTGGAATAATATCTGGCTGGCCGCAGTACCCAAGAGCGTTTCCACACCAGCACCTTCCAGCCATTGGATTATTTCTTCCCCATAGAGTTTCCCTAGCGGCACGGTGGGCAAGGTGAGTTCATACGAGTGGCGGCTTTGAAAAAAGGAATCGACAAAAACTTTGCGGGCGTAGTGGAATCCCGCCCGCTGCATCGGCGTATTCAAAGCGCTGACTATCACCGGGGCCCAAAAGCGCTCAAGAGTTCTTTCTGTTTGAAAGTGGTCTTTCAGCCATTCCAACACCAGGCCATCCTCGCCCTCCTTGGCCAAACGCATGAGGCCGAGGCCAATGCCAATGCGGGCCTTTTCCCTCAAGGTCAGGAATTTTGCCTTCAGAAAACTGGAGGCCAGGTGAAGCGGGGCCGGCAGGGGGTTCCCGTGAAACTGGCTAACCTCTCCGCCAGGTGTTACAAAATGCAGGTTGCCATCGCTTTTCAAATAATGGCTGATGTCGGCTTCAAGGCAAAATTGCGCCAGTTCCTTACAGCATCCCATGCTGACATGCTGGCAATGGTCGATCAGATCGCCATGGAGGGGATCGTGGAAGGAGGTGGCGCGCCCGCCGATTCCCCCCTTCGATTCCAAAAGGGTTACTTTCAGGCCAGCCTTGGCCAGGTCGCTGGCGCAGGCCAGCCCAGCTAGCCCGCCCCCCGCGATGACAATCCTTTCCACCGCCCTATACCCTTGCCCTTCAATGGATTGCATAAAGTCATCTTGCCGTTTCTTCTTTTTGAACTTATCCTTTTCTTACAGCCAATGCGGGCTTTTGTCCCCGCTGATGCTATTCCCCGATAGCTCAATGGTAGAGCAACCGGCTGTTAACCGGTTTGTTGTAGGTTCGAGTCCTACTCGGGGAGCTTTTTCACCCACCTCGCGAACCA
>SHZZ01000058.1 GCA_009692005.1 Gemmataceae bacterium | reverse complement strand
CCGGGCTGGAGCCTGGCGTTCCAAGGAGAGAAGCAAAGGCGAGGCCGTATTGGGCCTGGGTAAAAATCACCCGCCCGCGTCAGCGGAGAGTAGAACCAAGGTTTGCCCCGCGAGAACGGGAGTTGAATCCAGTGAAATAAAGCAGGCGCCATCCAGGGAAATCAAGAACTCTGGATGGGCCTTGTTCGCGCAATCAAGGCTGGGAAAGCGTGTTTGCAATTCCTGGAGGATTTCCCGGAGGGAACCGGGTTGGGTCAGGCAAGCAGCAAGACCAACCCGCTTTCTGGGAATGCCAAAGAACTCCACCTTTACCACATTCTCAACGGGTGATTGCACGCGCGGCTTCCTGGAAGTACCCAGGCTGGTTTACTGGGCGTCCTGATTGTTCCCCGCCTCGGCCAAGGGAGTGACCAGGTTCAGCAAGGTGCCAATTTGGGCCAGCTTCATGCCGTAGCGGTCAAGAAAATCCTGCAGGGCAAAATCCGTGTCGAGGGTGTCCTCGTCGTCGGCCAGGCGTTCCACTAATTCATGAATCATGCGGCCGTAAGCTTTTTCCAACTGGGGAACCGCCTGCTTGCACAGGTCGGGGAGCCCAGGGAATTCGCCCGGCCAGCGATTCAGGAATGCTCGCCAGCGGGAAGTGAGGTCGTGGGAAGAGGAGGCGGCCCGCTGGTGCGCCAGCACTTCCTTTTGCACTTCCAAAATTTGCTTAAGGAGTTCCGGGATTTCCAATTGAGGGGGTGCTGGAGGCGCTTCTGGCCTGCCGGGCGCCACGCCGCTGGCCAAATCGACCTGGTAACTCATGTTGCTTCCTGTTTTTCACGGTTGCTGTTGAATGTCTTTTGGGGATAATCCTTGCCATGAGCAATCCTACCGGTCTTGAGGGATGGAGGAAAGCGTAACTTGCAAGAAAACCAAAGCAGGGCGCGAGATGGGGATTTTTTCTCTTGCAATTAGGGGGCAAATGCAACCGGGATTTCCAGTTGGAATTCCTGCACCGGGAGAAATTTTTCCAACTCTGGCTGGAATTGCCTCCTTTCAACCCCCAGGCGATTTCCCTGCAGCGTCAGGCGGAAATAGGACCCATGCCCTTTTTGGGTGGCGCTGCCGGCGCACAGGATGGGAAAGGGGAGGTTTTTTGAAGGAGGAATTAGAAAGGAGTCGTGGCGGTGACCGTGCAACCAAAAAGAAATCTTCCCGCCAACCAGCTCCACCAGTGCGCGCCAATCCCTTAGCATTCGGTGGAGGCGTTCACCTTTCCCTGAAGGCAGGATCGCAGGGTAATGTGTGACCAGGACGCGCGGCCCGGGGGCAAGGGAATTCAAAAGCTTTTCTAACCGGTCGAGTTGTTCCCTTCCCACGCGGCCGCGAGAATCCCAGGGGAAAACATTGGCCGTGGAGGAATTGACCCCGATGATCCAGGCTGGCCCGGCGGCCTGAGCAAAAGGATAAGTATGTTCGCCTATTCGCAATCCTTCCTGCCAATGGGAAAAACATTTTTCAAAGAGCTGCAGTTTTTGGGATTTGCGGGTGTAGGCGTCATGGTTTCCCGGCACGGCCAGGCCGGGAGGAGTCTTGGCCTCTCCTAACCCAAGGAGTTTGGCGGCTTCAGCAAATTCCCCTTGGAAGCCCAACGCCGTCGCGTCGCCTGAAAAGACCAACCGGTCAACCGGGTTTTCCTCAAGATCGGTCCTCAAGGCCCGCAGGATCCTGGGGGCCTTGTCAAACCGCCCTCCCCGACCGAACCAATGCCAATTGACCCAGCCGGTCAGGCGCTTGGAGAAAAAATCACTCGCTGTCCAGGATCCCCTGGCGCTGACATGAATGTCGCTGAAATGGGCCAGGATAAGTGATTGCAAACCTGGCCCTTGGTGGGATGGAGGCATGAAGGTTCCGAGGGGATTATTTTCCGCCGGTAGTTTCTGCCGTGGGCTGCAGGCGGCTTTCCCAATTGTTAAAAGCGATATCGGCGTTCCCATCCAGGCGAAGCGTTTTCATCATGCGCTCCATCCACTTTAATTGCATGGCCTTGGATTTGCCTTCGACCTGGAAAACGAACCCGGCCGCCACACCCGCCTTTTCATTGGCATCGGTGGCGTTCCGGTAAATCAGGAAGAGAGAAGTGGTTTCTCCGCCCTTGCTAAAATCGTACCGGTCCATTTTCATGCCATCCCGGGGTTTGAATCCCGGTTCGGTTTTCTTGGCGTCCTTCCCTTCCAGGATTCCCATGAGTGACTTTTTGAATTCATCCTCGTGGTTGACCTGGCTGAATCCCAGGTAAATCGACTGGGGAAATTCACCCTTGGTGACATTGGCATGGCGTGAAAACCGGTAAAGCGTGAGGCCATCGCCGTCGCGCTCCACGGCGGGAGGGGCATCCTTATAGCCAAAAAACCCGGCCTTGGGGGTGCGCATGAAAAGCTTGGGCAGGTGGTCTGTACCATCGGCGTTTTTTTTCTCAGGCAGCTTCAGCGGCCCCGCCATGGCCTTGTCGATTTCATCGGATTCCTTGACAGCTTCCAGAGTGTATTGCGCTTCCTTTTCATAATCGGCCAGGCCGCAGCCGTAAAGGCCCAGGCCCAACACCAATAGGGAGGCAATTCGAATGGGATGCAAGATCGCGCCCAGCATGATTTCCCCTTTGATTCCTGTTTTGTTTGGAATTATCCCTGAGGCTGGTTTCTAATCTGTGCGGGATATCTTAGCAGTTTTTCCTTAGTTAGGGGCGGAGATTGGCCATGGTGCATTTTGACTTTTCCAACCGGGTGGCTCTGGTCACCGGCGCCAGCCAGGGCATGGGGGCGGAATTGATTCGCCTGCTGGCTCAGGCGCAAGCCCAATGCTGGATCAACTATTTTCCCAACCAGGACTGCCAGAAAAAAGCCGAGGCGCTGGCCTATGAGTTGAATGCCATCGGCTGTTCGGTGAAAACGGTAGGCGCCGATGTCAGCCAGGAAGACCAGGTGCGGGCCATGATGGAAACCATCAAGTCCGCTTCCTTGCGTCTGGATATTTTGGTTAACAATGCCGGGATCCTGCGCGACCGCACCATAAAAAAAATGTCGTCGGAGGAATGGCACGCGGTCATGCAAACCAATCTCGATGGCGTCTTTTATTGTTCCAAGTACGGTGCGGAGATCCTGTCCGATGGCGGGCGCATCGTCAACATGGCCTCCATCGCCGGGATTGTCGGCTTTCCTGGGCAGGTCAACTACTCTGCGGCCAAAGCCGGGGTGATTGCCATCACCCGGGTTTTGGCGAAGGAGTTGGCCAAGAGGCAAATCACGGTCAACGCCGTGGCGCCTGGGATGATTGAAACGCCGATGATTGCAGGGGTTAGGCAGGAAGTTTTGGCGGAATATGTGAAACAAATTCCTTTGGGCAGGTTCGGCAAAGCGGGTGAAGTCGCCCAGACCGTTGCCTTTCTGGCCTCGGATGCCGCTTCCTACATCACCGGGCAGGTTCTCCCCGTGACAGGTGGCTGGCATTAACGCCCGCCTTTAACATCTCTTTGGCCTTTTTTCCAAATCCACCTTCCGGGTAACATTTCTTCCATCTTGGTCCCAGTTGTAAAGGATTACGCCATGGGGATTGGTCATCACCTCCGCCCGGTTTTTTTATTCACATTCCTGGCTTCGCTGGCTTTTGCCGAAGCAGGGATATCCCAGCAGACCGCTTCCGAGGGAGTGGAGAGCTTGCGCCGTGCGCTGCAACTCCCCGATTCGAAAGACTCTCGCCGTGAGAAAGCCATCCAAGAGGCGCTGGGAAAACTGAACACGCCCGTGGAAATCTGGGCAGCGGCTTCGCTGGGCGATTGGCGCGAATTTTATCCCGATGGCCGTAAAGCGCTGGCTGACCAGCAAGCGCGCCAGGCGCTGGTGAAAAAATTCCAGGCGGTGTTTGAAAAGGGAACAGCCCCTGGCCCGGGCGAGGAACGCGACACATTATTGGAACTGGCCATGCTGATCGCAAAAGAAGAAGCTTCGTCCGGCGGGACCCGGCCGTTTTCCCTGGCCATGGCCCAGGTCTTGGCTGTTCAGGCCTTCCAGGGTGAAGTGAATAATCGCGTGGCGCCCATCCGCGCCTTGGGCCTGGTCAACCCCGAAACCGAAATGGGCATGGCCGCCTTTACCCGCTTGATGAGTGACAAAGAGATGCGCATTCGCCGCGCTGCCCTGGATGGTCTTTCTTACTGGGTGGAAGCCATCGGCCCGACTCCCAACGCGATTGAGCAAGGGACCATTTCGCAAAAAAGGAACCAGGTGCGTCTGTGCTGCCAGTCCTTGGAATTGGCCAGCGCTGCCGCCGTCGATGCCAATTATGAAGTTCGCCGTCGTGCCGCGGGGCATTTCCGCCTGGCCTCGGTAATTCTGAATTCGGCCATCTCGGACCCCACCGGCAAGACTCCTCTGGGCGGGAATGACCCGCGTTTACAGGAATATCTCATCGATCGTGGTCTGGCTGAAAAACTGGCCAAGGTCATTGAAAAAGGGCGCAAAAACTTGGCCGCCTTATTGCCAGCCGAGGATTTGGATACCCGGCTGTTGGCGCACTTAGCCATCGAAGATCTGGCCCTGGCGCGCAAGGCTTGGAAGAGCCAGGCGGTCGCGCATGGGTTGACCGCGAGTGAATTCCCGGTTCAATTGAAGGAATCTGTGGGGGATTTGGCCAAATCGCTTGGAGATGAAAATTACCGTGTCAGGAGAAGCGCGGTCGATACGCTGGAACTGCTGGGCCCAGATGCCGCTGGCACGGTGCGCGAATTGGTGCAGGCCCTGGAAGATCAGGACCGCTTTGTCAGGTGGTCTGCCATCCGGGCGCTGGTGGAAATCGGTGGTGAGGCAACCAAGGCGGTGCCAAAGCTGCGCTTGCTTTTGAAGGATCAGGATGGCGATGTCAGGAAAGCCGCGGCCCAGGCATTGGCCAAGCTAGAGGGGAAATAGCAGGCATTGCTTGGGGAATTATTCCTGAAGCATAAATAGGGGTGATTGGAATTTCGGGAGTGGTGTTGAAATTGAATCTGCGGGGCTGGCGTTCCGCTTGGATGGTTGCGCCTAAACAGGCGACGAATAAAAAAAACCCGATGGCAATAATCTGAATAATAAAAAGGACCGAGCCGATTATCCCGCAGATGTACCCGCCCTGGGTTGTCCCTTCCCCGCTACGATCCATGCGGCCAGAGCGAATTTTTCCTAAATCGCTGGACCCCATGACCCAGGCAAAGATCCCCAACGGCGCACACACCACCAGGCTGAGAATACCCAAGGCCAAAATCAACCCGCCCCGGTGGGGTTCAAAATCGTCCGACTGGCTCCTTTGAAAACTGTGGCTTCTCTCATGTCGAGAACCATCCAGGAATTCCCCGCAGAATTTGCATTTGCTGGCATTGGCCAGGATTGACTCGCCACAAAAAGGGCAAAGTTTTTTGTCAGTCTCGGGCGCCGCCAGGGAAGGGTTGGATAAGGAATCCTCGGGGGCAGGTAAAACTTCCTTGTCAAGCCGGGCCTCGGAGGAAAATCCCTTGTCAAGCCGGGCATCGGAGGGAACGGTTAAAATTTGAAAACACTTGGGGCACTTAAATTGCTGCCCTGGGCTAGCCCCGACCTTGAGTTGAGTATTGCATCCGGGGCAGGGGACAATTAGCGCCATAGTGGGCTCTCTGCAATTCCAATTGGCCAAAACAAAGGGAGACGAAAAGTTTTTAGAATCCTAACAATTGCCAACCTGTTAAGCGAACAAATTGCCTGTGCTTTGGCTAAGTAAATCCTGGCACCCAACTTGAGCGCCAGGGCCAAGAGCCTGGCGGTATGTCTTTCCCTGGGTTTGGGGAATTACATATTCTTCCACAGGCGGTTTTTCTTGCGCAGCGGTTTTTTTCTTTTCGGTTTATCCGCATCGGGCTTGTCCGCATCTGGCTTATCCGCATCGGGCTTGGCCGCTTTGGACTTGGCCGCTTTTGGCTGGATCCATTCCTCAACCTTAGGGACATTTTTCTTGGACTTTTTCTCTGGTTGGACTTCAACTGCTTGAATGGCTTCCTCCAGTTCCTCCTGGCCGACTTCCTCATCGTCTTTCCAGGTGGGGCCTTTTCTCCTTCCCCGCAGCAGCAACCTTATGGGCACCTCGCCAAAGGCCAGGTGGTCGCGGATTTGCCGCGTGAGAAAACGGATATACGGCGGGTCTAACAGCCGGGGACCATTGGTGAATAGCACCAGGGTGGGCGGGCAGGCATCGACCTGGGTGGCGAAGTAAATGCGCGGGGTGCGGTTTTGCCTCATGGGCGGCGGGGTAACCGCCATCGCTTCTTGAATTGCGCCGGTTAACTCTTTGGTGCTGAGGCGCACTTGGGCCTGCTTGAACAGGTTTTGCGCCAGGTTGAGAACGGCGAACGCGTTGCGCCCCGTTTTCGCGGTAACAAAGGCGATCGGCACAAAATCGAGTGAGGAAAAGGTTTTTTTGACATACTCGGCAATTTCGCCAGTGACCATGCCCCGAGCTGCCATCAGGTCCCATTTGTTGACGACGAAAATCGCCGGCTTGTGGAATTGCAGGATGTACTCGGCAAGTTTTTTGTCCACGCGGCTGATCTTTTGCCCCGCTTCCAAAAACAACAGCACCACATCGGCCCGCCGGATCGACCGCTCCGCCCGCGCCATGCTGTAAAACTCAATGTCTCCTTTGACACTCCGCTTTTTCCTCACCCCCGCCGTGTCGATGCCGATAAACACCTGGTTGTCACGCTCGAACCTGACATCGACGCTGTCGCGGGTTGTGCCGGGCACTTCGCTGACAATCACCCGTTCCTCTTGTGCAAGGGCGTTGATGAAAGTGCTTTTGCCGGTGTTCCTTTTGCCTACGATGGCCAGCTTAAGGGTTTCCTTCTGGGGTTTTTCCTTCCCCTCCTTGGGCAGGTTGTTCATCAGCCAGGCGATAAGATGGGCCTTGTTCCTTTTTTGTTGAGCGCTGACGCAGACGATCTTGGGAAATCCCAGGCTGAAAAACTCGTTCGCGTGCAGGTCGAGGGCTTCGTGATCGCACTTGTTGGCCACCAAAAGGACCGGCTTGCCCATAACCCGCAGCCGCTTGGCCACTTCCTCGTCCAAAGGCATGACGCCATCGCGGGCATCGACCAGAAAAATAATGGCATCGGCCAAGTCCATGGCCTCGGCGATTTGCCTTTCCACATGGGCCGCTAATTGATCCACATCCACGATGCCCACGCCGCCGGTGTCAATCAGTTCGAAATAGCGGTTGCCCCCGTCGATCAGCGTGCTGATGCGGTCGCGAGTGACGCCGGCGGTAGGATCGACGATGGAAATGCGCTTGCCCGCCAGCCAATTGAAGAGGGAAGATTTCCCCACATTGGGTCGGCCAACAATCGCCACGCAAGGAAAAGCCACGGAAAACTCCAGGAGAATATTACGCCAACAGGTTTATGTTAGATAATTGACAAGTAGATTGAATACAGGAAATGGGAAACGCGGGCATGGAAATCCACGAAAGTGCGGGGAAAAGTCAACCAGGGTGGAGGCCCTGGCTGGCCTGGGCTTGCTGGGCGGGCCTGTTGATTATTTGGACCATTGGCTTGTTGCGCCCGGAACCGGTGCAGGCTGCCAACCGATACTTTTCTCCCTGGGCCGCCTTTTTCCTGGCCAAGGGTCTGCATCTGGGCATCTACTTTTTCCTGGCTGCTATTCCCTGGTTTCTTCACTCTGGCCACAAGGCGGCCGGTTTGCTTATCACTTTTTTGGCCGTCCATGCTTGGGCCACCGAGTATCTGCAACAGTGGATACGATTCCGCACAGGTTCGTTGACCGACGCCGGCATCGACTGGGCTGGCATTTTGCTTGGCTACCTGGCTGGCCAATGGTTTTTTGCGAGAAGCCGCAGGGCCAAGGCTTAGCCGCTTGAGAATGCGTTTAGCCGCTCAGGCAGCGCTAGCCGGCTGTGGCTGTCTTTCCCGTGTTTCCCCCGCGAAACTGCAGCACCACCGCCAACAATATTCCACCCAAAAAAAGAAATACGCTGACATTGCTTTCCAAAGAAATGGGGCGCGGGTCGTTCCTCAAGAGTTCATTAAGAAACCGATGCATGGCATAGGCGCACATGAGCAAGGCGAGAAGTTGCCCCTGGCGATATTGAAACGGTTCAAAAGCCAGCAGCAGCCAAAGGAGGAGCCCCATGCTAATGGTTTCATACACCTGCGCTGGATGGAGTTCCAATCCGTGGGGAGTGAAGGATGCATTGGGTTTGCCCGCCAAGCCCAGCGTGACGGAATTTTTCCCCCGCGGCCAGTCCGGGCCAAAAAGCAGGGCCAGGTCGAACGGCGTCTTCACCGGTTTGCCATCGACCGAAGTGACGATATCGCCATGCTTCAACCCCGCAGCCGCCGCTGCCGAACCGGGTACGACCTTGCCCACGATTACACCTTCCCCTTTTTGCTTGTCGCTGAGTGTGAACCCGGCGGCGGTTTGCAAACCCACTCGCACGAGTTCGTACCGCGGCGGAGAGGGCAAGGGAAAGCTGACCGTAATTGTGGGATGCGCTGGTTCAACCGGTTGGCCGAAGCAACAACCGTTCATCAAGCATCCCACCCGCCCGATGGCGACACCGAGCGCCACCGAGGGCGCCAGGATGTCGGCCACCAGGAGGAAAGGGAAATTTTGCTTGCGAAAAACCAGCCACCAATGAATGAAGAGGCCGGCCATTCCTCCAGCTACGGAACCATAGAGAATGATGCCGCCATCCCAAATCCGGGGAAACTGGGTGAGGAATTCCATGAGGGTGGGGCGCGGTTGCTGTTGCAGAAGGAAGAGGGTGCGCGCGCCGATCAAGCCGCCGAGAAAGACCCAGATGGAAAGGTCCTGGATTTTTCCTGGAGGAATTCCCCGCTCGGCCGCCCGCTTCCCCGCCAGCCAGGTGCATAAGACAAAAGCCAGGAACAGCATCATGCCGAAGCCGTAGACCGGAATGTCGAAGAAGGGAATTCGAAAGAGAACCTGCATCATGCGTGAGGGCTCCGGGTTGGAATAAGGTGTTGGAAATCTAGCAGAAATGGGGTCAAAGGGAAAACCCTGGTTCCTTGGCTTCAGAGGCCGAAGGGGCCAAGCGTGAATTGTTCTTCGCTGGGATCGCCGCGCTCCAGCGCGCGGCCAATCAATCTGCCAGGCTGGAGCCTGGCGTTCCCGGGGAGGAGGAAAAGACGGGGTCGTTGCTGCGCCGGAGGCCCCCAAGGGGCCAAGCACCCTCTGGGGTGCAAGCGTCAGCGACGGGTAATTCTCGGGCGCCCGCCACTCCTTCCCATTCCCACCAGGCCAAGCGATTTCAGGCAGCCCTTTTCTTTTTCCCTGTCAGCAAAGAAACCGCCACCAGCGTGATAAATCCCAGGGGTATGGTAACGATGCCTGGCTGGCTGAAGGGCGCCAGCGATTTTTCCGGGCTTACCCCATAAACATCCTTGAAGGTATCGCTGCTCAAGAGGATCCATGCCAGAGACGAGACCATGCCCACGAGAACCGCCGCGATGATCCCCTGCCTTGTCGTCCCCTTCCAGAACAGCAGCATAATTAACGAGGGTAAATTGGCGCTGGCGGCAATGCTGAAGGCCCAGCCCACCAGGTAATTGACATTCATTTTCTGAAAGAGAATGCCCAGAATGATGGCCAGAATCCCCACGCCCACCGCTGCGACCTTGCCTGCCTTCACCTTGGCATGGTCTTCCATTTCGTGCCCAAGCACCCCGCTCATCAAGTCGTGAACGACGGCGCCGCTCGCCGCCACTATTAACCCGCTGACCGTGCCCAGCACCGTGGTAAAGGCGATGGCGGAAATGATGGCGAACATGAATTCACCAAAAGTTTTCGCCAACAAGGGCGCCGACATATTGTTGTCACCTGGGTCGAGGGCGCCACTAACCATGGCTCCCAAACCCAAAAAGAGCGTCAAAATGTAAAAGAACCCAATACTGGCGATGCCCGTCACAGTGCTTTTCCTGGCGCATTGGGGCGACTTCACGGTGTAGTAGCGTATGAGAATGTGCGGTAGCGAGGCGGTGCCGCAGAACAAAGCCAGCATTAACGAAATGAAGTTCAACTTGTCAGAGAACTTTTCCGAGCGAATCCCCTTCAAGGAGGGATGGTTCCCCGGGCTGAGGATCTCTTTTCCTGGGGTGACCTTTGGATAGAAAATGGTCAAAACTGCCCCGTCGGGCTGTTTGATTTTTTCGCTGCTCCAGAGAAGGATTTCGCTGTTTTGCACGGTGGTGAGGAATTGCACCGGGTTCAACGGCCCGGTTTGCGAGCTGCTTTCCGGCAGCTTCCACAAATTCCCCACGCCCCAAATCCGGCCCTCGCCCGGGCCCGCGCCCTTGGGTTTGCCATTCACCAGGGCCGTTTCCCCAGATTTGGCCGGGGTCAGGATTGTTTGCGTTTCTAAAAGAAGATATTTGCCCTCTGTTACATTATCCTTTTCCCGACGCCAATAAGTGGCCTGAGCGCCACCTGGCTCTTTCAATCCCACCAGAGATTTGTCCACCAGGCCCTTTTCCAGGGGAAGGATCTCCCATTGGGTTTGATCAATTTTCAACCTGCCCTGCTGGAAATCTTCAAGGGTGAAGGGGCCCAGCACCCGGATTGGGTGGCCTTTTCCCGGCGACGGGTCCGTGGACAACCCCTTATTCAAAATCATGATCACCAGGATCAGGCTGAACAGCACCAGCAAGGATCCTTTTAGAAATTGCACATAGGTTGTGCTGACCATTCCCGCCGTGGTGACGATGACTATTACCACCGTGCCCACCACGATTACGCCAATTTCATGGGAAAAACCCAGGAGCGGTTGAATCAACACCCCGGCTCCCACCATTTGCGGAATCAGATAGAAAACGCTCACCGCCAGGGTGCTGATCCCCGCCACCAGGCGTATGCCGCGCGAATTGAATTTGGCGTCGAGGGCGTCGGCGAAGGTGAACTTTCCCAGTTTCTTGATCGGCTCTGCGATGAGAAACAAGGCCACGATCCATCCGGCCAGGTAGCCGATGGAATAGAGGAATCCATCGTAGCCGAAGAAGGCAATCATACCGCAGATGCCAAGGAAAGACGCGGCGCTTAAATAATCGCCTGCAAAGGCGATGCCATTGACGAACCAGTGGATCTCGCCATGAGCAGCGAAATATCCTTGCGACGATTTAGATTTTCCCGCGGCCAGGAAACTGATCCCCAGCGTGATCCCCACGAAGGTGAAGAAAATGAAGATGGCAATCCAGGACGGGTCGTGAATCATGCCCGCCTTCCTTTTCCCTGCCCGCTCAGAATCTGGTTGTAGAGAAAGGCCAGGAACACCGCCCCAAAAATAAGTAAGAAGCCAAAGGCCACGCTACGGTTTAGCCCCAAAAAGGAAGGCGCCCCCATGAAAGAGGGCATGAACGAGTTCAGGAAAATGAAAAGCCCGTACATGCCGACATAGATCAGGAAGAAGAAGATGCCCAGCGGATTGAAGGAATGTTCTTGATGGTCTGGTGGTATTGGGGGTTGCATGCAGCGGCCCGCTGGAGGAAGGTTTATGCCATGGCATTACCCCTTTTGGGCAATCCACAGCTTTTGACAGGCTTGTTTTATTCCCCCGCCCCGAACATTGCAACTTCAACCGGTTTCTAAAACCTGTGAAAAGGCAGGTGGTCAGGCTTTCCAGCCTAAAACAAATGGAGTTTTTCGCAGTATGACTTTTAAGTAAACGCCTGGGGCCTCGATGAAATCCCCTTATTTTACCTTCACGATTATGAAGTAAGCAACACAATGGCCCACGATGGAAATCAACCCCAACACAATGGCCACGATGGCATGGACGGTTCCCCTTGCCTGGGGGTTTTTATTGCTTTTTACCAGACCCATAATGCCAAGGATTATTGCAGGGATTACCAGGATCAGACCTAGACAGGGCATCAGGGAGAAAACTCCAAGGTAATACCCGGTCAGAGCCGTCGGATTTTTGTAGGGGATGATCACTGAAACACCGCCGTCATCGGCATCCTTGTTTATGCCTCTCGGTTTTTTTTCCAGGAATTCACCGCAGAAGCGGCACTTGACCGCTATCGACTTGATGGTTTCCCCACAATTAGGGCAAGGTTGCGTGGAGGAGACTTGGGACATTATCGGCTCCATTTCGGTTGGGAAGTTGCAATTTACATTCCTGGAGTGTACTCGGGAAACGAGTGCCAGGTAATAAAAAAAGTGAGGTCTGAGGGTGCGCAATGGGTTTTTAGCCGTTGTTAGGTTCGGGCCAAAAAGAAATGCAACCCCTTGCTGACGCGCGGGCTCGGAAAATCCCCTTTTCCCATTCTCAAGGTTGCTTCAACAGGTCCTGAATTTGTTTTTCAAAGGCCGCGGGGTCCTCCATGTCGATGAATTTCTCGGCGATACGGTTTTCCCGGTTAAAAAGGAAAAGCGTGGGGACCGCGCCGGTCTCCAGCCTGGACATCCAAACCGCTTCCGGTTCGTCGAGGATCAGGTTGGTGAATTCGGCCTCCACTTTTTTCAGGAATGGCACGGTTAGTTTTTCCACGCCGCCCGGCCCCAACTCTTTATCGATGCCTAAGCCGAGGTGGACAGTGACAATCACCAGACCGTCTTTGGCGAATTTCTTGTGCATCTGAACCAGATGCGGAAATTCTTTTTTGCAAGGAATTCAGTCGTGCCGCCAAAAATCGACCAGGATGACCTTCCCTTTATTGTCGCGAACGAGGGAAGTCAAATCCGAATACTTCACGGTTTTGAGGGTAGGTTCGGCGGTCAAGCTGGTCATGGCGCACAAGGCCACAGCCAGTGCAAAGGTTTTTTTCATGTAACTCTCCCGTTTCTTTCTGAGACACCGGTCATGGTACAAAAGGGAAAGGAAAATGCGAAGGCGAACTGGTCACCCTCTTTGGGTAATCCGGTAGAGGGTTCCCTTGAAGCGGTCCCCGCCAGGGACACCGGCTCTTACCATTTCCGTGGTAAACTCCAACCCCGCGGCGGTCAGCGTTGGTTTCAACAAACCTGCGGGGATCCGGTCCTGGTCGGTCAGCAAACATTTACCCCCGGGTTGTAAAACTTTTTGAATCAATTGCACCAAGGGTTCCACATTGGCCGTTTCATAAATCAGGTCAGAGGCGATCAGCCAGGGGAAAGAAAGCCCGGGAGGGGGATTTTTCCAATCGAGTTGCAAGGTGTCGAACTGGGTGAAGCCGTTGGCACGGGCGTTTTGAGCAGCGAACTCCAGGGCGGTGGCGTCATAATCACTGAAGGTGACCTGGGCGCCACGCGACAAGGCTGCTACTCCCCCAAGCCCCAACCCGCAGCCGATTTCCAACACCCGCGCGCCCTTTTCCATCGGCTCACGCAGGAGAACTTTCCCCAGCATGTTAGCGGCCGGCCACAGATCGGCCCAGTAGGGAATATGCCTGTTGTTCTCCAGCTCCTTTAAAATCAGGGGATGGTCGAGCATGCGGTCGGTGGAGGAGGGTTTGCCGATTTTGAATTCGATTTTTTCAAGGATGACTTTCAGCCAAAGGGTTGGCCCCAGTGCGGATTTCGGGGTGGCATAAGGAAGATTGTCAGTCATCGGTTCAGCCGGTTACAAAAGTTGGGCCGAGGTGGTGAACTCTTCGCTGGTGACCTGGCGATCCGCCGGCAGCAGGACATAGCCGGCATTTTTCATGTGGGCATCGAGGTAAACGAGCTTCGGGTTGGCAAAGTGAAAACCCTCCTCGCAGGGGATGTGGCCAATAACCAGCCACCCGGCCCCAATCTTTTCCAGAAAAGCCTGCGTGTTCTCCTCGCTGGTTACGCGGCCCCAAACGAGGGAATAGAGCGACCCGCCGGGCAAGTCCTCTCCCACTGGGGGGGGCTCGGCTTCCAGGCGACTCAATTCAAAAGTGTGCAGGGCCTCCGGGCCGGGCAGGCCGTGGCTGACGCATACGCCATTTTCCAGCAAGATCAGAGCCGGCAGCGACTCTACCAATTGCTTGTAAGCTACCAGGAAATCCTCCGCGTGTTCTCCATAAGCGCGGGAAACTCCAAGGTCAAACTGGTGGTTGAGGCTTTTGCCATTTTTGGAAATGAGCCTGCTGGCCCCTTGCGCCATTTCATGGTTGCCCAGAAGGTAATGCATTTGTTCTGGAAATTGGCATTTAAGGACTGCAGCGAGGTCGAGGGCCTGGTGGGATGAATCGGAGCCATCGTCGTATTCCGAGTCGCCATGGATCAACTCTTGCAGGACCAGGATCCTGCCGGGGTTGCTGCCCAAGTTCGCAAGGTTGACAATTTCCTTGAGGCGGTCAACGCGGCCGTGCAGGTCGCCGGCGACCAGGATTTCCTTCACCCCCCTGGGGCGAATCACGCGTCCGGCCCGGCCCTTCGTGGCGCGGACGGCGGCTATCGCTTTTTTGATGGTATTGAGGATTTTTTTCGGGTCTAACATTAGCTTGCAATTCCTGCGTTATGCTTTGAGGCTTTTTATCACCCGGGCAAGGCCAAAACCATGGCAGAAGAAGATATTGTGGTGGCGATGACCGGAGCCAGCGGCGCCCTCTATGGACTGCGGCTGGTCGAGGTCCTTCTGCAAGCGGGCAAGCATATTCATTTCACGCTTAGCCCCGCGGCGGTGGAAGTGATTGCAGCCGAATGCGGACGCAAAGTTGATCCAGATAAGTTCAACCCGGCTAAATTCTTCGGACAGTTTTGGACGCCCATCCTCTCTTCCCGTTTCGCCTACCATAATTACCGCGACTTCAAATCGGGGATCGCCAGCGGGTCGTTTCTCACCGGTGGCATGGTCATTTGCCCTTGCAGCATGGGCACGCTGGGGGCGATCGCCGCGGGAATCTCCGACAATCTGATCACCCGCGCCGCTAATGTTCAGTTGAAAGAGAGAAGGAAGTTGATCCTGGTTCCCCGGGAAACGCCTTTGCATTTGATCCATTTGCGCAACATGACGGTGTGCACCGAAGCCGGCGCTGTTATTCTGCCGGCCATGCCTGGATTCTATCACAAGCCGACTACCATGAACGAACTGGTGGATTTCATCGTGGCGCGTGTTTGCGATCAGTTGGGGGTCGATCACCATTTGCAAAAACGCTGGGGTGAAAAGGAGGCGGATCAGTCGTAATGTTCGTCGGCCGGGTCCCAGGCGGGGAAACCGGCAACGATGGTCTTTACACCTTGCTCGCTCCACAGCCGGTGGCGGGTGTACGGTTCGATGTAAACCACTGTGCCGGGCTCCACATCCACCACCGTGGCATTCAATTCCATCTTGCCCTTGCCCTCAAGAATGTAGTAAACCTCTGTGCAGTGCTTGTGGTAATGCAAAACCGAGTCGCGGATGGCTGTGACATGCAGGTTGCAAGCTGCCCCATCGGCACGGTTTAAAATCCTGGCGCTGGAACCGCAACTGCACGGGACCGTTGTTGCCTCACGGGCCTGCAAGACGCGAAATCCTTTGGAAACCGAGTTGGTCATGGAAAGACCCCTTTGGAAAACCTGTTTGGCCTTGGCCCTTATTCTACCGGGGTGCGGCCCGGGGATGGAAATCAATTCACCCAAGCGGGTAGTGGCGCAAAAGCCAATGCATCAGGTGGAAATTCCCGGAGCCGTCCTGCGCGGCCGCGTGGTCTGGAAGGGGCCGCTTCCTGCCGTGGAAGGTTTTCTCGGCCCGATTAGTTCCCTGTCTGAGCATGGCGGGGGCGTTCGCCTGCCTTGGGCAAATCCCAATGCTCCGCGCATTCAGGGCAAAACCAAGTGCATCGAGAATGCCGTCGTGTTTTTGGCCGATGAAGGGGCCTCCCATCCTTCGTGGACGCATCCCCCGGTTGCCATGGTGACCGATAAATTTAGGTTGCAAGTGGAGCAGGGAGAATACACCGGCCCGATTGGCTTCCTCCCCCGCGCGGGAGCGATCCAACTAGAAAACCGGCAGGATTTCTTTTTCCTGATCCGCGGACGCGGAGAAAACTATTTCAGCCTCCCCCTGTTGATCCAGGGAAAACCCTTGAGGAAAACCCTGGAAAAGCCAGGTATCACGGTTTTGACCAGCGGCTCGGGCCAGTTTTGGATGCGCTCTTACTTGTTTGTCACGGAGCACCCGTGGATTGCCCGGACCAACGCCGCGGGAGAGTTTGAAATCCCAGGCCTGCCTGCCGGAAAACATCACTTCAAACTCTGGCTGCCCAATTGGCAAGTGCTTGACCGCGAGATCGATGCCGAGACCTGGGAAATCAATCGCCTGGAGTTTGCCCCGGCGATGGAGAAGAGTTTCTTCTCGAACTTCACGGGGTCGAAGGCAGAGGAGGTCAGGTTGGAAGCCTCGCTGGATGATTTTCCCAAAGCAACGCCCAAGCCAAGGGGGAATTTCTCCCCCTTATCGAAGGGGCAATGAACTGATAAGTTGAAGGAGCGCTCGGCTAAATTGGCGCAGTTTATTATCAATTTATAATGAGGAGTTTTTTGTGGCTGAGATTGAATATAGTCAGGTGCGAAAAGGCATGGTGATAGTTGGTGAATCAGGGCAACTTTTGTCCGTGCTTGATCGTGATCTCAACACCCCGGGAAACTGGCGCGCCATCTTGCAATTGAAACTCAAAAACCTGACCACTGGGTCGATCACCATCAACCGCGTCCGGCCACAAGACAAAGTGGTACAGGCCTACCTCGACCGCAGGGAAATGCAGTATCTCTACCGCGATGGCGACGAATTTGTCTTCATGGACCAGGAAAACTTTGAACAGATCTCTTTGAATAAGGAATGGGTCGGCGACCAGATCCTTTACATCAAGGAAAACGACAAGGCATTCCTCGTCTTCTTCGAGGAGAAGCCGATTTCGATGGAACTTCCTCCCACGGTAAACTTGAAAGTGGTGGAGACTGAACCGGCGTTGAAAGGGGCGACGGCGGCGGCGCAATATAAACCCGCGACTTTAGAAACCGGCCTGAAAATTTCCGTCCCTCCCTTTATTGGAATTGGTGAAATTGTCGCTGTCGATTCCCGCACCGGGGAATACCTCAGCCGGGCTTGATCCCGATTTCACCCAGCGATTAGCGAATCAGGTACATGAAACTTGTGGAATGGGAAGAATCATGAAACTTGTGAAATGGGAAGAATGTGGCTGCCCGCTCTGTCCGCAAGCTGGTTTTTCTGTCTTCCTACCGCTGCCCTTGCCTGCTGCCGATAGCTGCGTTCCTCCACCTTGCCTGAAAAAATGCCTCGGCTGCAGCCTGGTTTTTTTATCTCCCAGGCCAACAGCCGCATCCATGCATCACTTCTACCCAGAGGACTATCAACCCTACCTGGAGGACAAACTTCCCGCCAACGAGGGAAAAATCCCCAAGGGGTTTCAACCTCCCGAGCAAGGGGGAACCCTTCTCGATGTGGGGTTCGGCGCCGGAAAATTCCTTCAGCGCATGTGCAATGCGGGCTGGAAAGTTACCGGCATTGATTTCTCGGCAATAGCTGTCGCCCAGGTCCAGGGAAAAGGTTTCGAGGTCTACCAGGGGTCCCTGCCCCATCCCCAGCTTAAAGGCCGTCAATTCGATTTTGTCTTTCTGCGCCAGGTCTTGGAACATCTCCATGATCCGCATGCCGCGCTCTGTCACGCCGCCACCTTGCTTCCCAGCGGGGGAAAACTGGTGGTGTCCGTTCCAAATTTGAATTCCCTCAGTTTCCGCTGGTTCCGAGAAAACTGGTTTGGCATCGACTTTCCAAGACACTTGTTTTTCTTCAACAAGAAAACTTTGGCGGGGATGGTGGAGCGAGCCGGGTTTCAAGTTCTGGAAATTCAACCGGTGAGGCATGGCAAGTGGATCTGGGAGGCAGCGCGTGAGGCGGTGAGAAACCGGCGTGGCGGGTTCACCGGACGGCTGCTGCAAAATCGGCTGATGTCGGGCCTGGCCGCCTCCATCGGGATCTGGACAGGCTTTCCCGAGGGGTTGCAACTCTTGGCCACAAAGGCCTAAACTAAGGAAGAAGCTTGATTAGCACCTGAGATACAGTCTGTTCGCACTTGCGGATGCGGCGCCTGCGCCTTGTTCCGCATACCCCCGGGTGGAACCAATACACCCTTAACTTTGTGTGGAAAAAAGTGTTAGCAGCCCTGTTGAACGGGCCTTAACTAATGGCTATTCCCGGTCGGTTGCTTTTTCTTTGAGCCGCTTCCTGGAATATTTCCAGCAGGGCTCGATAGTGATGCTCAAAAGTCCATTGCTGCGCCGCTTTCCTGGCTGCCTGGCCAGCGGCCATGCGAAAAGCAGGGTCGGTGAACCGGGTCATGGCTGCCGCCAGCTTTTCCACCTCGTGCGGGTCATTCAGGATCAGGCCTTCTTTGCCTGGGGTGATAAATTCGGCCGCCCCGTTGTACTTGGTGGTGATGACCCCCAGGCCGCAACCCATGGCTTCAGGCACGACATTGGAACAGGGGTCGTAAAAAGTCGGGTGGACGAGGAAGTCGGCCGCGAAATAGCCCCGGCGCATTTCCGGGCAATAGCCGGCGAAGCGCACCCGCTCAAGCACCCCCAGCCGCCGTGCTAGCCGTTCAAAAGTTTGGTAATGCCGATTGCCCGCAATCAGAATCTTCACCGGAGAGTTGTCCGGCAAAACTTGCAAGGAACGCAGCAGCGGCTCGATTCCCTTCAGTCGATAGTTCATGCCGACAAACAGACCGAGGCAATCGGTGGGGTTGATACCCCATTGGCCGCGCGCTTCTTGCCGGATTCGCGGCCGGTCGGTTTCCTGGAAACGGTTGGGATCCATGGCGATCCGCACCAGCCTGAGGTCGCTGGCCGAGATCTGGTAGTACTTTTGAAAATGAATCCTCACCATTTCGCTGATGCCCACCACCAAGGACTTCTGGCTTCCCAGGTACTGCAGTTTTTCCAGAATGAGGAAGGATTGCTGCGACAAGTCGAGCCATTTTCCCATGCGTGCCAGGCCGCGGAGGAAGGGGCTTTTGTATTTGAGAAGGTTGTGGTCAGCGGTGGCGGCAAAGAGTCCCCCTTGCGGGTAAAGAACATCCAGGCCCCAGGTTTTGTCGAAGCCCACAGTGACATCGTGCCCGCCGGCCTGGACTGCTTTCAGCGAGGCCGCGCCGAAGGCCCACGGGCGGAGAAAGCGCGGTCGCCAGGGAAGATTCACCGCGTGATAAATCAGGTTTTCCGGCAGGGCGGTTTTGTCCCACTGGCAGGCGTAAAGGTGAACTTGGTGGCCATCAAGGACGAGCCTTCGGGCCAGCGAGGCGATGTAAGTCTCGCACCCACCACGGCAGGGCAGAACGCTTTCATAACAGAAGGCAATGTCCATGAGTTGTGCGCGGTCATGCAAAAGGCCGTCAGGGGAAACTTTGCCGGCCTGGCAGTTTACGCAGCCCTCCTTTTGCAATTGTGGTTGCGGTACCTGGCCCACTTGATTCGGATGATGCGGAGCATCCATTTTTCCAACAGCGGCCGCGGGCCAGTTTGGCGGTAAGCCTGCCAGAAGGCCACCCTGTCGCGGTTGTCAATTTCCTGCAATTCCGAGGAATAGAGAAGTTGCGCCAGATCCTTTATCCACCAAATCCGCCAAGTGAAGGAATGATGTTGCAGCCGGTGCAGGTCGATCAGACAGACTTGGTTGCGCCAGTTGGGCCGAAAGAAAGTGTGTTCTTCATGAATGTAAAAATGGCAAAGGTAAAGGTCCTTGTGAAACCAATGGCAGTCGTGAAGGATGCGGGCCATGCGGGCCATTTCCCCCACGAGCGACTTTTTCCACAGGCGGAATTCGCGCGGCGCCAGGCGTGTGGCGGCCAGGGGAATGGCCTCGTGTAAAGCCAGCATGCCATCCAGTTCGCGGACGGCCAGGGCGCTTTGCAAATGCAAGCCCGGGCCGGAAAACTCCGCCACCGCCTCAACCTCAGGGACATTCAGCCCCAGGCTGCGCGCAGTATTCAAATTTTCCCACTCCTGCAGCCCAGGCGTGTTGAATCGCTTGCGAAAGAGCCAGCCCAAAACAACATTCCACCAGCCGGCCTGGTAATGCCGTTTCAAATAAACCCCCAGGCGCGGCTTGCCCATCCCAGCGGGAAGGATGAGCCTTCCCACAGACCGGCCCTGCTTGGCATGGAAGCGATCGGTGACACCCATGTCGAGAATGCGCTCGGACCAGTCCGGACCTAAATGGTCAATCCAATTTGGAGTGGCAAACTCTCTGGTAAAGCCACCTTGGGGGGCGACCCTTTTTTGCAACGGGGAGGCCCCGGTGGTTGGGGAACTCTCAACCAAAGAATCCGTTGCCTTAAAGGGCGCCTCGTTAACTGTGGCAATTTCACTCTCTCCACCGCGGGCAGCAAGCTGCAAGCCCGCCCTGGCCGTCAGCGCCTGGCTCAGACTCAGTTCCTGCCAATAGGCTTGACGGTAAAGGTTGACTTCGCCAGGGGCGCTTCCCAAACCAGTCAGGTGCAGTTTGATTATTCCACGATCGTAATTCTCTTGTCTGGCCTTCCGGGCGTCGGCGCGGCGCAAACCCGCGGCGCTTTCCAGCACCACGCAGTCGCCGTTTCCCTCAATGACGCAAAGACGAGGCGTGGCCCCGCTTTCCAAAATGTATCCCGCCTGGTGAATGCGAGCCAGTACTTTACCCACTTGGGAGATCACCTGGGCCCGGCGTTTTAGGGCTTTCCCTCGCGGCTCCTGGGTAACGGCGCAAGCCAACCACTCCTCCAAGGGAACCGACCCGGCGGGAAGGCTAGTCGCCAGAAAAGAATAGCTTTGCCCGGCGGACTGCCGCATTCCCAATGCCAGAATCTTGCCGGTCTCCAGCGCTTGTCTTTGCAAGCAGTAAAGCGCGGTTGCCTGAGAATGCTCGGCCGAAGGGTCTCCCCCCTTTCCTGTCATCCGCGCCCAGACTTTCTTCCACCAGGGGATTTTTGTCCATTGAATTCTCAAGGTCCCAGCCTGGCCAGCCAGTTGGATGGAGTCGCTGCTACGGCTCTGTCCTCCCAGGGGAGGATTTTCCAGCCAGCGGTTGATGATTTGCAACAATGCTGGGGTGCAGGTTGAGGTGATGCGGAAATCATCGCCCTCCAGGTGAATCCAATCCTGAGGTTGCGTGGGGGAGCGCCCCAGGCGTTTTTCCTGAATGTGCCTGCGTTTCAGCAGGCGTGATGCCTGGCGTTCAATGGCTGCGGCAAAGACTGACAGTGCGGGGAAGTCCCCTGCCTGGGCTCCGAAAAATTGCAGCGCAGTGAAGTATTCTCCCAGCAATGCAGCGCGCTCACGGAGGGAAAGGTGTTCTTCCCCCAGGGTGGCATGCAACCGGGCCAAGTTGTCGGCGCGGTGGCGCCAGGAAATTCCCCGACGGCGGGTGGCCCGCTGCCAATCCAACAGGTACACCTTCCTGGTTTCCGGGTCGACCAACACATGCTTGGGATAAAGATCCTGATGCGAGAAGCCGAGAAAATGGACGCGGGCCAAAGTCCAGGCCAGCAGGCGCAGGACAGCTTTTTTCTGTACCCGGCTGTTTTGCTCCGCCAGATAGGTGCCGAGGGGAACTGTGTCCGTGAAACTCTCGACCAAGAGAAAGTGGCTGCCTTGACGATTGCGGCCATAGGCTACCCACCGTGGGCCGGGAATTCCCTCTCTCTCCAGGTCCATTAAAGTCTTGGCTTCGCGCAAGAGCCCGGATTCTCCCTGCCACAAACTGGCCAGCCAGCCGCGGCCCGCTTCCTTCTTCAAGTAAAGCGTTTGCCGCGAGCCGTTAACTGCAATGTCTTCGACTCGGCTCACATGGCGCTGGCATTTCCACCCGTGCCCAGTGACGCGCACACCTTCCAATGCGATGAACTTGCCTGCCTGATCGAGGCCGGCAAAAGTCAAAGGCTGGCGCCAGAATTTGCGAACGCGGAGAAGCTCCCCTCGGGCGGGGAAGAGGCGGCAAAAGAGTCCAGTGGCGCTTTCCAGAAGGGGCACCAGCAGGCCGGCCAACATTCGCATAACCGTGGAAATCAAGCTATCCACTCCTGAACACTGGGGAAGTCAACTGGCGAAGCGGGCCGGTTGCGCCCGTTCCAACTGAGCATCCAACAATTTCAATGAGGCGTTTAAAACCTCAGCAACGGAAAGTTCCTTCATGCACTGGTGCTGCAAGGGGCAGACTCTTTTTTGGCAGGGCCCGCACGGCAGTTTCTTTTGCAAATGCATGGCGCCTGGGTGCCAGGTTTCCGTCCACTCCATGTGCGTCGGGCCAAAGAGCGTGACCACCGGGCGGTTGAAGGCGTGGGCAAAGTGTCGTGGGCCGCTGTCCGTGGTCACCAGCAAATGAGAGCGGCGTACACAGGCCCGGCTCAGCCCCAGCGTCAGCCCGGGCATGCCCATTTCCCCCAAGTGCCTCACCAGCGGATGCCCCGCCAGGGCCGCAACCCGGCTGGCCAGTTCTCTCTCCTTCGGTCCGCACAAAATCAGCACACCCGCGCCGCGCAGCCGAATTAACTCCCGCGCCAGGCTGGCGAAATATTCCGCTGGCCAAAGCTTGGCCGAGCCAAACGCCGCCCCGGGATTTAAACAAATTACTTCCGAATGATCCTGGAAACCTGCCTGCCGCCAGGCTTGGTCGGCGGCGCGCTCGTCCTCGGCGCGTGTGAATAACTCCAGTCGCTGGCCCGGGTCGGGGCAGCCAACTTTCATGGCTATTTGGTTGTAAGCGGTTAGCGCCGGGAACGGCATTAACTTTCCCCGGCTATCCTGATGAGGCGCCAGGGCATCGCTGAGGAGCCAGCCGCGATAATACCGGTTGAAACCGGCAATGCGTTTGGCCCCGCCCAGCCAGGCGAGCAAGGCCGAGCGGAATGAATTGGGAAATAGGACAGCCAGGCGCGGCTGTTCCCCACGCAGCTCTTTGGCCGCCGTCAACATCGGCAGCCCCCCCTTTCCCCCAGTCAGAATGGTCCGGTCGAACCAGGGGTTTCCGTCCAGCACAGGCGCGACATAAGCCTTGGCCACGGCCACCAGCCGCTCGTTGGCGAAGGTCTGGCGCAAGGCGCGGATGGCGGGTGTCGCCATCACCGCGTCGCCTATCCAACCCGGTAGAAATACCGCGATGCTCATTCCCTACCCCCAGGGCGAGGCCTTAAGCCGCTTCCAGCCTTTGTAAAATTCCCGTAGTGGACACCCCCGGCCGTACCAAGGCCAGGTGAACCCGGCCGCCATACGACTCGACGAACTCCCGCCCCACCACTTCATCCTTTTGATAATCCGCGCCTTTCACCAGCACTTCCGGCCGCACCGCGCGAATGAGTTCCAACGGCGTCAGCTCGTCGAATACCGTCAAGTAGTCCACGCATTGCAACGCCGACAACACCAGGGAGCGGGCTTCCGCTTTGTTGACGGGTCGCGTTGGCCCTTTCAACCGCTTCACACTTTCATCGGAATTCAAACCCACGATTAAAAGATCACCCTGGGTCCGCGCTTCCTGCAGGTATTGCACATGCCCCGCATGGAGCAAATCGAAGCAACCGTTGGTGAAGACGATGCGTTTTCCCTGGGCCCGAGACTCGGCGACTGCTTGTTTCAGCCTGTCGAGGGGCAGGAGTTTGCCCGCCGTTTCCTGGACCTGCCTGCCGGGATAGCTCTTGGGAATGTCCGCCAGGATCTCTTCCCGTGAAAGCGGCGCTACGCCGATCTTCTCCACTTCCAACCCCCCGGCAATGTTCGCCAGGCGGATGGCATCGGAGTAATCAGCGCCACTGGCCAGCGCCAGGCCCAGGACGGCCATGACCATGTCGCCAGCGCCGGTAATGTCGTAAACTTGCCGCGGCCGTGTCGGGTGAATGCGCAATCTTCCATCCCGATGGCACAGGGCCATTCCTTCCCGGTCGAGGGTGATGATCGAGGCTTCCATGTCGAGCCGCTCGCGCAAAACGGCTGCCGCCGCCAGAGCCTCGGCCGCGCTGTTCAATTCCCTCCCTGTGGCCAGCCCCGCTTCCAGCCGGTTGGGCGTCATTGCCGATACACCGTGGTATTTCCGGTAGTCGCCTCCGCGAATGGGGTCGGCAATAATGCGTACCCCGGCGCTCTGGCAGGCTGCGATAACCCGCCCCAGCAACTTCGGGGTGCAGACTCCCTTGTCGTAATCGCTTACTAACACCAGGTCATAGTCCCTGGCTTGCTTCAGCAAAAACTCTCCCAGGCGGTTTTCCATCGCGGCGGGCAATTCCTCACGCGTCTCGTAATCCACTCGCATCATCTGCTGCGGATGGCGATGTGCGGCCTTGCCAATGTAACGCTCTTTTACTGTCGTCGGGCGCCCTGCGTCCACCAGTACGGCCTCGGCGTCGATTCCCTGATCCACCAGCATGCCCCTTAGGCGGGCGCCGTCGGCGTCGCTGCCGGCCACGCCAGCCACTCGCACTCTCGCCCCCAGGGTGCGCAGCATATTCGCCACGCTTGCCGCCCCGCCCAGCCGCTCTTCCTTCTTTTCCGCTCGCAGCAAAATGACCGGCGCTTCCTGGCTGA
>SHZZ01000057.1 GCA_009692005.1 Gemmataceae bacterium | reverse complement strand
AACGCGGTAAATGGAATCGCCCAGTTTACTGATGCAGGACTGAAAGGAGGATCGGGCAGCTACTCCCTGACCTATTCCTCCGGGACCTTGGCCGGCGCCGAGCAAAATATCATTTTGGAAGCTGCCCCCGTGCCCTTGATCACTGGCACCACCCCGTCCTCCAACGGCAAGGGGCAGGCTAGCACCGTCAGCCTGGTTGACCCGGTGACGGGTAAGATGACAGGCACGACCGAGCCCTTCCCGGGCTTCACGGGCGAATTGCGCGTCACGGGCGGCGATGTCAATGGCGATGGCGTGGCAGAGATCGTTGTGGCTGTCGGCCCAGGCGGCGGACCCGCTGTCAACATCCTCGATTCCAAGACCGGCAAATCCATAGGGGCCTTTTTTGCTTACGACCCGGCCTTCACCGGCGGGGTCTATATCAATTGCACCGATGTCAACAACGATGGCGTGGCCGACATCATCACCGGCGCTGGCTCGGGCGGCGGACCCCATGTCAAGATCTTCAATGGCAAAACCCTGCAGGAAATCGGCTCCTTCTTCGCCTATGAACAGACCTTTACCGGCGGGGTTAGCGTGGCCTCGGCGGATATCAATGGCGACGGCGCCGTGGACCTGGTGACTGGCGCCGGGCCTGGTGGCGGACCCCATGTGAAAGTCTTCGACGGCGCCTCCTTGAGCTTGATCAGCCAGTGGTTTGCCTACCCAGCGGACTTCACCGGCGGGGTTTTTGTCGGCATGGGCGACATCGGCAACGACGGCCAGTTTGAAGTCATCACCGGCGCTGGCAAGGGTGGCGGACCGGTGGTTGGCGTATTCAATCCCTTCACAGGCCAGAAATTTACCCAGTTCTTCGCTTACGAATCAGCCTTTATTGGCGGCGTGCGTGTTGGGGTCAGCGATGTCAATGGCGATGGGGTCAACGATCTGGTGACGGGCGCCGGTCCCGGTGGCGGCCCACATGTAAAAGCTTTTAACTACCCGCAACTCGATCTCCTTTTCGAGTTCTACAGCGGGCCGGTCACCGACGACGGTGGCATCTTCGTGAGTTAAGGGGCGGAGGGGGATTCTTTATTTTGGCCCCTTCACCCCCCTCTCCCCCACTGCTTTGCACCGAGGAGAGGGAGAAGAATGCCAGGCTGGAGCCTGGCGTTCCCAGGGAAGGGAAAAAGCCGGGGCCCTTTGCGTCCTCCGTGGGCGCCTTCTGGTCCTTGGCGGCCTGATTACTTTGCCCACTATTATGACGCATGCCCTTCACCGGCCTCCGGCCGGGTTGCGAAATCCTCTAATAAATCCCGCCCCGGTCTTGGTTGCAATCCAGACGCTTCCCGTCCATACTGAATGGATATGCTTCTCCCTTGGATACTACCCTGCTTGGCCCTTGCGGCTGAACCAGGGCATTGGTCGTTTCAACCCCTGCAGCGGCCGGCAATTCCAGCAATTGAACAGGTTGGCACAAACCCCGTCGATGCTTTTATCCAGGCCAAGTTGAAAGAAAAAGGGCTGCGGCCCAATCCCCCCGCAAGCCGCGCCGTTCTCTTGCGCAGGCTCTATTTCGACCTGATTGGTTTGCCCCCAAGCCCGCAAGAGGTGGCGCAATTTATCCAGGACCCATCGCCAATGGCTTACGAAAAGCTGGTCGACAGCCTGCTCGCTTCTCCCCGCCATGGTGAACGCTGGGGCCGGCACTGGCTCGATGTCGTCCGCTTCGCCGAGAGCAATGGCTATGAAATGAATCAACACCGGCCCAACGCCTGGCACTACCGCGATTGGGTCATCCGCTCTTTCAACAACGACATCCCCTATGGGCAGTTCATCAAGGAACAACTGGCGGGCGATCAGTTGGGCTCGCCGGCGGCCACCGGGTTTCTTGTCGCAGGGTCTTGGGATCAGGTGAAAAGCCCCGACCCCGTTCTCACCGCCAACCAGCGAGCCGACGAACTGCACGACATGATCAGCGTGACCGGCAGCGCCTTTTTGGGCCTGACCGTCGGCTGCGCCCGCTGCCATCACCACAAGTTCGACCCGGTGAAGCAGCCCGAGTATTACGGTTGGAAAGCGGTCTTTGAAGGGGTGCGCCATGGGGAAAGCGCCATTGGCCCGGCAGCTTCCTCAACGGAAAGACTGCAGGCATTGCAACAAGAACTCGCCAAGGCCGAAGAGGAACTTGCCCGGCTTGAGCCGCTGGCCAATCCCAAAGCTAATGCACCCGAAAGGCTGGCGGTCGATCCCAAGGGCAACCGCGAACGCATCCCACCTGCCCGGGCGCGCTTCCTCCTTTTTCGCGTCAATGCCACCAACACTGGGACCGAACCTTGCCTCGACGAGATTGAAGTCTTCGCCCCGGGAGGGAAGGAAAACCTTGCCCTGGCGACTAAAGGCGTGAAAGCCAGCAGTTCCAGCAATTACCAGGGCTCGCCACTGCACAAGCTGGAACACATTAACGATGGACAATTTGGCAACGGCAGAAGCTGGATCTCCGCGGAAGCGGGCAAAGGCTGGATAAGTCTGGAGTTCCCCAAGGAAATCGACATCGGCCTGATCACTTGGGCCCGCGACCGCGAAGGGCGCTACCTCGACCGCTTGCCTGTCGATTATTCAATCTCTCTTGGCCTGGCGCCCGATCATTGGAACATCGTGGCCTCCTCCAGCGACCGCGCCCCCATCAACAAAAAAGGAATGACGCCAGTGAAGCAAGAAGGCGCACTGGCACAACTGGAAAAAAGAAAGCAAGAACTGAGCAAGGAACTGCTGCTACTCACCAGTCCGCTGAGGGCCTACGCGGGAAATTTTGAAAACCCTCCACCCACCTGGCGATTCCACCGCGGCGACCCCATGCAACCCAAGGAGCAAGTCTCGCCCGCTTCACTCCGCTGGTTGGCCAAGCCATTTGAACTCGTGGCCAATGCCCCGGAAGGCGCCCGCAGAATCGCACTGGCCAACTGGATTACTGCACAAGACAACCCCTTGCCATGGCGCGTCATGGCCAACCGACTCTGGCATTACCATTTCGGCGCCGGACTTGTCGATACCCCCAGCGATCTCGGCGTCAATGGCGCCAGGCCGATCAACCAACCCCTTCTCGATTGGCTGGCGTGTGAACTGCGCGACAGCGGAAGCATCAAGGCGCTGCACCGGTTGATCTGCCTCTCCGCCGCTTATCAAAGGGCCGGAACCATGGAAGAAAACAACTCGCGGCTAGATGCCGGGGCGCGCTACTTGTGGCGCTTCCCCCCGCGACGATTGGAAGCGGAACCGATCCGCGATACCCTGCTGGCCTTGGCCGGGGTCCTGGATCAGCGCCTGGGGGGCGTCGGCTTCGATCTCTTCGAACCTAACACCAACTATGTCAAGGTCTACAACCCGCTGGCCGACCCTGGGCCAGAGACTTACCGCAGAATGGTTTACCAAAGCAAGCCGCGCATGCAGCTCGATTCCATCTTTGGCGCCTTCGATTGCCCCGATGCCGGCCAGACCGCCCCACGCAGAACCAGCAGCACCACCCCGGTGCAGGCCCTCAGCTTGTGGAACAGCCCCTTTGCCAACCGCATGGCCGAGCGACTGGCCCAGCGCATCCGCGAAGAGGCCGGCCCCGATCCCAGAAAACAAGTTCTCCTCGCTTTTTCCCTGGCCTATTCCCGCCTGCCCGAAGCCGATGTTGAAGCCGCTTCCCTGGCGCTGGTGGAACATTTTTCCCTCGACTCCCTTTGCAGAGCCCTGATCAATGCCAATGAATTCCTTTTCATCGAATGAACCAGCGGCCATGCCCAGGCGGTCGTTCCTCGGCCACGCCAGCAACGGCCTCAGCCATATCGCACTGGCTTCCCTATTGGCCGGTGAAGCCCGCGCCTTTCAACCACCCGGCCCCTTGCGACCCGCCATCGACCCGCGACACCCTCAGGCCCCGCGCAAACCCCACTTTAACCCCAGGGCAGCACAAGTTCTTGTCATCTTCTGCTCCGGCGCACTCAGCCACCTCGACACCTTCGATTACAAACCGGAGTTGATCAAACGGGATGGCCAGCCACTGCCGGGCGATTCCAAACTGATCACTTTCCAGGGAGAGAATGGCAGCCTGACTCGGCCGCTGTGGGAATTCAAACCTCGGGGCAAGTCTGGGAAAATGACCAGCGATCTCCTGCCCAACCTGGGAAATCTCGCCGACGACTTCTGCTTCCTCCACTCCATGACCGCCAAGTCGAACACGCACGGCCCGGCCGAAAATCAGATGAGCACCGGCTTCGTTCTTGATGGCTTTCCCGGCATGGGCTGCTGGGTCACCTATGCTCTGGGGAGCGGTTGCGGCGACTTGCCCGCTTTTGTCGCCATCCCCGACCCGCGCGGCGTGCCACAGACTGGCACCAACCACTGGAACAGCGCTTTCCTTCCCGCCGCCTTTCAAGGCACACCTTTCAACTCCGACAAGCCGATACCCTTCCTCGATCCGCCCGAAGGGAAGAAAATCAGCGAGGCCTCTTCCAAGCGCATGCTCGAGCTTCTCAACAAAAAACACCAGGAGAGAAATCCAGGGGACAGCGAGCTGGCGGCGCGCATCGCCGCTTTTGAAATGGCCGGCAAGATGCAGCTTGCCGCCAAGCAAGTCGGCGATTTCTCCAGGGAATCTCCGCGGACTCTGGAAGAGTATGGCGCCAACGACCGCGATAACCCGCTCAAGGCCCGCTTTGCTCGCAATTGCCTGCTCGCTCGCAGGTTGTTGGAAAAAGGCGTGCGCTTCGTGCAGCTATTCAACGGCAGCTACGCCATGGGCGAAGGCGTGGGCAATTGGGATGGGCACAAGTTTTTGAAACAGCAGTACTCCACGCATGCGCCGATTCTGGACCAGCCGGCGGCGGCGCTCATTCGCGATCTTAAGCAGCGCGGCTTGTTGCAAAACACACTGGTGGCCTTCATAACGGAATTCGGCCGCATGCCCACTTTTCAAAAAGGCGCCAGCGGCCGCGACCACAACCCCGCTGGCTTCACCGTCTTCCTGGCTGGCGCGGGGGTGAAAGCCCCGTTTTCCTTCGGCGCCACCGACCCCTTTGGTTACAAAGCTGTTGAAAACCCCCTCACCATTTACGACCTGCACGCCACCATTCTTCATCTGTTGGGCCTCGACCATGAACGCCTGAGCTATTACCACAATGGCATCGAGCGCCGTCTTACGGATGTCCATGGCAAGGTCATTGAAGAAATCCTGGCCTGAGTTTTTATGAGTGGACCTTCGGGGCGGGGCTTCTTCATTTGCCAAGCTGGAGCCTGGCGTTCCCAGGGAAAAGGAAGCCGACGGGCCCGTCGCACCGCCCGAGCCCGGAGCACCCGCACGGGTGCAAGGGTGACCGACGGGTGGTATTTAAAGGGAGAAGAAAAGGCGAGTTAGGCGGGCGCGGCGGGGACTTCCTTTTCCCAAGAGAATCAGTTGCACCCTGCAAGTTAACGGATTTTTCTTTACCTTTCCCGCTTCAGCAAGTACCAATAAGGAAGCTGCTTTCTCACACTTTGGAGGCCTTACCATGTTTTCACGCATGATGATTCTCGCGGCGCTGGGCTTGATCCTGGCCAGCGCCAAACCCGCGTTCTCCGCCAGCCTGGAACAAGGCAAACCAGCCATCAAGTCGATCGATGTCATCGCCTTTCAACCCGGTGGATTCTTGCTGATCGGTGATGGCGCCGCTGGGCAGGTCGTCCTGGTGAAAACCCCGGAAAGCACGGGCAAGAAATGGACCGCCTCGATCGATAACCTGAAAGAAAAAATCGCCGACCGACTGGGGGTCGCCGTCAAGGACGCCGAGATCCTGCACTTCACTGTCGATTCCTCGGCCGCCACCGCCTACCTGGCGGTTCGCAGGCTAGACACCAAGAGCCAGCACATTCTCACCATCGACGGGCAGGGAAAGATCTCCGAGTTTTCTCTGGACAATGTGGCTTACAAAACCATCCCGCTGCCCAAGGGATCCAAGGGCGCCATTTCCAAAATCACCGACCTGGCCTGGACCGGCGACAGGCTGTTGGTCAGCGGGCTGGCCAACGAGGAATTCGGCTGCAAACTATTCTGTATCTACCAGCCTTTGGAAAAATCGTCTGAAGTCATTCTCACCAGCGCGGAAACTTACCATGTTGCCCATGGCAAATGGGAAACCAAGGCGCCCATGACCGTCCTCATGCCCTATGAAGAGAATGGGAAAAAGTACCTGGTCGGGGCCTTCTCCTGCACCCCGCTCGTCAAGTACCCGCTCGAATCCTTCCAGAAGGATGCCAAGGTCAAGGGGCAAAGCGTGGTGGAACTCGGCAGCGGCAACAAGCCCTTGCATATGTTCACCTACAGCCGCGGCGATAAGAGCTATGTGCTTATCAACACCTTCCGCTTTCACCATGCGCGCAAGCCGTTCGGCCCCAGCCCTTACTGGACTGCCCGCATCGACACCAGCGCCATTGCCGAGAAGGATAACATCAATGAAAAAGCGCTGCGGCGCCTCGATGCCAAGGGAGAACCGGCCGGGGATCAGATCAAGATCATCACGGAATTCCATGGGGTGCAGCACATGGAAAAGCTGGATGCCGCCAACGCTTTGGTAATTCAGGAAGATGGCAAGGGCGTCCTGACCTTGAAAACACTGGCGCTTCCCTAAGGGACGCCTGGGAGAATTCATGATAACCCTGCTGGCGGCGTTGCTTTTTGCGGCGCCGCCTTCTTTTGAGCCCCTGCCCGCTCCGCCCGGCATTCAGGTCTGCCTGAAGCTGCAAGGGGGTGAATTGCCCGGGGTGAAAAACGGCCGGGTTCCTTACGACCAGGCGACGCAGGTTTTCTACCTCGGCCTTTATGACCGAGAAAAAGGGAAGGTCGGCGCGCCACTGTTTGGCTCGTATGAACTGCGCCAGGGCATCCTGGTTTTCAAGCCGAGCCACCCATTGGCCGCGGGGAAAACTTACCGCGCTCTGCAACCGGGAATCAAAAACAACCACGCGGATTTTACCGCTGCCCCGCTCCCCCCTCAACCAGCAGTGCAAGTGGTCCGCATTTACCCCTCCGCCGACTCGGTCCCGGCCAACCTTTTGAAGTTCACTCTGTATTTCTCCGGGCCGATGCGCCAGTCGAGGGAAATCTTTGATCAGATTGAATTGCGCGATTCTCAAGGAAAGCCGGTTGAGGATCCCTGGCGGCGGACCGAACTCTGGAGCGAAAACGACACCCGCCTGACGCTGTGGTTTCATCCCGGCCGGGTCAAGGTGGGAGTCAACCTGAGAGAACAGCTCGGGCCCCCGCTGACTCCTTTCAAGGAATATTCTCTCGTCATTCCAAGAGAAATGCTCGATGCCTCGGGCAACCCGCTGGGGAAGGAGCATATCAAGCGCTTCCGCGCCACGGCGGAGGTCAGGGAAAGGCTCGACACCAGACAATGGAAACTGCAGCTTCCCCGGGCAGGCACGCGTGAACCCTTGCGGGTGAGTTTCCCCCGAGCTGTCGATCCGCTGCTCTTCAATCGCGAGGTGGAACTGTTGGGCCCGGATGGGAAAAAGGTCGCTGGGGCATCTTCGTTTGGATTGCAGGAACAATCGTGGCAGTGGACGCCAGTTGGCGCCTGGCCCGTGGGGAAATATCAGCTTCGCGTGGGTGACGACACCGCCGACCTGGCAGGCAACACGGTGGAACGGCCGTTTGAAGTCGACCTATCCTCCCCGGCCGACGACTCTCCCGCCAAGAACATTTCGTTTCAAATCCCGCCCTAGCCAAGCGACAGGTTTTTGTTTCCATCTCGCAGGTTAAGCCAGAATGTCCTTGACCACTTTGCCGAACACATCGGTCAGACGGAAATGTCTTCCCTGGAATTTGAAAGTCAGCTTGGTGTGGTCGATCCCCATTTGATGTAAAAGGGTGGCCTGGAGGTCGTGAACATGGACGGGCTTGTCGGCGACATTCATGGCCAGGTCATCCGAGCCGCCGTAGGTGATCCCCGGTTTGACCCCTCCCCCAGCCATGAACAAGGTGAAAGCATAAGGGTGATGATCCCGCCCCCACTGCGGCCGGTTCCCCAGGTCGCCTTGAATGAACGGCGTGCGGCCAAACTCGCCGCCCCAGATCACCAGCGTGTCGTTGAGCATCCCCCGCTGCTTCAAATCGCGAATCAACCCCGCCGTTGGCTGGTCGGTGTCCCTGCACTGGGTGTAGAGTTCCGTGGTGATGCTTCGGTGCTGGTCCCAGCCGGCGTGCATCAATTGCACGCAGCGCGTGCCCCGTTCCACCAGTCTGCGGGCGAGAAGGCAATGGTGAGCAAAGGTTCCTGGTTCCTTCACCCCCGGCCCATACAGCGCCAGGGTCTTTTCCGTCTCCTTGGAGAAATCGGTGAGTTCCGGCACGCTGGTCTGCATGCGATAGGCCATCTCGTACTGGGAAATGCGGGTGGCGATTTCCGGATCGGCGAACTCCTTCAACTTGATCTCGTTCAACTTGGCAATGTCATCGAGCATTCCCCTGCGCACCGGCGCCGACATGCCCTCGGGGTTGGATAAATAAAGAACGGGGTCGGCTCCCGAACGGAACTTCACCCCCTGATGCTGCGATGGCAAGAAGCCCGAGCCCCAGTAGAAATCGTAAAAGATCTGGCCGCAGGTGGTCCCCTTGCTGATGGAAGTCATGACGGCAAAGGCCGGGAGATTGTCGGCTTCGCTGCCGAGCCCGTACGACAGCCAGGCGCCCAGGCTTGGTCTGCCTGGCAGTTGCGAGCCGGAGAGGAAGAAAGAAATCGCCGGGGCGTGGTTCACCGCCTCGGTGTGCATGCTTTTAATGAAGCAAAGGTCGTCAGCCAGAGAGGCAACATGGGGCATGAAGGAACTGACCCAGGCGCCGCTCTTCCCATGCTGTTTGAAAGGCTCCACCGGGGCCAGCATGACCTTGCCCTTGGGATTGCCGGTCATGGTGGAGAAGCGCTTTCCCTCGAAATAAGAATCCGGGACCGGCTTGCCATGCATGCCAACCAGCTTGGGTTTGAAATCGAAGAGTTCAACATGGCTGGGCGCGCCGTTCTGAAAAAGGTAGATAATGTTCTTGGCCTTGGGGGCGAAATGGGGCAAGCCAGGCAGGCCTTTGTTTTGCTGGCCAGCAGCCAAGCCATCGCGTGTGAGCAGTCCCGCCAGCGCCGCCGTACCCATACCCAGCGCCTGACGGCCGAAGAACTCCCGGCGGTTGATCATCAGCTTCGCTTCAATTCGCGGATCCATGACTATTCCTTGTTCAAGGCCTCGTCGATGTTGAGGACCGACAGGGCCAGGGCGGTGAAGGCGGCATGGCGGACCGGGTCGAGCCCCGGATTGGCTTTCGTTTCTCCAACCTGAAGAAGTTTTTTGGCTTCGCCCGGGTTGGCAACATAATGTTTCATCGCCCGGGCCAGACCAGAGCGCAGAACAAGCGCCTCGTCCGGCTTCGCTTCCCTTGCCAGGATAGAAAGGAAAATGCCAGCGATGGCATCATCATCCTTTCCGGAGGCAAGGAGCAATTCCCTTTCGGCCAGAGCCCGCGCCGCCTCGACAAAGGTGATGTCATTTAAAGTGGCCAGGGCATGCAGCGGGGTGTTGGTGCGGGTTTGCTTGACGGTGCAGGTCTGGCGCGCGGCAGTGTCGAAAAACATGGTGGGCCCGATGATGCGCCGCCAGAAAGTGTAGAGGCTTCTCTTGTAAAGATTTTCCCCATGATCTTGCACATACTTCTTGTTGCCAAAGGTCGCTTCTTCCCAGATGCCTGGGGGTTGATAAGGCCGAGTGGGGGGGCCTCCCAGTCGCACTGCCAGCAAACCGGAAGCGGCCAGGGCCTGATCGCGGAGCATCCAGGAAGGCAGGCGGAAACGCGCGCCGCGCCCCAGCAGCCGGTTTTGCGGATCGCGCTCCGCCATCCCGGGCGGCACTTTCGACGCTTGTTGATAAGTCTCACTGCAAACGATCAGGCGGACCATGTGCTTGATGTCCCAGCCTGATTCGCGCAATTCCACCGCCAGCCAGTCGAGCAATTCCGCGTGGGATGGTTTTTCCCCCTGGACACCAAAGTCCTCGGTGGACTTCACAATGCCCAGGCCAAAAAACTGCTGCCACAGCCGGTTGATAACCACCCGGGAAGGCAGAGGATTGCCCGGCGAGACGAGCCAATCGGCCAGGGCCAGTCGGTTGGCCGGCGCTCCGGCGGCAAGCTGGGGCAGCGCCGCTGGCACCGCTGTGCCAACCTTGACCGTCGGTTTTTCGTAATTCCCTTTCTCCAGGATGAAAGTCTCGCGGGGCTTGGTGAGTTCTTCCATAATCATGACGCGAGGCAGGGCGCGGGAAAAGGCGTCACGGCGATCGATGGCTTTTTTCAATTGCTCCAGCAGGTGGAAATGAGCGGGGTTGGTTTTTTCCACCGCCTTGGCCAGGAGTTCAATCTGGGCCTTGCCTCGCGAACCGGCGCTCTTGGCCAAGACTTCCTTCTGTTCCTTGGGAAAACCCTTGGCAGCTTCAGCCTCGGCCGCGGTCTTGCCCTTGTCCCGCGGGAAAAACTTTTTCTCCCCCTCCTCTAATCCCGCTTGCTCCAGGCCCACCTGGCGGTCGAGCCCTTTCTTTTCCTCCGCTTGCGCAAGAGAAAAGGTTTCGATGATCGGCGGCGTCTGCGGATTGCCTCCCCCGCCATCCACGGGGGTATTGTTGAAAAAGGAAAAGAGCTGGTAATAGTCGCGCTGCCTGATGGGGTCGTACTTGTGGTCATGGCAGCGGCAACAGTTAAAGGTAAGCCCGAGCCAGACCGTGCCGGTGGTTTCCGTCATGTCCATGACATAGTCGACGCGGTTCTCGGCGGGAATTCGGCCGCCCTCGCCGTTGATCATGTGGTTGCGGTTGAAGCCGGTGGCCAGTTTTTGTTCCTGAGTGGCATTGGCCACAAGATCGCCCGCCAGTTGCCAGCGGGTGAACTGGTCGAAGGGCAGGTTGTCATTGAAGGCGGTGGCGGCCCAGTCGCGCCAGGGCCACATGGTGCGCTCGCCATCCCCCTGGTAGCCGTTGGAATCAGCGTAGCGAGCCGCTTCCAGCCAGTCCCAAACCATGCGCTCGCCGTAATGGGGCGAGGCCAGCAAGCGGTCCACTATTTTTTCGTAGGCGCCAGGGGAGTTGTCGGCAAGGAAATCGCGGACCGTGGCGGGTGAGGGGGGCAAACCAGTGAGGTCGAGAAAAAGCCTGCGCAGGAGAGTGGTTTTTTCCGCCCGGGGTGATTGAACCAACTTTTCCTGTTCGAGCCGGGCGACGACGAAGCGGTCAATGGGGTTGGCGGTCCTGGCGGCGGAGTTAATCTGGGGCACCGGCGCCCGGGCAGGAGGGAGGAAACTCCAATGCTCTTCCCATCTGGCCCCTTGATCAATCCAGGCTTTCACCAACCCTACCTGAGAACTAGTCAACTGTCGGCCGAATTTCTCCGGCGGCATCTTTTCCCCAGCCTCGCCAGTGGTCAGCCGGTGAATCAGTTCGCTCTGCAACAAGGCCCCCGGAGCGATGATCGCCCGACCTTCCACTTTGGACGGTTTGAAAGCGCCTTCCTTGGTATCGAGGCGGAGTTTTCCCTTGCGGGCCTTTTCATCGGGCCCATGGCAAGCAAAGCAGTTGTCGGAAAGAATAGGCAGTATGTCGCGGGAAAATTCCACTTTTCCCGCCGGGGTTTCTCCCGCGCACATCGCCGCTATTAACACAAGCGCGTTCATATTGCTGGAACCGGAATTTCCTGGCGGGGTTATTTCAACTCTTTCACCTTCAAACCGCGGAAGGCCACAGCGCCATGGTCCGCTTGCAGCAGAATGGGCCCTTGAGCCATTTCCTTTTTCACATAATTGTGCCCGGTCGGCGTCTTCAATTCCACATTGTCATGAATAAGTTCGCCATTCAATAGCGCCCGAAGCAGGCGGGCATTCTCCACTTTTTTTCCCTCGGGGTCGAAGCGCGGCGCACGGAACTGAATGTCAAGCGTCTGCCATTCTCCCGGCGCCTTGCAGGCGTTCTTCAAGGGCGCGATGCCTTTGTCGATGTGGCGGTAAATGGGTTTCAGCTCGGCGCGGGGATAGACGCCGCCGCAGGTATCGCCGGTCAGGTCTTTCTTGCCAAAGGTGTCCATGATCTGAATCTCGTAATGGCCGTGCATCTTGATGCCGGAGTTTGACCCTTTGGGGATGAGAAACTCAAGATGAATTTCATGATCCTTCCAGGATTGTTTGGTCAGCAGATCGGGCAAAGTGCCCTTGGGACCGTTGGCCAAAATCGGGCCGGATGCCGAGTTCGCTTTCAATTTGTTTTGTTTGGGACCATCCAGGCTGACCGCGTCGGTCCAGATCCAATCCTTGGAAGGCTTGGTAAATGCATCTAATGAACCTTGTGGAAGGAGATCGACCCAGGCATTGTCGGCGCTTGGAACCAGAAGGATCCAGCCGAGGAGTGCGTTGGCCAGCATGATGGAGTTTCTTTCAAACAGGGGGGAAATCACTATGGCAATGCTACGATGGCAAGGCTGAAGGAGCAATTGCAAAGCGGAACTTGCCTCCTTCCTTTTCCCCCGCCGGTGCCTTATCCTGAATCCATGAATAGCGCCAAGGCCTCGGTCTTGCTGGCCGACGATGACCCACACCTGATGGCCCTTTTGCAGCGCCACATTGAAGAGATGGGGTTCACGGTCATTCCCTGCCCGGACCGCCCCGCCATGCTGGCCGCGCTGGAACAAGGCGAACCCGATGTCGTACTGCTCGACTTGCGCTTCGGCCAGCACGATGGCGAAGCGATTTTGCAGGAACAACTGGCGCAGCGGCCAGGCCTGGCCATTATCCTTTTCACCAGCCATGCCTCGATCGACAGCGCGGTAAACGCCATTAAACTGGGGGCGTTTGATTACCTGGTGAAACCGCTGGACATGACCCGGTTGAAAGTGGCTCTGAACCACGCGGTGGAAAAGAAGCGGATGGCGCAAAGGCTGGCGCATTTGGAAAATCTGGTTGTGGAAGACAAAAGCCCTCCTCTGTGGAGGTTATAGCCCGGCGTTGGTGCAGGTAAGAGAAACTTTGAAAGCGGTGGCGGCGACAACCCCCACGGTGCTGATCCATGGGGAAAGCGGCACGGGAAAGGAAATCGCCGCCTCGCTCTTGCACCAGGAAAGTCGGCGCCACGGGCCGTTCGTCCCCGTGAACATGGCCGCAATTCCAAGAGAACTGGTGGAAAGCATTCTTTTCGGTCACGAAAAAGGGGCCTTCACAGGCGCCGACCGCGCTCAGGCCGGCTGCTGCGAAATGGCCGACCACGGCACCCTCTTTCTTGACGAGATTGGGGAAATGGACTTGTCGCTGCAGGCCAAGCTGCTGCGCTTTCTGCAAGACTTCACCGTGCAGCGGGTCGGCTCGACGAAGTCGAAAACCGTCGATGTCCGCGTCGTCGCTGCCACCAACCAGCCCCTGGCCGATAAAGTAAAAGGCGGCCTCTTCCGCGAGGACCTGTACTACCGTCTGCATATCGTGCCGGTCCGCATGCCCGCGCTGCGCGAACGCCCCGGTGATATCCCTCTTTTGGCCAACCGCTTTCTGCAACGCTTCGCCCATCGCTACCGCAAAGAAAAGCTTGGCTTCTCCCAGGAAGTTCTCCAGGCCCTGGCCACCTATTCCTGGCCTGGGAATGTCAGACAACTGGAAAACCTGGTGGAACGGATGGTGATCCTGTCGCATGGGCCAGTGCTGGAAATAAGCCACCTTCCCTCTGAAATGATGGTGAAAACCTCTGAGGAAAAATCCCCAGGCCCGGCTGAAGCTGGGTCCCTGACCCATCTTGAAGCCCTGGAGAAGCAGGCCATCGTCGAATCGCTGGTAAGATCCAGGGGCAATATCAAAGAGGCCGCCCGCTACCTCGGCGTGGGGTCCGCCACGGTCTACCGCAAGATCAAGCGCTATGCCATTCTGATGAACGACCAGGGGCGCCTGCCGACGGTGGGATGATTTCACTCCGGCCCTCGCAAGTTTTCCTGAAAAAAGCGTTTTCCTCATGTCCACAGGCCCTTGAACCGTTGGAATCTGACATGAAAAACAGCCGTAAACCCATAACCAGAAACACCTTGCGCTCCATGGCTTCCAAGTTACTCCAGGAGCGGATTCAACTCTTTCGCATCGGGGTTTCCTCCCCTCAGCCAGAGGAACTGTTGTTGCCTCACCGGGTAATGACCGATGCCGTGATCGACCCTGCAGCAGCCTGGAGCGAGGCAGTTTTTTCCTCGGCGCTGGGCTGGAAAAAAAATCTGCTTGCCGCTCCTCCGGGGTGGGCTTCCTTCGCTAGCAGCTTGAACCTGCCGACTGGAGCGCCCCTTGCCGCTGGGATGTTCCCTCAGTTGGTGCGGTCCCCCTTCGACTTGTTAAATCACCTTCGAGAAGAGACGGCTCTGCCTTGCCCGCTCCCCATGCCCGAGATGGAAAACTGGGCCTGTGAAGGCAGCAAGGAAGAGGCAAGGAAAACGATCGCGGCGGGGATTTGCTCCCTGGCCGGAGAATATCAGCAAGCCGAGGCTTGGCTGCGCAAGGCGGAAGCCGAGGCCCCCGCGCCGTTGCATAACGAATGGGGCGCCTGCCATTGGATGCGAGGCGATTGGGCCAAAGCACAAGAACAGTGGGCCAAGGTGAAGACCTGCGCGGGGAATTTCAACCGAGGCTTGGCCTTGGCGAAGTTGGGCGAAATTGTCGCCTCCCGTGAAGAGTTCACACGCGCCGCCGATGCCTTGCCCGAATCGACCGGCTGGCATCACCTGGCCCGTCTGTATCAACTGGCGTTATAGGGTTGGAATTCGCTCCTGGGCCCTCATGGGGCTGTCGCGCCTCGCTTGCCAAATTGAGCGTGGATCTCCTCAAGAATTTTATCTTCAACAGCAGGCGACCAATGCGCCGGGCGGCCGTAGTAAACCATCGACCCTCCCCCTTCATACCCGCCTTCCTTCAGCACCCTTAGCGACGGGATGTACGCCATCACATCATTGGCGTAGCCGCAAACCCAGGAAGACGCGCCGAGCTCCTTCTTCACTCGAAGGGAATAATCGACCACCACTTCACCGCCGAGAAATACCCAGGGCGGGGCGTTGCCCAATTTCCAGGTCTGAATGGGGTAGGGGTAAGAGGCTGGCAGGCTGCCCTGCGATTTCAGCATCTCCAGTAAATACTTGGCTCGGGCGACTTCATATTTATTCGCGCTAGTCGAATTTTTCACGAGTTTCTCGCGGTTGGGGAGTTCGGCAAAAGCCAGAGGTATCTCGCGGTAAGCAAGGACGAGATTGCCGGCGATCGGCTTCATCTCCTTTTTCAAAACAGCATCGACCGCGTCAGCAAGCTGGTTCCCATAATCTTTTGCCAGCTCCAGCGATCTTCGGGGAATGGGGTTCTGGTCCGCGCCGCAACCGGCCCAAAACATGGCCACAGTGTGCGGATGCCTTTTCTCCAGTTCCTGCATGGCGAAACCGGGGTAGTCGCCCGACCACTGTTGAAACGACAGGGTGGTGGCATGGCAGGCGTAACCGGCAACGATGCCCGCCAAGGCGCCTTTTTCATTGTGAATCGCCAGGACCGGGGCGGCGTGATCGACCGGGCCTTTCAACTTCCCCTCCTCTTTCGCCTTGGGCACATCCGCTTCCTTGTTGTTCCTGCGATTGATGGCAAAGGCGGCCTTCCCTTCAGCCCAGGAAAGTTTGCAAGGTTGCAGATGGGCCAGCGCCGACTTGGCCACCGAGGCGACCTTTCCCGGCAAGGCATGGGTGTACTCATCCACCTTGGCATTCTCCGCCGCCTCGAGGAAGTACATGGTGCGCAAGTTGTGCCCGACCACCGGGCCGCAATGCGTATGCGAGCAAGCCAGTGCAATAGCCTCCGGCGAAATGCCCGTCTGCCTGGTGATTTCCTTCTTGATGGCGATGGAGGTCTCGCGGTCGATGCCGACAAGATCGAGTGAAATCAGCAAGGCCCGCTTCCCGGCGGAGTCTTCCACCACCAGCGCCTTGGCGTAGAGGTCATGGACTTTGCCCTCGCTGGGCTTGGTGCGGGCGGCGTAGCCCGACATCCACATATCTTTTTCCGGAGTGATGGGGACGGAAGCCAGGCCGGCTTTAAAGCCCCCCTCGAGCGGCTCGGCCCAACTCGTCAGGGCAATCAACAACAGACCCGCAAGAATTCCCAAGGTTCGCATGTCAAGTTCCTTTCTCAACGGATGGAGTCCATGAAGGAAAGCAGGTCGGCCATCGCCTCGATGGAGATCTGTTTTTCCAGGCCTTCTGGCATATACGACACGCCAGTGGAGCGCATTTCCTCAATGTTGCCGCGTAAAAAAGTCTCGCTCTGGTTGTCGGCTTTTCTCAAGGTGATGCTGTTGAGCGATTCCCCAGTGATCATGCCGCTGAGGAGCCGGCCAGTGTTCAAAGTGACGACATAAGTGACATAGGCGGGCTTCACTTCGCGGTTGGGATCAATGATGTTGAGTAGGATGGCTTCCATGCCGCGGTGTCGCGCAGCGACCAGGTCGGCGCCGACCGAGGTTCCCACCCCGGCCAGGCTGTGGCAGGCGCCGCACTGCTGCTTAAAAACTTCCTTCCCCCGCAACACATCCCCCTGTATCTCCAGCGCCTTTTTGTAGCGAGTGAAAACTTCCAATCGGCTGGCGCTGGAGGAGGACAACAGTTTTTCCATCCGGCTGGCCAGCGCAGGGGAAACCGTCCCCTGAGCGATTTTCATGCGGCCAGGATCGATCTCGGCGGCCGGGATAGTTTTTCCCTCCATGCCATCGAGGAGGAGCGGGATCCAACTCTTGCGAGACAAAAGCGCTTCCAGCGCCGTCGGTTTGGCTTGCGGCCCGAGCCCCTTCCAAGAAGCCACGATCAGTTCACCCGCTGCCGCAGTATTCACCCGTGTCAGTCCTTCCAGGGCGGCTTGTTGAACAGCGACCGTGCGTTTCCCCTGCAGGGCGCCGGCGAATAAGGCGCGGACTTGGGCAAACTCGTCGAAAGTCAGGATGCGCAGTGCTTCGATTTGTTTCTCCGGCGTCGATTTCTCGTTGCCCAAGACTGCCCTGGCAGAGTTAAAGCGCAGAGCCAGCAGCGTCCTGGCTTTGCCGCTCACCGCCTGGCGCGTTGGGGTTTCCAGGAACTGCGCTGCCAGGGCAGAGGCAAACGACTGCTCCTTTTCCGGGAGAGAATCGATGGTTTCGAGAAGCGTCTTGGCGGCATCGGGCAGTCCGCAAACGGCGAGAGTTTTCGCCTGGGCCAGAAGAAGGTCTTGCCCTTTTTTCTCATGGCGGAAACTTTCCTGCGCCATCAAGTGCTTGAACAAAGTGGCCGTGCTGCCAGGAGAATGCGAGAGCAACGCCAGGCGGAACCAGGGATCGCCACTCTCCTTCATGGCCACGCTGGCCAGAGCGATAGTGCTGTCGCGGTCGAAAGCGCCATCAAGGGAATAGACCGCCTGCAGGCGGACGCGGGGTTCGGGGTCAGCGAGAAGGGCCAGGATCTTCTCTCGCAGAGGCGAGCCCCTGTAGTAAGCGGAAAACTTTTCCGAAAGGATGATGCCCTGTTCGCGAACGCGGGGATGGGCATCATCCAACGCCGCCAGGACCTGCTCGAGTTTTAGCTTGCCAATTCCATCGAGGGCCCAGAGGGCGTGTACGCGGGCGACAGGTGAGACGGTTTTTTTCGCCAGCGCGACCAGGGCCGGGGCGACGGAGGCGTCGTTGCGCTGGTACAGCAAGCGCGATGCGGTGTCGCGGTGCCAGCCGTTCGGGTGCTCAAGCAGGGCAACCAGTTCAAGAGAAGTGGCCCGGCCCAACTGGGGCGGCTTCCTTTTTTCCATGCCCTCATGAGCGATGCGCCAGATGCGGCCTTTCTCGGCCCCATCCATGACATGCAGGTGCTTGACGAGTTCCGGAGGGAGGAAAGCGGCGCCCTCGATTAGCCCGCGGTACATGTCAATGACATAAAGACAGCCATCGGGGCCATGAGCGATCTGGACCGGACGAAACCAGATGTCCTCGGAAGCGAGGAACTCGACTTCCTTCTCAAGGGAGGTCAGGCGTGGGAGGATGCCTTTTTCCTCGAGTCGGGCGCAATGAACAAGGTTGCCTGCGACTTCGCCGATGAAAAGCCTGTCCTTGTACTCGGCCGGGTAGGCGTCGCCGCGATAGCTGGTGATGCCTGTGGCGCCGGTGAAGAACCCCGAGGGCTTGCCCCCTTCAGCCGAGCCGGGAACGATTTTCTGGTTGCGCAACTTGGTGCGCAGAATGCGCCAGGGCTCATCGGGGCTGATGCGGTAAATGCGGGTGAACTTGCCCTCTTCATGGGTGTCAACGGCGGGGGAAGGCGCCTGGGCAAAGGGGTTGCGCTTGAGGTAGCGGTTATCAAAAGCGATGACCTGGGAGGGAACGGAGTTGCTGCAAACGAAGGCGCGGCCGAAGTCGTCCATGGAGAAGCCGTGCTGGCCGCCGCCACTGGTTAATTCGAAGCGGTTGTGCCTGGGGTCGTAAAGAACGCGCTGGTTGCGCACCTCGCGAGCCTTGGACCCGGGATCATCAACGACGGAGACTTCGCCCCCGACCAAGCCGGTGGATATGTGAATGCGGTTATCCAATCCCCAGCGAAAAGAGTTGAGCATCGCTTCGCCGGCAGCGTCGCGGCCAAACCCCGTGAGAACTTTTTTGCGGATGTCGGCCTTGCCGTCGCCATTGGTGTCTTTCAAAAACCAGATGTCTGGGGCGGCGCCGACCAACACTCCACCGTTGTAGCAAAAGACGGTGGCGCCCCAGGGCAAGTTGTCAGCGAAGAGGGTGTTTTTTTCAAAAAAGCCATCGCCATCGGCGTCTTCCAGCAAGCGCACGCGGCCGAGCTCTTTAAATTTAGGGTCTGCGGCGGCGTTGTACTCGGGGTACTCGGCGGCATAAAGACGGCCGTTCTCATCGAAGTCGATGGCCACGGGCGAGGCCAGCCCTGGTTCGCTGGCAGCGAGTTCGGCACGGAAGCCCTTGAAGAGCTGCATCGCTTTTTGGGAATCGGCGGTGGAGCGGGGCGGGATGCGCGGAAGCTCCGCTTTGTAGTCTTCCGGCGCTTTTTTGTCCTGAGACAGACCGGGGGACAGGCCAATTCCAGCCAAGAGCAAGGCTGCCAAGAGGCTGATCCGGGGGATCCAACGCAAAGAGATCATCCCACCTCCACGATTACTTATTGGCATCAGGCGAAAGTGCGATTATAACTTCTCAACAGCCCTTGGCGATGATTTTATCTCCCCCACTGGACCTTTTCATGGCCACGGGCAACGCCCCACCTTCACTGCAACGCCATTTTGGCCTCATGCAGGCCACTGCTTTGAACATCACCATGGTGGTGGGGGCGGGCGTCTTCGTCACCATTCCTCTCATGCTGGCCCACTTGCCTGGGCCCCTGGCCATGCTCGGTTGGGCCTTTGCCGGGATTTTGATTTTTCTCGATGGCATGGTCTGGAGCGAACTCGGTGCAGCGCTGCCTGGCTCCGGGGGATCGTACCTCTATCTTTTGGAAAGCTACGGGAGGAACTCCTGGGGCAGGCTCATGGCTTTCCTTTTCGTTTGGCAATTTCTCCTCAGCGGGCCGCTGGAAATGGCCTCGGGGCTTATCGCCCTCAGCCAATTCGCTGCTGCCATTCACCCCGACTTCGCTCAATGGAACGAGGCGCACACTTGGAAAATGCCGATCATGGCCGGCAGCGATTTCTCCTGCACCTTCAGTCCGTCAAGAGGCCTGGCTTTTGTCCTCGGATTGTTGCTGGTCATCCTGCTTTACCGGCGGGTGGAATGGCTGGGGAAACTGACGATGACATTCTGGCTGGGGGTGGTCGGCGCCATCGGTTGGATCCTGATCGAGGGGCTGCCCCGAGTGGACTTCAACCGTGCCTTTGACCTGAAAACCACGGAGTGGCCGGGAGGAATGACTTTTGCCCAGGGACTCGGTCAGGCCATGATCCTGGCGATTTATTCTTACCTGGGGTATTACAACATTTGCCATGTCGGCGACGAGGTGCGCGACCCGGGTAAAAACATCCCCCGCTCCATTCTCCTTTGCACCCTGGCGATCATTACTTTGTTCCTTTTGGTTCACCTGGCGCTGACCGGCGTCGTCTCCTGGCGCGAGATCCCGGTGAAATCGCCGGAGGTCGACAGTTACAGCTTGTCGGCTGAGTTTATGCGGCGGTTGAACGGGGAATGGGCCGCGGTTGTCATGACGCTTTTTTTAGTCTGGAGTTGCTTCGGCGCGGCCTTTGCAGGGCTGCTTGGCTATTCGCGCATTCCCTATGGCGCCGCCAAGCAAGGACACTTTTTCCAATCCTTGGCCGCCGTTCATCCGCAACTGAAAATCCCGCACCGCTCTTTGCTGCTGGTCTGCATGATGACTTTGTTCTGGTCGTTTTTCGATCTCACCTGGGTGATCACGGCGCTGATAACGACGCGGATTTTGGAACAGTTTCTCGGCCAGATTGTGGGGTTATTTCTGTTGCGGGCCAGGCAACCATTGCTGCAGCGTCCGTACCGGATTCCCCTCTACCCCTGGCCCTGCCTGCTGGCCGCCGCGGGCTGGCTGTTTGTCTATTTGTCAGCTGGTTGGTTTTTCATCCTTCTGGGCCTGGGAACGATGACGGCGGGGTGCCTGGTTTTTCTGGCCTGGTCCGCCTGGTGCAAGGAATGGCCATTCGCTTCTCCGCCGAATAGCCATGTTCAGGAGATGCCATGGGGCCCCCATTAATGGCATGGGGCAATAACTCGCCCGCAATCCCTGATTCATACAATGCACTATGTTAAGGTGATATGAACCGGAACCTTCCCATAGGATGTGGGTTTGATTGGTTTTGGAATGGAACCCTGGCGCCCGCCAGGATGGCCCGGAGGTTTCTTTGAATATTCTGATTGGCTGGGAAGATGCCGAGCAAGTGGACCTGATCGCCATGTACTTGGGCGCAGGGGAAAATAAGGTTTATTTGGCAAACGACCCGGTGCATTTCCGCGAAATAATCCAGAACGGCACCCTCCTGGATGTGGTGGTGCTATCGACGCGCTACCCCGACCTCGACCACGCCTTCGACCTTTTTAAACAGGTGCGGGCGGTGCGGCCCGAATTGCCCATAATGTGCGGCTGCAAGCCGGACGACATCTACCGCCTGGCCCGCTACATGATGGGCGGCATGAAATCGTACATGCTGCGCGACCCCAATGGCGACTTCCTCTTTTTGTTGAACGCCATGGTGGAAAGCGTGGTGGAGTCAGTGCGGGCGGAGCGCGAGCAGAAAGTTGCCGAGAAACTCCGCGAAGAAGTCGAATCGGTGCGCAAGCTGCAAGAAACGATCATTCCGAAGAACATCAAGCCGCCGAAGGGTTACCGGATTTGCGCCCGGTATGAACCCTCGCAAGTGAAAGTCGTTGGCGGGCAGCCGGTCACCATGGCCGGGGGCGATTACTACGACCTGTTTCCCCTCAAGGGAGACCGCTTCGTCGTGATAGTGGGAGATGCTTCGGGCCACGGCATGAAAGCCTGCATGTCGGTCATCACCATGCACACCCTGGTGCGCATGTTGAAAGATGACGAGCATCTGAACCCGGCGGAGTTCGTCGCCACGGTCAACCGCAACCTGTGCGAGCAGACGGTGGTCAGCGCCGACGGCGGGTTCATCACCATGGCCTATGGCGTGCTACACTCCGACACCAATGAGTTTCACTGGTGCTCGGCCGGGCACCCGCCACCGTTCATCCAATCGCTGGACACGGGGAAAATCCACATGGTGGCCAATGAGGATGTCGGGGGCATGCCCCTCGGCCTGTTCGATACCGCCGAGTATGAACAGCACATTTTCAATATTCCGCCGCGCAGCCGGGTTCTGCTCTTCACCGATGGTTTGCAAGAGGCATTTCCGGAAAACGGCGGCAAGCACCAGGTGTTTGGCAACGATGGGATCATGGCCACCTTGGCTCGCACCATCAAGCAGCCGATCGAGAAGACCCTGGCTGCCCTCTTTGATGATTCCAACGCCTTCACCCAAGGCGCCGGGCGCCACGACGATACTTCCGGAGTGTTGATTGAGCGTTTTGAATAAGTCGACAGTTCAATACCCATCAAGCGCGTTGAACCAGTCGTGAACGAAATGGCGGGCATCCAGCGTGGTTTTCAGGTCGCACCAGATCTGAAAACTACTGCTGCGGTAGAGGAGGTTCTCCATCGCCCAGCTTCCCTTCAAATTGCGAAAGATCGCCCTCCACTCGATGAAAGAATCCTCGGACATTTTAAAAGGCGCTTCTTCCGCTTCCTCCTTTGAGGAAAACTCCTTCGAGGTTTTGATGCGGGCGCGGAACTGCACCACGGCCAAATAGGGAATTACTTTGTTCCCGGTTTCTGAAACCTCGATGTCATACGAGGTTAATTCAAAGGAGCGTTTGAAATAGGCCGGTTGGCCCGGACCGGTGGTGGATAGCACCCGCACCGGCGTGCCAGCTTTTTTGATCTGGTCGAAAGCCTTGCGAATTGCGGAAGTATCCACTTCCGGTTCGGCCAGACATAGCGCCAGGAAACCGCACACGAACATCATCCAAAACACCCTTTCATGACCTTTCAAAACCAACTACACCTCATTATAGGGAGAATCGCAGGGTAATTATCAACAGCAAAACCCACGGCGTCAGAAAGGGATACTTCTAATTCAGAAAATGCGGGCGGACGCATATTGCTAATAACTTATCTGTCAAATGCTTGCGCTCGGGGGAGAAATCGGGGATTATGGGCGGAAATAAGCGGCGCTCAGGACCACCTAAGTGTTCTGAACCCGCAAGAACCAAGGGGAGTTGCTTGTTCATGAAAGTCATGTTGATTCGCAGGATGATCCTAGCCGTGATTGCAGCCTTTGCTTCCTTGGGCGTGATCGGCAGTTTGCAGGCCGGTCCGGTTACCGACAAAGCCCTGGAAGCGGCCATTCGGGCCACCCTGCATGAACCCACCGGCGACATTACCGATGAAAAACTGCTCAAGGTCTTCATCCTTGAGGCGCCCAACAAGGGAATCAAAAGCCTGGCAGGTTTGGAGAAATGCAAGAACCTGGCGCTTCTGCGGCTAACGGGAAACCTGGTTGCCGACCTGGCGCCACTCAAAGGGCTGGCTAATATTCAATCGCTGGATTTGGCCAACAACAAGATCGCCGATTTGAAACCACTTTCCGGGCTGGTGAAACTGCAGTATGTGGAATTGTCCGGCAATCAAATTGCGGACATTTCTCCTTTGGCCGGGCTGACCGCCCTGAATGCCGCCTACCTGGGCAATAACAAAATCGCCGACCTGAGCGCGGTCAAAAATCTCTCCAAGCTGGCTTCCCTCAGCGCCCCGAAGAATCAGATCACCAGCATTGCACCACTGGCTTCCATCACGCGCTTGACCACACTCGATCTTTCCGAGAACCAAATTGTTGACCTGTCGCCATTGGCCAAGCAGACCGACCTGCGCCTGCTGATTTTGGAAAAGAACAAGATCAGCGAATTGAAGCCGCTTGTTGACTGGTGCAAATCGGACACGGCGCGGCGTTTCGCGCCTTTTTTACGGCTGTATTTGGCGGGAAATCCTCTGGACGGCGGGGCCCAGCCAGCCTTGGAGGAATTGAAAACTATCGGGGTGCGCAAAGAGTCGTGATTCAAACCATCAAAGGAAACGAGTCATGGTGGATCGAAGAAGTTTTCTGGCGGTAGCGGCAGGCTCCCCCATGGCGCTTGCCTTCGAGGGCAAAACCATGTTCCCCGCAGCCAAGGATCTTCCCCGGGTGGAAAAACTTCCCGACCCGCTCATCTGCTTCGACGGGTCCCGCGTTGCCGACAAAGATACCTGGTGGAATAAGCGTCGGCCGGAGCTGCGGCAACTGTTCCAGCATTACATGTATGGGTATTTCCCGGAGAAATCTGTCCCCATCCGTTCCAAGGTGCTAGCGGAAAATTCCAAGGGGTTGAACGGCAAAGGAACCTTCCGCGAAGTCGAGATCCGCTTTGGCCCCGAGGGGACTCCCCCCCTGTATCTTCTGCTGGCCATCCCCAAAAAGAAAAAAGAGAAATCCCCCGTCTTCGTTGGCATGAACTTCGCCGGCAATCACACCGCCGTTGACGATCCACTGGTGCGGATTCCGACCGTCTGGATGTACGACCGCTATCCGGGGGTGGAGAAGAACCGGGCCACGGCCAAGGGGCGCGGCACGCAGAAGGATGTTTGGAATATTGAACAATCCCTGGAGGAAGGGTTCGCCCTGGCGACTTTCTACAGCGGCGACATTGACCCCGACCGGGCCGACAAGCGCGAGGGGATTCAACCGCATTTTGAAAAGGCGGGCCTTGCCCCTATGGGAAAACACGCCTGGGGGACCATCGCCGCCTGGAGTTGGGGGATCATGCGGGCCATCGATTACCTCGTGGCCGACCCGGAACTCGACCCCAAGAAAATTGTCGTGGTTGGCCATTCCCGCCTGGGAAAAACAGCCCTGTTAACCGCCGCCTTTGACGACCGCGTGGCCCTGGCCATTCCCAACCAGGCGGGTTGCGGCGGCACCGCGCCCAGCCGTGGAAAAATTGGCGAATCTGTTCAGCGCATCAACACCAGCTTCCCCCATTGGTTCAATGGGGCCTTCAAGGAATTCAACACCCAGCCCGAGTGGCTGCCCTTCGATCAAAATGGCCTGGTGGCGCTGTGCGCGCCAAGGCCGGTGCTATTCACCAACGCCGTGGAAGATACTTGGGCCAACCCGGAAGGGCAGTTCGAGGTTCTCCAGGCAGCCGATCCCGTTTACAAGTTTCTCGGCGCGGAGGGGTTGCAAGCCCAAACCCGCCCGCCCTTGGGAGAACTTTCGCACGGCGCCCTTGGCTACTTCATCCGTGCTGGCAAGCACTCCATGACGGAGGTGGA
>SHZZ01000056.1 GCA_009692005.1 Gemmataceae bacterium | reverse complement strand
TTGTGTTGGTCATGGAAACGGCGCATGGCCAATCCGCCCTCAACAAGCAAGCCCAGGGCCCGCTCGCTTTTTTTCAACTTTTCCTCCTCATCCCTGCTCGGGTTCAGCCACCAAAAGGGAATAGTCGACAGGAAAGTTCCCGGTATCAATCGCAAATTCGCCTCTTCGCCACGATTGTGGCTGAACCATTCCATGGTTTGGGCCCGCAAACGGGATTTTTCCCAGGGCGCCTGCCAGGCCTCTCCCACTGCTGACCACCACAGGGTCTGGGAAGGGTTCAACCCCGCATTGGACGAGCCAAACAAGAAATGAAAATAGTTCAGGGGCTGATCCAGGGCTTTCAAGGAATAGAGGCGCCCGGTTGCACGCAAGCTTGCAGGGGGCATGCTGGCCAGAATTTTTTTGTGTTGCCCCAGCCCCTGCGCCAGGTCTTCCACGGTTTGTGTTTTTATGGGGATTTCTTCAAGGCAGGCGGCCGCCATGCGCAACGCGCCCTCCTCGAGGTTGTATCCTGCGCGGGCAAAATGCAAGGGGGCCAAGTGAAAAAAGCAGCGTGCCATGCTCAGTTGCAGGGCCAATTTCTCGGCCAGGAATTTTTCCTCTCCTAGGCCAGCCTGGTGGAGCGCCCAAGCCGCTTCCACCCTGGCCAAGGCCATAGCGGCCTGAATCAGTTCTTGATCTTGTTGGAAATTAGGATTCTCCCAGCTTGCCAGGCAGACCGGGTCCTCAACCGGTTGGAGGGGCGCTTTGTCCAGTTCCAATTGCTCTCTATGCCACCGCATATTAGCAACGATTTCTGCATAAACGGGCGGTTTCACTTTTTCCCCTGGCGCAAGGTTGGCACGCGATTCCCCCAAGGCCAGGCCCATCGATTTCCATCCATGAATAGCAGCGTGATCCAGCCACTTATCAACCGGGATATCGCGGGCCCGGTAAAGGCGGTCGCGTAGTTTCTGAAATTGCGGGGTTATCGTTTGGGCCTGAATCCTTCGTTGCAATTGTTCCAACCCGAGAGAATCCTGCCGTTGGGGAAACTCCTGCGCTCGCAAGGCAATCAAGGTCAAGAAGGATAACGCCGTCAAAAGCAAAAACAAAACAGCCAGGCGGACATTGGCGCCCGTGAAGAGCGTTTCACAAACCCAAGGCCGGGCCCAGGCAATTGCCCCTGCAAAGATTACTAACGGTGGAATCAGGGTGGGGAGGAAAGTCAAACCCCCTGCCAAGAGCGAGGGAATCCAGGGTAGGGATAATAGGCCGCCTGTGGTGAATCCGAGAATGAGGCCGATAACAGGTTTTTTCAGCCAAGGGCCCCAAAACAAAGCCGAGGCAAACCCCGGAAGGAACCAGAGAAATACCCAGGGGAGCAGGGGAATGAAAAGACCCAAGCCTGGCCAACCGCCGAATTCTGCCTGGTAAAAACCCTCTCTATTGAGAATCAGGCTGCCAGGGACCAAGGTTTTTCCAAGTTGGGTTGCCAGCGTAAGGCTTAGCGCTGTTAGCCCAGTAAAGAGGCATAAGACAGTTTGAATTCCCCAATAGTGCATCAAGGGGGCGCGCATCATGCCCCACCAGCGTTTGCCCCCGCTTTGCTGTTCCGGGGCGATCACCGCCATCCCCCAAAAAGCTCCAAGGAACAAGGTCCACCCGGGCCAAAGGAAAGGACTGGCGCCAAGGTAAAGTCCAAGGAAAATGGCCACCGGAGCCTGCCAGGCGAGATTCCTCCACAGCCTGGGCCAGCAAAGCCAGGCGGCGCGCTTTAACCACGATTCCATGGCCTCGGGACTTTGCAGATTGCTGGAACAGGATTGGTCCCCTGCCGTGTACCAATACCAGGCCAACGGCCATGGAACCAGGATCAGGATTGGCCACACTAAGAAGACCACAAAAATTTGAAAGGGCAGGGATTCGAAATGAATAACCAACTCCAGGCCAGCAGAGATAACCGCCAAAGCCAGGAAAACGCCCACTTGAACCGCGGCGCCCATGCCAAAAGCCGACAACACCGTGGGCATGCGAATTCCCATGGCCATCCCCCAGCCAAGGCCCATGAGGGAAGCCGCACCCAGGGCCAGGATTGAGAAGTGAAGAGGAATTTCGGCCCAGGCTACTCCTAATTTCTCCCCTGGAAGCATCAAAGCCAGGATGGGAAGTTGAAAAAGTAGGGCCAGAAAAACGAGAATCCGGAACCGTCTGGCACGGCTGGCGGGAAGGCAATCCAAATACAGCACCGTGCCTTCCTCCCGGTCATTCCCAGTCAGCAGCGCACCGAGGAGAAGCCCGTGAGCCCAGGCAATCAGCGCGGTGACAAGCGGTTGTAGCTCGAGCCAATCACGGCGAAAGCCGGTGAAAAAAACCATCGGCAGGTAAAGGATAATGGAGGCCAAGGCCAGCAACAAAGCCAGCATCGGCCCGTGGGCGCGCCATTCCTTCCAGAACAGGGCCCGTATCATGCCAGCACCTCGCGGGGGTCATTTTTCCCCAACAGCACCTGATACATTTCCTCTAAAGAAAGCTGATTGCTTTCGTCCCATCCCTGTCCGTTGATCCCAGGCTGGCCCCCCAGGTACCAGGTTGTTACCCACGGGCCGTCGCTTTCCTGACGAAGGATTTTTCCTCCGCCAGCAGACTCCGTCTTTGGCTTGCCTTCGGTGCGCACCCGCCGGATTTTCCCCCTTACCTCCGCCAAGCTTCCCGCCAACACGACCTTTCCCTCTTCCAGGAAGATCACCTGGCTGGCAACGCGCTCAATCTCGGCTACGCCATGGCTCGAAATGAAAACGGTTTTTCCCTGCGCTGCCAGGTCGACCATGCCGGCCAGGAAATCCCGGCGTGTGAAAAGGTCGAGCCCGCTGGTCGGTTCATCAAGGAGCAGGACTTCCGGATCGATGGCCAGGGCCAAGGCCAGGCCGACTTTGGCGTAGCCGCCCTTGGAAAGTTCCGCAAGTTTTTTCCCCGGATCCAATTGCAGGCGTTCACAGGCGGCCAGGTAGCGGGGTTCGTAGCCGATAGGGTAAAACCCCGAGGCAAACCAGCCCGCCTGGGCAACAGTCATCCAGTCGAAGAATTTGGGTTTCTCGGGCAAATACGCCACGCGTAAACGCAATGCCAGGGAATGATGAAAGCAATCAAGGCCCAGCAGCCGGGCTTTTCCTCCCTGGGGTTTCAAGTGGCCGGCCAAAATGCGCATCAGGGTGGATTTGCCCGCGCCGTTGGCTCCCAGCAAAGCGACGATGGCGCCGGCAGATGCCTCGATGGAAACTCCCGCCAACGCAGGCTTGCCCTTGAAGGAATAGAGGACATTTTCAGTTTGAATGACTGGGTTCATGCCTTGTTGTCCTCCCGGGTTTTGATTTCGACGCGCAACAGGCGCAGGATTTCCGTCGGGCTCATGCCTCCCTGGGTCGATTCCGCCAGGATCTCTTGCAGCCGAAGCTTGACCATTTCTTCCCGCCGCTTTTTGCAAATGCCGGGCGCTTCCATGGTTACCTCCATGCCGACTCCCCGCCGCGCCGTGATGATCCCGGCGCCTTCCAGTTGCTCGTAGGCATTGACGACTGTATTTGGGTGAATGAGCAGTTTTTGCGCCAGTTTGCGCACGCTGGGGAGAAACTCCCCCGGCTGAGGATGCCCCGTGGCGATGCGAAATACCCAATAGCGCTCGATTTGCTCGAAGATGGGAACCGGGGAGTCGGCACGAATTATGGGAAACATACGCCAGCCCAGCCAAGTGTTCTATCTACCTAGTACACCTGTAGGCTCTGCTTGTCAACAACTATTTCCTGGGTTGGCGAGTGCGGGGCGTTCAGCCACTGAAATTTACTGCTTGCGGTTGAACCGCTTCGAGGCAGGACTATTCATCTATCCTTGCAGATGGCGAGGATGTGACTCAGCATATCGCGCACGGAGATCATGCCCAGGGGCTTGCCATCCTTGACCACGGGAACATGGCGGTAGCTGCCGCCGTCCATTTTGTGCAGGACATACCCCAGGCGGTCGCTGCCGCGCACCGTGTTGGGATTGCGGGTCATGAAGTGGGAAATGGGCAGGGAAAGAAAACCCTCGCCCTCCTGGGCTACCAGGTTCAATAAATCCCTTTCGCTGAATATGCCCACAAGGTTTTGTTCCGCATCGACGGCGAGAATGGCGCCGACATTCTTTTCCATCATTTCCTGGATCGCCTCGGCGACGGTGGCCTTGGCCTGCAAAGTGACCGGGGCAGAGGGCCGGAGTACGCCGACCAAGTCTTCCATCAAACTTTTCTCGACGCGGTCCTGCGGCGAGGGGACATCGAACCAGGCCAGGTCAAGCCAGCAGTTTTTGCAGAAATCCGCGCCAGCAAGATTATCGTAATCGCAATGGGGACAAATCATGAGGCGGCCATTCCCGAGAGGCGAACCAGTCTTCTTTTATCCTATGAGGTTGCCTTCGCCGGGGGGGAAGCGGTTGGAGTCAATCGATGGTCCAGGAATCTGGCCCAGCCAGGAGTTCTTGCAAGGCGGGCAGCGTGGCCGGGGTATCGGGGTGGTTTTCCCCGTGGGTCGGGCGTGACCAGGCGCGAAAGACTCCAAGGCATTCAGGAAATTCGGGGTTCTCAAGCAAGGCCAAGGCCTGCGCGGTTAAAGCGTTTTCGCAGGCTTCATCATGAATGGCCGGGGCAATTCCTTCTTCGCTGTTTTGCGCCTTGGTCAGCATCAGTTGATTGCCCTTCCACCCGAGAGCCTTGCGGCCATGGCGGCCAAAAACCAAAGGCTTTCCCTGTTCCAAATACAAAAGGTTATCTGGCCGACTTGCCTGACCGGTCAGGGAATCGAAGACCAGATCGTTAAAGACCTTGCAGTTCTGCAAAATCTCGACAAAGGCCAGTCCCTTGTGGGCGGCGGCTCGGGATAGCATCTGGCTCAGGTGATCGACTTCGACATCGAGGGTGCGAGCGACAAAGGTGGCCCCTGCGGCCAGGGCCAGGGCCGCGGGTTTCCATATGGGGTCGGAAACTCCCAGGGGACTTGTGGTGGTTTGCGTTCCCTTGCGCGTGGTGGCGCTTTCCTGTCCACGCGAAAGGCCGCGCGTTTCATTGTTGATCAGAAGCACTTTTACATCGGTGTTCCGTCGGCAGGCTTGCAGCAGGTGGTGGGCGCCAGGCCCCATCCCCTCGCCATCTCCCAGCACCACCCAGACGGTTAAATCCGGCCTTAGCCATTTCAATCCCGTGGCGGCGGCGGGCGCCGTCGCATGCAGACCTTGCAAGCCATAGGCGCCAATGTATTGCGGCATTCGTGCGGCACAACCCGTGCCGGAAAGGAACACCTGTTGTTCCATGGGAATGGCCATGTTGGCCAGGGCTTTTTTCAATTGCGCCAGGATTGCCAAGTCGCCGCAGCCGGGGCACCAGCCAACTTCCTGATCTGAAGAGTAATTAGCCCCGGCGGGGCGGGCTTCGCTCATGAGCTTTCCTTTTCCGCTTGCCGCATGAGGAAATGTGCCACCTCGGAGGCGCGGAAGTTGCCAGCATCGCGGCGAGTCAGACTGATTCCTTCAAAATCAAACTGGCTTTTTAGAATCTGGAACAGATGCCCGCTATTCAACTCCGACACAACCACTTTTTTAAATGACCGCAGCAGTTCACCCAGGTTGACTGGCAAGGGGAATAGCGCCCGCAGATGCGCATGCGAAATTCCCAATCCCTGCTGGCGGGCAGAATGAACCGCGGCTTCCAACACCGCGCGAGTGCCGCCCCAACTTAGCAGCAGCAGGCCTCCCTGGTTGGGTCCGTGAACTTCGAGCGGACCAAGAAAACCGGCAATGCGGTCGAGGCGTTTTTGGCGTAAAAGGTTCATCTCCCCATGGTCAGCGCTCAGGTTGCTGATCCGGGCTGAACTCGCTTGTCTTTCGAAACCGCCCAGGCAATGTTCCCCCCCGGGAACTCCGGGCGTGATCCACGGCCGGGCCTGCAGTTCATCACGGGAATAAGGCGTTGAATTGGAATCGGAAGCGAAGTGGGGCAGTTCGATTCCAGGCAGGCTCTCCCGCGAGGGAACCTGCCATGCTTGAATCCCTTGGGAAGTCATGGGGTCTTGCAGCACGCAGACTGGGGTGAGGAAGCGCAAGGCGACGCGGGCGGCCAGGTGAGTTAGCGCGAAAGTGTCGCCAGGGGAATCGGGGGAGAGAACCACCATGGGAGCTTCATGGCAGCCAAGGACGGTGGCGGCCAAGCCCTGCTGAGGCGACCCGTGAGAAAACTCCGCGCTCTGGCAGGCGATCACCACCAGGGGCAGTTCGGCTTGCGCCGCCAGGCCGAGGACTTCTCTCTGATGGACTAGGCCAGTGCCGTTGACTGCGGTGCAGCCAAGGGCGCCACCAAACGAGGCCCCAAGGGCGGCTGCAGCGGCGCCGGCATTGTCATCTGCAAGGAACAAACGCAGGGCGCCATCCGCAAGGGCGGAAACTTCTCCAGCCAGGTCGTTGGCCGGGGGTTGCGCTGTCGTGGCCAGAAGCACCGCCCTGCCGGACTGCTCTGCCACAGTTCGTAAAGCCAGGGCGCTTGCTTCACAACCGTTGATTAATCTCCACTTTCCCGCCACGCTGTCCGGTTCAGTCACAATTCCCTGAGGAAGCCCGGCGGTTTTCCCGTGCAGGTGACCTGCCCGTAAAGTTTTTTTCGCAGCTTCTAACAGCGATGAGTTGCCGTGATATTTCCCTTCCATCCATGCCAAAGTTGATTCAAGATTGAGGCCCAGGTTCCACAACAGCATGCCCAGGGCGAAGAAGTGCCTGCAGCGATCGACCTCGCGGACGGATAGAAGCGAACCCTTTTGGCCCATGCGGGGGCCGTTGATGGCTCGGCCTGCAAGCTGAGTCATTGGCGCCAGGACAACTTGGGATTTTCCCCAGCGGCTGGATTCAAGGGGGTCGTCCGCATAGCCGACGAGGTCCAGTTCGTCGTGAGCGAAGGAATCGGAATTCACCAGGAGGATGCCGCCATCTTCAAGGTTGCCACCATGCAATCGCAAGCCGGCTGGGTTCATGGCCAGCAGCAAGCCAACGCGGTCTTGCAACGGCATTTTCAGGGGAGACAATTGCAGCGTAGCGGCGGTGACCCCGGCGAGGGTGTTGGCAGGAGAGCGGATTTCCGCCGGCGATTCAGGAGTGAGGACCACGCGAAAGCCGCATTTGGCTGCAGCCAGCGCCAAGAGGCGTGAAGTCATGGAAATGCCATCGCGTGCGTCGCCAGCAATGCAAAGGCAACGCGGTTCACCCTTGGGCTGGCCTGTTGAGCTTTTCGCCAGGAGTTGACTGCCGCTTAATGCCATGCCGTTCCTGGAATTTGGAGATCAGGCCCCTTCAGCCCGAGGCGGTTGCCTGGCTGGGCCGGGAGGGAGGTTAAACACAGCGGTGGGAAAATGTTCCGCCAGGTGGTGAATGATCCGTTTCACCGACAGGGTCCCGAGCGCCATTTGGTTTTCATCCACCACGGGGAGATGGCGGTAACCGCCATCGAGCATTTTATGGATTGCCGTGCTGATGGAATCGCTGAGGGTGACGGTGACGGGCTTCGGGGTCATGACTTTTTCGAGCGGAGTGGACATGGGGGCGTTGACAGCAAGGACTCTGCGGATGAGATCGCGTTCGCTGAAGATGCCGCGCAAGAACCCGCCCTGGCAAACCAGTACGCAGCCGACTTTTTTAAGGCACATAAGCGAGACAGCATCGGCAACAGTGCTGTTGGCGGGAAGAGTTGCCGCTGCCGAAGGGCGCAGCCTTTCAACGCTTTCCACTTTAAGATTTCGGGCAAGTTCCATGACTTCTTGACGCTCGAGGGATTTTTTTCTTCCTGATCTTCACCAGGACGGGAAACTCATAAGATGGCAGGAACGCATTATGGGGGCACGCTCAGTACCCCTCCCAGGTGGTGCTTCGACCTGGCTGAAGTTATTTTCGAGATTTGGCTTAGTCCCGGCAAGGCTCAAAAAAACAGGACGGACCTAAAACATGACTTCCGCAAATCCCAACCGCGATCCCGCGGCCCCGCAAATTAAGACCCTGGCTTTGATTGACGAATCGGCGCTGCTCGCCGCCGCCAGGACCTGCAACCGCAGCCTCGACTGGCTGGCCATTCGTTCCTTCCTTATCGATGACCAGGTCGGGCAGTTTGGCGAGGCCATGGTTTTTGTCGGTTTGCCTCCCGCCAGCCATGCCGAATATCAGGAACAACGGACCAAGAAATTGCGCTTTTGCCATTGGCTTAAAACCCACGGGTTCATGGTCATGACCCGCGATGGCGCGCCGAGCGGCGATGGCTATTACAAAGCCAGCGTTGACCTGCTCATGGCCATTGAAGGGCTGGAACTTTGCGATAATATCAAGCCCAGCCTGGTGGTTTTGGTTACTGCCGACCCCGACTTTGCCCATTTGTCCCTGACACTTCGTCGCCGGGGAATTCGCGTGGAACTTGCCGCCATCGAGCAGAATGTCAGCAGTGATTTGCGCGGCTCGGTCAATGATGTGCTCGACCTGCGCCCGCTGTTCAACCGCTTCGAGAACCTCCGCGTCGATGTTCCCCCACACCCGGTGGCGGGGAATGTCAACACCCCAGGCACGCTTGCTGGCCGTTACATTCCCGATGTCGAGGATTTGGAAGACCTCGGCCCCAAAGACGGGGACGACGAAAGAGATTAAGACCCGGAGGATTTCCAGGTCACGGCGCCAGGGAAGGTTTTTGTTTGGATTCTTTTGGCGAAAGGTTTTTTCATGGCCAGTCAGAATGTCATTACCTTGACCTCGGAAAATTGGCAGTCCGAAGTGACGCAAAGCCCCGTCCCAGTCCTGGTGGATTTTTGGGCCGCCTGGTGCGGGCCCTGCAGGGCTCTTGGGCCAACCATCGAAAAGCTCGCCGACCAGTTCGCCGGCAAAGCCAAGATTGGCAAGTTGAACACCGACGATCATCAAGATATTGCCATCCGCTACGGCATATCCTCCATTCCCGCCATCCTGATTTTCAAAGGGGGCGAGGAGCCGGTCGACCGCACGGTCGGCGTACGGCCGGAAGCCGAGTTCGTCCGCATGCTGAACCGCCAGCTTGAGCAGTAATCCCGGCCGGGCAATTTTCATCACCCGGCAGTTTCCCATTTGGCTTTTCTGCCGTTTCAGGTTTTAATAGGCTTTCCAACCTTAGTTTGGATTGCCAGGTCCTTCCTGCCTTAGTACTTCCCGAGGAATGCTCCCATGCGCCGCTACTTTTCAACCGCCTCAACTTGGGTCTTTCCCTTGGCGGCAATCTTGGCCCTGGTCTTGACCCAATTCTCTCCGGCCCAGCATTTTCAGTTTGAAAAAGGCGAGCATGTCAGCATCCTGGGCAACACCCTGGCCGAGCGCATGCAACACCACGGTTGGCTGGAAGCCATCCTGGCCCGCAGGCTAGCCGACAACGACCTTTCTTTCCGCAATCTTGGTTTTTCAGGCGATGAACTCACTCTGCGCTTGCGCTCGCAATCGTTTGGCTCGCCGGAAGATTGGCTGGCCCACACCAAGGCCGATGTGGTCTTTGCCTTTTTCGGCTTTAACGAGTCGGTTGCTGGAGAAGCCGGCCTGGCGAAGTTTGAAAAAGACCTCGAGGGTTTCCTGCAAGGGCTGCAGGGAAAGAAATATTCAGGCAAGAAGAATTGCCGCGTCGTTCTCTTCTCCCCCATTGCACACGAGAAGCTCAATGATCCCAACCTCCCCGATGGCGCCGCCAATAACCAGCGCTTGGCGCTTTACACCAAAGCCATGGCCAAAGTGGCCGCCGCCAACAAAGTCTTTTTTATCGACCTCTTCAAGCCAACTCTGGAACTCTACGGCGTTTCCGAAAAACCGCTGACGATCAATGGCATTCACCTGAATGAATATGGCGACCGGTTGGTGGCCCAGATCATTGAGCGGGCTCTGTTGGGCAACAACGCCCCGCAGGACGCTTCGCAGCTTGAAAAAGTCCGCGCCGCTGTTCTCGAAAAGAACTTCTTTTGGTTCAACCGCTACCGCACGGTTGATGGCTATTCCATTTATGGCGGCCGCGCCGACCTCCGATTCGTCGAGGGGCAGACCAATCGCGTGGTCATGCAGCGAGAAATGGTCATTCTGGATCAAATGACCGGCAACCGCGACGCCAAGGTCTGGGCCGCCGCCCAGGGCAAGGATTTCCAAACAGATGATTCCAACACCCTGGCTTTTATTCCCGTGGTCACCAACAAGCCTGGGCCGTTGCCCGGCGGCAAGCACATCTTTCTCGATGGCACGGAGGCCATTAATAAAATGACGATTGGCAAGGGGTTCAAAGTGGAACTCTTCGCCTCGGAAAAAGAGTTTCCGCAACTGGCCAAACCGGTGCAGATGGCCTTCGACACCCGCGGCCGGCTTTGGGTTGCTGTCATGCCTTCCTATCCCCATTGGAAGCCCAAGGAAGAAATGAACGACAAAATCCTGATTTTTGAGGACACCAACAACGACGGCAAAGCCGACAAGTGCAAAGTTTTCGCCGACAGGCTCAATGTCCCCACCGGGTTGGAATTTTGGAATGGCGGTTTGCTGGTTGGCCAGCAGCCCGATCTTGTCTACCTCAAGGACACCGATGGCGATGATGTCGCCGATGTCCGTGAGCGCGTGCTGCATGGCATCGACTCCGCTGACACCCACCACGCAATTAACAGCTTTATCTACGAGCCGGGCGGGGGTTTGTACTTTCAAGAGGGCACCTTTCACCACACTCAGGTGGAAAGCCCCTACGGCGCGCCTCGCCGCTGTGCCAACGCCGGCGTCTTCCGCTATGACCCCAGGCGCCAGCTTTTCGATGTCTACGCCTCTTACGGTTTTGCGAACCCGCACGGCCACGCCTTTGATCACTGGGGCCGACAGATCATCACCGATGGCACCGGCGCGGTACCCTATGATGGCGCGCTTTTCTCCGGCCGTCTCGATTTCCCCGCCAAGCACGGAAGGCCGCCTCAGGTTTACCAACAGCGCACCCGCCCCTGCCCGGGTACCGAGTTTCTTGCCAGCAACCATTTCCCACCTGAGTTTAAAAACAACTACCTTGTGCCCAATGTCATCGGCTTCCAGGGAATTCTCCGGTACCGCATCGAGGAGAACGGCGGAACCATCAAAGGCACAGAGTTGGGACCGATTCTCTCCTCTTCCGATATCAATTTCCGTCCCTCCGATATTGAAACCGGGCCCGACGGCGCCATCTGGTTCCTCGATTGGCAAAATCCCATCATCGGCCACATGCAGCACAATTTGCGCGACCCCAGCCGCGACCGCGATCACGGCCGCATTTATCGAGTCACTTACGAAGGCCGCCCCCTGTCCACGCCCGCCAAAATCGAGAAGGAGCCTATTCCCGCCCTGCTTGACCTGTTGAAATCAGAAGAAGACCGGGTGCGCTACCGGGTTCGCCTGGAGCTGGACGGCAGGAAAACCTCGGAGGTGACCACTGCCTTGCTTGGCTGGGTAAAGAACTTGGATGCCAAAAGCGCCAACTTCGAGAAATACCGGCTCGAAGCTCTGTGGATATTCCAACGGCACAATGTCATTAATCAAGACCTGCTGAGCCAAGTGCTGCGTTCACCCGAACCGAACGCCCGCGCCGCGGCCACCCGTGTTCTGCAAATCTGGAGCGACCGCGTTTCCAACGCACTCGACCTCCTCAAGGTTCAAGCGGGTGACGATCACCCTCGGGTCCGCGTCGAGGCCCTTCGCGCCGCCAGCTATTTCAACACTCCCGAAGCCATGGAGGTTGTCTTTATTGCCTCGGCCAAGCCCAGCGAGCCCGGGATCGACTATGTCAAAGGAGAAACCCTGCGGGTGCTGGAGCCGATCTGGAAAGATGCCGTGGCCCGCGGCGTGGATATCAAAATTTCCACCGAGGCGGGCGCCCGCTTCCTCCTGCGCAGTTTGCCGGTTGAAAAACTGGCGACCATGGAGAGGACCAGGCCGGTCTGTTTGGAATTGTTGAACCGCCCCGGTGTCAGGGATGAGATGCGTCGCGCCGCCTTGAATGCCCTGGCCCGACTGGAGAGCCGCTCTGAATTGCAGGTCCTCCTCGAGGCTTTCGCTTCGCTCGATAACCGCCCTGAGGAAACTGACACTGCGGTTTTGTTCGACATGGTGCGCTTGCTGTCGGGAAGGTCGGCGGCCGAGTTGGCTTCGGTCAGGGCGGGTATCGAAAACCTGGCCACGAAATCCCAAACTCCCTTGCTGCGCCAGATCGGTTTTGTCGCTCTGGTGAATATCGACCAGGGGATTGAGAAAGCCTGGGCCCTTGGTGGCAAGTCTCTTTCCTCGCTGCGGGATTTGCTGGCGGCGGTGCCGTTGATCCCAGACGCCGCTCTGCGCGCCAAGTTTTACGAACCCATTCTTCCCCTCCTCGATCAGCTTCCCGCGCATTTGGCCTCCGCCGCTGGGAAAGGCGCTCGTGGCCGCTATGTCCGAATTGAACTTCCAGGCAAGCAGCGCACCCTCACCCTTGCCGAGGTCGAAGTCTTTTCCGATGGTGTCAACATCGCCCGCAGAGGCAAGGCCAAGCAATCGAGCACCTCGCATGGCGGTGACGCTGTCCGGGCCATTGATGGCAACAAGAACCCCGATTTTTCAGCCGGCGGGCAGGCCCACACTCGTGAAGGCACCGACAACCCATGGTGGGAAGTTGATCTTGGCGCCGATTCCCTTATTGAGTCGATCGTGGTTTACAACCGAGGCGACGGCAACCTTAGCACCCGCCTCAACAACTTCTCCCTGACCGTTCTTGATTCTTCACGCAAGACAGTCTTCAATAAAGAAAAGAATCCTACTCCCGGGGTGAAGACGGTGTTTGCCATGTCCGGCGGCGACCCCGCCACTTTGGCCCGCCGTGGCGCCATGCTTGCACTCGCTTCGGTCCGCGGGCAGGAAACCAAGACCTTTCAAGCTCTGGCCAAATTCGTCGCCAAGGCTGCCGACAGGGCCGCGGCCATCAACGCCATCCAGCGACTGCCCCGGGATTCCTGGGTGAAGGAAGAGGCGCCCGCCTTGTCCGCCACCCTGTTGCAATTCATTCGCCAGGTTCCCCCCGCCGAGCGAACCAATCAAACCGTTCTCGAGTCGATGGAATTTCTGGAATCGCTGGCGGCGCTACTTCCCCCCGATCAGGGGAAGAAGGTTCGTTCCGAACTGGCCGAGTTGGGCGTGCGCGTCATTCGTCTGGGCACTCTACTTGAGCGCATGGCCTTTGATAAGGAAACCCTGGTGGTGCGCGCCGGAAAACCGGTGGAGATCATTTTGGAAAACTCCGATCTCATGCCGCACAACTTCGTCATCCTCGCTCCTGGAAGCTTGGAGGAGATTGGCATGCGAGGGGAAAACGAGGCCAACTCGCCTGATGCCGCGCTAAGACATTATGTTCCTCTGTCTCCCAAGGTGTTGGTCAAGAGCGGGCTTTTGCAGCCTCGCGATGTCGAGCGCATTTCCTTCACCGCTCCTTCCCAGCCAGGAGTCTATCCTTTTGTCTGCACTTATCCAGGACACTGGCGAAGGATGTACGGCGCCCTTTATGTCGTTGCCGACCTCGAAGGGTATCAGGCCAATCCCGACGCCTTCCTCGCTGCCAACCCTTTGCCCATTGCCGATCCGATGCTCAAGGACCGCAGGACGCGCACAGAATGGAAATTTGCCGATCTGGCCGCTTCCGTCGAACAGTTGAAGCACGGGCGTTCCTTTGGCACGGGCAAGCAAATGTTCACGGTTTCCTCGTGCGTTTCTTGCCACAAGATGGAAGGGGTTGGCCAGGAATTCGGGCCGGACCTGAACAAACTCGATCCCAAGCTCACACCGGTTGAAATCCTCCGGCATATGCTGGAACCCTCGTTGAAGATCGACGAGAAATTCCAGACTTACATTTTTGAAACCAAGGCGGGCAAGACTATCACCGGCATGATTGTCGAGGAAACTCCGCAAGTGTTTAAGGTGATCGAAAACCCGTTGGCCAAGGCCGCTCCAGTGGAGATCAAAAAATCTGATGTTGAATCAAAAACCAAGTCGCCGGTTTCGCTAATGCCCAAGGGGCTGTTCGACAAGCTGACGCGGGATGAGATTCTGGACCTGATGGCGTATGTGCTGGCCAAAGGGGACGCGAAAAACGCCTATTTCGGCGCCGACGGCCACAAGCACGGCGGGCATTAACCACACTTCATCCGGTGGGTAGGCTTCCATCTTTTGTGATGTCGGCTCGTTTTTAAGGCCGTTTCCCCCCGGAAACTTTGCCTAATTTATCTCCCATGCTGAACCGGCAGAGTCCACTGCCCGAGTTCTCAACCTTTTCTCAACTTGGCCATCTTCCCTGGCCGATGAATAACCCGCCTGTTTTCAACCCCCTCTTTCTGGGCGTTTTTCCATGGAACCGGCTGCAAACTCCAGCGCTTCACAACTTTTACAAGGAAAGTGCGTCCTTAAAGTCCTGCACGGCAAGCACCAGGGAAAAGAAAAATCCCTATCCGGCGCCGTCACTCTGCTCGGCAGCGAAGTCGGCTGCGACATCCGACTCAACTCCCCTGAAGTGGAACTCCTTCAGTGCGTGATCGTGGAAACCCCTCACGGCTACCTCGTCCATAACCTTTATGATTGCGACCGGGTGCGGGTGAACAAGGAACCTATTGCCGAGGCCACCCTTTCGCAAGGGGATGAACTGGCTGTTGGGCCGTTTACCTTCGAGGTGGTTTACGCCTGTCCTGGGCAGAAACCGGCGGAAAGCGATCCCGGCAGTGGCATTGAGGAAGAGCGGGAAGGGATGCGGATTCAGGCTGCCTCCGTCGCGGCCCAGCAAGCGGAATTGATGGAAGAGGAAATGCGGCTGAAAAGGGGCCGTGCTTCCTTGGAGGAAAAGGAGCAAAACCTGGGGCGCTTATTGGCCCAGCGCCAGCTTCGCCTGACACAAGTCCAGCGGGCAGTGAAGGCGCGCTTCGCCCGCTTCAAACAGGAAGAAGCGGTGGCCAGGGAGGAACTCGCCTCACGGGAAGCCGCAAGTCAGAACCAAGTTGCCCAGGCTGAAACCGTTAAGGCCCGGTTTCAATCCTTGAGAAAGCGGTTCAAAACCCGCTGGCGGCGGTTGGCCCAGATAGCCATCGATTCCTTCAAGGCACGGGAAAAGGAGCAGAATAAATCGCGGGAACTGCTGGCGCAAGACCGCCGCATGCTCCTGCAAGATCAGCACGAATACCAGCGGGAAGTGGAAAACACCACCGCTGAACTCGATCTGGACAAACGCAATTTGCGGGAAGTTCGCGACCGCTTTGATCAGGAAAAACTGAAGGTCAAAGAGAACTTGGAAGATTGGGAAAACTCGCTGGCCAGCATGGAAGAGGAATTAACGGGAAAAGAAAAGGAATTGGTTAGCCGGGAAAAAGAGCAGATCCGGGAGTTGGCCCGGGGCGAAAAGCACCTGCTCAAGTTGCGTCATGAAGAGGCGGGTTTGGAAAAGCGGATTCAAAACCGGCGGGAACTTTTCCCTTCAGTTGAGATTTTGGATGCCATCGAGGCCAGCCCGCCAACCACCTCCGCGCCGGCACAGCAGTTGTCCGAGGAACCGGCGGTTTGGATGAATCAACTCGACGCCATGGCTTGCAAGCTCGACGATCAGCGGTTGCGCCTACTGGAAGCCTGGGGCGCGGTGGAAGGCCGCAAGCTGGAGTCCGAAACTTCGCAACGGGAAATCCTCGGGGGGTTGGAAGCCGGGGCCCAGGATTTATTGGAAAGGGAAGAGTTGCTGGAGGCACAAGCCGCCGCCTTGCGCATGCGCCATGCCCAGGTTGACCTGCAGGAAGACGAGTTGAAGGACGAGAAACTGCAGTTGGAAGTCCGGCGAATGGAAATCCAATTCGGGCAAGGGGAATGGGAAGGCGAGCGGGAAATCTTGCAAGCCCGCGTGAAGGCGCGAGAAGCATCGCTGGAAAAAATCCTGCAAATGACTCAGTCGGCCCGGCATGTCCTCATGTCCAAGGCCGCCAGCCAACGGGAGGAGCTGGAAAAAAACAGGATGCGCCTGGAGGATGACCGCCAGTTGGCCAACGACGCCTTGGCACAGTACCGGGCCCTTTTTTCGCAACAAGAGGAACAAAAGCAAAGCCTGGCCATTCAGGAATTGGCCATCGGCCGCTTGGCCCTGGAGACCATTGCCAATTCCCATGACCCTGCGGCAAACGATTTCAAGCTCGACAAAATCAGGCGGGAAGTGGAAAACCGTTTCCGCAATGAACGAAAAGAGCAGTTGAAACTGCGGACGAATTTGGAAGCGGCATTGCAAAGGGTGGTGACAGGGGAAAAGGAACTGGGTTCGCGGGAAGCGGCGCTCGATCTCCGTGCCGCCGACCTTGACCAGGTTCATGTCTTGCTGGAAGAGCGCAAGGATGAAACCTCGCTAGAACTGATCCGCTTGAAGGAGCAGGAAAAAGAGTTGGCGGCGCGCAACCGATTTTTGGAGACGCGGCACGAGCAACTGCAAGGGGAAATTGACAGGCTCTATGGCGTGCTGGTGGAAACTCAAAAGGAAGACCCGCCGCAAACCCTGCCCCTGGCGGCGTGAGCCAAAAAAAGTAAGACCGGCGTCCCGACGGCCTATTCTGAGATGGTTCTTGAAACCAGCTTTCAACTTGCCAAACGGCCAATCACCTCTTGCACACTCTTGGCGCCCAGTAATTGCAGGGCGGCTGGCAACTCTCCCGCCACCCTTGGCGCCGCCGTTGGATCGTAGAAGTTCACCGTGCCCATCTGCACGGCGCTGGCCCCAGCCAGAAGAAACTCCATGACATCATCGACGGTGGCGATGCCGCCGATCCCAATGATGGGCGCCTTCACCTTGCAGGCCACTTGCCAAACCATGCGCAAGGCCAGCGGTTTGATGGCAGGGCCGCTCAGTCCGCCGGTGCGGTTTCCTAAAATGAACTTCTGTTTTTTCCAATCGATGGCCGTGCCGAGAAAAGTGTTGACCAGGGAAACGGCGTCGGCGCCGCCTTCCGCGGCAGCCTGAGCCACGGCCGTAACATCAGTGACATTCGGGGTCAGCTTGGCAATCAAGGGCAGCGAGCAGACTTCGCGCACGCCACGCACCACTCTGGCGGTCTTTTCCGGATCGATGCCGAAATCGACCCCGCCCGAGACATTGGGGCATGAAAGGTTGAGTTCCAGCCCGGCCAGCCCTTGTTCTTTTTCCACTCGCGCGGCCATTTCAATGAACTCGCGCTCCGTCTTGCCAGCGATGTTGCCGATGATTTGCGTCGGTAAGCCGCGCAAATAGGGGAGGTGATTGGCGAGAAAATATTCCAGGCCGTCATTGTCCAGCCCGATGGCGTTGAGCATGCCGGATGCGGTTTCAATAGTGCGCGGCGGGGTGTTTCCCGCGCGGGCTGATTGCGTCACGGTTTTGGGAATGATCCCGCCCAGAGAGGAAAAATCGACAAGGCCTGCCATCTCCTTGGCGTAGCCAAAAGTGCCGCTGGCCACCAGAATTGGGTTCTTCAGCTTCAACCGGCCCAGGGTTACGGACAAATCCACCATGGCGAGTTTCCTGGATTAATTCTCTTCCAGGTAAGTATATCCTTCGAGGCCGGCCTGATAGAAGTCGAGCAGTTCCCGCGACTCGGCCACCGTGATTAAACTCGAGCGCACCGCCTTTTCCACATCCTTGCGCAAGCGGCCAGTCAGGTCCTCGTCCTTGTATTGCACATAGGCCAGCACCTCGCGCACGGTGTTGCCCTTGATGACCTCGTCGATATTGAGGTGGTTGTTCTCATCGAGGCTGACATGCACGGCGTTGGTGTCGCCGAAAAGGTTGTGCAAGTCGCCCAGGATTTCCTGGTACGCTCCCAGCAAAAAGGCCCCAAGGTAGTAGGGTTGACCGGTGAATTCGTGAAGCTGCAGAGTGTTGCGCACATCGCGCAGATCAATGAATTGGTCGATCTTGCCATCGGAATCGCAGGTGATGTCGCTTAGGACGGCCTTGCGAGTGGGCAACTCGTTGAGGCGGTGAATGGGCATGATGGGGAAAAGTTGCTTGATGGCCCAGCTATCCGGCATCGATTGAAAGAGAGAGAAGTTGCAAAAGTAGGTGTCGGAAAGGAGCGGTTCAAGCCCTTGCAATTCCTCCGGGGTGTAATCGAGTTCGCGCACCAACTTGAGGATCTTGTTGCACACGGCCCAGAAGAGCCGCTCCACCAGGGCCCGCTGTTCCAGAGTGATGGAACCAAGGTTGAACATATTCACGGCGTCGTCAACCGCTTGCAGGGCGTCGTGGTAACTTTCGATCAGGTTTTTCTTTTTCAGATCCTGGTGGATGGAGTAAAGGTCGGCAAGCTGCTGCGGCCCGTCCTCGGGAATTTCCGGCGGTACATCGAATCGGTCGAAGTTCGACACGCCGAGGACATCGAAAACCAAAAGACTATGGTAGGCGACGATGGCGCGGCCGGACTCGCTAATGATGGTCGGGTGGGGCACGCCGGCTTCGTCGCAGACGCTCTTGATGCGGAAGACGACATCGTTGGCGTATTCTTGCAGGGTGTAGTTGATGGAAGATTCGAAGTCGGTTTGCGAGCCGTCGTAATCAATGCCGAGCCCGCCGCCGACATCGATGTAACGGACATTGGCTCCGACCCGGTGCAACTCGGTGTAGATGCGGCTGATCTCAGTCAGTGCTGCCTTGATGCTGCGGATGTTGGTCACCTGGCTTCCCAGGTGGAAATGCACAAGCTGCAGGCAGTCTGCCATGCCGCGCTGGCGCAGGTACTCGACGGCCTCGAGAATTTCAGTAAGTGTGAGTCCGAATTTAGAGCGGTAGCCTGCGCTGCCGCGCCAGCGGCCGGTGCCGCGCGCCGCCAGCTTGGCCCGCACCCCAATCACGGGGCGTACGCCAGTGATTTCCGCCTGTTTGCAGATGAGCTCTAGTTCAGTGAATTTCTCCACCACCGGTATGATGTTTTTGCCAATCTTTCTGGCCAGCATGGCCATGTGGATGAATTCCTCATCCTTGAAACCGTTGCAGATGATGGGAGTGTCGTAACCGTTGGTCAGGGCCAGGACGGCGAGAAGTTCGGGTTTGGATCCAGCTTCCAGGCCAAAGTTGAACTCTTTGCCGAAATCGAGAATCTCTTCAACCACATGGCGCTGCTGGTTGACCTTGATGGGGTAGACGCAGCAGTATTTTCCGCCGTATGCAAAATCTTCCATGGCTTTTTTGAAGGCGCTGTGGATTTCGGCGATGCGGTGGCGAATGATGTCGGTAAAGCGCACCAGAATGGGCAACTGTATGCCGCGTTCTTGCAACTGGTCAATCAGGTTCTTCAGATCAATTTGCGCTTCGGGATTCTTGGTGGGGATGACAGTGACATGCCCGAGTTCGTTGATGCCGAAATAACCCTTGCCCCATTCGTTGACTCGGTAGGTTTCCCAGGCGTTGGACAATTTCCATCGATCGAGAAGGTCGGGCTCTGTGCTGTTAGCCATCTGAGTAAGGGTGCCTCCGCCGTGAACTGAAAAACCAAACCTGTTGAGAAAGAGCTTGAAAAAATATTGTAATATCCGCGGGGAAATAGGTAAGAGAAAAAACCGAGTTCATGAAGGATTTTTGGCCCGCGCAGCCTTCTGGGCCGGGGCGCCTGCAAGGGCCGGCAAGGCCAGGAAACGGATGAACACTCCTCTGGGCAGTCCCCAAGGGGGATTTACCCGGAGGGTCAGGGAACTTCAGATTCAGGGTAATGATTCATTTTGTGCCCATGTATTTTCTTGCCACTCGGCTCTTCTCTTTCAATAATGAGGGGGCTTGAACCAGGTCTAACGGAGATGCACACCATGCGCGGCTTGACCCTGCCTTTATTTATCTTTTCCTTGCTGGGGATTTCCCTGCCGGCGCGAGCCGCCGATAATGCCCTGTCGGAAGCGGATAAGCGTTCCGGATGGAAACTCCTTTTCGACGGCAAGACCAGCCAAGGCTGGCGCAATTACAAAAAAGATTCCCTCGGCAAAGGCTGGGTGGTGAAAGACGGCGCTCTCGTCCGCGATGACAAAGGCGCGGGTGACATCATCACTAACGAACAGTTCGATAATTTTGAGCTTTCCATCGAATACAAGATTTCCAAGGGCGGCAACAGCGGCATCATGTTCCATGTCACCGAGAAAGGCGGCGCCCCATGGCACACCGGCCCTGAAGTGCAGATCCAGGACAATGTCGATGGGCACGACCCACAGAAATCCGGCTGGCTTTACCAGCTCTACCAGCCCCCCATGGACCCCGCCACCAAGAAGATCTTCGATTCGACACGCCCCGCGGGAGAGTGGAACCAACTCCAGCTTCTCGTCACACGCGACCAATGCGAACTGAATATGAACGGCCTGCGCTACTGGACCTGCAAGATCGGCAGTAAGGAATGGAACGACCGGGTTGGCAAGAGCAAGTTTGCCAAGCTGGAAGGGTTCGGCAGCCAAGGCAAAGGCTTCATCTGCTTGCAGGATCATGGCAATGCCGTTGCTTACAAAAACATCAAGATCCGCAAACTTCCCGCCAATGGCGCCGCTCCCGATCCCATTGATGGCAAACTTTCTTTGAAGGTTGAGCCTGCTTTTGACAAAGTCCAATGGACTGGCTGGGAACCGGCCGACGATGCTGGTAAGAACACTCCCCTGCGACCCATTCTCCTGACCCATGCCGGCGATGGCTCTAACCGCGTTTTCATGGCCACCCAGCAAGGTGTGATTCATGTGATCCCCAACGGCGATTCCCAGGTGAAGTCCAAGGTCTTTCTCGATCTGAAAAATAAAGTCCGCTACGAGGACAAAGAGAATGAGGAAGGGCTGTTGGGGCTGGCTTTTCATCCGCAATACAAAAAGAACGGGGAATTCTTCCTTTATTACACGGTGAAAAACCCGCCGCACCAGTGCGTTGTGTCCCGTTTCAAAGCTTCCAAAACAGACCCGGATAAGGCCGACCCCGACTTTGAGGAAGTCCTCTTGGAATTGCCCCAGCCTTTTTGGAACCACAAGGGCGGCACCATTCTCTTCGGGCCGGACGGCTATCTCTACATCGGGTTAGGCGACGGCGGAGCCGCCAACGACCCCTTCAACAATGGCCAGAATTTGAAAACCTTGCTCGGGTCTATTTTGCGCATTGATGTCAACAGCAAGGATTCGGGAAAGAAGTATGGCATTCCAAAAGACAATCCTTTTGTTTCCCGTGATGACGCCCTGCCGGAGATTTACGCCTACGGCTTCCGCAACATTTGGCGCATGGCGTTTGACAAAAAGACCGGCGCGCTCTTTGCCGCCGATGTGGGCCAAAACCTTTGGGAAGAGATCAACATCGTGGAAAAGGGGGGGAACTTTGGCTGGAACTTGCGCGAGTCGATGCATCCCTTTGGCGGCCGTTCGCCGGGTAGCCAGAAATTCATCGAGCCCATTTGGGAATACGATCACCAGGTGGGCAAGTCGATCACCGGCGGCACGGTTTACCGCGGAAAAAAAGTGCCCGAACTTTATGGCAAGTATCTCTACGCTGATTATGTCTCCGGAAAAATCTGGGCCCTCGATTACGACCAGCAAAAAAAACAAGTGCGCGGCAATTACGCCATTCCCAGTCCCATGTTTCCCATCATCAACATTGGCGAAGACCAAGAGGGAGAATTGTATTTCTCGGTGGTGACCGGGAACGGCAAGGGGATTTACCGCTTTGTCTCGACCCAGCCGGCCAAAGCGACTGGGAAAGATTCCAATGTTTTCGAAGAAACCTACAGGCCGAAACACGCCTGGATTAAAAACTTCCTTTCCCGCTGGCGCAGGTGATTTGGCCAGGTATTCGACAGGATTCCACTCATGATGCAACTCGGTTTTGTTAGCGCCATCCTTCACGACTTGTCCCTGGATGAGGTGCTGCGGTTTGCGGCGGCGGCGGGCTACGATTGCCTGGAAGTCATGTGCTGGCCCAAGGGTCAGGCCCAACGCCGCTACGCCGGTGTCACTCATCTGGATGTTTCCCATTTCAACGAAGGTTCGGCCAGTGACACGATGGAAATGGTCAACCGCCATGGCGTGGCCATAAGCGCCCTTGGTTATTACCCCAACACCCTTTCCCCAGTTGAAGAGGAAGCCGCCCTGGCGGTGGAGCACCTGCGCCGGGTGATTGAGGCGGCAGCTTTGCTGCAAATCAACCGGGTCAACACTTTTATCGGCCGGGATTGGACACGATCCGTGGAGGACAACTGGCCGCGTTTCCTGCAAACCTGGGAGCCGATCATTCACTTTGCCGAGTCCCTCTCGGTAAAAGTCGGGATTGAAAACTGCCCGATGCTTTTTTCCAAAGACGAATGGCCAGGGGGAAAAAACCTGGCGGTCTCTCCCGCCATTTGGCGCAGGATGTTTACAGACATTCCCAGCCCAGCTTTTGGACTGAATTTTGATCCCTCGCACATGGTCTGGCAGGGGATGGATTATTTGAAACCGCTGCGCGATTTTGCCGCTCATCTCTTCCATGTTCACGCCAAGGACGCCCGCATCGATCGCAATCGCCTCGACGAGGTTGGTTTTCTCGGGCACCCCCACGATTACCACACGGCGAAATTGCCCGGCCTGGGCGAGGTGAACTGGGGCAGGTTTTTTTCCGTCCTGAGCGACACAGGGTACCGCGGCGCTGTCTGTGTTGAAGTCGAGGACCGCGCTTACGAAGGTTCTCTGGCCACCCGCAAAGCGGCGCTGCGCCAAAGCCATGCTTATTTGCGCAACTTCATCCCCCGCGGCGTGCCCAGGGATTAAGCCGTTCACTTCTCCGCTCTTGAGGATTGCCATGTTTACCTACCATAATATTTCCAAAATGATCGATCATTCCCTGCTCAGCCCATCTCTGACCGTGGACGATTTGGAAAAGGGGATTTCACTGGCCCTGGCCTACGATGTGGCCAGTGTCTGCATCATGCCCTATTACCTGAAGCGTTGCGCGGATCTGCTTCAAGGGAGTGGCGTGAAAGCCAGCACCACCATTGGATTTCCACAAGGCGGGCATGCCACCGCCATGAAAAAAGCCGAGGCCGAATTGGCCATCGCTGAAGGCTGCGAGGAACTCGACATGGTTGTCAATATCAGCCAGGTGTTGGCATCCCGTTGGGATTATGTGCGGGAAGACATCCGCGCGGTGATCGAACCCGCCCACCGGGCCGGCCGCAAGGTAAAGGTGATTTTTGAGAATTGCTTTTTGCAGGCCGAACACAAAATCCAACTTTGCAAAATCTGCGGGGAACTCGGCGCCGATTGGGTCAAGACTTCCACCGGCTATGGTTCCGGCGGCGCCACCATTGAGGATTTGCAACTGATGCGGGCGCATTCCCCCGCGCATGTGCAGGTGAAGGCGGCGGGTGGTATTCGCGATTTCCCCGCGGTTCTCAAGATGCGCGAACTGGGCGTGACGCGGGTCGGCGCCAGCAAAACCAAGGAAATCCTTGACGAATGCCTCAAGCAGCTTGGCTTGCCGGAAATTCCCGGGCATAGCTCCACCGGTAAAGGGTATTGAAACCAAAAAGCTCTTTGAAGCTTAAATGAGCCAGGCGAAAAATCCGGCCAGAAAGCTCCATATGCGAATTCCCCCACTTTTGCTCCTCCTGGTTTTGGCTTGGGTTTTGGGTTGCGGGGAAAAAAGTCCGCCGGTGGTACCGCCTGATCCTGTGCCCCCCAAAATCCAGATTAATTCAGTTCCCTCCACCAAGGAAAAGGATGCCTTGGCGGGGCTTTCTGCTCTGGGGGAATATGTGTCGTTCCCTTCCGCCGGGGTGAAAATCCGCCAGCCGAAGAGGTTTGATAAAGCCGAAAACTTTGCTGGTTTTGCCAGGGAAGAAGATCAGGCATCGATCATGGCGGTGAAAATCACCGGGCCGGTGGAGGAACTTGTCGCGGGATTCACCGAAGCCAAGTTGAAGAAGCAAAACTGGAAACTCCTGGATAAAGAACCCATGATGATTGATGGGCTACAAGGAATTCTGATCCACTTCGAACAGCCAGCCGCTGGAAGGCGGTTTATCAAATGGGCCTTGGCGTTTGGCGACAGGGAAAAAACTTACATGGTAACTGCGGCCTTTTCCCAAGAAATGGAAGGGGAATTTTCCAGCTTGCTGCGCTCGGCAGTCGTGAGTTCCAGGGAAGAGAAAAGTGGAACGGCGGAGCAGGACAACGGCGTCCCTTTCACGCTGGGAACTCCCAAGTCCATGAAGCCGGTTCATTTGGTTTCCATGTCCCTTGGTTTCGCCAAGGATGGGGTGGTTCCTTTGAAATCCCCCAAGGACGCGCTTTTTGTCGCAGCGCCTTCCGTGGAAAAACCGGTCTTGGGCAACCGCAAAAGCTTTGCCGAGTTGCGCATTCGCCAGTCGGCCCAAGTGAGGGAAATGCTAATCGAATCGACCAAGCCGGTCACGATTGATGAATTGGAAGGATTTGAAACGATCGCGTCGTGCCAGGATGAGAAGAGCGGGGAGAAGTTAGTGGTTTACCAGGTTTTGCTGTTTCAGGGCGATTCTTATTTTGTCCTGCAGGGGATGGCGGGGCAGGAAAAGCGCGCGGAGTACCTGGAAGAATTCCGGGAGCTAGCCAAGACTTTCAAACGAAAGGCCAAAAAGGAAAAGTAAAAAGGGGTGCGTGTCAACAACCTGATTCTTGGGCCGGAAAGGCCTGGGGTGCAACCATTACCACGCAAGAATTCTGATTATTCAATCCAGCTTCAATTCCAGGTTGCTTTCCGGCTTGCTGATTTGAATTTTCAAAGGCGACTTGGCCTTGCTGCCAAATTTCTTCGTAATCTCTTTCAGATCGGCTGGCTTGTTGGTTTTTCCTTTTTCAAAACCCAGTTCCACCATTTCTTCTTTGGCATTTGCAGGCCGCCACAATACCCAAACGGTGTGATTGGCCACCAGGGCGCCATCGTTTTTGTCATCGTATTTCAGGGTAAAACGGCCGTTGGCATCGGCCTGGGCCCAGCTCGGCCGGCCCTTGTCAGGTTCAAAGTTAATGAAAAGGTTGGGAACGGGTTTGCCTTGCCGCATTAGCGTTCCTGACACCGCTACCACTTGTAGACCGCTGTCGCAGCCGACAAGAGTCAGGAATAGGAGAGTGAGAAATAATTGTGGTAAACGCGGCAGCATAGAATTCAACCTTTTCAATATTCGCCAATGGGTTCCTTGCCGGCGCGGCTGAACATGGAATCGTAGGTGGTGAAATTGATATTGTTGGAAATGAAGCCGACCCTGCCATCTCCCCAAGAGGCCAGGATGCCGCCGCTGTGGCTGCCGACCGCGGCGCGGTTGTTGAAAACAGTGGTGTTGGGAGGAAAAGGCGTGCCATTACTTTCCCTGCTGGCCACATAGCCCTGTGAAGGGTGATGCACCCAGGCGAAATGGTTGGCGCCTTTATTGGCGTCCATCCAACTCTGGTTTGAAGAATGGACTTTTTCCATCAGGAGGAAAGTGTTGCTGGAGCCATCGCTGATCTCCGTCAGTTTGACCCTGGAATTCACCCAGGCCACGCCGCTGTGTTGACTGTTTCTTTCAGGGCAGCAGGCGCCCTGGCCGCTATTGATGGAGTAATCCTTGAATTCAGTAACAGGCGCCGTGCGCTGGGCGGAAGGGCAGGCGAAAACCTTGGGCATTTTGGTGGAAGCGGCCTGGTTTAATGCGGATCCTGCCGGTCCGCGATTAGTTCCACTCTCCCAAATTTCGGAGGCATAGGCAGGGACTGTTAGGTCAAATTTTTTGAACAGGGCTTCGGCTTCGATATAGGGCAGGATGGAAACAGCCCAGCTAAAATGGCCATAGGGGCAGCAAGACCCGACCGAGGGATCCCGCCAGCCGGCTGGGAAATTATTATCCCCGTTCATCGGCCCGAAACTGCCGCTGGGGAACCGGTTCATCACCGAATGATAACTCATAAAGGCCAGGGAAAGTTGCTTGAGGTTGTTCTGGCAAGCGGCGCGGTTGGCTGCCTCGCGCACCTTTTGTACCGCAGGCAGAAGCAGCCCAATCAGAATGGCAATTATGGCAATGACGACGAGTAGTTCAATCAGGGTAAACCCATGGCGCACCGGCGGGATTTTCATGACTGCCTCCCAGGTGGTTTAATAACAAAAAAGGAGTCATAAATAATATTACCCTTATTCCTCCAGAAATGCAAAGGCTTCCTTCCTGTCTTCCACATTTAGAAATGTCCCCATCCTTCCACAGATAGAAATGGCCCCTACACCACCGGGCGCCGCTAACGCCAGGGGTGGTCTGCCCTCGGCTTCCACGCTGGCTTCAACTTCGCCGCCTTCTCCGGTTCCACCGCCCTCATTCGCACCGGACGCTCCGGCAACTCCTTCCACTTTAGCTCATGGCCCTGATACTGCAATTGCATCGTGCCATTTAACAGCCGACACACCATCACCTTTTTC
>SHZZ01000055.1 GCA_009692005.1 Gemmataceae bacterium | reverse complement strand
TCCGAGCAGGCCCACTGGAAACCTTAGACAGCTAATGGGCCACCTTTCCACTTCAGGAATTACCGCTGTTTTCTGGAGGTCAGCGCGCTTGGGGTGAGACTTCCCGGGCCGCCGCGAGCCGATCAGGGCCGAGAAAATTGGCGGTGCAGGATCTCCTTCGCGCTATTCCTCTCTTTTTCCAAGGCAGGTGTATCCACCTGATTAATCAGTTCCCCAGGATCTCGCAAGTGATCGTAATACTCTGCTGCGAGAACTTTACCCGATTTCCAATCGCGCCATTCGGTGAAACGGCCATTGGCCGTGCGCACGCTGTAGCCCATGGAATCGGGGGTCCCTTTTTCCGTGCGGTCGAAATATGCCGGGCGCGGGTGCTGAGTAAAAGCGCCGTCCTTCACCAACCGATTGGGATCGGCAAGAACCGGAACCAAACTGACGCCGTCCAGTTTTCCCGGCGGCTTCAACCCGCAAAGCTCATTGATCGTAGGAAAAAGATCGACGAGTTCCACCAGTGATGTACTCGCCTTTCCCCTGGCCACCTTTTCCGGCCCGGCAAAGATCATGGCCACGCGAGCATCGAGTTCAAAACACGAGGTCTTGGCCCACAACGAATGCTCGCCAAGGTGGTAGCCGTGATCGGAAACAAAAACCACCAGGGTCTTGTCAGCAAGTTTGTTGTCCTGCAAGGCTTTCAGAACCTTGCCAACCTGAGCATCCATGTAACTGATATTGGCAAAATAACCATGGCGCATTTCGGCGAATTGGCTGGCGTTTGGAGTGACCTGGTTGGGCGGGATGCCAAGGACTTCGCGATTATCGTGAAAGGCGAACTGCGGGGCGCCCTTGGGCCGGTCCGGCCGAAGGGGCGGAAGTTTATCCCGGTCGTAGAGGTTCCAATACTTTTTCGGGGCGTTGAAAGGCGCGTGCGGCTTCCAGAAACCGACTGCCAGGAAAAACGGCTGGTCTTTGATTTCACTTAATGTTTTCACGGCCTCGGCTGCGACCCGGCCATCGAAAAACGCTTCATCAGGAACATCGCGGCACTCGCAGACCTCCACTTGGCCATACTTTCTGCCAATGCCCGCAACCGAGCTGGCTGGCACTTTCCCAGAAACCATTGGCGTGTCGTCGCCATGGTTGGCGTAGTGAAGAAATTCGGGTTTGCTCCACGATCCGGGATCACCTTTCACCTGAGTGTGCCAGTTGTGAAATATTTTGCCCACGCAGCGTGTATCGTAGCCGTTGGATTTGAACCACTGAGGCAAGGTAACGACATCAGGGTTTTTCTGGCGAAAGTGCAGGCCGTTTGACCAAAGCCGCAGGGTGTCGGGCCGCTTCCCGGTCAGAAAAGAAGAGCGCGAGGGATTGCACAGCGCTTGCTGGCAATAGGCGCGGTCAAAGCGTACGCCGCGCCCGGCCAGGGCATCGAGGTTTGGCGTCTTGCCGGGGGAACCATAACAGCCGAGTTCCACCCGCAGGTCATCCGCCACGATCAGCAGGACATTGGTTTTCTCTTGGGCGACTACAGTTTGTCCGGGAAGCAGCAAGGCCAGGAGGAAAATGGTGTTCATGGAAAAGACCTCGGGGGTTGCCTGGAAGAATTAGAGTAAATATGCTCGCCATTCATGAACTTTGTATTCCCCTGCAAGGGAAATACCGATAAATTAAGAATCACCTGCCTAAACTTACCCGTTGAGAATACCCTTGTCCATGTTGTGGTTGACCACCTTCCTTCTGAGCTTGGGACAGCCGCCAGCCGGTTGGCGAATCGAGCCGCCTTCGATTCACCTGACAGGAAAATGGTCGCCGTGCCAAGTTCGCGTGCTCGACCCCTTGGGAAAAGACCGGACAAGCGAAAGCCGTTTCAGCATCACAGGGAAAATCGCCAGCGTCGATCCTCACGGCCGGGTACTGGCCCTGGTCGCCGGCGAAGACAAACTCATGGTGACCTGCCAAGGGGCCAATATCGAGGCGCCCATCCGGGTGGAGGCAGGCAACGCGACGCCGCCCACATTTGAAAAAGACATCCAGCCTCTGCTCACCCGGCTGGGGTGCAACTCCGGTCCCTGCCATGGCAAACAGCGCGGGCAGAACGGGTTTCAATTGTCCCTCTTCGGATTCGACAACGATTTTGATTACCACGCCCTGACCAGCGAAAGCCGGGGCCGCAGGGTATTTCTTTCGGCGCCCCGGAATAGTTTGTTGTTGAAAAAGCCCTCGGGGGAAGTGCCGCACGGCGGGGGAAAAAGGCTCCCTGCCGACAGCCCGGCCTTCGCGCAAATTCTGGCCTGGCTGGAAACCGGCCAGGGAAGAACCCCTGCCAACACCCCCGCCCTGACGGGCATTCAAGTGTTTCCCCGGGAGATTTCCGGGGGAAACAAGGAGCAATTCCAACTGCGGGTGGAAGCGAGTTTTACCAATGGCGCCAGGCAAGATGTCACGCACCTGGCGGCGTTTCAATCGAGTGAAAGCGTGCTGGCAGAAGTGGATGCCGACGGGAGAATTCGCATTGGACCCCTTCCCGGCCAGGCTGCGGTCACGGCCCGCTTCATGGATCATTTCTCCACCTGCCAGGTGACAATTCCTGTTGGCGCCAGGGGAAAAACACTGCCCGGACGGTTGCCTTCCGAGCATTTCATAGACAGGCGCCTTTCCGATCAGTTTGAAAAGCTGGGGCTGGCGCCATCGGAACCGGCCAGCGATACCACATTTCTCAGGCGCATCTATTTGGACCTGCTGGGGGTATTGCCCAGGCCTGAAGAAACCCAAGCCTGGCTGGGCGACCCTTCCCCCGGGAAGCGGGAAAAGCTGGCGAGGCAACTGCTCGACCGACCGGAATTTGCCGAGTTTCAGGCCAACAAGTGGGCCGATCTGCTGCGGCCCAACCCGTATCGCACCGGAATTAAAGCAGTGTACAACCTGAATTCCTGGCTGAGGGAATCGTTCAGAAAGAATACGCCGTTCGATCAATTTGCCCGGGAAGTCATTACCGCCGAGGGTTCGACCTTCCGCAACGGGGCGGCGGTGGTATTCCGCGATCGCCGCGAGCCGGAAGAAATCACTCCAATCATCAGCCAGCTTTTTTTGGGAATGCGGCTGGAGTGCGCCAAGTGCCATCACCACCCTTTTGAAGTTTATAGTCAGGAAGATTTTTTCCGGTTCGCGGCTTACTTTTCTCGGATCGGGAGAAAGGGCACTGGGTTGTCGCCGCCTATTTCCGGCAGCGAGGAGATTGTCTTTCTGGCCAACTCCGGGACGGTAAAGCACCCGCTAACGGGGGAAGTTCTCGACCCGGCGCCGTTGAAGGGAAAACCGCGCGCCATCCCAGCGGGAGAAGACCCAAGAAAAGCGCTGGCCGAGTGGATCACCAGAGAATCCCCGCTGTTCGCCAAGGCCGCGGTGAACCGCGTTTGGGCCGACCTGATGGGCCGCGGTTTGGTTGACCCGGTTGACGACCTGCGCGCCACCAACCCGCCCGCCAACCCTGCGCTGCTCGATGCCCTCGCCGAGGACTTCATCAAAAATGCTTTCGACATCAAGAAGCTGCACTACAGCATTGTCACCTCGCGGGGCTACGGACTTTCCTCGGAACCCAACCAGCGGAACCAGGGCGATGGGCAAAATTACTCGCGGCATTACCGCAAGAGGCCCCGTGCGGAAGTGCTGCACGATATGATCGGCTCGGTGACGGGCAGCCGGGCGGACTTTGCAGCCATGCCGGCCGGATCGCTGGCCATGGAAATCTGGACCTTCCGATCTCCCTCGGAATTCCTCGACAGTTTCGGGCGCCCCGACCCCAACCAGGATCCGCCCTGCGACCGCTCGGGGGACTCGACCATGGTGCAAGCGCTGCATTTGATGAATGGCAAGGGGGTGCTGGCGCGAATTCAGGACGAGGCCGGAGTGGTGAAAAACCTTGCAGCCGCCCAGATTCCTCTGGAAAAAGCGGTGGAGGAATTGTATCTTCGATGTTATTGTCGCGCACCCGCCCCGTTAGAATTGCAAGCCGTGCTGAATATAGCGAAGAAGCCTGGTTCCGCCCGCCGACAAATCCTGGAGGATCTCCTCTGGGCCCTGATTAATACGCCAGAATTCATTCTGATTGACTAACTGAGGGCAAGCCATGAATTCCTTTCGACATGCCAACCTGGCCCGCCGTGACTGCCTCAAGCTTGGGCTGGGGGCGCTCATGGGTGGCGGCCTTAGTGGGGCTTTGAAAGCCAGTTCCATGGCCAGGGGAAAATCCCAGGCTAAAAGCGTCATCCTGGTCTGGCTCGATGGAGGCCCCACGCATTATGAAACTTTCGACCCCAAGCCCGACGCGCCTTTAGAAATCCGCGGTAATTTCTCCCCCATCGCCACCAAAGTGCCGGGCATCAAGGTCTCGCAGCATTTGCCGAAACTCGCCGCCATCGCTCACCGTCTGGCGATTCTCCGCTCGGTCCGCCACGATCAGGGGAACCACGGCGCGGGAAACCATTACATGATGACCGGCGCGCCCCCCAGGATACCGGTCGGTTGCGGCGCGTTTGTCAGCTACCACCCCAGCCTCGGGTCGGTCACTGCCTCGGAAATCCCGGCCCCAGAAGGCCTGCCAAGCTACTTCTCGCTTCCCAGCATGACGCGGTCCGGCGGACCGAATTTCCTCGGTAGCAAGTTTGCCCCCTTTGTCGTCGATGGCAGCCCCAACAGCCCCAATTTCCGCGTGCGAGATGTCACCCTGCCGAAAGAAATGGACGGAGCCAAGACTCTTTCCCGCCAGGAAATGCGCCAGGCCGTCGACCGCTTCGCACGCTTCGCCGACAAGCAACTCAACGACCCCTCGCTGGCGCTCGACGATCATTACCGCCAGGGGCTTGACTTGATGCGCTCGGCACGGGCCCAGGCCGCATTTGACATTCACAACGAACCCGATCGCATCCGCGATTCCTACGGAAGAAACGATTTCGGCCAGCGCGCTCTGCTGGCTCGCAGGCTGGTCGAAGCCGGGGTGCCCTTCATCGTGTTGAATGAGGGCGGCTGGGATCATCACGGAGGTCTTTTCCCCGCTTTGGAAAAAAGGCTTCCCACTTTCGATGCCACTTTGGCCGCCCTGATAGAAGATATGGCCCAGCGCGGGATCCTCGATTCCACCCTGGTTCTGGTCCTGGGCGAGTTTGGCCGCACACCGCAAATCAACAAGGATGGCGGACGCGACCACTGGTCCAATGCCATGTCAATCCTGTTCGCTGGTGGGGGAACCCCTGGCGGCCAGGTGATCGGCGCCACCGACAGGCAGGGCTACGCGGCGGTGGAACGGGTGCTGTCGCCAGAACATTTCGCCGCCACGGTGTACGCGAAACTCGGCATCGACCCTGCGAAGATTCTCTACGCCGGCAACGGCCGGCCGGCCCACCTGGTCAGCAATCCGGAAACCATCGCGGAGCTGATGGGTTGATACGGCTGATTCCCACTTTGCTTTTGTTGCTTGCCCGTGGCGCGCTACAGGCAGCGCCGCCGGAATTGACTGCGATTTTCCCATCAGGCGGCGCGGCAGGCGCACTGGTGGAAACCACCCTCAGCGGGACTTTTCCCTCCTGGCCAGTCTCAATCTGGACAAGCCACCCGGATATTCAGGCCGAAGCGGGAAGCAAAGGCCAGTTGAAAATCCGCGTGAAGGACAACGCCCCGTTCGGCCCCAGGCTGGTTCGCGTTTATTCCAAAGAAGGGGTCAGCGCCGTGCGGCCGTTCTGGGTGGGCAACCTCCGCGAGGTAATGGAAGCCGAGCCCAACGACCATTTTGAAAAGGCCATGAAGCTGGCCAGCACCCCGCTGGTAGTAAATGGCAAACTGGCCAATCCGGGTGACGCCGACTCTTTCGCCATTCAAGTAAAACAGGGTCAAACCCTGGTGGCGCGGTTGCAGGCCAATTTGGGTTTAGACTCTCCCATGGACGCGGTCTTGCAAATCCTTTCCCCCGAAGGGTTTGTCGTGGCGGAAAACCACGACCGGCACGGCCTTGACCCGCTGGTGTTTTTTACCGCCAACAAGGCTGGCGACTTCCGACTTCGCCTTTTCGCCTTTCCCTCCAACCCCGATAGCTCCATCCGACTGGCCGGGGCGGAGAATTTTATTTACCGCCTGACGGTCACGACCGGGCCTTTTCTCGACCATGCTTTCCCCATGGCCGCAAGGGTGAACGAAACACAGGTGTTTCATCCTCAGGGCTGGAATTTTCTCAAAGGCGTTTCCTATTCGGTTAAATCTCCTTCAGGAAATGACTCGTGGTTTCTCACTCAGCCTGGCGTGGCCGGCTGGCAGAAAATCGCCACAGTTTCCCATCAGGCCCTTGTTGACACGGGGGAAAAGAGCCCCACCCTTTCTGCCCCGGTCAGTCTGAGCGGGGTTTTGCTCAAGGCGCCCCGGCAATTCAAGTTGGAAGGAAAAAAGGGAGAGAAGTATTTTCTTCAGATCGAGGCCCGCACCCGTGGCTCGCAACTCGACCCGGTGCTGATTTTAAAAGACGCCTTGGGAAAAGAAATTCGCAGAGTGGACGATTCTGGCGCCAGCGCCGATCCGAATTTAGAATGGACCTCGACTGGCGACCCTGCTTTTTTGGAAATTGCGGACCTGCATAGGCAAACGGGGCCGGGGTATTATTATCAACTCTCCTTCACTCCTGTGGCGCCGGAGTTTTCCCTTACTCTCGAAGCCGATCTTTTCATCTCGGCAGGAGGCAAGGAAGTCGAGGCGCCGGTAAAGGTGACCCGCTCCGGCGGCCACGCCGGACCCATTCAAATTGCAGCCATGCTTCCTTCCGGATGGACCTCTCAGCCCGTCACGCATTTGCCCAAGGACGGCGCCATAGTGAAGATTAAAATCAAACCTCAGGGCAACGCCGCACCAGGTTCCTTTACCCTGCTCGGGGAATCCGCCGGGGTGAAATTCCAAGTGGAGAAATCCTTCAGCGCTTTTGATGCCACGCTGCGTCAATTCTGGATTTCCCAGTAATTACTGAGGGCTGAAGGCCCTTGATGCTTCTTCTTTTTTAAAAAACCTTCCCTGAAGCGCGCCACTCGCCTTTAGGCAAATGGTTCATGCTTCATTTTTCAGGCAACTTGGCCATCGGGCATTGTGGCCCCATTCAAGTTGGCATCGGAAAGGTCGGCTTCCGTCAGTTTGGCGCCGGTGAGATTGGCGCCGGTGAGATTGGCCCGGAAGAGGTTGGCGCGCATGAGATTGGCGCCGGTCAAATTAGCGCCAGTAAGGTCGGCGGAGGAGAGATTGGCGCCAACCATGTTGGCATTTTGCAACTGAGCATCCTTGAGCACGGCCTGAATCAGTTTGGCCCCGTACAGGTTTGCCTCCACCATGTTGGCGTTGGTCAGGTCGGTTTTCGATAAGTTGGCCTCGAACAAGTTGGCGCCTTGAAAGATGGTGTTGACCAATCGCGCTCCAACTAAACTCGTTGCTGAAAGGTCCTGCTTGGAAAAATCCTTGTTGGACAAGTCAATTCGATCCGCACCCATTTCCGTTTCCTCGTTGGCACCCATCCTTCACCATGAACCTTTCATTATCGACGCCAGCGTCGAGTTGCCAAGGGAAGGGTGGAGAAAAAGTCCCCGAGACCCTGACCGGGATGGCCAGGATTCAATTGCACCTTTGAAAATACCAACAAAAGGCTAGTCTGGTCAAATTTCTCATAAAAAAGTTTACAAAAAATTGGTGAAGGCCTTTTAGATCAGGCCAGGATTTGGCGCACCACCTTGCCATGAACATCGGTCAGGCGATAATCGCGCCCCTGAAAGCGGTAAATTAGCTTTTCGTGATCAATACCCAAGCGTTGCATCAGGGTGGCGTTGAAATCATGAACATGAACGGGGTCACGAGCAATGTTGTAGCAGTAATCGTCGGTTTCGCCGAAGGTGATTCCGGGCTTGATGCCGCCGCCGGCCACCCAGAGTGAAAAGCAGCGGCCGTGGTGGTCGCGGCCATAATTGGTGGCGCTGAGGGCGCCCTGGCTGTAAACGGTGCGGCCGAATTCCCCCCCCCAGATGACCAGGGTCTCGTCAAGCAACCCGCGAGCCTTGAGGTCTTTGACCAGTGCGGCGGCAGGTTGATCGACATCCTTGCATTGTCCGCGAATTTGACCGGGAAGGCTGCTGTGCTGATCCCAGCCGCGGTGCATCAGTTGCACGAAGCGCACGCCCCGCTCGACCATGCGGCGTGCGAGCAGACAATTGCGCGCGAAGCCGCCATCGATGCCATCGTCGCGAATGCCATACATGTCAATGGTGGCCCTGGATTCTTTGGACAAATCGCTGAGTTCCGGCACGCTGGTTTGCATGCGGAAGGCCATTTCATACTGGGAAATGCGGGTGTTAATTTCGGGGTCGCCAAAGGCGCCCGCGGAAATCTTGTTGAGCGCGCCGGTGGCATCGAGCATTTCCCTGCGGTCGAGGGCGTCGATCCCTGGGGGATTGGACAGATAAAGAACGGCGTCCTGGCCGGAGCGGAAGCGCACCCCCTGATGCATGCTGGGGAGGAAACCAGACCCCCACAGCCGAGAGAAGATCGGCTGATCAGTTTTGTTGCCGCTGCCCTGGCTGATCATGACGACAAAGGCGGGCAGGTTCTGGTTTTCGCTGCCAATGCCGTAACTGAGCCAGGCGCCGAAACTCGGGCGACCGGGTTGCTGCGACCCGGTTTGCAGGAAAGTGGTGGCGGGGTCGTGGTTGATGGCTTCAGTGTTCAGCGTTTTGAGAATACAAATATCGTCGGCGATGGTGGCGGTGTGCGGAAGAAGTTCGCTGATCCAGGCGCCCGACTTTCCATGCTGTTTGAATTTGAAAATGGGCGCTGCGCAAGGAAAAGACTTTTGCCCGCTGGTCATGCCAGTGACGCGCTGCCCTTGGCGTACCGAGGCTGGCAGTTCCTTGCCATTGTTTTCCATTAATTTGGGTTTGTAATCGAACAGGTCGATGTGGGAAGGCCCGCCGGACATGAATAGATAAATCACCCGCTTGGCGCGCGAGGTGAAATGCAACTTCGGCAGCGCGCCGCCCGTGGCCGCCTGCGCAGTAGGGTCAAGAAGCCCGGCCAGGGCGGCGCTACCCAGAGCGCCCGACAACCCCTGCACCGACCTTGAGAAAAAATACCTGCGCGTTTGCCAGCCCGCCAGGTCCAGTTCCCTTACCTTTTCCATAATCATCCCCGGGTCAGCGCCTCATCGAGATTTAAAAACATATTGACGACCATGGTCCAGGCGGCCAGTTCCGCCACATCCATCGTTTCATCCCTGGGAGCCTCGCCAATCGACAGCAGTTTCAGGGCTTTTTCCGGTTTAATTTTGTAATCGGCCAGGCGGTCCCGGTAGAACTTTTCCACAACTTGCAACTCTTTCGCCTGAGCGGGCCGCGACAGGAAAAGCATGAAAGCAAAAGCCACTTTGTCTTTCTCGTCCCCCTTGACAGCAAGAATCCGCTCGGCCGCTTTCCTGGCGGCTTCCACATAAGTCGGGTCGTTCATCAAAATCAGGGCCTGCAGAGGCGTATTGGTGCGAGCCCGGCGAACCGTGCAGGTCTCGCGGTCGGGGGCGTCGAGTGCGGAAAGGGTTGGTGGCGGGGCGGTCCGCTTCCAAAAAGTGTACATGGTACGGCGGTAGAGGTCGTGGCCATGGCTCTGCTCGTAAGCCTGGGCGGTCCAGTTTTTCCCATCGGCGCGGGAAGCCAACTCCTCCCAAATCCCGGGCGGCTGGTACGGATTAACGCTCTTGCCACCCAGTTCATTTTCCAGCAGCCCGCTGACCGCCAGGGCCTGATCACGCAGGAACTCGGCCTGCAGCCTGGGGCGGCTCATGCGGGAAAGCAAACGATTCTCCGGGTCGGACTTCAGTTGAATTTCACTCGCCACTGAAGATTGCCTGTAAGTGGAGCTGGTCAGCATCAGGCGGACCAGATGGCGCACATCCCATCCGGACTCGATGAATTCCACCGCCAGCCAGTCGAGCAATTCGGGATGGCTGGGCCATTCGCCCTGCGAGCCAAAATCCTCAGGGGTTTTGACCAGGCCAATGCCAAAGAAAGTCTGCCAGAAGCGGTTGACAGCCACGCGGGCAGTCAGCGGGTGAGATTGGGAAGTCAGCCAACGGGCCAGACCGAGGCGGTTCTTGGGGGCGTCCTCGGGCAAGGGGGGTAGAAACGACGGCGTGCCCATGAAAACTTTTTCCCCTTTTTTGTCGTATTCCCCACGAACCAGGGCAAAGGTCTCCCGGGGAGCCGCTAGTTCCTGCATGACCATGGCCGTGGCCATGGTTTTTTCAATCCCTTCCTGATCTTGTTTCAGTTTCCCCAACCTTTGTTGCAAGGGAGAAACGGTGGGATCGATCTGCTCGCGGTAGTATTTGCGCAAGGCGAGGTTATCCTCCGCGGAGCGTTTCTCCCGCGGCTTGGCCAAAGCATCCTGAACCAGCTTGGGAGGTTGATTGTCAAGTTGCTGGGGCGTGGAAGTGGTTGTTGACAACCGGATTCGTCCGGCCTGATGCTTTTCATAAATGCTGGCAAAGACCAAATCCACCTGGATATCGCCTGACAGAGCGCCCGCCGCAGGGGTGAGGACCAGCCAATGCGGTTTTCCCACTTCAGGATAAATGGCCCAGCCGGTGCGCGGGTTGTTGTCGATGGCATGTTCCGCAGGAAACCCAGACTGGCTAAAACCGGCCGTGGCCTTGTTCCAGTTGCCTGGTTTGCCATTCACTTTCAGCTTCACTTCGCTGAGGACGAGGTTGCCATTCTCCGAGCGGCCAGGGCCCCCGGCGCTTAACTTGGGATCGGGGAGAAATTCAATCCGCACTGCGCGGGCCGCTTCCCCTTGCTGTTTCCAACCCAAGGTGTAGGTTTCCTTGGCAGGATTTGGCCCCGTAACGCGCAAAGAGCCATCGCCGGTTTTTTCCAAATCAGCGCCGCTGGAAGAACGCGCCACCTGCAAATCCCGCGTCTGCCACGGATCCACAGCAACTTTTCCCGCGATCGCCTCCCAGGCCAATTGGCCTCCGCTTGTCTCCACCGAAGGCAACTCCAGCTTTTTGTTGATCTCGGCAATTTCTTGCGCGATGAGTTCCAACCGCCCCTTTTGCAACTGGTCCGGCACGCGGATCAGAGGCATGGCGTTCCCCTTGGAACCATCTAGGCCGTTCTCCGGCACATTGTGGAAAAACGCATAGAGCTTGTAAAAATCTTTCTGGGAAAAGGGATCGTACTTGTGATCATGGCACTGGGCGCAGCCTACCGTCATTCCCAGCCAGACCGTGCCGGTCGTGTTCACCCGGTCGACGATATAGGCGTTTAAATACTCCGCCGGGATGGCCCCACCTTCGAAGTTGATCATGTGGTTCCGGTTGAACCCGCTGGCAATCTGCTGCTCCACCGTGGCGCCGGGCAGCAAATCGCCCGCCAACTGCTCAATGGTAAAGCGGTCAAAAGGCAAATTGAAATTGAACGCGCGGATGATGTACTCGCGCCAGCGGGTCATGTCGCGGCCGCTGTCGATGTGGTAGCCATGGGTGTCGGCAAAGCGGGCGGCGTCGAGCCAGTCCAGCGCCAGGCGTTCCCCATAGCGGGGCGAATTCAACAGCCTGTCGACCAGTCTTTCATACGCCAGCGGCGAAGCATCGTTGATAAAGGCGGCGACTTCCTCCGGGGTTGGCGGCAAACCGGTCAGGTCAAGAGTCAGGCGGCGAATCAGAGTATGACGGCTGGCTTCAGGCGACGGGTTAAGTCCGCTTTTCTTCATCCGCTGCAAAAGAAACCGATCGATTGCGTTGCTGCCCCCGGGGTTTCCCGTTGAGGTGGGAATCGGCGAGCGAACAGGAGAAACAAAGGCCCAATGCTCAGACCAGGGAGCGCCCTCCGCGATCCACCTCTTCAACAAATCCACCTGCGCCGAGGTAAGTTTCTTGCCGGAATTGGCCGGGGGCATCAACTCCGATTCCTCGGTGGAAGAGACGCGGAGAAATAGTTCGCTTTCGCCGGGCTTGCCCGGCTTGATGGCATGGGGGTGGCTGAGGGCTTTGTCCTTCAGATCGACCCGAAATTTGGCTTTGCGTGCATTGTCATCGGGGCCATGGCACTTGAAACAGTTTTCGGAAAATATGGGGCGGATATCGCGATTAAAATCAACCGACTGCGCCGGCAGGGTCGCCACATTAGCGAGGGAAATAAGCCAGGTGATAATGAAGCTTCGCCGCATGCAAACCTCCGCGAGAATAACCTTGCCCCTACCCTGCATGATACCCTCGGTATCTGGGTCCTCTCAATGGAATTATTCCAGGGTTTGCGGAACTACATGATGTGGCACGGTCTCCTGGCGGGGACCCCGGAATCGGATAAATTCTCTTACACCAAGGCGGCGGGCCTCGGCCAGAACGCACAATCCGTCGGGAGTAAAACAGTCTTGGCTCAGCCGCGCTTCCAATTTCTCCATGGGTACAAACTCCCCTTGCACCACTTCTTCCGCCTGCAACTGAAACGGCCCGTCGTGAATCACCCGGTAGACCACCGAATGGACAATCGTTTTCGCATCCTCATAGCGGAAGGGAAAAAGGGGCTCGGGAGAAATCTTCACGCCTAGTTCTTCCCGCCCTTCTCGCTTGGCTCCGGTTAAAAAATCCTCTCCCGCTGACACCACCCCGCCAGCGCATAAATCCCAATAGGAAGGAAAGACATCTTTGGTCTGGGTGCGCAGGTGAATGTACAGCTCACCCTTGGTATTGAAGACCAAAAGATAAACGCAGCGGTGCGGCAGGCGCTGCTGGCGCATTTCCCCTCGGGTGACCGTGCCGATCACCTCGCCCGCTTCATTGACAACATCCACCAGTTCCAAAGTCATTAAACAACCGCCCCCGCGGCCAGCTTTTCCGCCTCTTCCACCATGCACGACAATAGTTTCAATCCCAGGTTCCAGAACCCCGGGTCGGTCAGGTCGATTCCCATGCGGGCGAGCAAATCGACCGGGGATTCCGATCCGCCTCGCGAAAGCATGTCAAGGTATTTGGGTGCGAAAGCCTGGCCCTCCTGGCGGTATTTTTCCACCAGCGCCAGCACCAGCAATTCCCCAAACGAGTAGGCGTAACAATAAAACGGGGAATGGATGAAATGGCCGATGTACGACCACCACCAGGAATACCCCTCGCCTAGGCGAACAGAATCGCCGAACATGGCTTGGTTGGCATTCAGCCAAAGCTCATTGAGCCGCGTTGCGGGAAGCTCGCCTTCTTTTTTCCGGGCCTGATGCAGGGATTGCTCAAAGCGGGTGAGAACCACCTGGCGGAAGACGGTGGCGAAAGCGTCCTCGATTTTTCCACACAAAAGCGCCAGACGGACCTTGGGGTCCTGGTTTTGCCCAAGCAGTTTTTGAAAGACGAGCATTTCGCCAAAAACGCTGGCGGTCTCCGCGGTGGTGAGCGGGGTATCGCACTGCAAATATCCCATGCGGCGAGACAGATACTGATGCAGCCCATGGCCGAGTTCATGCGCCAAGGTGGCGACATCGCGCATTTTCCCGGTGTAGCTCATGAGAATGTACGGGTGAGCCGAAGGCACGGCGCTGGAAGAAAAGGCGCCTCCGCGCTTGCCCCCCCGCAATTCAGCATCGATCCAATGCTTGTCGAAAAAGAGGTCAACGACTTCTCCCGCTTGAGGCGAAAAGGCGTGGTAGCTATCGCGCACAAGTTTGGCGGCGTCGGACCAGGCGACTTCGGGCAACTCGCCCCGGATCGGCGCGTATCGGTCGAAATCCTCCAGTTCCTCAAGGCCCAATAGTTTCTTTTTCAAGCGGTAATAACGCCCCACCAGGGGATAATGCTTTTCCACCGAGGTCATGAGCGCGTCGACCAAGGCCTGGTTCGTTTCATTGGCCAGGTGCCGCGGCTGCATCGGGTCCGCGAAGGAGCGCATCTCGCAATCGTACTGGTGGTCCACCACCAGGGTATTGAAGAGATAGGTCAGCAGGCGATTGTGTTCTTTCAGGCCCTGGGTAATTCCCCCGGCGGCGCGGCGGCGCGCTTCCCGGTCGGGGTCGTACAGCTTGGCGTTGATTTTTTGAAAAGTAAGTTTTTCCTCGCCAAACGGGTAGGTGATAGCAGCCACGCTTTCATCGAACAGGCGGACAAAAGCGGCGCGGCCGGTCAGGTTTTTCTGATCGATCACTTTTTCCTCGGGCTCGGTCAGAAAGTGCGGCTTCCAGACCCGCTTGTGCTCTAGGTAATGCCGGTACTTTTGCAACACCGGTTCGGCCAGAAGCTGATGAAAATGCTCCTCCGGCACCACCACCCATTCCAGCTCGAAAAACAACAGCAATTGGTTGATCCGGGTCCTTTCCTCCCGCGTGCGGGCCACCAGGGCGCCGTGGGAAGGATCATCCAGCTTGGCAGCGTGAAGGAGCGAAGCATAGATCGCCGGCTTGTCCATCTTTTCGAAAAGGCTTTCCAATTCCGATAAAGCGCCGGCCAGAACCGCGGCATCCTTCTTCTCCATCAACCTGATTGTTCCCCGATAAGTTTGGGAAAATGCCAAGGCGCGCTCATGCGCCATGGCCAGGTCGCGTTCCAATTGCGGGTCCGCAACCGAGCCATACAGGTCCGATAAATCCCAGGTCACGCCCATGGCGCTCATTGTGTCCGTCACGAATAGTCCTTTCCTTTAGGGATCTTTGCTCTGCACCTGTTTCCACGAAGCAAGGGAAACACCGGTGTCAATCCGCAAACGGGTAATCACATCCTGCATTTCCTTGTCTTGATTTCCCCGGGACATGATATCGGCCACGACCTCAAATTCCTCCTCCTTGTCAGCTTTAAAGACGGAAATTCCCTGAGCGGTCATGCGGTTTTGCGAGTTGATGAGCCGCAGGATTATCGACCGGACCAGGTCTTCGTTCTGCGCGGTTGCAATCACGCGCAAGCGGTAGTGGTTTTCCCCTTCACGCCCCTTGGCCCAATTGTCGATCCAATCGGAACAGGGCTTGAGGAGCAGGTGAATGATCAGGATGACACCGGTGCCGGTGGCCGCGTAAGCAACATGGCCCGTGCCTGCCAGGGTTCCAATGGCGGCGGTGCACCACAAAGTGGCGGCGGTGTTCAACCCCCGCACATTGATCCCTTCTTTAAGAATGACCCCGCCCGCGAGGAAGCCAATGCCGCTTATGATGTAGGAGGCGATGCGGGTGGGGCTGGTTTCAAAGCCAATCAAGGGTGTAATGGACATGAACATGGCGGCGCCAACCGCCACCAGAGCATTGGTCCGCAAACCCGCCGGGTGCTGCGTGATCTGCCTTTCTAAACCGATTAAAACACCCATGACCAGCGCCGTAAGCAGGTTGATCAAAAAGGTTGTCAGGGTCATGTTGATCACAGGTTGGAGAAAGGATGGCCAAACCGCTATGGCCAGGCACTGGGATTTTCTATCATAATGCCACCCGGGTTTCGTAAAAGGAAGTAGTTTTCGAGGACTTCATGGGCGATTGGATAATTCCCCTGGTAACCCTGACCGGCATTGAAGTGGTTCTGGGAATCGACAACATCATCTTTCTGGCCATCCTGGCCGGGCGGCTACCTGAACACCAGCGCGCTCACGCCCGCCGTATCGGCCTGATCCTGGCCCTGGGAACTCGCCTGCTGCTTCTCTTCAGCATTCAATGGGTCATGAGCCTGCAACAAACTGTCTTCACTCTTCCTGAGTGGACCTTCAGCCAAAAAGAGGCCCGGGAAATTTCCTGGAAAGACCTGATCCTGCTGGCAGGAGGCTTGTTCCTCATTGCCAAAAGCACTTTTGAAATCCACCACCGTCTGGAAGAAAAGCCTGAGAAACCTGGTGGGGACTCCGCTGGAAAACAATCGCGTTTCATTTCAGTTCTGGTTCAAATCGCCATTCTCGACATTGTCTTTTCTCTCGACTCCGTGATCACCGCCGTGGGCATGGTGCAGCAAGTGGGGATCATCGTGGCGGCCATGATCCTGACAGTGCTGGTGATGCTCTTGTTCGCCGGTCCGGTGGGAGATTTCGTGGAAAGGCACCCCACCTTGAAAGTGCTGGCGCTCAGTTTTCTGATCTTGATTGGGGTGGTGCTGGTCGCCGAGGGCATGGGCCAGCATTTCGACAAGGGCTACATTTATTTTGCCATGGGCTTTGCCTTCACGGTGGAAATGATCAACCTGAAAACGCACAGCGGGAGATCCAGCTCCAGTGAATCCCCCGCCGAATGAACTCACACGCCCGGTTTACTTCTTGTCGTCTTTCTTATCCTCGGTTTTCTTCACATCCTTCTTTTCCTCTTTCTTCACTTCTTTTTTGGCGTCCTTCTTCGTGTCCTTTTTGGTGTCTTTCTTCTCTTCCTTCTTCGCCTCTTTTTTAGTCTCTTTCTTCTCTTCCTTCACGGGCTCCGGCAGTTTGACATCGTCATAGCCAAGGTTGGCCTCGACCGCCGGGATGGCTTTTTTGAATCGCTCGGCCCCGACCTTGGTCACTTTGGTCTGCCAAAGATAGACCCGCTTCAATTTCTTCAAGCCCGATAGCTGGTCCAGCCCGCCATCGGTCACTTCCGTCCCATACAGGTTCAAATATTCCAGGTTAACCAATCCCTTGAGTTCGGGCATTCCCTTGTCAGTCACCTTGGTCTTTTCCAGGTGCAAGTGAACCAGGGACGACAAACTTTTTAAATGGGCCAGGTGGGCATCGGTCAGCGGTTGCCCCCGCAGGTTCAAGCGGATCACCCCTTTCAAATCCTTCAAGGGAATCAACTGGGCGTCACCGAACTTCTCATCGGGTTGCAAGTAGGAAATGTCGAGGCGGTTGTCGTTCTGCGCCACTTCCAAAACCAGAGCGCCGGCCTTTCGCAGCGCCTCAATGGCTTTCACTTCGGCCGGGCTCGGGGAGGCAGGTTTCTCCTGGGCCATGGCCAAGGTCACCAGGGCAAAAAGAACTAAAGCAATTCCGGCTTTACGCATGGTCGTGGTTCCCTTCAGAAAAAAGTAGGTCGTTGAAAGGGAAGGCGCTGCATTCCCTTTCCCAGCGGTTGACTGTTTATAAAGGGTGGTTGCCGGAGATTCAAGGAAGAGTTTGAAAATCGTCTGCTGCCAAGCTGGAAAAAAAATGGAAGTAGGTGAGAATCTGAAATGTGAAAAGAGGAGGAAACCAAAGTGTCCAGGGATAATAAAAGGTGGAAGAAAAGAAAAGTGGGCCAGATATTGGGAAAAACCAGCAAACACAAGTCTTTAATTTGTAAGGAGTAAGGGTAAAACCCCGCAAGAATATTGAACATATGTACACTTACTGGTAAAGTGTACTAACATACACCGAACCCTTTTTACCCCTATTATTTATTGGAGATCGAATGTCCCCCAACCTGAATTCCCACCACGCTCTCCCGGACCCGGTAGCCGAAACGAAAAACGCCGCTCTATCCTGCCCCCTTTGTTCCGGGCCGGTGATGGCGCAAGGAAACCAGGCCCGCTGCCTGCGCTGTTCCTTCACTTGGTGCGATGGCTGCGGTTCGACTGGACCAGATTGGCCCGCCGACCGTGACCAAGATTAGCAGGAACTTTTTCAAGGAGGAAAGTAACCATGTTGGTCCTGACCAGAAAGCCGGGTGAGAAAATCCGGATTGGCAAAAACATTGTTTTAACCATCATTGAAGTGGTGGGCAACCGGGTGCGTGTGGGAATAGAGGCGCCAGAGGAAATAGCGGTGGTGCGGGGTGAACTACTGGCCAGGCCGCCAGTGGAAAGCCCGCCCCAAGAAGCTGGCAAACCGCTGGTCCTGTGCATGGAATTGATGCACGCCCATTAATCCTCACGCCGGTTCGTTTCCCGCCAGCCTTTTGCATTCCTCACAAAGTTGAGTTGATTCCCCTTCCGAAGCGGACTCAGCAATGATGCGGACAATGGGCTCCGTGTTGCTGGGGCGCAGGTGAACCCACTTGCCGGGCCAGGAAAGCCTTAGCCCGTCGGCCGTATCGGCCTTGGCATCGGGGAAATTTCCCCGCACCCTTTCATACCAGCCCTTTATCCGCGCGGTATCCAGGCACGCCTTCTCTTTCTTGATCACAAACTTTTCTAACTGTGCTGCCAATTCCCCAAGCGATTTTTTCTCCCGCGCCATCAGTTCTAATATCAGCGCCATGCCAATGAACGGGTCGCGCACCAGGCCAATGCGCGGGTCGATCACCCCGCCGTTGCCTTCCCCCCCAATAACCGCCTTTTCCAAAAGCATGCGATCAACAACATTGGCTTCCCCCACTGGCGAGCGGAAGCAGCTCTGGCGAAATTTTTCCGCCACTTTTTCCGTCACCAGCGAAGTGGACATATTGATCACCACCGGACCAGGTTGAACCGACAGTCTCGACCAGACCGCCAGGGCCAGCGTTAATTCCTCGCCAAGAAAATTTCCCTCTTCGTCAAAGAGGGCCAGGCGGTCGGCGTCGGGGTCGAGAACAAAGCCGACGTGAACCTTGGCCCGGGCCACCGCCGGGCCAATTGAGCGAAGATTATCGGCGTTCGGCTCAGGTTCGTGGGCAAAGTTCCCGTCCGCTTCCCCTCCGAGGATTTCAGCTTTCACCCCCAGGGCCTGCAGTAAACCGCTGGAAATAGGCCCGCCGGCCCCGCCGTTGGCATCGACGAAAACCCGCAAGTTGGCCTGCTGAATCAGCCCCGCCGACACTCCCTGCATCACCTTTTTCACATGCAAGGAAACCGCATCTGGAAAACATTCCCCGGTTGGCGATTCCTGCCAACCGGCGTGGGGCATGTCGCCTTGAAGAAAGCGGTCGCGAACCTTCTCCCCCTCCAGGGCAGGAAGGACCCGCCCCGTGGACCCGAAGAGTTTCATGCCGTTGTACGGCGCCGGATTGTGGCTGGCGGTGATTTGGATTCCACCCGCGGCGCCGGTTTCAACAATGGCTACTCCCATGGTGGGCGTGGCAACAACACCCACATCTACAGCAAGGCATTTTTGCGCCGCCAAGCCCGCTTTTACCGCGTTCTTCAACATTTCGCCGCTCGGCCGTCCGTCCGTCCCCACCAACACCCGGCCGTTCAACTCCAGGCCGTATGCTCGGGCAAAGCGCAACGCCACCTCCGCCGTCAGCGATTCCCCAACGATGCCTCGAATTCCAGAAACACTGACGACTAATTTTCCCAGTTCACCCATAACTCCCCCGGATTTCTATTGCGCTCATGCCACAGTAAAGTGCATCCCCCATGAGGCTGGCAAGACCGGATTTCCCGCTTTTTCAACAGGCTGAGGATTGTGCCTCTTGTCCACTTGGTTTGGCTAATGCCCAAGCTTGTCCTCTCCACCTGAATTTTCCCACCTGCGCTGAGGTGGAAAGGTTCAAGGTTTTTCTTGTTAATCTTCCTCGGGGGAAGGATACTTTTTCTAAAGGTTGCCTATTTCCAAACTGAGGATTGGGATCCATGAAACATTTCTTTCTGCTGGCGCCGCTTTTCTTTTGTACAAGCCTGGCCGCGCAAGAGCATAAAACCTGGGCGGAGCGGCTCGGTTGGGAAAAAGGCCAGCGCGTGGTGATCTTCCATGCCGACGACATCGGCATGTGCTACGAGGCGAACTCCTCCGCGCAGAGGGCCCTTGCCCAGGGGGAATACCGCAGCGCCGCCGCCATGGTCCCCTGCCCCTGGTTCAACGAAATGGCCGCCTGGTGCGTGGCCAACCCGCAGCACGATGTCGGTTTACACTTGGCCCTGACCAGCGAGTGGAAATTTTACCGCTGGGGCCCTGTCGCCCCGGTCGGCCAAGTAAAAGGCCTTCTCGACCCGGCTGGATACCTTTTCAGCAATGTTCCCGGGGTGGCGCAGTCGGCAAAGGCTGAAGAAGTGGCGCTGGAAATCCGCGCGCAACTGGCACGAGCCAGGAAGCTGGGAATGAAACCTTCCCACATCGACACGCACATGGGCACCCTCTACGCCCGCGCCGATTACACCCGCGCTTATTTAAAACTTGCCATGGATGAAGGCATCCCCGCCATGGCCATTGAAATGACCCCAGCAGTGATCGCCAAGTTCCGCAAGCAGGGCTATCCCATGGATCAGCAAATTCTCGATGCTCTCAAACAGTACACCCTTCCCAAACTGGATGACTTTCACTCGGTGAGACCAGGGACTACCTATGAAGACAAGCGGCAAAAACTCCTGGAACAGATACGACTGCTTCCTCCCGGCTTGCACGAGATCATCTTTCACCCCTCGATTGAATCCGATGGCTTGAAGAAAATCACCAACTCGTGGAACCAGCGCGTCTGGGAGGACAAACTGTTCACCGACCCAGTGGTGAAGGAATTCATCAAGGCGAACGGCATAGTGATGACGGATTGGAAAACCATCCTGTCCCGGCATAAGAAACCGGGAACCTGAGCCGGTATTCTATTCGCTGACTCTCCCCGGCTCGGTTTCATTTATTGACGAGCCAAGTCCTTCCAGTATGCTGGACCGGTTCACACCAACCCGCAGGGCTCCACTTTGACCACCCTACCCACCCCGCGCGCAAAATACCTGGCTCTAACCGCCGCGCTTTTAGGCTGGATGTTCGACGGCTTTGAAATGGGCCTCTTCCCGGTGATTTCCCGCCCGGCGCTGGCAGAGTTGTTCCGCTCTTCAGGGATCACCGACGCCAAGCAAGTGGAAGCCCTGGTGGGGCAATGGAACGGCCTGACCATCGCCGGGTTCCTCATTGGCGCCGCCACTGGTGGAGTGCTATTTGGCTGGCTGGGCGATCGCATCGGCCGGGTCCGGGCCATGTCGTTGAGTATTCTCACTTACGCACTGGTCAGCGGCGTGGGCGCTTTCGCCACCGCGCCCTGGCATATTGTTCTGGTCCGCTTCATTGCCGCCCTTGGCATGGGAGGAGAATGGTCGCTGGGCGTGGCCCTGGTCATGGAAGTTTGGCAGGGACGATCCCGCGCCATGCTGGCCGGTTTGATCGGAGCGGCAGCCAACGCCGGTTACGCCTTGGTAGCCCTGCTCAGCTTGGGATTGAGTTCCATTCGCGGCACCCTGACGGAATGGGGCTTTTCCTCTTCATGGGTGGAATGGCGGTTGCTCATGATGTGCGGGGTATTGCCCGCGCTGCTGACTTTTTTTGTCCGCTTGTATGTGCCGGAATCCCACTCTTGGGAAAAGGAAAAGGAAAAAGGGGCCACCAAAGGCTGGGCCACCAAAGATTTACTTGGCGTACTCCTGGGCGCCTTTGCCTGCTGGGGAATCTTGATCCTGTGGAGCCAGCCGGTTTCCACCTGGCAGCGAGTCGCAGGCACACTGCTGGCCCTGAGCCTGGTCTTCCTCGGTTATATCTATCCTGTTTTTCGTTACCTGGGCCGTTCTTCCGAAAGTGAAGGATCGGCAAAAAACATTTTAACGCGCATGCTGCTTGGCGTGATGCTGAGCAGCATCCCTTTGTTGGCAACTTGGGGCGCGGTTCAATGGGCGCCCACCTGGGCTGATCAGTTGGCCAACCCACCCCAGGCCGTAGAGACCGCGGGAGTTTCCAAAAATCCACAAGCACGAGCCTACACCACGCTTTTCAGCGCCCTTGGAGCGATCGTTGGCGCTTTTGCTGGCGCCCTCATCGCTGGCCGTGTGGGCAGGCGTTGGACCTACGCCGGCCTTTGCCTGGCTTCCATGGGTTCTGTCCTCCTCTTTTACCAAACCAATACGGAATTCAATTCCTGGTTCATTATTACTTGCACCCTCATGGGAGGTTGCTCGGCGGCGTTCTACGGTTGGCTGCCGCTTTATTTGCCCGAGCTTTTCCCCACCCGCGTGCGAGCCACCGGGCAAGGATTCAGTTTTAACTTCGGCAGAATTTTGGCCGCCATTGGCGCCTTGCAGACCGGCGCCATCATGGGCGCCTTCCAAGGAGGCTACCCCGAAGCCTGCTCCCTGATGGGATCGATCTATTTATTGGGAATCGCTTTGGTCTGGCTGGCGCCAGAGACTCACGGGAAAGAAATGCCCGAGTGAGAAATATCCAAGGAGAGCCGGAACTGTCCAAGGGGGTCAACCGCCCCGCACAACCTGCGGTAAACTCCTTGGTGCTTACGCTAGCAAAATTCCGGCATCCCCTTAGGTTTGGCGAGTCTCTCCGGCTGGAGCGACTCAGGCTCTTTTTGGCCTCATGGTTTGCTTGGTCCCACGCGGACATAAAGTGTTCAAGCAATCCGCGTGCCAGAATCAGAAAATCCTGGTTAGCCTTCTCGGCCAAGGGACAAAACACAATAAATAAATGGGAGGCGTTGATACGGCCCTGAGTTATTCACTTCCCAAACCGGTTTCACCACCAGGATGGTGGGCGGATTGGAAGCCAAAATGTGCGAATTCGCACAGCCATGGGTTGATTAATTTTTCGCTGCAGGCTCGACGGGGTAGGCGCCCAGACCCGGCCCGGTCAAGCAGCCAGTCATCATGGTTCCATCGCTGATATCAAAAATGCCGGGGAATCGCGGCGCCCATTCCTCGTTGGCCTTGGGGCAATATTGCCTGCTGTTGGCCTCAATGGCCGCCACGCCATGAACATGCGCGGCGATTCCGGCTGATTGAATCAGCGAAGCCCCCGGGCAGGTAAGGTCTTGCACGCAAAGAAACATTTTCAAGTGCTTTGCCGCGCTGGCAAGAATGACCGATTGCGTCTGCCCCTTGCAAGCTTTGAGCGCCGCCCCGGTGTAGCCCATATCGCGGGCCGTGAGCAAGCTTTCCAGGTCCAGGAGCGATTCATCAATGACCACGGGAATTTGCGCCGACACCTTGTGCATGACATTTTGCCGGTTCGCTTTCAAATCCCTGGCCGTCGGCTGCTCGATATAGGCAATCCTGGGGAAGGCTTCTTTGGATGCGGCTTTAACCTTGGCCAAAAACTCCAGGAGGTATTCCACATTGGGGCACTTTTCGTTGAAATCGAGGGAGTAGTGCCAGCGGACCACGCCGCGCTTGGCCTGGGCCAGCACCGCCGCCGACTCCACCCGCAATACGCGATCGACATCCCAATCGAGGTCGCTGCCATTCAGCTTGATCTTCAAATGCGTCAGGCCATTGAATTGAATCCAATCGCCCAGGGTTTCGGGCAAGCCGTCGCCGACCGGCTTTTCCACATCTTTTTTCGTCAGCGGGTCGAGTGCCCCGATCAAATGATAAAGAGGAAGCCTGTGCACCGGGTCTTTTCTCACATGCCGATGAATGGGAAGCCCTTTAAAATCCTTGCCCAGGAAACGGCCCAAGTCGGTGTCGACGAAAGCATCGGTGTAAGTCTGGTAGACGCTCATGCCGTGCAACTTGCCATAGGCGTCGTGCAAGGCGGCGTCGAAGGGACTGGCAGAAACCATCACGGCCAAGGGCGGAACGGGGTCCGCCAGCCCTGATTCCCTGGTCACCACCTCCGCGAGTTTCAACGCTTCTTTTTCCAACTGCCAGCCGATATCCAGCGGGTGGCCGCTGATATTGCAGTGGTTATACAAGTCGCAGGTTTTTCCCGCCAGGCTCTTCATGGCCGACAGGGTTTGCTCGTAACTCAGATTTTTCGAGGGGAAAGACCAGACATTACCCAAGGGCATCGACCCGCGCCCCAGGCTGACTTTCCCTTTTTTGTCGCGCACAGTGACATCGGCGTGAAGTAAAGTAGCCTTGTCCAGGACAACTCCGCCAAATTTGATCGGGGTTCTGTAGGCGATATCTTCCAGATTGAAAGAAGCGCTTTCAATGTGTACATCGGTGCCACGCATGAAGAATCCATCTGGGCAACGAAAAAAAGACTGGCGCGGGGATCAACCCGGTTTGCACAATATCCATGGGGCACGGTTTGAACGCAAGCCCCTTATTCCATTTACCCGAGGATTTTTCCATGACGGCAACTCTTCTATTATCCATTTCCCTTGCCTTGGCCCGGGCCGACGAGGCGGAAAGCCTGCAGTTCATCCGGGAATCCCTGATGAAGCGCGACTACCAGGCCGCCCTGGAAAAATCCAAAAAAGCCCTGGCGGAGTTTCCCAAATCTGCACGCCTTTGGCACCTTCAGGGTCTGGCCCATGACCGCTTGCGCAAATTCCCGGAAGCCCTCAACGACTTCAACAAGGCGTTGCAACTCGACCCCGCCCTCGACGACGCCCTCGATCAGCGGGGCAGCGTCTATTTCAAAATGGGCCGAATGAAAGAATCCGGCGAGGATTTCGATAAGTTCATCAAATTAAAACCAAGCGAGTTTCCCGCCCATTGGCGCCGCGGAATCGTCCTCTACTACCTCGGCCGCTTCAAGGAAGGGCACCAGCAGTTCGAGGCGTATCAAAAAGTGGATGGCAACGATGTGGAGAACGGCGTTTGGCACTACCTGTGCCTGGCCCGAGATGAAAACCGGGACAAGGCCCGCGCCGCCATGCTACCCATTCAAATGGACCGGCGCATTCCCATGATGGAGGTCTACGCCCTGTTCCAGGGAAAATCGAGCGTGGAAAAAGTCATGGAACTGGCTGAGAAGGCTCCCGAGGCGCAGAAAAAAATGGCCCTCTTCTATGCCCATCTTTATCTTGGCATATACCATGAATCCCAGGACAAACCGGAAAAGGCCCTGGCCCACATGGAAAAAGCCGCCGAGCTGGGCCCGCTCGATCATTACATGGGCGATGTCGCCAGGGTCCACAGAGATAGGCTTAGGAAGAAATCGCCTTGAACGGCTTGAACACCAGTTCCGATCTTCCGACTTTGGAAGACACGGTTGAAAAACACCTGCGCAGGGATCTGCCACGCATCTGCAGCGGCATATCCTTGCGTGAGGCGCTCGATGTCATCCGCCTGGAACCGCTGCAATCGACACGAATCGTTTATTACTATGTCACCGACCCCGACGACAAACTGATCGGGGTCTTGCCGGTGCGCTCACTCCTGCTGGGCAATCTCGACCACCCGGTTAACGACCTCATGATTCTGCGGCCGGTGGCCATTCCCTCAATCGCCACCATTTTCGACGCTTGTGAATTCTTCACCATGTACCGTTTCCTCGCCTTTCCAGTCGTGGATGAAACGGGGAAGCTGCTGGGCCGGCTGGATATCGACATCTACCAGCGGGAGCTTTCCTCGCTGGAGGAAACACCTGCGTCGCACACTTATGACGACCTGTTTCAACTGATCGGCGTCCATTGGGAAAATGCGAAAAACACCGGCTGGCGGCCGGCCTTCCGCATGCGTTTCCCCTGGCTCTTGTGCAATGTCGCGGGCGGCCTTCTGGCGGCGGGAATCCTCGGCCTGTTTGAAGATGAACTGGAAAAGTTCGTCGTTCTGTCCCTCTTCATCCCCGTGGTGCTGGCCCTGGCGGAAAGCGTCGCTATTCAATCGGTGACCCTGGCTCTAGAGCGGCTTCATGGTGACACTCTCACCTGGAAGAAACTGAGAAAAAAACTGGCTGACGAAGCCTTAACCGGCCTGGCTCTCGGCCTGGCCACCGCGATTGTAGTCGGAGTATTCTCCATCCTTCGCGGCTGGGATCATCGGCTGTTTGCCTCGCTGCTGATTGGAATTTGCGGCGGAGTGACGGCGGCGGCTACCTGCGGAATCCTGATTCCCAACCTGTTGAAACTTTTCAAGAAAGATCCCAAGGTCGCGGCCGGCCCCATCTCCCTGGTCCTGGCCGACATGGCCACACTGACCATTTACCTACTTTCCGCCAAGTGGTTCTTTGCCTGATTCCAAAGGCAAGTTTTCAGGGAGTGGCGGTTTTCTAGACATCCCCATGAATTAAAGATAGAAAAGGGTATACGCACCCGTAGCTCAGGGGATAGAGCACTGGTTTCCTAAACCGGGGGTCGCAAGTTCGAATCTTGCCGGGTGTATTGCTTGTATTCTCGGGGAAACGCCACCAAACGCTTGTTTTCTAGTGGTTTCCGAAGCCACCACCTTTGGGGCAGTCGTGTCAATTGAGATCAATCGTGTCTTCTGAATAGCGCCTTTTTGGCACAGTAACGACACAGTGGACGACACAGTAGAATCGAATTCGGTCGCTGCCAAGGGGTCCTTCACACCCTCCACAACCGCCTTCAAGTCACCCTGATTGGTGGTAGTATACCTGTCTAGCGTTAGCGTTATTGTACTATGCCGGGCAAACGATTGGACGGCCTTTATGTTCGCCCCGGATGCCACCGCCCAGGTAACGGCCGTATGCCTCAATGCGTGGAAGTCCACGAACAACCCTTTGGAGTCCTTCCAGAGTAGGGTATCGGCTTCAGGGTCACCCCCTTGAGCAAGCCATGCTTGCCGGGCTTCAAGTAGGTCTTTCTTAAGACCTTTTCCCCCGTATCGGTTTTTGACCCAAGACCCCGGCCAAACGGGTTTGTTTGCGGGCAATGGTGCCAACCACTCGGCAAGCTCCCTGATTAGGTACACGGGTAAGGGGATGCTGTCCTTCCGCCGGTTCTTTGCGTAAGCCGCCTCTACGGTCACTTGCCCACCGCCAAAGGATTGTGGGGTCAGACTTGCCAGTTCGGAGGCCCTTAGACCAGTTGCCATTGCCACCCTATAAAGCCAAAACCGTTGTATCCCGGAAAGATTCCACCGTGTTTTCGCTTGTCTAGTTGTTCGGAGAAGCCATGCCGCTTCCTCATGACTGAGTGCCCGCCTGTCATGCCTCCGGTCCAATTTCACATTCTTCCCTTGAAGATGCTTCAGCGGGTTGGTTTGAATACGGCCGTCGCGTTCCAGCCATCGGGCAAA
>SHZZ01000054.1 GCA_009692005.1 Gemmataceae bacterium | reverse complement strand
TCAATCCTTGCATTGGCATTTTTCAATGCCCCTATCAAGGCAGGCACCGCAGGCTTTGCATCAGCACCAATTTCACCCAACGACTGCGCAGCCTTCCCGATGAGATCCCCTGCTGGATCCACTTTAAGTCCACCCTTTTTCTCATCCTTTATCAATGCTGTGCACCGCCTGCTCGACGATGTGATCGCCCGACAGCCAGGTGAACCAGTACCAGTTGCGCAGTTGCCATTCCATGTCGGACCAGTTTTTCTCGCGGATCATGGGCCAGGGTTTTCCCGGCAGCGAAGCGTTGTAGACCGATTGCACGGAAGTAATCCGCCCCAGTCGGCCGGCATGGACTTCCTTCATGACCGCGCGCACGCCAAACTCATAACGCCAGCACAAGCCGCTGACGATGCACAGGTTTTTCGCCCGGGCTTCGTCGCAGGAGGCCAGCACTCGGCGGACGCCAGGGGCGTCAACGGCCACTGGCTTTTCCGCGAAGACATGCTTGCCCGCCTTCACCGCCGCCTCGATGTGCAGAGGGCGAAAATTGGGAGGAGTGGCCAGCAGCACCACATCCACGCCCGAGGCAATGACTTTCTGATAGGCGTCGATCCCGGTGAAAGCGCGTTCCATGGGGACATCAACGCGCTTGCCGATTTCCTCATCGCGTGCCAGCAGCCTGCGGGAGTTTTCAATGCGGTCGGGAAAGAGGTCTCCCAGGGCGGTGATCTTGGAATTGCCATCGGCCTTCAAGGCCTGGACGGCGGCGCCGGTGCCCCGCCCGCCACAGCCGATCAGGCCCACCTTGAAGCCGCTGCCCTGGGCGGCGTGCACCCCGGGCACAAGCGCAGCAGCGGCCAGAACCGCCCCGGCGCCAAGCGCTTCACGCCGCGTGCTCTTCCCTACTTGACCCTTTTCCGTTCGCATGGATGGCTCGCTTTTCTTTTTCCCTTATTTTCCGAGCTTTTCTTTTACCCCCGCGATTCTCGCTGTCAAAGAGAATTTGATAATCCATAATAATCCGAAGAAGACTCTTGGGGAAAAAGGAAAAGGCATGAACAGCAACCTGACGGGCGACAGCCCCAATTTCGTCACCCATTTGGAATGCGGCCTGAAAGGGGATCACTATCCCGCTGGCGTGGTCCATGGCTTGTCGCAAGCCGGCCGGCCGCTGCTGGTACGCTACGACCTGGGAAAAATCGCCCAGGCTGTCAGCAAGGAGGAAATCGCCTCTCGCCCGCAGGACTTATGGCGCTACCGCGAGTTCCTCCCAGTGAAAAAGAAAGAGAACATCGTCAGCCTGGGGGAAGTGGTAACTCCGGTCCTGCGCCTGGACAAGGTGCAAAAAGGGAAGGGGCCGCTGTTCGTCAAAGATGAAGGACGCTTGCCCACCGGGTCGTTCAAAGCTCGCGGATTGTGCATGGCGGTTTCCATGGCGAAAGAGCTGGGGATCAAGCGGGTGGCGATGCCAACGAATGGAAACGCCGGCGCCGCTTGCGCCGCCTACGCTTCCCGAGCCGGCATCGAGGCCTTCATTTTCTGCCCCGACGACACGCCGCAAGTGAATGTTCGCGAGATCGCCATGCAAGGGGGAAAGACCTGGCTGGTCAACGGCTTGATAACCGACTGCGGCAAGATCGTGGGGGAAGGGAAGGAGAAACACGGCTGGTTCGATTTCTCCACGCTGAAGGAACCCTACCGCATCGAGGGGAAGAAAACCATGGGGCTGGAACTGGCGGAGCAGTTCCACTGGCATTTGCCCGATGTGATTCTTTACCCGACTGGAGGCGGCACGGGCCTGATAGGCATGTGGAAGGCGTTTCAGGAACTGAAGTCAATCGGCTGGATCAGCAAGATGCCGCGCATGGTGGTGGTGCAGGCTGCCGGTTGCGCGCCAATTGTCAAGGCCTGGGAAGAAGGGAAAGAGCATGCGGAACTCTGGCAGGGGGCGAAGACCGCCGCCTGGGGCATTCGCGTGCCGGCCGCGGTGGGAGACTTTCTCATGCTGTGCGCTGTCAGGGAAAGCCAGGGCTTCGCCACCACGGTGACGGATGAGGAGTTGCTGGCAGCGCGAGAGGAATGCGCCAAGAAGGAAGGATTTCTCTTGTGCCCAGAAAGCGCGGCGACTCTGGCGGCGTATTGGCAGGAACTTCTTACCGGGCGCATCCGCCCCGAGGAATCAGTGGCGCTCTTCAATTGCGCCTTTGGCGCCAAGTATGACTTGCCTGCGGTAACGGCGCAGCTCGATCGCGGTCAGGCGCTCAACCTGGCGTGATCGGGAAGCGTTTACCTGAAGATGGTGGAAACAGTGTTTACAACCCCTCGACTTCCCAGCCCTTGCGGTACTCCCTTCGCACGAACTGGTTGGCCTCTTTCATATTGGTGACGAGAAGTTTTTCGGGATCCCATTGCAAGGACTTTTCAGGAAAGCGGGTTGCCAGGCACCCCAGCAAGATGGCCTCGGTCATCGGCCCGGCGTAGGAGAACGGGGCTGAAGGCTGCCCGTTTCCCCGGCAGGCTTCCACCCATTGCAAATAGTGATTGTCCCCTTTTTCCTTGGTCAGGGGCGTGTCTTTGGCCCGCTCGTCCGGCAGGAGAATCGGGTCGGCAATGTAAGGGGAATAAAGCACGCCATTGGTTCCCAGGTAAATAGACCCCTGGTCGCTGAGCTTTCGCTTGCCCAGCAGGGCCTGAATTTCTTCACCGGGGCGCAGGACGCCATCGTACCAGGTGAGCACGGGCGAGGCGGTGGTGAACTCGCTACCCTGGAAGGTGTAGCGGACCTGGTTATCAAGCCCCCAAGAGTCTGCGCCGGTGCTGCCTTTGACGCAAAGGATGGAAGAAATCTTGGTCAAGCCGGTGGAGCCGAAAACGGGGTCGAGGATGTGGCAGCCCATGTCGCCGAAGGTTCCGGTGCCAAAGTCGAGCCGCTTGCGCCAGTTGGCCGGGTGATAATAGCCGCTGATGAAATCGCGCTCGGCGGCAACGCCCAGCCAACCCTTCCAATCGAGGCTGGCAGGAATGGCGTCGCTTTTCGTCGGCCGCGGACCTTTGTCCCCCCACTGCTTGCCGCTCCAGCTATGGATCTCCTTCACTTTGCCGATCACTCCCGCGCGGATTGAGGCCACCACGGTTTTATGCACTGGGTGCGAGTGAATCTGAATACCCATCTGCGTGACGAGTTTTTTCTCCGCCGCCACCTTGGCCATTTGCCGCGATTCATAAACCGTCTGCGTCAGCGGCTTCTGCGTGTAGACATGGATCCCGCGCTTCATGGCGCTCATGGTGATGGGGGCGTGCATGTGGTCGGGTGTGGAGATATTGGCCGAGTCAATTTTCTTTTCCTTGTCGAGCAGGTCGCGCCAGTCCTGGTACACCCGCAGTTCGGGATACTTCTTTTTCAACTCCGCCGTTTTGTTGAGATCGACATCGGCAACAGCAATGAGCTTCAAATTCTTGCTGGCAGTCAGCGAGCCGATGTCCGCGCCAGCCATGCCGCCGGCGCCAAAGCTGACATGCAGCAGCGTTTCGCTGGGCGCCGCCTGCGTGAATTGGCGGAAGACCATGGGAGCGGCAAGCCCGGCGCCGAGCATTTTAACGGCGCTACGGCGAGTGATTTTCCCTCGATGGCTCATGACTTTTTCCCCTTGAACTTTTTTTGAACACCCCGACCGGCAGGAAAGGCCATGCTCCTCTTTCTTCCCCAGGTTGTCAATCAAAACCAGGCGCTCCCCGGGCCCGACCAGAAAGGGAGCGCTGGTGGAAGAAACCACCCGGGCTTTCCTTCCTATAATTTTCCCTGTCCCTTAATTGGCATTTACCCACGGGAGAGGCAATGGCAGGAGAAAAGATCACCACCCGGGCCCAGGATTATTCACAGTGGTACCTGGACATTGTCCACCGCGCCGGACTGGCCGAGAATTCCGATGTGCGCGGCTGCATGGTGATCAAACCCAATGGCTACGCCATCTGGGAACGCATGCAGCGGGCCCTCGACGGCATGTTCAAGGAAACCGGACATGTCAACGCCTACTTTCCCCTGTTCATTCCCAAATCCTTCCTGGCAAAAGAAGAACAGATGGCGGAAGGCTTCGCCAAGGAATGCGCCGTCGTCACCCACTACCGGCTGAAGGCCATCCCGGGCAAGGGGGTGGAAGTGGATCCGGAAGCGCGTCTGGAAGAAGAACTGATCGTGCGGCCGACTTCCGAAACCATCATCTGGCACACTTATAAGAACTGGATTCAAAGCTATCGCGACTTGCCGTTGTTGATCAACCAGTGGGCCAATGTGGTGCGCTGGGAAATGCGCACGCGCCTGTTTTTACGAACAACGGAATTCCTCTGGCAGGAAGGGCACACGGCGCACGCCAAGCAAGCGGAAGCGGAAGAGGAAACGCACCGCATGCTGGAAGTCTACCGGCGTTTTGCCGAGGAGTGGATGGCCATGCCGGTCTTCACCGGGCCAAAGACGGATGGGCAGAAATTCCCCGGTGCTGTCTACACCCTTGCCATTGAAGCCATGATGCAGGATAAGAAAGCGCTACAGGCGGGCACCAGCCATTTTTTGGGACAGAATTTCGCCAAGGCCTTTGGCGTGCAGTTTCAAAGCGCTGAAGGGAAGCTGGAATCCCCCTGGGCCACCAGCTGGGGCGTCTCCACCCGGCTGATCGGCGGCCTGATCATGACACACAGCGACGACCAGGGCCTGGTGGTTCCGCCCCGCCTGGCGCCCGTGCATGTGGCGATCGTGCCGATTGGCAAAACCCCTGAAGAGCAAAAAGCCACGGTGGAAGCGGCGGGGCAACTCGCCGCCGCCATCGCCGCCATGCCCCGCGACCCCTTTTACGGCTACGACCCCCTGACCGTGCGCATCGATAAGGAGTTCGACAAGTCGCCCGGATTCCGCTTCAACGAGTGGGAATTGAAGGGCGTGCCGGTAAGGGTGGAAATCGGGCCCAAGGACCTGGTGCAATCGGCTTGCGTGCTGGCGCGGCGGGACCGCCCAGGCAAGGAAGGCAAACAAATGGGGATTCCCCTGAGCGATGCCCCGGCAAAAATCGACGCCCTTCTGCGCGACATTCAAAAATCGTTGTTTGAAAAGGCCCTTGCCTTCCGCGAGGCCAATACTCACCGCGTCGATTCCTATGAGGAATTCAAGCAGAAGATTGAAGAGCCGGGCGGGTTTTTCCTGGCCCACTGGGATGGCGCCAAGGAAACTGAAGACCGCATTACCCAGGAAACCAAGGCCACCATCCGCTGTGTGCCCTTGGAGGGCACGGCCGAAGAAGGCAATTGCATGGTGACGGGAAAGCCTTCAAAGGGCCGGGTGGTGTTCGCCAAGGCGTATTAAAAATTCGAGCCCCGCGCCTGAGCAAGGGCCTGGGAAAATAGCGGGGTCGAAAAAAAGGAGGCCAGCCATGCTCAAGCGCAGAGAGTTTCTCGGATCCATGGCGGCGTTGGCGGGGTTGCCGGCTTTTTCCCAGGAGCCAGCCAAAACCCCGCGCACCGGCGCCAGGCCACCGGACATCCGGGGCCGCAAACCCCTGGCCGTCGTTTGCTCCACCTATTACCCCCTCAGCCACGCCTACCACATCGCCGGGAGGTTTCTCCACGGGTATTACCTCAACGGCAAACACCATGTGCCTGATCATTACATCCACTCGGTCTACACTCACCAGATTCCGGAAAACGATGTCTCCCGCAACTTGGCCAAAACCTTCGGCTTCAAACTGGCCAAGGATATTCCCTCGGCGCTGCTCGATTCCAAGGGCAGCCTCGATGTCGATGGGGTCATGCTAATCGTGGAGCATGGAGATTACCCGCTCAACAAAATGGGGCAGATCCTATACCCGCGTTTTGAGTTCTTCGAGGAAGTTGTCCAGGTCTTCAAGAAAACGGGAAAGACCGTCCCTGTCTTCAACGACAAGCACTTGTCCATCACCTGGGAAAAAGCATCGCAAATGGTCCGCTGGTCGAAAGAACTGGGCTTTCCATTCATGGCCGGGTCGAGTTTGCCTTTCGTTTGGCGCAAGCCGCAACTGGAATTGCCGCTGCAATCCCCGGTGAAGGAAGCCCTGGTGGCCGCTTACAGCCGCATTGAGATTTACGGCCTGCACTCCCTGGAGATTTTGCAAACCATGCTGGAAAGGCGCAAAGGGGGCGAGACGGGGGTGAAGAGTGTTCAATGCCTGCGTGGCAACGCGGTGTGGAAGGCGGCGGACGAAGGCCGCATTAGCTGGAAGCTTTTGGATGCCGCGCTTTCCCGCAGCGAAACCTTGAACCCCGGCGACATCCGCATCAACACCGGCGCTGTCAAGTCGCTGACCATACCGCAAATGGGCCCGATCGCCTTCCTGATCGAATACCGCGATGGGACCAAGGGAACGGTCTTGTTGTTGAATGGGCACATCCAGGATTTTTGCTTTGCGGCTCAAGTGGAAGGCATAACCAAAGCGCAATCGTGTTTATTTCAATTGCCCATTCCGCCCGGGGCGAAATTCTTCGACGCGCAGGTTTACAACCTGGAAAAACTGTTCAGCAAAAAAGCCTCGCCCATTCCGGCGGAACGAACCCTGGTCACCTCGGGTATTTTGGCCCGGGCCATGGAGAGCGATTATCTCAAGCAAGTGAAGCTGGATACACCTGAAATCGAGGTGGCCTACAACGCCCCGGCGGACAGCGGCTTCCTCCGCGGCCCCATCAACGCCTCGGAAGATTAGCAACCCTGGGTATTAATCGTTTTTATTAACGGAGAAACAGCGCGGTCAGTAGGCCTGTGAAACGGCGAGACCCCTGGAAAAAAACCAAGGATTCATTCACCCTAAATCTTGGCCGGTTTGGTGTTTTGGATTGGAAAAGAAGTGCAGGTACAAAAAAAATGTTCCGTTGAGAATCACTTCGGCGTCGCCCAGTCACCGAAACAACAAGTCAACGGAACAACAGTAATTTAAACTCTCTAAATTGAAATGCAAGATAAATCTGTAATAAAAAAGAAAAAGTTTAGAAAAGGCCACTATTTAAGGGGTTTTGCAGAGGAAATACTTAATTGGTTTGCCCTTTCCAGCCTTTTTTCGCCGTCCTGCGGAGGGATACTCCCAGGGGAAAACCGGGCATAACCGCCATCTCCCGGCTAATCCAAAAATAGGGGAAAGTCCTTGCAAACTGCCCTTAGCGCAACTTTTATCCAAAATGTGAATACAATTCGCTTTGATTAATAACCCCATCCCGGCAAAATACTTCCCATCTGGCTGATTTGGGCAGTGGCTTTTGTGCCCTGTTGGCGGGGAAAGGAACGGGAGGTTCCTTCTTTATGCGGTTCAACCTGATCGACCATATTGCTGATTTCCAGGCTGGAAAGTCCCTTACTGCTGTCAAGAATCTGACCTTGGGGGAAGAGTACCTGGCCGATCATTTCCCCACTTTCCCGGTAATGCCGGGCGTGTTGATGCTGGAAACCCTGGTCGAAGCCGGCGCCTGGCTGTTGCGCCTGACTCATGGTTACCGCCACAGTGTTTTTGTGCTTAGAGAAGCCAGGAATGTGAAATACGGGACCTTTATGGCCCCTGGGAATCAAATGAAAATCCATGTGGAACTGCTGGAGGAAACGGGAGAAACCGCGGTTTTCAAAGGACGAGGGGAAACGCAGGGGCAATCAACGGTGTCGGCGAAGATTACTTTGGGGTTTTACAACCTGGGAGATAAAGACCCCGGCTGGAAAGAGACCGACCGCCGGATTATCGAGCATTACCGAGATTTGCACCGGCAATTGATTTGGGTCCCCGCGGGTTCACCAGCCCAGGTTTCCTGATCAAGAAAGGACAGGAAAATGCGACTTAAGGACAAAGTAGCGTTGGTGACAGGGGGCAGCCGAGGAATCGGCAAAGCGGTGGCGCAGGGATTGGCAGGTGAAGGCGCCAAAGTGGCCATCATTTACAAAGGGAGCAAGGAAGCTGCCGAGGCCCTGGCAGGGGAAATCATCAGCCAGGGAGGGCAGGCCTTGGCCCTGCAGGCCGATGTCGCTGACTATAACCGCGCCAAAGCCGTGGTGGAAGAGGTGGAAAAGGCTCTTGGCCCGGTCGATATCCTGGTCAATAACGCCGGCATGATTCATGATGACCTCTTCGTTCGGCTGGAACCCGAGCAGTGGAATCAGGTGCTGCAAACGAATCTGGGGGGCACCTTCAACTTTTGCCATGCCGTCGCTTTTTCCATGCTGCGCCGGCGGGCCGGCCGCATCATCAATGTCAGCAGCGTGGCGGCGGACTATGTCAACCCCGGGCAGACAAACTATTCAGCCAGCAAGGGCGCGGTGAATTCCTTCACGCGGTCGCTGGCAGTGGAGCTGGCCAGCCGTGGAGTAACAGTCAACGCGGTGGCGCCTGGGTTTATCGAAACGGACATGAGCGCGGCGGTGAGAAACAAAGCCGGGGACCTGATCAAGAAGTTCATCCCGATGAGGCGTTTTGGTCAACCGGAGGATATAGCGAAGGTTGTGCTCTTTTTGGCCGGGCCGGATTCGAGTTATATTACTGGACAAGTGATCACTATTGATGGCGGTTTAAGCTTGGGGGCAGCCTCCGGTTGACCGTTTTTCGGATTCAACTAGGGTTTTTTCCCTATAAAATTAAGGAATGGTTGTAGCCAGGGATTGGCTTGGTCTTGCTGAAGGCCACCCTGGATATTAGCCTCGCTATTTCCAGGAAGGGTTGGTATCAACCCGGTTTCCTTCGCTGCGGGATTGTTTTTTGATTTTTTTTGGAGGGTTTGAGTAATGGCTACGAAGGGCGAAATCTATTCGAAAGTTTCCGCTACCCTGGTGGAGGCCTTAAATGTGGACGAAGGGGTCATTCAACCCACCTCCACGCTCCAAGGAGACCTGGGTGCTGAATCGATCGATTTCCTGGACATTGTCTTCCGGCTGGAACGGGAATTCGGCATCAAGATTCCTCGGAATGAACTCTTCCCAGAAGCGGTCTTTCAGGGCGATCCGGAATTCGTGCAGAACGGCAAAGTAACCGTCAAAGGGCTCGAGGAACTCAAGGAAAAGATGCCTTTTGCCGACCTGTCCGACTTCGAGAAAAACCCGGAAGTGACCGATTTCAGCAACCTTTTCACGGTTGACCTGATCACGCGGTACATTGAGGGGAAGCTCCGAGCGGAAGGGAAAGCCTAAAAGAACCCTTGGTCGGCCATACGGAACCCGGTAAAGAGCGGCTCGTCTCTTCACCCTTACCCGGAGCCACCTGCTTCCACTTTCACTCTTATCAAGGCGCCTTGAGACCATGAGATGGATCTGGATCGACCGGTTTCTCGAATTTCAAAGCGGGAAATCGGCCAAGGCGGTCAAGAATCTCAGCACCGCCGAGGACTTTTTCCGGGATCACTTTCCAGGTTTTCCGGTGATGCCCGCACCCTTGATCTTGGAAGGCCTGGCGCAAACTGGAGGAATCCTGGTTGGCGAGGCCAATCAGTTCCAGGAAAAGGTGGTCCTGGCCAAGATCCCCACCTGCAAGTTTCACCGGGAAGCAGTGGCAGGCGAACAGTTGCGCTTTGAAGTGGAAATGTTGCTGCTGCGCGCGGAAGGAGCATCGGTGGGGGGAAGAGTCTTTGTTGGGGAAGACCTGGTTGCCGAGGCCGAAATCTTTTTCGCCCACCTCGACAAGGCCCGGTCGAAGCAGATGTTCGGCGACCACAACTTCGTCTTTTCGGGCGAATTAAAACATTTGCTGGGTCTGGCCCAAGTGGTGGCCCAGAAAGGCACGGACCGCCAGGACAGTGGAGGCTGATTCCTCCTATGATGTGTTTTTCGAGGTAGTTTTTGGGGGCTGGCCCCCGCCTGGTGGAGTGACATGGCTGTTTTCTCGCGGCGCGCGGTTATCACCGGGGTTGGCGTGCTTACCCCTTTGGGAATGGACGGGAATTCCTTCCACTCCGCTTTGGTGGCGGGCAAAAGCGGCATTACCCCAATCACCAACTTCGACCCGGCCAATCTGCCTGTGCGCTTCGCCGGGGAAATCTCCGATTTTGACGCCAAGAATTTTGTCGACAAGAAAGACCGCAAGGCGCTGCGGGTGATGGCGCGGACAATTCATCTGGCGGTCGCTGGGGCGCAGTGCGCCCTGAACGACGCGAAAGTGGATAAAACCAAGCTGGACAAAACCCGCTTCGGTGTGGTTTTCGGCGCTGGCCTCATCGCCGTGGAACTTCCGGAACTCGCCGAGGCTGCCCGCCTCAGCGCCCATGGTCAACCGGGCAATATCGATTTGAAAATGTGGGGTGAAAAGGGGCTGGGCGCGGTGCCTCCCCTGTGGATGCTCAAGTACCTGCCCAACATGCTGGCCTGCCAAGTTTCCATTTTCCATGATGCCCAGGGTCCCAACAATTCCATCACGCAGAGCGATGTCGCAGGGCTGCTCGCCCTGGGGGAAAGTTTCCGCATCCTGAGCAGGAACCACGCCGATTTCATGCTGACCGGCGGGGCGGAAAGCAAAATCAACCCGCTGAGTATGACCCGCCACTGCCTGTTTGAGGATCTTTCCCGGGAGAACGACAATCCGCAAGGGGCTTCGCGTCCCTTTGATGCTACGCGCAACGGGATGGTCCTGGGGGAAGGGGCTGGAGTTCTGGCGCTGGAAGAATTGACCCACGCCCAGGCCCGCGGAGCGAAAATCTACGGCGAAGTGCTGGGTTTCGGCGCGGCCTTCGATCAAAAAAAGGATGGCTCCGGGGTGACGCGAGCCCTGAACGCCGCTTTGAAAGAAGCCCGGGTTGCCCCCGCGGATTTGGATCATATTAACGGCCATGGCCTTTCCACGCGAGACTCTGACCGCCGCGAAGCCGCCGGCATTTGCCAGGGCTTGGCCGGCGGGCCGGGAGTCATCGCTTTAAAAGCTTCGCTGGGGAACCTGGGCGCCGCTGGGGCCACGGTTGAATTGATCGCCAGCCTAATGGCCCTGGAGAAGGGCGTTTTACCTGGCACGCGCAATTACCAGCACCCGGATGCCGAGTGCCCAGTCGAAGTGATCACCGCGGCACGGCCGGTGAAGAAAAATTGTTTCGTGAAAATTAGCATGGACCAGACCGGGCAATGCGCGGCGGCGGTCATCCGCGGAGGGCCCCTTTAACATGAGAAGAAGAATTGTCATCACCGGCATGGGGGCGGTTACCCCCCTGGGACACAGCGTCCAAGAAATGTTCAGCAACCTGTTGGCGGGGAAGAGCGGCATCGGACCGATCACCCGTTTCGATGCCAGCAAGTTCAAGACCACCTTCGCCGCCGAGGTCAAAAGCTTCGACCTGGGAAATTTTGTCATCGGGGCCTCTCGCTGGGCCAACTCCGGGGTGAACAGCCAGTTTGCCGCCGCCGCCACCCAACTGGCTCTCGACGACTCGGGCCTTTTTTCCTCGGGTCAAATCGACCGGGCGCGCCTGGGCGTCTACCTCGGCTCGGGTGAAGGCATTCAGGATTTCCCCAACATGATCTCCCTGATCGCACTCGCCTACAATCCTCAGACTCGCAAGATGGACTTCCCCTGTTTCGAGAAACTTGGCCTGGAGCATTTCAAGGGCGCTCAGGAAGCCGAGCAGGAACTGCACACCACCACGGCGCACCTGGCCAACCATTTTGGCCTGGAAGGGCCCAATTACAACTGCCTGACCGCCTGCGCCGCCAGCAGCCAGGCCATTGGCGAAGCCATGGAGATCATCCGCTACGGCGACGCCGATGTCATGATCACCGGCGGGTCGCACAGCATGATCCATCCCTTTGGCGTCACCGGCTTCAATCTCCTGACCGCCCTTTCCGAATTCAACCAGGATCCGGTCAGGGCCAGCCGGCCTTTTGACCTCAACCGCGATGGCTTTGTCCTTGGCGAAGGGGCGGGCATGCTGGTGCTTGAAGAATTCGAACACGCCAAAAAGCGCGGCGCCAGGATCTACGCGGAAATGACCGGCTACTTCTCCACCGCCGACGCCTTCCGCGTCACCGACAGCCACCCGGAGGGGCGCGGCGCCATCGCTTGCATCGCCGGCGCCATCCGCGACAGCGGCGTGCCGGTTGAGGACATCGGCTACATCAACGCCCATGGCACCAGCACTCAGGTCAACGACAAGGTGGAAACCCTTTCCATCAAGAAAGTATTCGGCGCTCACGCTTACAAGACGCCCGTGAGCAGCATCAAGAGCATGATGGGTCACCTGATCGCCGCTGCGGGAGCTGTTGAACTCATCACCTGCGTGGAAGCGATGCGCCAGGGAATTATGCCGCCGACCATGAATTACGAAACGCCCGACCCCGAGTGCGATCTCGATTACATTCCCAACAAAGCCCGCGAGGGAAAACCCCGCCATTGCCTGAGCAACAGTTTCGGCTTCGGCGGACAGAACACTTCTCTGGTCGTGAGCGCGTTTTCCGGCTGATCACAAAGGGAGCGGTTCTTGGACCTGTTCATTTCCGGCATTGTCCTGGTTCTTACCGCGCCGGCAATCCTGGCTCTGGTGCTGACCTGCACCTATTTTTTCATCGTTCACAGGTACATTCATTTTGTCGTGCGCATCTTTACGGAAAAACCGCTCTTCATCGTGCCGCGCGGGGAACTGCATGGCGCCGCAGAGAAGGTGGAAATCCTCACGACCGGCGGGCTGCGGCTCAAGGGCTGTTATCTGAAAACCCCGCTGGCGCGAAAAGGCGTCATTCTCTTCGGGCTGGAATTCGGCGCCAACCGCTGGTCCTGCGTGCCCTATTGCGAATGGCTGCAGGAAGCGGGATACGATATTTTTGCCATCGAGACGCGCAATCAGGGGGAAAGTGATTGCCAGCCAGACTATGAGCCGTTGCAGTGGATCACGCAGATTGAAGTGGAAGACATGAAGTCGGCGGTGGCGTATTTGAAAAGCCGCCCCGATGCCGACCCAAAAGGCATTGGCTTTTACGGGATCAGCAAGGGGGCGGCGGCGGGGCTGTACAGTACGGCCCAGGATCCCTGGGTGCGCTGTTGCGTCACCGATGGCGTCTTCGCCGCCTACACCACCATGGTTCCCTTCATGCGACAGTGGATCTCCATCTACAGCAAAAAAACCTGGCTCCATGTCATCATGCCCTGGTGGTTTTACGGCCTCATTGGCCTGAATGCCATCCGCCGGACCGAAAGGGAGAGGCCAGGCGCCCATTTCCTCCACCTGGAAACCAAACTGAAAAAAATGCGCAAACCCTGGCTAATGATCCATGGCGAAAAAGACAATTACATCAAGCCGGATATGGCGCGCTCTCTTTTCCGCCTGGCGCCGGGGCCCAAGTGGATGTGGCTGGTGCCGGGCGCCAAGCACAACCAGGCGCTGCCCCTGGCCGGTGATGAATTCCGCTCCCGTGTTCTTGGGTTTTTCGACACCCACCTGAGACCCACTTCCCAGGAACCTGCTCCTGACAAGTCCCTGACTGCATCAGCCACCTGACTCTTCCGCAAAGGTCCACATGCCTGTCTTACTTGACCGCTGCTATCAGTTTTTCCACCGGGCCTTCCTCCACGGCGTTGTCTCCCCCCTGCTCAGCTTCTCCATCAATCGGCGTATCGGCCAGTTCAACCACGCCACCCGGACTGTCGCCCAGACTCAAGAGGCTCTCCTGCGCAGGCTGATCGCAAAACACCGGCACACAGCATTCGGCGCCGACCACGGCTTCTCTTCCATCCAATCCCTTGCCGACTTTCGCAATCACTTGCCCGTGGCCGGCTATGAACGCATCGAGCCCTACATGAACCGCGTCCTCAAGGGCGAGGTCAACGCGCTTTTGAATGATAAGCGCATTCACATGTTTGCCCTGACCAGCGGCACCACCGACACGCGAAAGTATATCCCCGTCACCGACCAGTACCTCGAGGACTATCGTCACGGGTGGAATATTTGGGGTTTGAATGCATTCAACCACCATCCGGCGATCAAGCTCGAGCCGATCCTGCAAATGTCAGGCGATTGGGACGAGTACCGCTCCCCCTCGGGTGTGCCTTGCGGCAGCGTGACCGGGCTGACAGCCCGCATGCAGAAACGAGTCATCCGCGGCCTGTACTGCGTGCCGCCCGAGGTCAGCTGGATCAAGGATCCCCTGGCCAAGTATTACACCGCCATGCGCCTCAGCATACCGCGACAGCCCGGCATGATACTCGCCGCCAATCCCAGCACCATGATCAACCTGGCCCGCACCGCCGACCGCGAAAAGGAACGCCTGTTGCGCGACCTACGCGATGGCACCCTCGATTCCCGCCTCGAAGTGCCAGACAAGGTCCGCCAGGCGATCGCCCCTCGACTCAAGCGCCATCCCGATCGCGTCAAAGAACTGGAACAGGTCATCCAACGCACCGGCGCGCTTTTACCCAAGGATTACTGGAAGCCGACTTGCCTGCTCGGCAACTGGACCGGCGGCAGCATGGGGCCCTACCTGCGCCATTACCCCGCCCTGTTCGGTTCCATGCCCGTGCGCGATGTCGGCCTCATCGCCAGCGAGGGGCGCATGACCATTCCCCTCGCCGACTCCACCCCCGCAGGCGTGCTCGACATCACCACCCACTTTTTCGAATTCATCCCCGAAGAGGAAAAAGAGTCGGCCAACCCCACCGTCCTCTTGCCCCAGGAATTGCAAGAAGGCCGCAACTATTTCATCCTGCTCACCACCGCCTATGGCCTCTACCGTTATGACATTCACGATGTCGTGCGCTGCACCGGGTTTTACAACCAGGCCCCGCTCCTCGAGTTCCTCAACAAGGGTTCCTACTTCGCCAACATCACCGGAGAAAAAATCTCCGAACATCAGGTCACTCGCTCGATGTCCAAAGTCCTGGAACACTTGAACACGGCCCTGACTGTTTACTCGCTCGCTCCCTGCTGGGACGATGAAAAGCCGTTCTATGGCCTATTCATCGAGGAAAGCGATCTCAACAACAAAGAAACGGGCCTGGCCATCGCCCGGGAACTCGACCTCCACCTGCGCTCCTTGAACATGGAGTATGAAAGCAAACGCGAAGGACGCCTGGGGCCAATTCAAACTTTCTTTCTCCCGGCCGGGGCCTGGAAATCCTGGGACAGCGAACACTTGAAAAAAACCGGCGGCACCCTTGAGCAGTACAAACACCCCTGCCTGATCAGCGACTTGTCCTTCCGCGAGAAAATTCTGGCCCGACAACCTTAGCGGTACTGACACGAATGACCTTTAATAGAAGGCCCAGGGGCGCCTGAAGCCCTGTCTTCTCTCTTCTTTTGGCTTTTTCCCTGGACCCGCCATAGTTTTCAGCGAAAATGACTATTAACGACTCCCCTATTCCGCTCGCATTTCAACCGAAAGGACCCGACGCATGTTCCGTTTCGCATTCCTCGCCCTGCTGATGCCTGGCCTGGCCGGTTTTGCCTTCCCAGAGGAAAAAGCCATCACCCCGGCTGAAGCCGCCAAAATGGTTGACAAAAACTGCCTTGTGGAAATGAAAGTCGCCTCCGTTGGCCTGGACAAGAACAAGGTCAATGTCTTCTTGAACTCCAAAGAGAGTTATAAGGACAAGGACAATTTCACCATCCTGTTGAAAGGCACTATGGCCAAGACCTTGAAAGAAACCTTGAAGTATGAAGACCCCGTCGAGTACTTCAAGGACAAGACAATCCGGGTGGAAGGCAAGGTCACCTTGTTCAGGGAAAGCCCGCAGATCGTGGTGGAAAAAGCCGACAAGTTGTCCGTAGTTCCCTCCCCCGAGAAGAAAAATTAATGGCTGAGTTTTCCCATGGATGATCCCCGCGTCTGGCTGCGCCATCAAAGGAACGCTGTTGTCGCGACTTATCACGACCCCGGCGTGGAGGAAGCGGTTAGTTTTCCCACCTTGAGGCAGGCCACAGACACAGGTGAAAAAAAGCTCATCCTCGATTTGACCGGAATCACTTATCTTTCTTCAGCCCGCCTGGGGGGCATTGTCAACTCTTGCAAAAAACTGATTTCAGCAGGGGGCAAGATCGCCATCGTCTGCCCCGAGCGGGAGTTGCGCGAGGTTTTTGCGGTCACCCGCCTTGACCAGGTCATGACCTTATGTGATAGCATTGAGATGGCGTTTTCGTGGATGGAAGCCATCTGAAACCTCTTTACCCCGCGGACGACTTTATGCGGACAATGGGATTCTTGCTGGCAACCGGGTTGGCCTTTTTTCCCACCTTCACCACCGCTCAGGTTCCCGCGGAACTCAAGCCCTTCCAGGGCATTTGGAAACTGGCATCCCTGAAGTCGCATAATGGCGCCAAGGATTTTTCCAGCAACCCGCCCAGGTGGGAATTCAAGGGGGAAAAAATTCACTATGGCGGCGAGGAAATCGCTTCCTTTTCCCTCGACAGCCAAACCAGCCCCAAGATCATTGACCTAACCTTTTACTCCCCCAAGGGCACTTGCGAAGGCATTTATCAATTCGATGGCAAAAAGCTGACCCTGTGCGTCAACCGCTCCACCGGGGGCATCCGCGAGAGACCATTGGGCTTTGTCGTTGGCGAGAATTCCGATATTCGCCTGATGGAATTCGTCCGCGACCCCGAAGCCCTGCCGGGCGGCACCGAGGGATTGACTGGCTATGTCGGCCTGGCCTTGCGGGTTGAACAGGCGACGGGAAAAATCCTGGTGGAAGACACTCTGAAAGGGAGGCCGGCGCGCAAGGCCGGGTTGAAAAAAGGCGAGGTCATTGTCCAGGTCGGCGGTACCAAGGGCGTGGAAATCACCCTGGTGGTTGGGGTCATTCGCCGAGCCAAACCAGGTCAAACTCTGATCTTCAAAATCCTTCGCGACGGCAAAGTTGTCGAGGTCCCGGTCAAAGTAAGGGTGCTTCCTGTCAACTTGTTGTTTTAACCCCATCCATTCAAGCAAAAAGGCCAGGCTCGAAAGCCTGACCTTAAAGATAATCCGGGCGGGGCGCCGCCCGGGTTCCAACCGGGTATTCACGCTCACGCCACCAGCAGCGAGTTGTGCCCCAATACCAGCATGACCTGGTTGTATTGGGCCTCGAGGATGGTTTTGACCTTTACTGGATCGACCACGAGAATGTTATTCTCGCGGATTTGCAGGTGCTGCTTCTGCACCAAATCCTTGAGGATTTCCAGGATTTCCGCCTTGGTCTTCTTGCCATCCAGGTGCGGGAGAACGAACTTCTCGAAATCGCCGATCCGGATCGTCTGGTGCCGAAGGTTCGTCAACATGCCATCGACACCCGATTGTTTCCTGGTCAACGGGTTGACCTTGGGTTTATCGGTGACAATTTTGGTGACAGCCAAGGGCCGCAGGGAAAGTTCCAGGCTTCCCATGGGCAAACCGGTGTAGAAAAGCAGCAGAGCTGAACCGATCTGATCGGTGATGCGGTTAAGCCCGGGCTCGTCGGTGGGCACCTGCAAGCCCAGCTTTTCGCTGGCCAGGACGGCCAGGCGGTTGAATTGAATCCGTTCGGGCCAAGCCTCGGCCATGACGCGCATGGCGGCCTTGACCAGCGGTTCCCGCGCCGTCGCTTCGCCACCGGTGGGAACGGTGTAGGTTTCCGGATCGGTGCTGTTGAGCACCGGGCCGTTGTCCTTCACGCGCAGCAGGCTGGCCACATAAAAATCGCGAATGCGCTTGGTGTTCACCTGCAGAACCGGTTGCTTATCCGCGTGAACCAAAAGAGTCATGCGGAACATGCGGTTGCGCAAAAAGTCCATGTACTGTTCGGACTCGATCTGATTGGGCGAAGTGGTCAGGAGCTTTTTCGCCTCGGCATGCAGGTCGTGAGTGGCCATGGTGCGCATGTCGGCGTCGCCGAGATAACGCAACCCCTGGCTGCCCGCTTTTTCGATGAATTCGTGGAAGTAGCAAGGAGTGTTGTTCTCCTCCAGATGGTCGTGGAAGAGGTAGTTGTCGGATTGCTGCCGCAGCAGTTCCAGTTCCGATTTCAAGAATGAACCGAAGGCATTGTTGTCTTGCGGCACCGACTGCACCAGAAATTCCAATAGAGCCCTGGCCTGCTGGAGTTTCTGTTGCGGTGTATTGAAGCGCTTGATGTGGTAAAGCATCATGTCGCGAATCATGCCGCGCATGCGCCAACCAGGAAGAACATTGTAACTGACATAGGCCACGCCGTCGGGCTTGAGGTTCTTCTTGCAAACTTCCAGGATCTTGGTTTGCACCTCGAGCGGCACCCAGGAATAGATTCCGTGGACGATGATGTAATCAAAGAGGCCGTCCTTCGGTCCGACATCTTCAATCTTGCCGTGCCTCAGTTCCATGTTTTTGAGTCCGAGTTCGGCCACCAGGGCCTTGCCCCGGGCAATTTGCGGCTCGGAATAATCAATGCCAAGGAAACTCCCCTTGGGCAGGTTTTCGGCCATGGGAATCAGGTTGTTTCCCGAGGCGCAGCCCAGTTCCAAAACCCGAGCCGTTTCCACCGCGGGCGGCTCCAAACCCAAAAGCTTGGCAATAGAGGCCAAACGGTCCGGATGCGATTGGTGATAGGGAAAACTCACATATTGGATTTCATCGTAGGCAGTGGCCATATCCTCTCCTCAGGTTAACATTTCACAATTTGAAATGATTAATGATCGTACTCTTCTTGCAAAAAAAAAGAAAGTCAAAGATTTACTTGGGAAAACGGCCCCCGGACAGGGGAAGCGTCAAGATTTCTTTGGGGAACCTAACCGACCAAGTTGCACCAGTCCGGTCCAATTGCCGACCTGCCCGCCCCCGCCTGGCATCCCCTCCGCCAACCCCCGAGTCAGGGCGTACCAGCAAAAGAAACAATGGTTGGAGGTTTTCCCCGGCAGCGAATCGGGATCCTTCCGCAGTATTTCCTCGCGGATGGCAGTCAGCCCCAGCCGAAACACCTTTCCCACATAGGGGTGCTTGCGCCCCTGGCGAATAATTTTTTTCAGCGAATCGGTGTAAATGTTCCCGATCGTCAGCTGATCGAGATCGGAAGCGAACCCGCAGCACGGTTTCACTTCGCCCTTGGGCGTGACGATCAAAGCCTGGCCCGGACCCTCGCAATAATCTTCCTTGAACCACTGCCCATCCCAGGCGCCCTGAAAGCGCTCGGCCCGTTCCACCGGCGCCAAATGGTTCCAGTTCACCGTCAGCGTCAAATCCGGGGTGACGAGCAAGTAGCGGTGCAGCAATGGCGACCAATCCATGATGGCGTTGAGTTCGCGGGCCAGATCCTTGACCGGCTCCAGGCCCTGGTGGGGGTCGCGGCTGGCGTAAGAAAGAGAAACGATGTCATCGCGTTTAAAAAGTTTGCGGGCTGTAAGGCAGAAGAGCGCCGCCTTGGCTGTATGTTTGCCATGAAACTTATCCACGCTTACGCCGATGCGCCCATTAAAACCGGCTTTTACCAACGGGCGCAGCGTGGCGCGCAAATGTTTTTCATCCTCGAACCAGACGCCGTTCGACTGGATTTTGTCAAACCGAAAGCCAAGTTGCATGCCGCGCTTGACGATGGCGTGAACGAATTCAGGGTAGATAAAGGGTTCGCCGCCGGTGAGGCCAAGCCATTCAATCCCTGCTTCTCTGGCCTGTTCGAGAAAGCCAAGCGCCACTGGGATTTCCAACCTGTCGGGCCATTCAATAGGCACGCAGCAATGAGGGCAGGAAAGGTTGCACTGGTAAGTGCCTGAGAAGGAAAGGTAATTGGGGCGGAAGGTCCGTGTGCGGCGTTTCACCGGCCGGACAGCTTCCCGTTCACCTTGTTCCATTCCTGGGAATTGCTCATTCATCAAAGTCAGGCTTTGCCCTTTTTGGCTTTCTGCTTGGCCCCATCGTCGCGGACCGGGGCCTTGGCCGGGGGACGCTTGTCCAATATGGCTCGCAACCGGGCAACCTCCTCCGGTTGCTCTGGCGCCAGGTTCTTCGACTCTTGCGGGTCCTTGACATAATCATACAGTTCGTAAACCGCCTCTTCAGAACTGGGGCCAAAGTTTTTCCATTCCACCAATCGGTGAGCGCTGGTGCGCACGGCCCGCCCAAGACGGTTCCCGCGCGGGTAAACATGAAAAATAAAATCCTTTACCCTGGCAGTGGGGTCGCTCAACACCGGCGCCAGGCTGGTTCCATCAAGCCCACTGGGCGCGGGCAGCCCGGCCAGGTGCGCCAGGGTTGGATAAAGATCGACCGACTCGGCCATCGAGTGAGAAATCCCTTGGGCCATCCCCGGTGCGCTAATCAGCAGGGGAATGCGCGTGGCCTGTTCGTAATTGGTGTGCTTGCACCAGATGCCATGGTCGCCCAGGTGCCAGCCATGATCTCCCCAAAGAACGATGAGGGTGTTTTTAGCCAGTCCGGCCGCATCCAGAGCATCGAGGACCTTGCCCAGTTGAGCATCCATGTAACTGATAGCAGCATGATAGCCATGGATGAGGGTCCGCTGAGTGGCTTCAGGAATGGGCCCATTGGCAGGCATGTTTTTGTAGTTGCGCAGTTCGCCGCCGAATTGCGCGGCGTAGGCCGGGGCCCCCAGGGGCGGATCCTTGCGTGTTGCCAGTTGAAATACGGCGGGGTTGTAGAGGTCCCAATATTTTTTCGGGGCGCAGAAGGGAAGATGGGGTTTAAGAAAGCCGACGGCAAGGAAGAAAGGCTGATCTGGCTTGGCGGCGGCGATTTTCAAACGCCGCACTGCCTCCTCCGCCAGAAGGCCGTCTCCATAGGCGTTGTCCGCCACCTCGGCCGATTCATAAGCGGCGCCCCGGGCCAGGCCGGCCGGGTTTTTATTCTCGAAGAGGGCGCCTTCCCGGGTGGGCGCGGCCTTGTTTTCCTCCAGCGCGTAGCCAATGCTCTTGGCAGAAAAGTGCGGCACGCTCCACGAGGCTGGGTCCTCATGGTTGCCATGCCCCACATGAAATATTTTCCCCAGCCCCTCCGTGCGGTAGCCGTGGTTCTTGAAGTACTGCGGCAGGGTGATGGCATCGGGCCGTGATTTCCGGAAATTGGTCGGCAAATCGTAAATGCCCAGGGTGTCCGAGCGCAACCCGGTCAGCAAGGCATTGCGCGAGGGCGAGCAGACTGCCTGGTTGCAGTAGGCGTGGGTAAAAACCACTCCCCGTTTGGCCAGCCGGTCGATGTTCGGGCTCTTCACCACCTTGTCGCCATAACAGCCCAGGATCGGTTTCAAATCATCGACGCAAATGAGCAGGATGTTGGGTTTCGTTTCCGCCCTGATGCCGGAGGTCAGAAGGCCCGAGATAATTAAGACAAAACTCCAGCGCATGGCCCCCTCGCTTTCCTTTTTTACTTTGCCTCTAAACGCTGTTCCACCGGATGGGTGAAAAGGTATTTCCAAACTGGCTCGTGGAGATACTTTCCCGAGGCGTCCTTAACCGCGGAACCGCCCGGCGTGACCGCGCCATGGGCCTTCTTCTCATCCCCCTTGACATCGGCATCGGTAATCAGCCGGCGGGAGTTGCCATAAGGCGCCGCCATGCGATCGACATTCACCAGCGGGCCCAACTGGTTCAACCCCAGCATTTGCCATGACCGCGGATAATGGTCGCCCTTCCAGCCGCCATCAAGGACATGGCTGAAGGCAAAAAAGCGGTTGACAGGCGTGGCCGATTTCAGCCCCTGCCAGTTTTCCAACTGGTCGCGGGGCCCGCACAGCATGACCACGCGACCGACCTTCTGGTGAATGGCAAAACGCGCCGCGGTGGTTGAACCGTGGGAACTTCCGGCCACAATGACCCGCTCCCAATTCAAATCGTTTCCTCCTGGCGCCAGAAAATATTCCCAGCGGCCCTGCGGATGCTTCTTCCCCAGCCATTGAACGAACTTCAAGGCCCGTTCCTTCATGCCATCGGGCTTGGGGATGCTAACCAAATCGGAAAAGTCCTCGCCAGTGGCGGCTTCCAACCGGATCTTTCCCAACAGCTTTCCATCCGGACCGGGCGACTCCTTGCCAAACTTCCCGAACCAGCCGTTGGCATAATGCACCTGGATGGCGTGCAGCCCGTAACCGGTCAAGCGGTCGAAGAGTTGGCTGTTGTAACCCATGAGCCAGATGACCAGCATGCCGCGCGGCGCCACTCGGGTGTCCACGCTGGCGTTCTCCCAATCGACCGCCTTGCCCGCTTTTTCAAAGACGAATTCAATTTCTGCATGGGCCATTGCCCGGGGATCGATCTTGCTAGAACGCTCCTTGAAGTCGTGCTTCTTCGGCGCGGGGTCGTTGTAAGTGAAAGGCGACTTCTCCTCCGCCAAGAGTAAACAAGGGGCCAAGGCCAAAACTATCGGCACAACCAATCGCTGCATCGGTCTCACCATTTGCATGTCAGGTATTCCTCTCGCGCTGTGCCTGAGCTTATTAACTTTCTAGCGGATGGCCTCGATGTCCAGCACCTGTGCTGCGGCAAGGCCGTTGCCAAAGGTCTTGAAGTCGTTGAACTTCCAAACCACCTTTTTGTCCCTGGTGACCTCGAACAACTGCGGGTTAAGCGGGCCAGCATGGCAATTGCCCACAATGATGTTGCCGTTCGGCAAAGCGTGCAGCGTGGTAACCCAGGCCAGTTTGATCCCCGGCAGTTCGTCCTGTTCGATCTTCCAGACAATCTCACCCTTGGGGTTCACTTCGAGAACGCGGTTGTTGTTCCCACCGCCTATCAAGGTGTTGCCATTGCCCAGCCGGATGGCGCCATAGACTTCCACCCCGTGCCCCTCGACGCCATGTCCAGGCGACCGCGGCCGGCCGCCCAAGTCCAGCGCGTAGGTCCAGACCACCTTGCCGGTTGGATCGTACTCGCGAACCTTGCCGTCCCCTTCATGGCAAACCAGATAGTTGCCGTTTTTCAACTTCCTGGCCATTCGGGTGTCGCGGTGAGCGTTGGGTTTTTCCACGGTCAGGGGCACTTCGCGGACAATTTTTCCCTCCGGACCCACCTCAATAATCCTGCAGTTGCCGGACTCCGCTATCATCGTGTTGCCATCCGCCAACCTTTGAAAGGCATGCACCTCCACGCGTCCGCTGTACCCGGCCTTGGCCTGGCATGCGAATTTCCAAACCACCTTCCCCTGGCGATCCACCTCGGCAATCACCGGGCCAGGCAAAGGCAGCAGCACATTGCCGTTGGCAAGAAGCTGCAAGTCGTGGGTCTCAGCCTTGTTGGCGAATTCCCACTCCACTTTTCCCGCATTGACCAGGGCGACCTTGCCCTTGTCGGCGGCCAGCACCCGGTAAGCCGGCTGGGCCCCCTCAGCCGCCCAAAGGCTCAACGACCCAAGGATAAAAATCGCAGCCAGCACAACGATGCGCATGAGAATATTCCTTGAGTGGAGCCTTTATTGTTCCGTGGCGATGCAGGCCCAGAGGTAGTCGGCGTTCATCTTGGCGATGAAGTCGGCATTGATCTCCTTCGGGCAAGCCGCTTCGCACTCGTACTGGCTGGTGCAGCCGCCGAAACCTTCTTTATCCATCTGTCCCACCATCTGGCGAACCCGGTCGGCGCGTTCGGGCTGTCCCTGGGGAAGGAAGCCGAGGTGGCTGACCTTGGCGCCGACGAAGAGCATGGCGGAAGCGTTCTTGCAAGCGGCCACACAGGCGCCGCAGCCGATGCAGGCGGCGCCATCCATGGCCTTTTCCGCCGCCACCTTGGCCACGGGCAGAGCGTTGCCATCCGGGGCCCCGCCGACATTGACCGTGACAAACCCGCCGGCTTCCATGATGCGATCGAACGACCCGCGGTCGCAGACCAGGTCGCGCACAATGGGAAAAGACTTGGCCCGCCATGGTTCTATTACAATGGTCTGGCCATCGGTGAAGTTGCGCATGTAGGTCTGGCAGGTGGTGCCGCGCGTTGGCCCGTGCGGCCGGCCATTGATCATCAGGCTGCAACTGCCGCAGATCCCTTCGCGGCAATCGTGGTCAAAGGCGATCGGCTCCTGCCCTTTTTCCATCAACTCATCATTGACGACATCGAGCATTTCCAGAAAGGACATGTCAGGAACGATGCCCTTGGCCTGATAGTGGACAAAGCCGCCAGTATCCTGGGAGTTTTTCTGCCGCCACACTTTCAAAGGAAAGTTCATTACTTGTAGCTCCTCACGGCTAACTGGACATTCTCGAACCCCAGCGATTCCTTGTGCAGCGCCGGTTTCTTCCCTTCACCCGTATGCTCCCAGGCGCTGACATGGGCGAAGTTGTCGTCGTCGCGCTTGGCTTCGCCCTCTTCCGTCTGGTGTTCCACGCGAAAATGCCCGCCGCACGATTCCTCCCGCGACAAGGCATCCTCGGTCAGCAGCTCTGCAAAATCGATGAAGTCAGCCACGCGCAGGGCGTATTCCAATCCCTGGTTCATCTCTTCCCCCGAACCGGGCACCGACACGGTCTTCCAGTATTCCTCGCGAATCGCCGGAATGCGTTTCAGCGCCGCCTTCAGGCTCTCCGTGCTGCGAGCCATGCCCACATGCTCCCACATGACTTTGCCCAGCTCGCGGTGAATGACCACCGGGCTGCGCGTGCCCTTGACTGCAAGAACCCGCTGGATGCGCTCCTGCGTTTCCGCCAGGCAAGCCTTGAAGTTCTCGTGGTTCGTATCGACCGGAGTTTGCTTGGTGGAAGCCAGGTAATTGGTGATGGTGTAGGGAGCAATGAAGTAGCCGTCGGCCAGCCCCTGCATGAGGGCGCTGGCCCCCAGCCGGTTGGCCCCGTGATCGGAAAAGTTGGCCTCCCCCAGTACAAACAGCCCGGGAATGTTGCTCATCAAGTGGTAGTCCACCCACAATCCACCCATGCAATAATGCATCGCCGGGTAGATGCGCATCGGCCCCTGGTTGGGATTCTCGTTGGTGATGTGGTGGTACATGTCGAACAAGTTGCCGTACCGTTCGCGAATGACCTTTTCCCCCAGTCGAGCGATGGCGTCAGAGAAATCGAGGTAGACGCCCCGGCCCCCCTCGCCCACCCCGCGCCCGTCGTCGCATGCTTCCTTGGCAGCACGGCTGGAAATATCCCTCGGCGCCAGATTGCCAAAACTCGGGTACTTTCTCTCCAGGTAATAATCGCGCTCGCCTTCCGGAATCTCGCTCGGCAATCGCTTGTCACCCGCTTTCTTGGGCACCCAGATGCGCCCGTCATTGCGCAGCGACTCGCTCATCAGCGTCAGCTTCGATTGGTAATCGCCGGTGACTGGGATGCAAGTCGGGTGAATCTGCGTGAAGCAGGGGTTGGCGAAGAGAGCCCCGCGTTTGTGCGCCCGGTAGGTGGCGGTGACATTGCACCCCTTGGCGTTGGTGGAAAGGAAGAAGACGGGGCCGTACCCGCCGGTGGCGAGAACGACAGCGTCGCCAACATAAGATTCCAGTTTGCCCGTAACCAGGTCGCGAACAATGATGCCCCGTGCCTTGCCATCCACCAGGACGAGATCGATCATTTCCGTGCGCGGGTGGGATTTAACCCGGCCCATGCCGATCTGCCGGCTGAGCGCGCTGTAGGCCCCGAGGAGAAGTTGCTGGCCGGTCTGCCCGCGGCAATAAAAAGTGCGCGACACCTGGGCCCCGCCGAAACTGCGGTTGTCCAAATGGCCCCCGTACTCCCTGGCAAACGGCACCCCCAGCGCCACGCAGTGGTCGATGATGTTAACGCTGACCTGCGCCAACCGGTAGACATTGGCCTCGCGGGAACGGAAGTCGCCGCCTTTGATCGTGTCGTAAAAAAGGCGCCAGACGCTGTCGCCATCGTTCTGGTAATTCTTGGCGGCGTTGATGCCCCCCTGCGCGGCAATGCTGTGGGCCCTGCGAGGAGAATCCTGAAAACAAAAGGTATCGACCTGGTAGCCAAGTTCCGCCAGAGCCGCCGCCGCCGACGCGCCCGCCAGCCCGGTTCCCACCACCAACACGCGATACTTGCGCTTGTTGGCCGGGTTAATCAGCTTCATCTCGGCCTTGTAACGGTCCCACTTTAGCTGCAGGGGTCCGCCCGGAGCGCGGCTTTCCAGTTTCATCATTCCTGCTTCCTTTACTTCACCCATCCCGCCAGGATGGAAAACGGGATGGAACAATTGCCCAGAAACACCAGGAGTAAAACGGCCCAGCCTATCGGGTCGAGCCAATTCCGAACCCAACCGCGAGCCAGGCCCAGCGATTGAATCCAGCTCCCCGCCCCGTGGTAAAGATGCAGCCCCAGGATCAACTGGGCAAACATATAAATGGCGCTGATCATCGGCTGCTGAAACCCGCGCACCACCATGGTGTAAATGTCCGGCCGGTTCATTGCGTCCCGCAGCAGATTCATCTTGAAGTTGGCAGAGTCGGTGATGCCGACCGTGAAATGCGCCAGGTGGTAGAGAACAAATGCAAGAATGACCAGACCGCTGAGCATCATGTGGCGGGAAACCCAGGAGGCCACCAGGGTGGTGTCGCCATCGTAGGGCACCGGCCGGGCCTCCTTATTTCTTTTCCTGAGCAATAAGGCCATGGCCAGGTGAGTGATAAAAATGGCCAAAAGTCCCAGCCGGGCCGCCCAGATGAGCAAACCGTGTCCCGCTCCCTGAAGAAACTCGCCGTATTCATTGATGGCATCGGGACCGAGGAAGATCAGCAGGTTGCCAGTCATGTGGCCGAAGACGAAAACCATCAAGAGGAACCCGGTCACCCCCATGAGAAACTTGCATCCCAGGGAACTGCGCGGAATATCGATAAGGCCCTTCATGAAACCCTCGCAGGCGTTGGCAACCGGCGGGAGCCCTCCCACCCGGTTCTACTCTTTATATTCCCCACTTGGCTTGCAAGCGAGAATAAACAACCCTCTTTTGCCCTGTGCGACGGCTTTTCCCACCCTGGGAACGCCAGGCTCC
>SHZZ01000053.1 GCA_009692005.1 Gemmataceae bacterium | reverse complement strand
GTTCCAGGTGAAATCCGGCTGAGGTGAAGAGGGAACGGAATTCCTCCGCGGTGCGTTCCCGCCCGCCGGTCGCCACCAGCATGCCCAAATCAAGCAGTTTTCCAGGGTGCGGGGCGTTCCCCTCTTCAATCACATATTCCACCACCAGCTTGGCTCCGGGGGAAAAACCCCGGCGCAAGTTGCGCAAAATCTTCAGGCATTCCTCGTCGGTCCAATCGTGAAGGATATGGCGCATGAGGTAGGCGTCGGCTTTTAAGGGAATCTCTTTAAAGAAGTCGCCCGGGTGAATAGCCAGGCGAGTGGTGAACCCGGCAGCGGCAATTTCCTTGGCGGCATTTTCCGCCACATGGGGCAAGTCGAACAAAATCCCCTGCAACCCGGGGTGCTTCCTCAGCGCTTGCAAAAGCAAACTGGCGTTGCCCCCGCCGATGTCGGCCAGGGTTTGAAAAACCGAGAAGTCAAAAACTTCGAGCATCTCGGCGGTCTCCGCGCCGTGCAGGCCGGTCATGGCCTGGTCAAAAATCCTGGCCGACGCCGGGCGCTCTTTCAGGAATTCAAACAGCGGCATGCCATAGGCCAGTTCAAATCCGGTTTTGCCGGTGCGAAGACAGTCGAGCAGTTTATCGAAAGCCTTGTAGCGCTCGGTGCCGGCCAGGATGGCGCAAGCCCACTGGCTATCGGGGTCGGAGGCGCGCAGGCAGAGGGAAAGGGGGGTGTTGGCGTAAGCGCCCGAGGGAAGCTGTTGAAAGACGCCGAGGCTGGCCAGGGTGCGCAAAAGGCGAGAAAGGGGGCCGACCAGGGCCTGGCATTCACTGGCGAGTTGCACCGGGGTTTTCGCATTTTCAAATAAAAGGTCGGCGAGTTTCAACTCGGCGGCGCAATAAAGGGCCTGGGTCAAGCGGTAGCCCTGAATCAAATCCAATATTTGGCGCCTGGCTTGGGCTTCGGTCACGGGGTGCTCCGGATTGGCCAACAGGTGATATCCATGATAAGTTTACAGGGTGCGCCGCGCGAAAGAACAAGGCCTCTCCCAGCCTCGTTTTTTTGATGGATGAGACTTGCCCGATCCTGGGACCCGCCTTGGCATGAATCAAACCAAAACAACCGCGGCGGAATTCCGCCTGGGACTATTCTTTGGCCTGGCCTCGCACACGCTGTGGGGCGCCATGCCCCTATACATCTGGCTGGTGAAATCGATCTCCCCGGTGGAAATCCTGGCGCACCGGGTGGCCTGGTCCTTTCTGGTGATCACGCTGCTGGTCTGGGGGCAAAGGAAATGGCGCGCGGTAAAGGCAGCCCTGCGGGGAAAAATCCTGGCGGGGCTGATCGCCAGTTCGGTATTGATCGCGGTCAATTGGGGAATTTACATCTACGCGGCGACAACCAACCAGGTGCTACAAGCCAGCCTGGGCTATTTTCTATTGCCGTTGTTCAGCTTCTTTCTCGGGCAGGTATTGTTTCGGGAAAAGCTCGACCGGGTGGAACTGATGGCGATCTTTCTGGTGGCATTGGGAATCGCCGTCCGCATCGCCATGGAGGGAAAACTCCCGTGGATAGCCCTGGTGGTGGCGCTATCGTTTTGCCTGTACGGGGTGCTGAGGAAAGTATTGCATGTCGATGCCACCACGGGATTGTTTTGTGAAACGCTTTTTCTTCTGCCGATGTCGCTGGGAGCGCTGGCCTGGTGGCAGCACCAGGGGACCGGGGTTTTTGGCAAAGACCCTGGAAGCGATTTCGCCCTGGCGCTGAGCGGGCTGGTCACGGTGGCGCCGCTCTTCTGCTTTGTCGTCGCCGCCCGCATTCTCCCCCTGACCCTCATGGGGTTCATCCAGTACATATCGCCGACCATGCAATTTCTTTTGGGAATTGTCTTGTTTGGGGAGGAATTCACTCTGGGGCAACAGATTTGTTTCGCCCTGATATGGACAGCCCTGGGGCTTTTTTCCTGGAACACCTGGAAGAAAAGGCAAGACAAGCGGCGGGAGGAACTCGCCCCGTTTCCCGAATGAAAACACCTCACAGGCGTTACTTAGGATCTCGAAAATGAAAAGAACTACCCGGCTAACGCCCGGTTTCTGGTTGAGTTCCGAACATTAGTCTTTCAGTTCAATCACCAGGGCCTTATTACCCGATTCAGGAATTTCCAAGCCCAGGCCGGAAGTCTGGGCGCTGCCGAATTTTTGCGGAATCTGCCAGCGCTCCTCCGGCAGCGGAGGGATCTCGGACGAAGCCCCCGTGTCGAGCCCCTTGGCCTTGTCAATCAGAAGCACCTTGCGCACGGCAACATCCTGCTTGCCGGGAGCGGCGCCATCCCCTTTGACAAAAGTGGTCTGGATGAACTTTCCATCGGCGGCGGTATGGGCGTAGGCGGTGGTGGAAGTTGCAGTGTTGGTGAAGGTCACGGTGGCGTCGGCCAGCGGCGCGCCCTTATACATGATTGTACCCTCGACCGGGACGACCTTCGGGCGGCCCTTCCTCCATTGGTCCTGGTTGGAGGCACAGGCGGAAAAAAGGAAAAGGAACCAAGGAAAGAGAAGTCTGGGCTGCATGAGCGCCTCCTGAAAAAAGTGGGATTAAAACACGGCGGGGATTTCGCCGCCCTTCATGGTTCCCAGGCCGCCCCAAACGCCATAGGGGCTTGGGCCGTTCAAATTTTCCGGCGCGCCCTGGTTGCCGACATTGATGTTCTCGCTGATGAAGCGAACGCTGCCGTCGGCGAACAGGCCATTCACTCCGCCGGAATGCATGCTCTGGGCGGAAAAGATGCCAAAGGTGTTGGACCCCGCCGCCATGCACGAGGGGCTATTGGGAGGCAGCACGGTATTAAAGCCTGTGAACTGGGTCATGCCGTCGTTCCACCTGGTGCCGCCGTAGTAGCCGTCGAGGGTGATCGTGGAGTTGTATTGCCCTGCCATCTGGTTGGCGGTCAGCAGGCAGAGGGTGGGATTTGTGGAAAGTGCGGCGCCGAGATCTCGGGCAATGTTCCCTTTCACTGAGTTGGCGGTGACGCGGAAGACGCGTTCGGACATGGCCAGGGTGTTGCTGGTGCCGTCCGAAATTTCGTTGAGCTTGACAGCGCTTTTATTTCCGAAGATGCCCCGCTTCTGAAAGGCTGAGTTCAACTGCGTGCCGGTGATGACATCGCCCCAGCAGACCATGTAATTGGTGGAGGCGATGCTGATGGTGCGGCCGCCGCGGTTATCGTACTGGGGAATGTCGGAGGGGCAGTGGAGGAATTTCACCTGGTTGTTTTTGCCCCAGGGGTCGAAGTTCTGGTCCCAGGGCGCCGGCGGGGTGGCATAGGTGGTGGCGCCATAAGTGGCCTGGGTGAAAATTAACTTGACGAGGTTGTCCCCTTCAAAAAAGGGCGCCAGGTGAACGAAGGCGCTCAGGCGGCCTTGCGAGGTGGCGGGGCCGCCCATGGCCGGGGGAAGGCATTGTTCCGTGTTGTGATAGTTGTGCATGGCCAGGCCAAGTTGCTTCAGGGAATTGCCGCACTTCATGCGGGTAGCCGCCTCCCTTACTTTCTGAACCGCCGGCAAAAGAAGGCCGATCAAAATGGCGATGATGGCGATAACCACCAGCAGTTCAATGAGCGTGAAGGCTTTTTTGAAAGAGGCGGAGTGATGAAGATTCATGGCAAGCCCTTTCGCGGGAAGGCAGGAACTAACGGCTGAGCAAGGGGGCCAGAGGCCAGCGCACCCAGGGAGGAGAAAAAAGACGGGGTCGGATGTTCCTCGGACTCCATCCTTCCGCCCCGGGCCAGCCATCCAGAAGGGGAAACCGCTGGCACCACCGGCCAGTGTGCTTTATCCTTTTGGCATCCCGCCATCACAAGGGAATTAACCAGGAACGAAAGAAATGAAAACAGGCTCGGGCCCACTTGTCGTCGAGAAGGGAAAACTCTTTACGGCGACAGGCGCGCCGTTGATTCCCGATGGCTGCCTGATTTCCCAAGATGGAATAATCACCTACGCTGGTGCGCGGGCCCAGGCGCCACCCATTCCCAGCGGCGCCCGGGTAATCGACGCCCAAGGATGCACCATTTTGCCCGGGCTGGTAGAAGCCCATTTTCACCCCACCTATTTCAATGTCGCCGCACTCGAAGATCTCGACATCAAGTACCCGGTGGAATATGTCACCCTGCTGGCCGCGGCCAATGCCAAGCTGGCATTGGAATGCGGCTACACCGCGGGGCGTAGCGGCGGCAGTTTATTCAACATCGATGTCTGGCTGAAAAAGGCCATTGAGGCGGACATCACCCCTGGGCCGCGACTGGCGGCCAGCGGACGGGAAATCTGCGGCGCCGGCGGACTGATGGACTGGAACCCCGAGTTCCGCAAGATCGGCATGGAAGGCCTGGTCCTGATCATCAACGGCGCCGAGGAAGCCCGCGCCGCTGTGAGAAAGCTGGTCAAGGATGGGGTCGAGTGGGTCAAAACCTACCCCACGGGCGATGCCGCCTCCCCCGACATCAACGACCACCACACCCTGTGCATGACTTTTGAAGAGATGCACGCCGTTGTGGCCATGGCGCATAATCATGGGATGAAAGTCACCGGTCATTGCCGGGCAGGTGAAGGGATCAAGAACGCCCTGCGCGCTGGCTACGACGCGGTGGAACACGCCACCTTCATCGACGACGAGGGGTTGGAACTATTATTGAAGCGCGATGTGCCAATAGTTCCCGCCTTGTATTTTGAGCTGGCCAGCGTCGAGCGCGGGCCGGAGTTCGGTCTGCCGCAGCGCGTGATTGACGGGCATAAAGAAACCCTGGAAGGCGGGGCGGAAAGCGCCCGCAGGATTTTGCGCGCCGGCGGGCGGGTTGGCATGGGAGGCGATTACGGCTTCGCCTGGAACCCGCACGGCGACTACGCAAAAGAGCTGGCCTTTTTCGTCGACTATGTCGGCTTCACGGTGGTGGAAACTTTGATCTGCGCCACCCGGACCGGGGCGGAAATAATGGGGCGTGGTCATGAGTTCGGCGCCTTGGAAAAAGGAAAACTGGCCGACATCCTGGTGGTCGAGGGTGATGTTCTGGGCAACATAAAATTGTTGCAGGATCGGGGGAAGTTTCTGGCAGTGGTCCAGGGTGGAATAATCAAAGCGGGAAAGTTGCTGGGAACAGCCGGCTAACGCGGGTTGCTAAACCCATTCGTGGTCTCGTCGGGCGGGGTTTCCTTTTTCCCCGTGAAGAGCTTGAACAGGCCGCCGCCCACCACCACCACCACCACGGCGATCAACTTCCAGGCCTTGGCGAGGAACACCAATACCGCCGCGATCAGCCCCAGTTTCTTGGCTGCCAGGCCCACGATCAGGGCGGTCAGGCCATACTCAGCGACTTTATCCACTCCCGGCTGAAAATCCTCGTAGCCTTTTCCCGCAACATAACTCGTCTTGTCCACCACCAGCTTGGCGAACAGCTTGGTTTTTTGCGCATCTGCCCGCTCGCCCACAGTCACCACCCGCAGCATGGAATCGCGCCCCAGAAGAATTTGCGAAAAGTTCAGCGTGGCCAGGCCCTCCTCGCGGGCCAGGATCGACCAGACCAGCATCCTTCTTCCCTTGTCGTAGCGCGGTTTTTCATCCCAGCCTTCCACATGCAGGGAGGGAATGCCCTTCTCGGCCCGCATTTTATTGGCTTCCTCGGTGCCCTTGCGTATCTGATCTATTAAAGAGTCGGCATTCATGTTGTCAGCGTCGTTGTCGGCGACATGGCCCTCGCGGACCACTTCCAACACAGTCATCGACTCCAATCCCACCATGCCTTCCGTCACCACGCCAACGATTTCACCCTTCGATTGATTCCCCAAAGCGTTCATTAAACTGCTGGCCGGGCCGGCGGGAATAAAGGCCATCTCGGCGGTGAGATTAATTTCAGCGACATCGGAAAGGAGGATTTTTTTGGGCCCTGGTTGCCTGGCGGCAAATGCTTCCTTGAAGGCGTTGGCCAGTTCCGGAGGCAGCCCCGTGGGATTGTCAAAAGGATCAGGGACGGCTGGGCCCTTGGGGCCAAAAGGTCCGCCAGGAGGTTGAACTCTCCCCTTGGGTCCGCCAGGGCCGGGGGGAATCTGGCCCATGGCCACCCCGGAGAAAAGCAACAAGGCCAGAAAATGCGTCAGGGAGTTTTTCATTTTCGGGCATCCATCCAGGACCAGGGAAAAATCACGACCGCCAGTATTGGGATATCATGGCCGGAGAGTAGACCACCTTCAAGTGGGGAGTTTCCAGTTTTTTTCCCGCCGCCAGAGATTGGATGCAGGATTGCAAAATCCCCGAGGTTAGTAGTGTGCGTTCCACCGGGTAGGGCGCCTTGCCAGTGACGAACATTTCCTCCGCCTTGGACATCAGCGCCGCCGAGTAAGTGACATTCGGATTGGGGGGAAGGTAAAAGAGAGTGGAAAGCGGTTTCTTTTCTCCTTTAATCCGGGCGGCGAAATTGAAGTCCCCCACCAGGCCGTTCATCAGCAGCATGGTGGCGCGGGTGCCATCCCGGTATTGAAAGCGGTAAGCCAAAGGCTCCTTGCACAATTCTCGTCGCTGCTTTGGCGTGGGCAGGCGGTGGCTGGCAGTGGCCGGCTGCCCCAGAGTTTGCGACCGGGCCAGGCAGGCTTCAAATAAAGAGGCATCCCATTCGTTGGATTCCAGCGCCTTCCAAACCGCCTCGCCTTTCATGCCGTGTACCCAGGCCACGCCAGTCTCGCCGCCATGCCTTCTTTCCGCCATGCACTGAATGACCTCCAAGGCGTGGAAGTCGTAGCTGTCGAGGCCGCCCATGGCCACGCACATGACTTCCTCGGTTTCCGACCCAAATAGTAGATCTATGGAGGGCATCCTCCAGGTGACGGGGAGAGACGACCCGGCCAGGAAGGGGAATTTCAATTCCTTCGACAAGTCGACCATCTCTTTGGCCCATTCCCAATTCCAGGAAAGATGTTTGTCGTTGAAAACGGGGACGGCTTTGCCATCCTTTTTGAAAACCTTGGCGATTTGCTTGAAGAACTGATAGCGGGGGTAGAGGTGCTGGCCGATTTCGTTGAACGGGTAGTTGCCATGCTCGCCGATAAGAAGGACGGCATCGACTGCAAGGCTGTCGCCCCCCTGGCGCAACGCCTCGGCTATGGTGGGATATATTTTGAAGCCAAACTCCTTGGCCCTGCCGCGAGAGAGATCACCTTCAGGGAACTGATCGACATAGGCGGAGACCACTTCAACAGGCGGGCGGTGCCATTTGCCTTCTTTGGGATAGCCGGCCAGGAAGCGCTCTCCCATGTGCCAGGCATGGGAGCGAAAGCGCCATTCAGTCGTGACGATGGCCAATTTTAACGGCGCGGCGGAAGCTTGAGGCGCGGCCAGGGCCAGGCGCCGGGCGGCCAGGGGAATGGCGGCGGCGAGGAGGAAATCGCGGCGGGTAGGCATGGGAGTTCTCCGAAAGGATCGATTCTGGCGGTTAGCGGGGTGAAGTATACCTTTTCCCCTTGGCCCAATCCAGGAAGGAAGATTGACTCGCTTCCTTTTTGCAAATCCGGTGGAAAAATTAAGACGGTGGACCACGAGGAGGAAACCATGGCTCAGAATTTTGCCGAGAAGATGCAAGGGACCATGACCCTGATCGGGCGGATTTCCCTGTGCGCGATTTTTGTCACCAGCGCCGTCGGGTTGAGCATCCCCAATTTTGAAGAAGTGGTGGGGAATATGGCCAGCCGGGGGATCCCGCAGGCGCGGGCGGCCCTGGTTTTAACCATATGTATCCTTGTGGCAGGCAGTTTAATGGTTATACTGGGATTGAAGGCCAGGGTGGGGGCGGCAGGTTTGCTTGTCTACCTCCTGGCGGCGACTTGGTTGTTCCACGATTTCTGGAACTTCCAGGATCCCAAACGAAAACTTGAGGCGCTGCATTTCTTGCAAAATCTCTCTCTGGTTGGCGCCATGTTGCTGATTGTTGCCAACGGCTCGGGATCTTTCAGCCTGGACGCCCGCAAGGGGTGAGGAAAAAAACGGAGAAGAAAAATGCGTTGGGCACTTCTGTGTCCGTGCGCTGGTTTGTTCCTGGGCCTCCTTTTTGCCCAGGCAAAGCCAGAGCCCCTGCCGCGCTGTGGGTTGAAAGACCCCGGCCTGGCCTCGTTCGATAAACTGCTCGATTCCTTTTTAAAGGAACACAAAATCCCCGGCGCCTCACTCGCGGTCGCCAAGGGGAATCAATTGGTCTACGCGGTGGGTTACGGCTACGCCGAGCTTCCTTCTTCAGCCAACCAATTCCAAGGCGTGGGCATGCGCCCAAACACCCTGCTGCGCATTGCCAGCATCTCCAAGCCAATCACCGCGGCGGCTATTCTCAAGCTCGTTGAAGCAAAAAAAATCTCCCTCGACGATAAAGTCACCAGCATCCTTGGCTTCGATCCCCTGCGCGAGGGCAATGCACCTCTTGATGAACGCTGGAAGACAATCACCCTGCGCCAGTTGCTGGAACACACCGGCGGGTTCGACAGGGATAAATCCTTCGACCCGATGTTCCGCTCGATCGACATTGCCAGCGCCAGCAAGAAAGCGCCGCCAGCAACCCCACCGCGGATCATCCGCTTTATGATGGGCAAACAGCTCGATTTCACTCCAGGTGAGCGCTACGCCTATTCCAATTTCGGTTATTGCCTGCTGGGTCGGGTGATTGAGAAAGTAACCGGCATGTCTTACGATGCCTTTGTAAAAGAGCAAATCCTGGCCCCTTTGGGAATTGCTGACATGCGCATTGGCGGTTCGCAACTCGGCCAGCGCGCCCCGCACGAGGCCCTGTATTACCCCCCCGGGATGAAAAAGAGCAAATCGGTTTTCCCGCCTCATGAGGAAGCGCTTGTCCCCTACGGCGCGTGGTATCAAGAATCGCTGGATGCCCATGGGGGCTGGATCGCCACCGCCCCGGACTTGGTGCGCTTTGCCACCGCCATGAATGCTGGCGCCAAGCCGCGCGTTTTGAAAAAGGAATCGGTGGAACAAATGTTCGCCCCCCCGCTGGGAAAACGCGAAGCTGGCCCCGATGGCAAACCCAATCCCGTCTACTACGCCCTCGGCTGGAATGTGCGCCAAGTGGCAGGCCACGATAAGATCAACACCTGGCACACCGGACTCCTGCAAGGAACTTCCACCCTTCTCGTTCGCAGGCACGACGGAATGACCTGGGCCATCCTCTTCAATGGCTCTTTCGAAATGGGCCCGGGCAAAAAACAACCCGCCTCACTCATTGATCCCTTGCTGCATCAGGCGGCCAACGCCGTCGCCACCTGGGCAGACCGCGATCTCTTTCCCCCCTTTCTCACCAATCCCAACACCGGTAGCGTTCCATGAATTCACTCCTGATGGTTTACTTAATCCTGGCCAGCTCCTTGCCCGGCGCGCCACCAGCCATGCCACAACCGGGAGACAAGGTCCTATTCCTCGGCGACAGCAACACCTACGCTGGGCATTTCGTCGCCGACATTGACTATTACCTGCTCACCCGCTTTCCCCTGAAAAATATTGAAGTCATCAATCTCGGTCTGCCCAGCGAAACCATCAGCGGGCAAAGTGAACGGGACCACCCTTTTCCACGCCCCAATGTGCACGAGCGGCTCGACCGCGCCTTGAAAACGATCCAACCCGCCCATGTGATCGCCTGCTATGGCATGAATGACGGCATCTACAGTCCTTTCGATGAGGGCCGCTTTGCCAAATATCAGGAAGGATTTCTCACCCTGGTGAAAAAATCCCGTGCCGCGGGCGCCAGGGTCACTCTGTTAACCACGCCCCCATTCGATCCCAAACCAGTGAAAGCAAAGCTGCGCCCCGCCGGCGCGCCAGAGTACAGTTACAAAGACCCCTTTGAAGACTATGATGCCGTTTTGAAAAAATATTCCACCTGGCTCGTCAGTTTAACTTCCACCGACTTGCCCGTGGCCGACGCTCATTCCGCCTTGCTCGATCAGTTAAAAGCAAAAAGGTTGACTAAACCGGAGTTCATTTTTTCAGGCGACGGCATTCACCCGAACGCCTCGGGCCATTGGTTCGTGGCGCAAGAAGTGCTGAAGGCCTGGAACGCCCCAATGCCCCAGGGAAAAGTCGTGGCCAAGCCCAAGAGTTTTCCTGCGATCATCGATCTCACGGGTGTCTACCCGTATGTGGCCAACCCGGCCTGGGAGGATTGGGTCAAGGAACGGTTTCTCGCCCACCGGGGCCTGCATCAATTACGCATTGTCGGGTTGGAGCAAGGCTCCTATCGGCTTTCCCACCAGAGTACAGAGTTGGGAAAATACACAGCGGAAGAGTTGGCCAAGGGGGTCGACCTATTGCAGTTTTCCGATTTGCCCTTGGCAGCCAGGGCTCAGTTGATTCGCAAACTTTCCACCGAGCGAACGCGGGAACTGGGCCAGGCTCTGCTGAGTGACATTGGCCACAAGCGCCCCATGACAGCGGCGGGAAAACCAATGGCGGAGGCCAGGAAAATCTACGAAGAGAAAACTGTGCGCATCCGTGAAATCCAGGCTATTAAAGTGGAATTAACCCTGGACCGTGTTGAGTAGACCCCCTCCGGGCCCATCTTTTTTCCCCTCTCCACGGTGCGAAGCAGGGGGGAAGAGGGTTGGGGTGAGGGGACCAAAAAATAGAAAAACCCGGCGCGCTTTCCGAACCGTCCAAGGCCCTTGGGGCCCAAGCACCCTCTGGGGTGCAAGCCCCCAAGGGGACAAGCGTGATTTGTTCTTCGCTGGGATCGCCGCTAATCAATCTGCCAGGCTGGAGCCTGGCGTTCCCAGGGAGTTGGCGTCGTAAAGTGGTTTGCCTCCTGGGTGCGCGGGCCTCGGGCCCGCTTCTTCCTCTTTTTGCGGGCCAGAGGCCCGCCTACCCAGGGAAGAGAAAAAAACTCGGCACCGTCACACCGTCCGAGGCCCCGCTATTTTTTGCCGTGGTTTGTGTCCTTAAAGCAACTTTTCGCTTTGCAGCATCAGTTCCGGTTCAGCCTGGCCTTTCAACCGTAGGCTGACCTTCACATGCTTTCTGGCCGATAAAAGGAACCCGGCCCAAAGAGACAGGCCAAAACCGACGGTGCCAATTTCCGTCAGGAACCGGTGAGGCACAATCTTCAAAACCTGATCCATCATTTCCCAAAAAACCCAAAAGATAGGCCCGCGATCCGCGCTTTCCTTTGACATGTGATTCGCATCAATGGCGTTAACCATGCCAATGCCAATCAAGGCAACCATGATGGAAGCCAGAATAAGGGGGAGTAAAAAGAGGTGCCCGGCCTGAAGGTAATGGCCCGTGATCTGGGTTTCCTTGCGGTTCATCGGCATGCTGGAGAATTTCAACACCCCGTCGAGTGTTAGAAACCTTTCGCTCTGGGAGGCCGGCCGCCAGTCGAGGGATTTATCCTCCTCAAAAAGGAAGTGGATGGAGGAAATGGGGCTGCCGCCATTCACCTCCCGTAGAGAATTCCAATAGAAGAAGCCCCCGCCATGCTTTTCCTTCAAATCCTTCCAGCCTTCCCAACCCATGGCCCAGGCGTTCAAAGCCTGGGGTTTGGCGTCAAAGACAGCCAGGGATTCCGGGGAGAACGCGAGAACCTTTTTCCCGGAGAAATCCCGGAACATGGGATTGCCCCCTTGATTCGACTTGGCCAGGGTTCCCCGCACTATGGCATCTTCCTGGCGGAAAGTTATGGCCAAGCCCAAAAGAACGCTGGCCGCCACCGCCACCCATTCCCAAATGGGGGGCAAGTAAATGAGCAAGATCAGGGGAATTGCCAGCCAGAAAACCAGGAGAAAAGCCGGCTGATTGATGAAATAGCGGCTGGATCCGATGGTGATCGACATAAAGAAACTTTCTCAGAAAGTAAAAAGGGCACCCGATCATACCTTGGGTGAAAGTTAAAAAAAAGGAGGAAGGTACTAATCGTGGGTGAAAATTTGCCGAGAGGAACCTGGCCTGATGAGATCCAAAAATTCCGAAAAAGCAGCGCAAGTTTCCCCCCCCGGGCAGTCTGATTATCAGACCCTAGTTCGAGGCGAGTTGGAACGCTATGCGCAATCTATTTCTCCTTCTGGCGCCCTTTTGCACCCTTTTTCTTTCAGGGCAAACTCAGGCCCAATGGTTCTACCCCAACTATCCGTTCGGCTATTACCCGGCTTCCTACTACACCTCTCAAACAACCTATTACCGGGGGACTCCCTCGCGGGGGTTTTACATGTCAATCAACCGGGGCTATGCTTCCCCGTTTTATGGGCCGCCCTTGTTCTACCCCTCTGGCCCAACCCTGGTCCCTGTTTACCCGGCATTCGTCCCAGTCGTTCCCGTAATAGTCCGCCCCGCTTATTACTACCCCTTTGCCCCGGCCTTCTATTCCGCCAATCCCTTTGGCACCCCGTTCTCCTTCACTTCCTTCACCACTTTCAATTTCGGGCCTGGCCCCTTTGGCTGGTAAACCTGGCCAGCGGCCTTGACAAAGTTAATTGCCAAACCTCAAACAGTAGACGGTAGTGTTTTCAGAAAAAACAATCAGGCTGCAAGGCTCTTTTTCTCGTCCAAGGATTGCAAAAACCCGCGGACGGCGCGCTCCCAGACTAACGGCTCTTTTGCCGCCAGGGGTTCGTGCTCGCTCTGGTGGAACTCGACAAAGGTTTTGCTTCCCAAGAGGTTGTGAAACAGCGCTTTGGCCCGAGCCAGGGGAACGCGTGCATCGTTGCTGCCATGCAATTGCAAAACCGGCATGGTTACGAGTTTGGCGTAGTCGATTGGCCGGTGAGTGTATCCATTGAGACGGAGGCGCAAACTTCCCCAAAAGAGGAGCAAGTGGGTCAGGGGAAAAGGGGGAATTCCCATGGCCCGAAAGCGCGCCTCAACGGTTTCCAAAAGCGAGGCGAAAGGCGATTCCAGAATGAACCCCGCCACGGGAAGGTCGTACCGAGTGGCCGCGGTGAGAATGGCAACGGCGCCCATGGAGTGCCCGAACAATACCTGCCGCAGTTGCGGATGATGCAATCGCGTCCAGGTCGCCGCCTGCATGACATCGACCGCTTCGTAAAAGCCAAGTGTCACCTGTCGGCCTTGCGACCCCCCCGCCCCGGGGAAATCGACCATCAGGCAAGCACAACCCATGCGGTGAAACAGCAGGGCCTCAATCAAAAGTGTGCTTTTATTCCTGGCGTAGCCATGAAAGAGCAGGACCACTTGGCTGGCCCCTGGGCAAGGAATGAACCAACCCTCGAGCCGGCCTTGCAAGCCGGGAAAACGCACGACTTTAAACTCCAGGCCGAAATCGCCCGGAGCGCTTTCATTCTCGTTTCGCGGCAGGTTGATCCCCTTGAGGAGCACGAGAATTTTCCGCCAGCGGGAGAGTTTTTTAATTCGAGAAGTGCGTTCACCCGATGCAGCGATAAAGACCATGGCACCGGCCTGCTTCCACGCCAGCCGGTTGACCACAAGCAATAACAAGGCCCCCGCCACCAGGAAAGTCAGCAACATGAGTCTTCTCCTGGGTGGCTGGAATCCTTGGTGTAAAATTCATGGGCCAGTTGAAAGAGGCGACTTGGCCCCTTCTTCCAACAGAAGTAGTTTCCTGCCAGACAATTGGTCAGCTCGACCATGGGTTATCCTGCCAGGCGCCGTTGTTCCTGCAACCGGTTCAGCTTGTTGTAAAGAGTCTTCAAGCTGATATCGAGTTCCGCCGCCGCAATTGCCTTGTTCCCCCCATGCTTATCCAGAACGCGCAGGAGATGTTCCATTTCAATCTGTTCTAAAGTGCGCGGCACGGGATTGCTGCCCGCCACCATTGAAAGCGACGGCACGCCTCCCGAGGCATCCTTGATATGGCTGGGAAGGTGTTCCGGTTTGATGACTTCGCCTGCGGCGATGATGTTGCCGTATTCCATCACATTGGCCAGCTCGCGGACATTTCCCGGCCAGGAATGTTCAAGCAAAACATCGACGGCTTCCGGCGCTATCATTTCCATCGCTTGCTGAAGCGGTTTGCGCATGGCCCGGGCCAGCAGGTGACGGGCCAGTTCAGGAATGTCTGGTCGGCGTTCGCGTAAAGGAGGCAGCCGGATTTCAAAAGTGTTCACCCGGAAATAAAGGTCCTCGCGGAACTGGTCCGTTTTTATCAGAAGACGCAAATCCCGGTTGGTGGCGCAAAGAACCCGGACATCGGTGCGAAAGGGTTCGGACTCTCCAACACGGCGGATTTCTCCCGATTCCAAAAAACGCAAAAGTTTCACCTGGATATTCTTGTTCAACTCCCCAATTTCATCGAGGAAAAGCGTGCCCCCGTTGGCCACCTCAAAGAGCCCCTTGTGGTCGCGGTCGGCGCCTGTGAACGACCCGCGCTTATGGCCAAAAAGTTCGCTTTCGACCAGATTTTCTGAAAGAGCCCCGCAATTGACCGGAAGAAAGGACATGTCGGCGCGCTTGCTTTGCTGCCAAATGGCTCGGGCCGCCATTTCCTTCCCCGTGCCTGTCTCGCCGAGAATAAGGACTGTGGAATCGGCCGGAGCAACCGTGGCGATCAAGCGCTGCACCCCGATCATTGACGCCGACTTCCCCACCAGCATGGGGTTGCCTTCCGCCGCTTGCACCCGGCTTTGCAACGCCAGATTGCGGTTCATAAGCTCTCTTTTCTCCGCTATCTTTATTAGAACAGTCTCCAGCTCCGCCAGCTTGCACGGCTTGGTGATGTAATCGAAAGCCCCCAGGCGAACCGCCTCAATCGCCGTTTCCATGCTGGCGTGGCCGGTCATGACCACGGCTTCCGTGTCCGGCGACACCTTCTTCAAATGCTCCAGCACTTCGATCCCCGACATGCCAGGCATGCGCAGGTCGAGTATGGCAGCGTCGAAGGTGGATTTCTCCATTGCCTTGAGGGCGCTCTTGCCGTCCGGGCAGACGGTGACTTCATGCCCGAGCCGGGGCAGTTCCGTCCCCATGATTTCCTGCAAGGAGCGCTCGTCATCGACAAACAGGACTTTCAGCCTGGAAGCCGGTTTGAGCACGGTTTTGGTTGACGCGTTTTTCATAGTTGTCAAACACCTTTATCTAGTCCGGGAAAAAGCCAGGATTAAGCGCTAAGCGCCAAGGCTCTATCCCCCTGTTCAATGGTTCCGTGAAATTCCTTTGCCTGCGACAGCGGGTGCAAGGGCAGGCGCACGATAAAGACGCTTCCCTTTCCCGGGCCGGCGCTTTGGGCCTCGATCTCGCCGCCATGCTGCTGGATGGCGCGGTGGCTGATGGTCAGCCCCAGTCCGGTGCCTTTGCCGGCGCGGTTGCGCGTGTAGAAAGGCTCGAAGATATTTTCCAAAACCTCCTGGCTCATGCCGCAGCCGGTGTCGGCAAATTGCAACTCCGCCTGCCCCTCGACTGCCCGCAGGGTGATCGCCAACTCGCCGCCCTCATCCATGCTGTCGAGCGCGTTCACTACCAGATTAAGGACCACGCCGCGGATCTCCTCGGTGTTGACCCAGGCGCTGACCGGTTCAATCGCCTCAACGCGAATGGTTTTTCCCCTGGAGTTTTGCAAGTGGCGAGTGACATCCAGCACGCCTTCCACCACCTTTTCCAGGCTGGCGCTCTCACGCTTTTTCTCTCCGGTGCGGCTGAAATCGAGGAGTTTTTCCGTGATCTTTTTGCAGCGCGACGCCTCTTCTTGAATCATGCGCAGATACTTGGAAAAGTCCGCCAGGCAGGGCGGATCCTGTTCTTCTGTCCAATCGGCGGCCAGCGACCGCAGTTCCTGCAAGCGCGATTCCAGGGCTTCGCCGCAAAAGGCGATCCCTGCCAGAGGATTGTTGATTTCATGCGCCACGCCTGCGGCAAGGAACCCAACACTGGCCAGCCGTTCCGAGCGCACCAGTTGGCGGCTCCGTTCATTCACTTGCCTGGCCAGGTCGGCGTAAAACTCGCGCAGCCGACGGGTCATGTCATTAAAGGCCTCACCCAGGGCTTCCATTTCGTCGCCGCTTTTTACCTCGATCTGGTGGTTAAAGTCCCCCTGGGCCACCTTGCCCACGCCTGCCTCCAACTCGCCAATCGGGTTGAGTATCCAGCCGTGAAAATAACGCAGAATGCCGGCCATTAACAAAAGACCCAACCCGCAGGAGGGAATCAGGATCCACAAACCGACCTGGTACAGCCGACGCGATTCGTTCAAAGTGGAGTCGAGTTCGCCACGCACTCCCTGGCGCAGCCCGCTGGCAGCCGCTTCTAAACGCCCGAGTTGACCGCGCAATCCCGCCAGCAGTAGCCCTTCCGCCCGGTTTCCTCCGGGGCCGTTGACCCGCGGCTCGTGGAACTTTTCCGCCGTGGCGGCCAATTCTTCCAGTTCCGCTTTCACCTTATGCAACACCTGATTTTGCGCCGCCGCTTCAACCCCCGTCGGCCGCTCCCGCGCTTCGCGCAAGAGCATTTCATATTCCAGGATTTTTTGCCGCGCCGATTGCACCCGTTGCTGCAACCGTTCCGGTTCTTCTAAAACCGCAGCCAAGTTCTCCGCCGGCCCCAATTGCCCCAGCGCCGTTTCCAACTCCCCAGCGGCTTTTAATTCCGCCAGGTTTACCCTGATGCTGTTCATCGTCAGGTAATACGACCAGAAAACGCGCAAGCCCCCTGCCAGCAGCAAGACCATGATCGATACGACCAGGCAAAAAACGAGAGTTAATTTGTGGCGGATGCGCCAACGGACGGCCAAGATCGACCTCCTTGCCCTACAAGCGGCGCGAATCCTTCGCGCCCAGCCTTAACCAGGTGCACTATTTACACCACCGAGTTCAGCCGGTTGAAGAAATTACCAAAGCAATTCAAAGAATGCAAAGCCGAGTTGGCAAAGAACCCGACGGGGAAAGGACGGCAAACCAGGAAGAATTCGTAATCACCTTGGCGGTATCAAGAACCTTCGCCTCGATTGCCTGGGCATTTTGCCCAAGGCTTAAGTTCCTTTTAGGGCATTGGGTTTTCTTTAACCTTGGCTATTTCCCGGGCAAAACTTGATCTTTCGGCCCGTAGCCTTCCAGCGCCCGGCCCAGCCATTCAAGCAGCGATGGAAAATATCCCATCATCGACAAGTGGTTATGCCGGCCCCGAGGATTAGTAACCACCTGCACATGGATGCCTTTTTCCTGGGTTTTTTTCAAAAAGCTTTGGCACTGTGCATCCAAATTGAATTGGTCCTTTCCGGAATAACCGAGAAAGAAATTCAAGTCGCCTTCCTTGATTTGGTATTTGTCGAGCGCCTCAAGGGGATTGCCGGCGGCGATTTCCTTGTACACTTCCGGGTCTTGATAATCAAAAAGTGGCCCGATCATGTCGCTCAGTTTGAGCACGAACCCAAAGTACCTGCCCACGGTCATGTTGCCATTGGAAAAGTCCTGGCGAAGTTCGTCACAATGGGATTGAAAATTCCTCATGAAACCGCCACGGCAATCCATGTAGCGCCAATTCAAGGGCGGGCACAATCCCGCCACCGGTTTGAAATAAGCCTTGTGCTTCATTCCCAGATGGTAGGCGGCGCCACCACCCATGGAAAACCCGCCAATGGCATGCGCCTCGCGTTCCGGCCTGATGGGAAAATTCTTGGTCACAAAACCGAGAACATCTTTCATAAGGTAGTCTTCATATTTTCCGGCCTTACTGTTGATGAAAAAACTCCCATGGTGCATGGTCTGGAGGCCCTGGCTTTCCAGTCCGCCATCTGGCGCCACCACGATCAGGGGTGGCAATTTACCGCAAGCAATGGCCCCTTCGATTCCTTGAATGATTCCGCGCAACACCGTGGTTTCCCCCTGGTTAAAGGAGTGCATCCAGATGAAGAGGGGATAGGACTTTTTAGAATCAAAGCCTGGCGGAAGGTAAATCAGCATATCGGCCTTGCGGCCAAGGGAATCGCACCAAATGCGATTGTCCTGCCTGTAGTTATTGGTGTAATCGAGGACAACGCCTTGCAGGTGTTTATTAACCCGGCTGAGTTCCCAGGGACGAGGAAGAATCTCGGCCAAAAGTGAGGGAGAAAAAAGGAAAAGAAACCAAAACGCCAAAAAGTGCGGTCTAAGCATCGTTCGCCGAATATTTAGGAAGAAAGGAAGCCAACTCCACTGGGGTAAATATACTACAAAACCCTGGAGAAAAAAGCGCGGAGAGGCATCTTGAGGAAAAACCTTGGGGCGAAGATTCTTTACAGGCCGGGCATAAGGGATTTGCCAATTACACCGGCAACCAAGCTTACCTTTTTACTTCAATTACCAGGGGCTGGCCTTCCTTAATATCAAAGGGAAGCGCCGCTTCTGGAAATAAAGGCCTTCCCAGGGGAAATTCCTCAGCCGGTTTGCCATCCATCCCTTGCACCCTGGCCAGGTGCGGCCCAGGCCGCACCCCGCGGCCGGCGCCCTTGGTGGTGAATTTTCCCTCGAGGATGTAGGCATACCCCTGCGGGCCATCGTGCTGCTTCACCACATCGGGGTCGAAAAACACCACCCCCTTGGGCACCGCCTTGCCCTTGAAAGTCACCGTGCCTTCCACTTCCACAAGCCTGGGCTCATTGCTGCATCCGACGAAAAAGAAGAAAGTCAGCAGGCCAAAAGGGATCAAACCGCGTTTCATAAAACTCTTCTCCGGTTTAATCGATGGGATTGGTTTCGCCGCCATTGTAGCTCGCCGCCGCCCGGTAAGTGGTCAAATTGATCTGGTTGGCGAGGAAGCGGACCGACCCATCGCCCATGGAGAAATTGGCGCCACCGCTATGCTGGCTGCCAAAAGCCATGTCGTTAAAGGTGGCGATAGAAGGGGTATTGATGGAGTTAACGATATTCTTGGAGCCGGCGCAAACATTGTTGCCGTCGCATCCTCGCACCCAGGAGCGGTAACGCGTGCCGGTAATGTTGTTCACCCACGACATTTCTCCCAGCATCAGGGTGTTGGAAGTGCCATCGGGGAGGTTGGCCAGTTTCACCTCGATGATTTCCTGAAACATTCCCTGGGCCGCATAATCACCATGGCCACTGGTTCTGCCAGTCATGTAGGCGGCGTTGGTGGCAGGGTTGATTCCGCGCGGCCCCATGACCCCGTAATAGTGAGTGGTGTAGGGGGGAATGTTATTGATCAATTCCGGCGGGTGATAATTGTGGGGCAGGGCCGTAAGCACGCGATCGACCTCCGTGGCCGAGGGGCAAAGGAAAGCAGCGACCCTATTATTAACGGCCAGGCCATTCTTGTTGGCGACGGTGTAGGACCCGTTGGCCAGGCTGATTTGCTTGTAGAGGTTTTCCAGTTCGATGTAAGGAAGGATGTAGACATGCCAGCTGAGCTCGTTGGTCAGGAGGCCCGCCTTGGGAAAAGTACCAAAAGTACTTTGGTAATTGTGACAGGCCAGGGCGATTTGCTTCAGATTATTCTGGCAGCTCATTCGGGCGGCAGCTTCCCGCACCTTCTGCACGGCTGGCAGCAGCAAGCCGATCAGGATGGCAATAATGGCGATAACCACCAGCAGTTCAATAAGGGTAAAAGCAGTTTTTCGCATTCGGAAACCCCAGAAAAAGAAAAGAGATGAAAAAAATGAGATTGGCCCAAATCCTTCCCTGTATTAGTTGAGATCTCAGGGTCAATTGCAATGGCAATCATGGCCTAAACACTGGATTGACATCCCCCTGGCTTTTCATAAGATTGATCTTCTTCCCGATAATTGGGCCTCGTAGCACAAGGATTAGAAATTCACCATGGTTCGTAAGAAACTGGGCAAAGGAAGGAAAAACCGCTGTCGCTTCTGCACCAAGGAAGGCTGCCCGCGTCCGGCTTTCGTTGATTACAAGGATGTAGTCACCTTGAAAAAAATGTGCACTGGCCAGGGGAAAATGCTCGGCCGCAAGCGCACGGGCAGCTGCGCCGCCTTCCAGCGCGCCGTTCAGGACTCTGTCAAGCGCGCCCGCTTCATGGCCCTGCTCCCTTATGTCGGCGACTAATCCCTCCCGCTTTGGGGGACAACCTTTAGATCTCCCCTCATGATCAAGCTTATTCTGCCTGACGGATCGACCAGGGAAGCTCCCGTCGGCTCGCGTCCGCGGGAAGTGGCCGAGTTGATAGGCAAGCGCTTGGCCCAGGCTGCCATCGCCGCCAAAGTTAATGACGAAATCGTCGACCTCGACCGCGAGTTTCCCCCTCTCGCTGAAGCCCGCTTCCAGATCCTCACTGATAGGGACCCCGCCTCGCTCGAAGTCCTGCGCCATTCCTCCGCCCACATCATGGCTCGCGCGGTCATGCGCCTTTTCCCTGGCACGCAACTGGCCTTTGGCCCGGCCATTGAAAACGGTTTCTATTACGACATTCAATCCCCCACTCCGCTTCGCGAGGAAGACTTTCCCCGCATCGAAGAGGAGATGCGCCAGATCGTGGCCAAGGCCGAGCCCTTCGAGCGCTTTGAGCGCTCCCCCGCCGAGGCCCGCGAACTCGTCGCTGGGCTCAAACAAGATTACAAAGTCGAACACATCGACGAGGGATTGAAGCATCACCCCAGCTTGAGTTTTTACCGACAGGGTGAATTCATCGATCTCTGCCGCGGCCCGCACCTGCCGCACGCGGGAAAAGCCGCCGCCTTCAAACTGTTGAGCATCGCCGGCGCCTACTGGAAAAACGATTCTTCTCGCCCGCAACTGCAACGCCTGTACGCCACCGCTTTCTTCTCGCAAAAAGACCTCGACGCCTATTTGAAACTGGTGGAAGAAGCGAAAAAACGCGACCACCGCCTGCTGGGCAAGCAGCTTCGCCTCTTTACCATCAGCCAGCAGGTCGGCGCCGGCCTGATCCTGTGGATGCCCAAGGGGGCGCTCATCCGCGGCATTCTGGAAACTTATATCCGCGAGGAACTGGTCAAACGCGGGTACTCACCCGTTTACACCCCGCATGTCGGGCGGCTGGAACTGTACCGCACCTCGGGACATTTCCCTTACTACCGCGACGCCCAGTTTCCGCCCCTGTACTGCCACCCCGCCGCCAGCGCCCTTGACCTCTGCCAGTACCGCCTCGCCTCCGGCATTCTCGATGCCGCCAAGGAACGCGACATCGGGCTCTTCCTCGACCAGGCGCAACTGGCGATTCCCGGCTACCGCGAGGCGGCACAGAGCGAGGAAAAGCTCCAGTGCGTCCACCTTTTCGTTCTGGAAATCCTGCGGACCATGGGCGTGACCATCGCGGCTTACCAGGAGGCCACGGCCATGCCCGAACGGGCCGCCGCGCTTCTATCCTGGCTGGTCAATCAGGAAGGTTACCTTCTCAAGCCGATGAACTGCCCGCACCACATTCAAATTTACAAGGCAGAACCGCGCAGTTACCGCGACCTGCCGGTGCGCCTGGCGGAGTTCGGCACCGTCTACCGCTATGAACAAACGGGCGAGCTGTCCGGCATGACACGCGTTCGCGGGTTCACCCAGGACGATGCCCACCTGTTTGTCACTCCCGAGCAGGTCGAAGAGGAAATGCGCGCCAATGTCGAACTGGTGCTCTTCGTGCTGAAAACCCTCGGCCTGAACGATTTCCGTGTCCGGCTAGGACTGCGCGATCCCAATAGCGACAAGTATGTTGGCGCCGCCGAGGATTGGAACAACGCTCAAACTGCCCTGCTGGGCATCGTTAAATCGCTCGGCCTTACATTCTCCGCCGAGGAAGGCGAAGCCGCCTTTTACGGCCCCAAGATCGACTTTGTCGTCAAGGACTGCATCGGGCGGGAATGGCAACTAGGCACCGTGCAACTCGACTACAATCTGCCCAAGCGCTTTGAACTCGAGTACACCGGCGCCGACAACAAACCCCACCGGCCCGTCATGATTCACCGGGCCCCCTTCGGCTCGATGGAACGCTTCATGGGCATTCTCATTGAGCATTTCAATGGCGCCTTCCCCTTGTGGCTGGCGCCCGAACAGGTTCGCGTCCTGCCGGTCAGCGACAAGTTCAATGACTATGGCAAAAGCGTGGAAAAAACTTTGCGCGACGCCGGCATACGCGCCTCTGGCGATTACCGGGCCGACAAGGTCGGCGCCAAGATCCGCGAGGCACAACTCGAAAAAATCCCATTCATGCTGGTCGTCGGGGAAAAAGAACAGACCGCGCAAACCGTGGCCATCCGCCATCGAGCAGACGGCGACCTCGGCGCACAGCCCTTGCCACCCTTCATCGAACACCTGCACCAGGCCATTGCCGATCGCCGCCTGACTCGCCAGTAATCCCCACCTGTTTAAGGCAGCGGCAGCGCTTTCATGCCGCCCTCGCCACCGACAACCACCCATGCCCCATCGTGGGATACAGCCAGGGAAAAAATCCTTCCCCCCAGCGCCAGCTTCCCTCCTGGCAATTCCAGACTTTTCGCATCGAGCGCCCGCACTTGGCCATCGTTGCAGCCCAGCAGGATCTGCCCGCCTGCCACTGCCGCTGTCCGGGGAATGGAACTCAATTTCACGAAGCGCACCATCCGGCCCACGGCGGGATGCCACAGTCTTGCCGTGCGGTCCTCGCCAATCGACACCAGCGTCGGTGGACCAGAGCCCTGAGCCAGAATCACCAGGTCGTTGACGGCTTTCAAATGGTTATCCAGTGTCCGCGATGTCTTTCCCGTGCGCGCATCCCAGATTTGAATAGTCCCATCCATGCCGCCGGAGGCCACTTCCTTCCCGCCCGGGAAAAAAGCAATTGTCAGGACAGCGCGGGAATGCCCCTGGTAGCGGGTGATCTCTTGGCCTTCAGCGGAATACACCTTGCAGGTTCCATCGCCGCTGGCTGTGGCCCATAGCTTGCCATCCGCGCTCCACGCCACCCGGTAGACCAGGTCCTTGTGCAGGTGGAAACGCTGCAGACTTTTCCCCCCCGGCCACTCGAGCATTTCCACCGACCCCTCTTCGCCCGGGGAGCCCCCGGCCGCAAGCAGTTTCTTCCCATCGGGGGAAAAGGACAGGTCGTGTACTTGCGTCAAGGAGCAAGGAATGCGAGGGAGGACTTTTTCACCGGGAAAGGTGAAGCCCGCGATTCCCGCTTGCGAAGCGAGTAGGATTTGCTTGCCATCGGGGGAGAAGGCGAGTGCGGTGACAGGGGGCGCCGCGCCCGCTGGCATGGCCCAAATGAAAAAGAGCAGCAAGGGCTGAAAGTAATTCATTTAATTCCGGAGTGAGAAAAGTAAGGGACAGTTAAGTAAGGTCAATGATACAGTTCTCCCATTGGCAGAATCGGAGGCTCATGCCCCTCGCTGCGATGATTTCTTCTCCCCTCTCCACGCTGCGAAGCAGTGGGGGAAAGGGGCAGGGCGGTGAGGGGACCAAAAAGAAACCCGTCGTTATTCTTCTTCCCCGGGAAAAGTTTACCCCTCGTTTCTCCCCGCGCGCCTTTACACCAGTCCGGGAATGAGTGAACCCTCCCGGTTGACCTGTATCGGGCGGCCGTCGGCGGTGTGCATTTCCAGGCGCGGATCGACCCCAAGTAGCGTGTAAATCGTAAAGGCGAGGTCTGCTGGAGTAACGGGCTGGTCTTGCGGGCTTTCCCCCACGCGGTCGCTGCTGCCGATCACTTGCCCGCCGCGAACTCCCCCGCCGGCCATGGCCACGCTGAAAACTCTGGGCCAGTGATCCCGCCCGCCGGCAATGTTTACCTTGGGCGTGCGGCCGAATTCCCCCATGACCACGACAAGGGTCTGTTCCAACAACCCGCGCTGATGCAGGTCCTCAAGCAAGGAGGAGAAGGCCAGGTCGAGCGAAGGGATTAGTCCCACTCCGGTCTTGGCCCCGGCATAGCCATCGCGCAGTTGCAAGGTCAGGTTGTTGTGCGTGTCCCAGCCGGTGTTCATGACAGTGACAAAGGGCACCCCGCGCTCCACCAGCCTGCGCGCCAGCAAACACCCCTGGCCAATAAGGCGGGAGCCGTAGCTGGCCCGCACGACATCTTTTTCCTCGCCAAGGTCGAAGGCTCGCCGGGCCGTTGGCGAAGTCACCAGGCGGTAAGCCTGTTCAAAAGCGGGGTCGGAAGGAGCGTTTTTTTCAATACCCGCGCGGACTTTATCAAACTCCTGAAGAAACTCCCTTCTGCGAGCCAGCCTTTTAGCAGTGACCTTGGGAAAAGGATCGAGGTCGCGAACGCGAAACTCCGCCTTGCCTGGATCCCCCCCGGTGGTGAAAGGAGCGAACTCCGTGCCCAGGAATCCCGCGCCGCCAATATTCCGCCATTCGGGAATGGCCACATTCGCAGGCAGGTCGCTTTTTTCCTGCCTGACCTTTGCCAGAACGGACCCGAAGCCGGGGTACTCAAGCACGGGGGATGGCTTGTAGCCGGTAAGTAGGTAATGATTGGCCAGGCCATGTTCTCCCAATGGGGAAGTCATGGAGCGGATGAGAGAGAATCGCTTTGCCCCCTGAGCCGTTTTGGGCAAATGCTCGCACAAGTCCATGCCCGGGACAGCGGTGTGAATGGGTTGAAAAGGCCCGCGGACATCCTGCGGCACGCCCGGCTTCAGGTCGAAGGTCTCTAAATGGCTTGGTCCGCCGTCGAGCCAAATGAGGATGCAGGATTTGGCCCGGGGCTTGGCCTGGTTGCTGCCGCGCAACTTCAAGCTGCCCAGGGTCAAACCCAGGGGCGCCAGCGTCCCAACGCGGAGAAAATCCCGCCGCGAAGCGCCATCGCATCGTACCTGCCTCATCTTCCCGTTCATGACAATGCCCTCAAAAAAAATTCAATGATTGGTGTTGAACTCCCGGCTGTTCAACAAGGCCCAGAGGAAGTCTTCAAAAAACTCCTTCCTCTGAGGAGATTTCTCACCTGGGGATTTTTTCACCCAGCCTTGCAACTCTTCCAGGCTCGGTTTTCTGGCCAGGGCCCTTTGAAATACTTCAGTGATCAAATCCCCATCGCCGCGACCTTCCTCAATTCCCTTGGCGATCCTGCTGGCCGGCGAGGCCAGGCGTTCGTTCAGCAAGTCTCCGTTCAACAGGTGCAACTTTGCGGCCAAACCCTGGGCGGCGGCCGGTTCCTGGCAAGCCCCGACGCGGTTGCAACGGCCGAGGATGTCCAGGGAAGGCGCGGGGGTCAGCGGGTCGTAAAGGGTTATGGCCCGCGTCCGTTCAGGCAAATTGGCGAAGCGGTGGCCAACCCCGGTGACATCCGCGATGGCATCAGCCAAGACTTCCGGCTCCAACGGCCTGGAAGTGAAACGGGAATAATAGCGGTTGTCGGCTTCATTCCCTGGCACGGCCGCCGCCGACCGGCCATAAGCCCTGCTCAGCGCGATCTGCCTGACTGTATGACGCAAGTCGTAACCATGGCGGACAAAGTCCTCGGCGAGTTTATTTAACAGTTCGGGGTGCGTCGCCGGGTTGGTGGTCCGCATGTCATCAACCGGTTCAACCAGTCCCCGGCCGAACATCCACTGCCAAATCCGGTTGACCATGGCCCGGGGGAAGGCGGGGTTGTCGCTCGACACGGCCCAGGTGGAAAATTCCCCAAGCTGTCCTGAAGGGCCATTTAAGTTCCTCACTCCGGGGATCCGTTCCACCGCTTGTTCACTCGTGCGGGGGTTGGTCACCGCGCCCCGGGCCCCCACAGCCACCAGCCGACCCCGTTCCATTCGGGCAAAAACGGCCGCCAGACCGTGGTAGTCGTCCTGGGTCCAGCGGTCGAGCGGGTGATTGTGACAATTGGCGCACTGCAAGCGCGCGCCAAGAAATATCTTGCTGACCAATTCGGCCTCGGCGCGGGGGTCGTTGGCCATGCGGTGGAAATTCGCAGGCCCATACTCGTGCGAATCGCCGGTGGCATTCAGCAAGGCCTTGCCCCATTGATTCATCGGCATATTCTTTTCCAGCCCGACGCGCAGCCATTTCGTGTACGCCGCCACCCCTTCTTTTTCATTCGGCAGCGAACGCAACTGCAGCATGCGGGAAAAGCGCAGGGTCCAGTATTCGGCAAACTCCGGATCCTGGAGCAAGCGGTTGACCAGGTGTTTGCTTTTTTCAGGTGAAGTGTCTTGTTGGAAAAGTTTCTGTTCCTCGGGAGTCGGCAAGCGGCCAGTCAGATCGAGGCGGAGGCGCCTGAGATATTCAGCCTCGCTGGCCTGAGGCGAGACCGGCAAGCGCAACTCCTTCAGGGTTTGAATCACCTCGGCATCAACCAAGTTGCTCAGCGGTTCAGAAGCCAGGTTGACCGCCTTGTCCCCCAGGGGAAAAGTGACTCGCAGCGGTTCCACCCGATCGAGAAAGCGGACAGTCAGGTCATGCTGCCCGCGGCGGTGAATGACCGCGCGGATAGTGGCGCCCGCTTCCACAGTGGCGCCGCTGGGATCCGGCGAAGTGAAAAGCGCCGAGGTGGTGACATCGATTTCCGGCCCATTGTCGAAACGCGCCAAGGCCCGCAATCGCGTTTCCCTACTGGCAGAGGTAATTATTTCAGGAGTGGCAAAGGCTCGGAAGGAAGTCAACCGCCTGGGCGATCCCCGGGGAACCCCGGCAGCGATCCACGCCAGCAGCGTTTCCCCCTCTCGCTCCCCGAGAACCTTTTTCCCACCGTGCTTGAGCTGCCCGGTCGGCTTCAAATAGAGCAGGCTCTGCTCTGGCCGGGCTCTGTTGACCCGCCTCCCTTCCAGTTCCCACACGATGGCTTCAAAATCCGCCGCCGCGTCGCTGGCAAACAAGGAGAGGTGAAAGCCGCCGCGCCCCGCCGCCGCCCCATGACAGGCGCCAGCGTTGCAGCCAACCCGGGTGAACAAAGGCAGAATTTCCGTCTCGAAATGCGGAGCTTCTCCGGCCAAGGGCAGCAAACTACCAAGGAGCAAGGCGGCCCAGGTCACGATTTTTTTCTCCGGGGAGCGTCGTCTGGCTTCACCCCATATTCCTTCATCCACTTTTTCAAGTATTCCCGCGCCCGGGCAGTCCCATAGTCGTCCAGCTTGCCCGCGTTGATGATGGTGCTGGTGATGCGCCCAATGTCGGCCTTGGCTGCGGGGTTCTTCGCCGCGTAGGCTTCCACCTCTTTGGCCGCCTTGTCCACTTCCTCCGGGGTCGCGTCTTTTTGGATCACCGGCCGCAGCAGTTCCCGCAAGCGGGGATCGGGCTCGGCATTTTTCGGCCGAGCCACCGGCATGCCCACCAGGTCTTCCACCTTGGGCGCTTTCCCTCC
>SHZZ01000052.1 GCA_009692005.1 Gemmataceae bacterium | reverse complement strand
CTGGGAACATCTCCGGCTTTGGCAACCACGACTCGAGTGGTGTCCCCCGCAATTGTCTTTACCAACCCGCCGGCGCAATTGCAAAACCCAAGCAATTCGGGAACTCCCTCCGCGCCAATTAATTCCGGGTCTGAAACCAGCGGCCCGCCCTCGGACAACTCCAGCGATACCTTGCTGGCCGGTTCGAGAGGCAATTTAAGCACCCCGCTTTCGGACGAAGGCGGCCCGCTTAACACCAGCCGACTTAACCAGGCGGTAAGCGACATGCTTTTTGGTGGATTCTAGTTCAGGGACAAGGTAGTAAACATTTGAAAAGTAATCCGCCCCGGCAAGTGAAAACTTCCGGGGCATTTTTTTTTTGACTTTAGTAATTTCTCGACCTACTGTTCACTTAGCCAGAAACCCTGGCAGAATAACTGTAAAATAGCACCCAAATTACCAAGGAGCATTCAATGAATCCCTTTTCATTTATTCAGCGGAAGAAAAAGCACTGGAATTTCCACAAGATTCTTCAATTGGAGGCTCTGGAATCCAGGACCGTTTTGGATGGATCCTTGATGGGCCCCGTTGCAAATCCTCAACTCATGGTTGATCCGGCTTCATTTGATTCTTCCCGCATCCTGGTGCAGTTCAAACCCGATGTGGAAGTCTCTCAGGATGTGAATCTTTACGGGGCCAAGGTAATTCGCTCCCTGGAATTGGTGGAAGGTCTTTATGAAGTTCAGTTGCCTCAGAATATGACCGTGGGTCAAGCTTTGAGCCTGTTCCAGTCCGACACCCGCGTGGCGGTGGCCGAGGCCAACTATCGGATCCTGATGGAGAAAGTCCCGAATGACCCCAAGTTTTCCAGCCTCTATGGAATGAATAACTCGGGGCAGACCAGCGGACTTACCGACGCCGATATCGATGCACCCGAAGCCTGGAATATCTTCACGGGCACGGGGCAAACCATTGTCGCGGTGATCGACTCTGGCGTCGATTACAGCCACCAGGACCTGGCTTCCAACATGTGGCGCAACCCTGGGGAAATCGCCGGCGACAACCAGGATAACGACGGCAATGGCTTCATCGACGACATTTTTGGAGCCGACTTTTTCAACAACGATGGCAACCCCATGGACGACAACGGCCACGGCACCCATGTGGCCGGGACCATTGGAGCGGTGGGGAATAACGGCATCGGCGTCACGGGCGTGAACTGGAAGGCCCGCATCATGGCGTTGAAATTCCTCGACTCCAACGGCAGCGGCTCTGTCAGCGGCGCCATCAGCGCGCTCAATTACGCTGTTACCAAAGGGGCAAAAATCTCCAACAACAGTTGGGGCGGGGGGGGCTATAGTTCCTTGATGGCGCAGGCCATCAACAACGCCAAGAGCGCCGGGCATATCTTCGTGGCGGCGGCGGGAAATGAGGGCGCCAACAACGATAGCATTGCCAATTATCCCTCCAATTACAACTCCGACAATGTGGTCGCTGTGGCCGCCACAGGCAACTCCGACACCTTGGCCTCGTTCTCCAATTACGGCAGGACCACGGTCGACCTGGCAGCGCCGGGTGTTTCCATTTACAGCACTTTGCCGGGGAATTCTTATGGCAGCCTGAGCGGCACCTCCATGGCCACCCCTCATGTCTCCGGGGCGCTTTCTCTCCTGTGGGACAAATTCCCCAACCTGACCTACCAGCAAGTCGTGCAAAAACTGCTGTCGAGCGTGGATGCTGTTGCCGGCCTTTCAGGAAAGGTGGCCACTGGCGGACGCTTGAACCTGGAAAAACTTCTTTCGACCACCACGGCGCCGCCCAGCGATCTGGCTGGCGCCAAAATTATCTCCGCCGAAGGCATCGGGCTGGATGCGGGTTTCCTGACCGGCTTCAAAGTCAGCTTTAACGAAGCTATTCAGGCCTCGACCTTCACTGCCTCCGATGTCTCGGTGAAATCTCCCTCCGGACAAGCGCTCACGGTATCGGGCATCACTGCGGTTTCCGGTTCGAACAACACTTACTTGATTTCCCTGGCTGCGCCCCCCTCGGCCGGCGGCGCTTACTCCCTCACCGCCGGCCCAGATATTCTTGATTTGGCTGGGAACAAAATGAACCAGGATGGCGACACGCTTAATGGCGAAGCTACCGCCGACCAGTTCCAAGCCACTTTCAATAGGGTTTCGATGAGCAATTACTACTTCACTCAAGCCACCGCCCTGAGGTTGCGCGATCCCGGCTCGGTTTTCTCCTACATCACCATTTCCAACGATATCACCATCGCCGACCTCAATGTTCAAATCAATGTCTCCCATACATGGGACTCCGACTTGATCGTTTCCCTGGTTTCTCCTGCCGGCCAGGTGGCGACCTTGGTCGCACGCCGAGGAGGCTCTGGCGACAACTTCATATTCACCACCTTTGATGATGAATCCACCAAGACAATCAGTTCCGGCGCGGCGCCTTTTACCGGGTCCTTCCGCCCAGAAACCCCCCTGTCCGTGTTCGACGGCAAGAACGCCAAGGGCATCTGGACATTGTCCGTCAACGACCGCGCGTCTGGCGACCGCGGAACTTTGAACAATTGGGTCCTAAATGTCGTTGGCCGCCCTGTGGCTCCCTCAACTTCAACGGTTGGAAAGAAGAGCGTGGAAGGGGGCCTGTCCCCGACAGCGGCTGAACCAATCACGGGCGCAGCAACCTCCTCTTTAACTCGTATGGCAACTTCCACCCTGAACACCGTGGTTGCAAGCAATTTGGAATCCCCGCTGGCACCGGCATCCTCTCGGGAAACGGTTACGGAAACCTCTTCCCCTGACCACATCGCCCAGGTGGTTCAAGACGAGATCCACGCTGCCGACCTGGCCTTTTCCTCGCGGGATACCGGTTACGGTTTCCAAGATTGGCAAACCAGCTCTTGGGAAGAATCCTCGGAGAGCGACTCAGTCTCTCCTGAAGAATTTGCAGACATGGCTTTCACGATGTAAAAAAGAACAACCCATTCCAGCCAGGCCGGAATGGGTTGATTAATTTAACAGCGAAGATTATTCCTATTCAGTAACTGGAACAGTTTGCAGGGGAATAACCTGGAAAGGCAGTTGCTGGTAAGGCAATTGCTGGTAAGGCATTTGCTGGTAAGGCATTTGCTGGTAAGGCTGCATGAAAACGGGGTAGTTGTTGAACTGGCCCTGGGGATAAATCCAGGCGCCCTTTTTGGAAGGTTGGGGAACCGGAGGCGCCTGGTGAGGCGCGCCATCGGAGTAATTCAGGTAGCTACAACCGCCCTGAGGATTTCCTGAGGAAATCGGCATAAAGCCGTCGCAGTAAATCGTGCCAGAACAAACTGGGCTGAAAGCGTTGTAAGGACGGATGACAAAGGTGCCATCATTCTTGCAACCGCCCCAGTTGAAAATGTGGCAAGGCAGGATGCCGAAATTCGGCCCCGCCTGGCTGGTGCCGACGCCCATTGCGGCCAACATCGCGGCCATAAATAACTTCTTCATGAAATTTCCTTCCCATTCTTCTGGGTTCTAATGGGTCCGGCCTCCGGGAAACCATCCTCCTGACGGAAAAAACCAGACCAGGGTTCAATGGCAAACTTACTCCACCCGTGCCTGGGCGCATTGCAAGAGGAGAAAAAGCGGGGGGAATTACCGGGTCAGCAAGTGAAACGATCGCCATAGTTGTTACTATTTAACAAGCCCTAAAACCCAACCCAAGTAATCCAATTCTCCAAAAGGAAAATAATTATTGAAACCCTTGAGTGCGCATCCCAAGTAAATCACTGTGTATGAAAGACCTTTCACCGTTTCCGGTTTTCAATCAAAACACCGTGGGTTGAATCTCCAGGTCCAGGGGGGAAAACTCGCCGGCTTTCCAATACTCCACCGCCAGGGCGGCCATGGCCGCGTTGTCCGTGCAAAGGCTGGAAGTTGGAAGGAATAACTCAATCCCTTTTTCCCTGGCGGCGCTTTCCAGCCGACTTCTTAATTCCCGGTTGGCCAGAACTCCCCCGCCGGCAATCAACTTCTTCCTCCCCATTTTCTCCACCGCCTGAAGGCATTTCAAAACCAAAATATCGATTACTGCAAGTTGAAAAGAAGCGGCAATGTCGGCGCGGAGCTTACCAGGCTCTGGGGGCAATGGTGTTTCCTCACCGGGGCCGGCCAGAGTGTAGCGAACTGCGGTTTTCAGCCCGCTGAAACTGAAATCCAGGCGGCTTTCATGAGCAAAGGATCGGGGAAATTTGAACGCCCGTGGATCCCCTCCCCTGGCCTCTTTTTCCACCGCCGGGCCGCCAGGAAATCCTAGCCCAAGCAAGCTGGCAATCTTATCGAAGGCTTCCCCGGCGGCGTCATCAATGGTTCCCCCCAGGCGGATCATTTTCGTGGGGGACTCACAATCGAATAGAAGGGTGTGCCCGCCGCTCACCACCAGCCCAACGGCAGGGAAGACTTCTTTCGCCGCCGTCATGCGGGCGGCAAACAAGTGGGAATGGACATGGTTGACCGCGATCAGGGGAACGCCAAGGGCCAGCGCCAGGGCTTTGGCCGCGCTCAAGCCAACCAAAAGACACCCTGCCAGCCCGGGGCCATAGTGAACCGCGATGGCGCCTATGTCGCTTAGTTGCAATTTCGCCTGGGTTAAGGCCTTCTCCATGGCCAGGCCAAGCAATTCCATGTGGGCCCTGGCGGCAATTTCCGGCACCACCCCTTGGAAGCGGCTATGCCATTGCTCTTGCGAGGAAACCACATTGGCCAGCACCACAAGGCGGTCGTTAAAAACCGCCACCGAAGTTTCGTCACAAGAGGTTTCCAAAGCGAGAAAATTAATCGGCATGAACACCCTGATAGCGGGAGATTAGCCTTCCTGGCGATTCAATAGGGAAAAAGGCTCAGCCCAGCGGCGAGATTGCCGGAAAAATTGCAGCGGATTTTCGTAAACAATTTTCCGGATGGCGCTCTCCGGATGGCCCCGGCGGCGCATTTCCAGAATAAATTCCGGCACCGCCAGCGGGTCGGACTTTCCCCAATCCCCGGCGGAATTCACCATGATTCTCTCGGTGCCAGCCATTTCAATAATGTCGACGGCGCGGGCAGGCGTGCACTTGCTTACCGGGTAGAGAGTCATGCCGCACCAAAATCCCCCTTCCAAAGCCAGCCGCACCGTGTGTTCCTCCACATGGTCAATGCAAACCCGGCTGGGTTTCACGCGGGAATCACCCTTGAGCATGTCAATGATCATGCGGGTGCCTTTTAATTTATCCTCGAGGTGGGGGGTGTGAATGAGGATCAGCTCATCGGTCTTGGCCGCCAGGTCGAGATGTTCTTGAAAAATCACCGCTTCATTGCCAGTGTTTTTATTCAAGCCGATCTCGCCAATGCCGAGAACATTGGGCCGTTCCAGGTATTCCGGGATCAGAGCGATCACTTCCCTGGAAAGGGAAACATTTTCGGCTTCCTTGGCATTGATGCACAGCCAGGAGAAATGCCGGATGCCGAACTGCGCCGCCCTGCGCGGCTCCACATCCACCAGGTGGTGAAAATAATCGCGGAAGCCTTCGGCCGACCCGCGGTCGAACCCGGCCCAAAATGCCGGTTCCGTTATGGCCACGCAGCCGCATTGCGCCATCCGGTGATAATCATCGGTGACGCGAGAAATCATGTGAATATGCGGATCGATGTATTCCATGGCTCTTCCTGCAAATTAATAGCGTGGTTTGGGTTTTTCCCATTCAGGGTCGTAGGGCAGGGAAAAAAGGCGCTGCATCTGTTCGGCCCTGCCTGCTTTACTTTCTTGCAAAACCTTGAGTCCTTCGCGCAACCGTACCAGTCGGGGATCTTCCTCCTCGCTGCCGGTTTTATGCCCGCGGTCAATCCGGTCGAAGATAGCTGCCAGGTCAAGAAGCCTGCAGCGAGCTTCCAAATAATGCTGTTCCAGGGTTTTGCCGGCGCTGACCGGCATGACTTCATTCATCGGACGACCTCCCGGCCTTGGAGTAAAGATTCATGACTTCCAAAGGGACCAATTGATTGAGATTGCCCGAGCGAAATCCTTCCAGGTCCAGGGTGATGAACAGGAAGCCGAGTTCGCGGAACCTGGCGGTTAAAGCCTGGCGAAATCCGGCATCGGCCAGGCGGGTCAAGTCCGCTGCTGGGATTTCCACCCGAGCCAGTTCCCCATGATGCAGCCGGACTCTGCAATCGCGGATCCCCTGCTCTTTCAAAAATATTTCAGCCAATTCGATCCTGCGAGTGCGGTCCGGCGTGACTTCCACTCCCGGCGCCAGCCGGCTGGAAAGGCAGGGAGACGCGGGTTTGTCCCAGATTTCCAATCCCCAAAAGCTCGCCAATTCCCGCACTTCCTTTTTCCCCATTCCAGCTTCTTGCAGCGGATGGCGAATGCCAAATTCCTTGGCAGCCTGCAACCCGGGGCGGTAATCGCCCAGGTCATCGCGGTTGGCGCCCGAGCAAATGACTTTCACCCCAAGCAAGGGAATCTGGCCGAGGATGGTGGCATAGAGTTCGCTTTTGCAAAAGTAACAGCGGTCGCCGCCGTTCTTGGTGTAATCCTTGTTGGCAAACTCGCGAGTGGGGAGAATGATGTGCCTGAGACCAATTGAGGCGGCGAGCCTTTCGGCGGCTTCCAAATCGGCGCGGGGAACGCTGGGGCTGTCAGCGGTGACTGCTAAAGCCTTATCCCCCAGCGCTTCCCTGGCAGCCCGGGCCACTACGCCGCTATCCACCCCGCCACTTAACGCCACCGCCACGCTTTCCATCCCTTGAAGAATGGCAAGCAACTTTTGCCCGGGGTTTTCGTTTTGGGTTTCCAAGTCGGGGTTTCCTGGCAGATCTTACCCGCTCATTTTAACGGTTCCTGCTATTTAGGAAAGTAGGGGAAGGAAAAACTTGCGCGGGTGCCAAAGCGACACCCTGCCAAGCTGGGACCATGCTAAGTTGGCAGGAAAAGCCGAAGGGCTCCTTTCCGAAACCATTGTAAATCAATACTACCAAAGGTGATAGAAGAGATGCGCCCTTTGGGCATGAAAGTTGCTTGACACCTGTACTGATTCATCCGAATTGCCAGGATTTCCAGGAGAACCTATTAGATGAAGATCAAACCCTTGGGAGACCGCCTTGTCATCAAGCGCGAAATAGCCGGAGAAAAAAGCCGCGGCGGAATCCTCCTTCCCGATAGCGCCAAGCAGAAACCGCAAAAGGGCAAAGTGGAGGCAGTGGGCCCAGGTAGGTTATTGGATGACGGCACTCGCAAGGCCTTGCAGGTCAAGGTGGGGGACACCATTCTGTTCACCAATTGGGCAGGCGATGAATTCAAGGAAAGCCATGGGGAAAACATCCTCCTGTTAAGGGAAGAAGATGTCCTGGCGGTCCTGGGGTAATGAATCCTGGGGATTAGTTTCTAAAATAACTTTCGTGAATTTCAAAACATAAGGGGAATGAAAGATGGCAGCCAAGCAAATCGCGTTTGATCAGGAAGCACGGGAAGCAATGCGACGCGGGATCGCCAAACTCGCCCGCGCCGTGAAAGTGACGCTCGGCCCCAAGGGGCGCAATGTTATTATCCAGAAAAGTTTCGGGTCTCCCACGGTGACCAAGGACGGCGTGACCGTCGCCAAGGAAATTGACCTGGAAGACAAGTACGAGAACATAGGCGCCCGCATGGTGCGGGAAGTGGCGAGCAAGACCAGCGATGTGGCAGGCGACGGCACCACCACCGCCACGGTGCTGGCCGAGGCGATTTACAACGAAGGCTTGAAGGCCGTGGTCTCCGGCGCCAACCCCATGCTTATGAAGCGGGGCATGGAACTGGCGGTTGAAGAAATCATCGCCAAGCTCAAATCGATGAGCAAGGATGTCAGAAATCAGAAGGAAATGGAAAGCGTTGCCACTGTGGCCTCCAACCACGACGAAGAAATCGGCCGGATCATCTCCGAGGCAATGGCCAAGGTAGGCAAGGACGGCGTCATTACCGTTGAAGAAGGCAAGGCGCTGCAAACCGCGCATGAGTTCGTGGAAGGGATGCAGTTCGACCGCGGCTATCTCTCACCCTACTTCGTGACTGACAACCAGAAAATGGAATGCGAACTGGAAGATATGTTCATTCTCATCTATGAGAAGAAGATTTCCAGTAACAAGGACCTGGTCCCCCTATTGGAAAAAGTGCTCGGCGCCAACAAGCCCATTTTGATCATTGCAGAAGAGGTGGAAGGAGAAGCCCTGGCCACTTTGGTGATCAACCGCCTGCGAGGCACCTTCAAGTGCGCCGCGGTCAAGGCGCCCGGCTACGGCGACCGTCGCAAGGCCATTCTTGAAGACATTGCCAAACTGACGGGTGGCCAGGCCATTTTCGAAGACCTCGGTATTCAGTTGGAAGCCGTGGAACTCAAGCAACTCGGCCGGGCCAAGAAAGTCCGCATCGACAAGGACAACACCACCATTATCGAAGGCGCCGGGAAAAAGGATGAAATCAAGGCGCGCATCGCCAGCATTCAACGCGAACTGGATAAATCCACCAGTGACTACGACCGCGAAAAGCTCAGCGAACGGATCGCCAAGCTCTCAGGCGGCGTGGCCAAGATCAATGTCGGCGCTGCCACGGAAAGCGAAATGAAGGAAAAGAAGGCTCGCGTGGAAGACGCCATGCACGCCACTCGCGCCGCGGTTCAGGAAGGAATTCTGCCCGGTGGCGGCGTGGCCCTCTTGCGCGCTTCCGAAGGGCTAAAAGCCAAGGGCCTTTCCGACGACGAACTCACCGGCTTCAATATCATCGTGCGGGCCTGCAAGGCGCCCATTCAGCAGATTTCCAACAACGCCGGCAAAGACGGCGCGGTTATCATGAACAAAGTTTTGGAAACCAAGGAAACCAACTACGGCTACGATGCCCGCAATGACAAGTTTGTCGATATGGTCAAGGAAGGGATCATCGACCCGACCAAGGTGGTTCGCTCAGCGTTGCAAAACGCCGCCAGCGTTGCCACGCTGCTTCTCACTTCCGACGCCTTGGTTACGGAAATGCCCAAGGATGAGAAGAAAGCCACTGGCCCGGGCGGCGACGACATGTACTAAAGCCTCGGTTATTTGATCTTCAACGGAGGGGCAGGTTTTTCCTGCCCCTCTTTTTCTTTGCCCTTATCCGGGTCAAAAGGTGAAAAAGGCTCAACCGGCACAGGAGGAAGGGATTTTTTCTCAATCCCACCGGGCATGGGAAGTTCCTTCTTTTCCACCGGAGTTTCCTTTTTCTCTTCCGCGGGTGGATCGGTGAATTGGGCTTTCACTGTCGCAACTCCCTGGGTGGATTCCGCCAGGTCGATGGCCCGCTGACGCAACTCCTCCCCTTTGACCGCGCCTTTCAAGACAATCGAATTCCCTTCCCCCAACTCCACCACGATCACTTCTCCATGCAATTTTTTGTCGGTGCTCAAGCGAATACGCACAGCTTCTTCCGGGGTGGCGTCCAGCAGGTTGCCGCGCATGGCATCCCAGCCCTGGTGAAATCTCTTCCGCGTCGGTTCGGTCGCCTGTTCGACCTTGTTGGAAATTTTTCTGGCGATCCTGTTGAGATGCTCCTTGTCTTGCCTGGCGCACCCAGGTTGAAAAAAGGCCAGAACCACCAACAGGCTCAACGCTTTTCGCATGGGAATCTCCTTGAGGAAAAGTATCCCGAACAACACCGGTTTTGGTCAAGGCGTGAAAGGCTTGGTTCCCTGCGTGGGAGAATTGGATAAAATGGGTTCCGCGGGGCTGGCAGGGAACTTTATCACCCCTAACCTACAGGTATGGACATGGATAAACCAAAGCTGAAAGTCTATTCCGATCTGGAAGTTACTCAGGAAATTTCAAACCGCGGCCTGACTGGCTGGTACCTGGAAGACGGCTGGTTGAGGCGCAAGTACACCACGGCAGGCTGGCAAACCACCCTTCTGGCGGTCAATCAGATCGGCTTCCTGTGCGAGGCTGCCTGGCATCATGCCGACCTGGCCATCACCTGGGGAAAAATCTGGGTGAAACTGAAAACCCACGACCATGGGGGAATTACGGACAAGGACTTTGAATTGGCCAGAAAGATTGAGGAGGCGGTTCTGTGGAAGCCCGCAACCGGCGGCGCGTTGGAAGGGATCCCCAATAAATTCATCCAGGGGGGAACTTGAACCCTTCGACCACTCTTCCTTCACATGGGGCAGAAAAACCCAAACGGGTAAAGCTGGGCGCCGTGGAGTTAGCCAGCCGGTTCCTCCTGGCGCCTCTGGCAGGCTACACCAACCTGGCCTTCCGCACCGCCGTCCGCGGGTTGGGGGGCCTCGGCTTGGCCACCACCGATCTCGTCAACGCCCGGGCCTTGCTGCGCGCCAGCGGCAAAACTATTGACCTCATTCGCACCAACAAATCCGACCGCCCCTTGGCGGTGCAAATCTATGGGGCAATCAAAGAGGAACTTGCCGATGCGGCCCGTTGGCTTGAAAACTATGGCGTTACCAGCGTTGACATCAACATGGGTTGCCCGGTGAGAAAGGTGACGCGTGGCGGGGGCGGGTCGGCCCTATTGTGTGAGGGGAGCAACGCCGTTGACTTGGTCCGCGCCGTGGTGGAAGCGGTGCGCATTCCGGTGACGGTGAAAATGCGTCTGGGGTGGGATAATGAAAACCTTTCCGGCCCCTGGTTCGCTGGTGAATTTGAAAAAGCCGGCGTGGCGGGGATCACCATCCATGGCCGCACCCGCGAGCAGGGTTTTAGCGGCCTTGTTAATCTGGAAGGCATTCGCGCCGTGGTTCAAAGCGTGGAAAGGATCCCCATCTTCGGCAACGGCGATGTCAGAAACATTGCCGAAGCCCAAAAAATGTTTGAAGTCACCGGGTGCGCGGGAATCGCCATTGGCAGGGGAGCCCTGCTCAACCCCTGGATTTTTTCGAACCTGGCCCGCTGGGATGAAGGCAGCAGCCCGTTGCCTCCTCCCTCGCTTATTTCACGACTGGATTTCATGCGCAAGCATTTCAACCTGCTGCTGGAATACAAGGGGGAACATTTTGCCTGCCTGTCCTTTCGCAAGGTGGCCAACTGGTATTGCAAAGTATTGAAACCGGGGCGGGAAATTCAGGCCAGGATCATGCGCGTGGATTCGCAGGCAGAATTCGACTGCATCGCTGCCGAGATGGAAAAATTGATCCAGGCAAGGCAGGACGCCGGCTGGGAGGAACCTGACTTTTCCATCCAGGTCCCCGCCGGCCCCAATGCCCATTGGTGATCTTACCTGGCGAGAATCAAACCCCTGGCGCGGGAAGTGAACTCCGCTCCTTTAACCCCACGCCGCTGGTTTGATTGGCCAGCATGGCAGCCGCCAGAGCTACGATCCTTTGCGCCGCTTGGCCCAGACCCACTCCCCGGGAGTGAATGTTGGAAATCAAATTTCTTGAGGCATCCGTGTCGCCCAGGGTTGGCCGATAGGCCATGTAGGCGGACAGGCTTTCCACGGTGGATAATCCGGGCCTTTCGCCAATCAACAGAATAGCCACTTCCGGTTCCAGCAAGTGGCCAACTTCATTAAGCAGTCCAACCCTCGCCTGGTGGACAAGAAACGGCCTGCCCATTGCCCAACCTTGCAGGGAGGCCAAGTTCCACAATTCTTGCAGAAGCGCCGAGCCTTGAAGTGTTAGCGCGGCGGGACTCAAGCCATCGCCCAAAAAAATTTGCAGCCTGGGTCGGGCCGGGCAAAGTTGCAGCACCCGAGTGCGGTCCTGGGGAGATAAACTTCTTCCCAATACCGGGTTCAACAGATATTCCTGTCGGGATTGCGCTTGCGAGAACACTTCGAACAGTTGCAACCTTTCCACCATGTGAGGAGGGAAAACGAGGGAAAAGTGGAGAGTGGAAAAGACCGCGTCGCGGGCAAAAGCGTGGTCAGCGCGAAGCTGCAGCCAATCGCTGGTAGCCAGGGAAACCCCGGCCCGGGGAGAAAACACTCTCGCGGGAGTCAGCCCTTGCACAAGTTCACTGAGCGTCGCCATGAGGTTTTTCCTGCAGCGTTTTCAAATCCACGGGAGGCCCGGCAAAGCGCGAGCGGTAATAACACCACCAAAAAATAATCAGAATGGCCGTGAAGCCAGCAACCACAAACCCCGCTTTCTCCGCCGGCGGCTGAATGCCAACGCCAAGCAATAGCAACGACCCCAGGACGCTGAGAAAACCCAAGGGTTTGAAAAACGGCCCTAGATGCCAAGGGCCCATGACCGTCCACCAGCGGCCATGTCCAACCAGCCCCGCCAAAGTGGGCAAAACATACGAGAGGTAAAGGAGAATGGTGCAGGCGGCGGCAATAGTTGAATAAACCGGGGAATAGAAAGTGAATAACACCGACAAAAGGCAAACGGCCACTAAACTATTGGCCGGCACCTGCGTTTTCTTGGTGACTTGTCGCAGCCAGGAAGAAAAAGGCAGCCCCCCGTCACGGGCAAAAGCATAGGCCATGCGCGAGGCGGAAGTGACCGTGGCCATGCCGCAGAGAAACTGGGCCAGAAAGATCATCAGGAAAAAACGATGGAGCGCCCAGCCAGGGAGCGATTCTTCTAAAATGGCGACAAAGGCCCGTTCGCCTTGCAGAGCGATGGCCCGGGTGTCATCGATGGCCAGGACGGCTGCGCCCAGCAAAATCCAACCAGCCAGGCCCGAGAGTAAGACCGCCCGCAGGATTGCCCTGGGCACGGTTCGCGCCGCGTCATGCGTTTCTTCCGAGGCATGCGCCGATCCGTCAAACCCGGTAATGGTGTAAGCAGGCAGCAAAAGGGCAAAGAAAAAAAGCCAAACGAGGGATTCACTGGCGGGCCAAATAGAGTTCGTTGGCCCCGGCAGGCCGCTGAAATTTTCCCAATGCATTAACCTTTCCGGGTGGACCGGGCCGCCATATGCCAATAGCGCAATCACCAAAACCACGGTCACGCCAGTAATCCAAAAGCCGCTGAAGGTGGTCAAAGGCCCCACCCATTTTCCCCCGGCCAAGTTAATGATCAGTTGCAGAAGGGTGATAAGGGCCACAGCGACCAACTGCGCAAATTCCCCCGGATCCTCGCCCTGCAATACACTGCTGACGAGAAACCGCCATGAGCCGACATTGATCGCCGCCAGAACCGTGACCAGGCCCGCAAGATTGAACCAGGCGGTGAACCAGCCGAAGCCCCTGCCGCCGAGCAAGGCCCCCCAGTGGTAAAGCCCGCCAGCCGTGGGAAACGCCGAGGCAATCTGGGCCATGTTGGCCGCCACCGCCAGAGAAAAGAGGACGGCGACAGGCCAGCCAATGCCAATGGCCGCCGGGCCAATAGCGCAGTAACCCAAGTGAAAGGAAGTGATGCCCCCCGCCAAAATGCAGATGATGGAAAACGAGAGAGAGAAATTGGCCAGGGCGCTGAACGACCGCGACAACTCCTGCGGATATCCCATGCGTGCCAGGGTGGTCTCATCGTTATTCACGGGTTTATTCATGGAGGCCCTCTAAAAGAGGTTGGGCCCGGCGCAAGAACTGGGAAGGATCCACGGGCAATAGTTTCGCACCCTGGCAGATGCCCTGCTCCTCCAGCCAGACTTGAAATTCCGGCGCCGCATGCAAACCCATCATGGATCTGGCCAGCGCAGCGTCCTGGTAACTGGTCGTCTGGTAATTCAACATGACATCGTCGCCCTGAGGCACCCCCATGATGTAATTCACACCCGCCTGGCCCAACAAGATCAAAAGATTATCAAGTGAGTTGTGGTCTGCTTCAGCATGGTTGGTGAAACAAATATCCACCCCCATGGGTAAACCGAGCAACTTCCCCAAGAAGTGGTCTTCCAGTCCTGCCCGGATAATCTGTCTCTCGTCGTACAAATATTCCGGACCTATAAAGCCAACGACGCTATTCACCAAAAAAGGGTCCAAGGACTTTGCCACGCCATAGGCCCTGGCTTCCAGGGTTCCTTGGTCCACTCCCTCGTGGGCATTGGCCGACAGGGAACTTCCCTGCCCCGTTTCAAAATACATCACTTGCTTTCCCACCCAGTCGACATCCCGGCTGGAATGATGTTCCAAGGTTTGTTCGCGCGCTTCTTTAAGAAGGGAGAGTGAAACGCCAAAACTCTGGTTGGTTTTTTGCGTGCCGCCAATCGATTGAAAAAGCAAATCCACCGGAGCGCCCGCTTTCATGGCTTGCAATTGCGTGGTGACATGCGCCAGGCAGCACCCCTGCGTTGGAAGGCGCAACTGGGTAATTATCCGATCGACCGAATTCAAAATTCTCGAAACACTCTCGACGGAATCGACAGCAGGGTTCACCCCAATGACTGCATCGCCGGCGCCATACAGTAATCCGTCAAGTGTGGAAGCGAGGATACCGCCCAATCCATCTGTAGGGTGATTGGGTTGAAGGCGGACACCCAGTGTGCCTGGTTCGCCGGTGGTGTTTCTGCAAAAGGCCCGGTTGTGGATTTTCGCCGCCAAAGCCACCAGTTCTTTATTGGACAACACCTTGGCAAGGGCGGAGGCCATCTCGGGGATTAGGGCCCCGGACAACTGCTGAAAAGGGTTTTCCAAGTAGAGCCTGGCCAGCATCCATTCCCGCAGGGCCCCGACGGTCATGCTTTTGAAATTTTGAAAAGCCTTTGGGTCGTGATTGTCGAAGATCAGGCGGGTCACATCGTCTTGGTCTGGATCGACGATCGGTTCTTGCAGGAATTGTTGCAGTGGGACATCGGCAAGGGCCATTTTGGCGGCAATGCGCTCGCGTTCGCTGCGGGCGCCAACTCCGGCCAGAAGATCGCCCGACTTGGGCTCCCCAGCCCGGCCCAGCAATTCCCTCAGGCTGGCAAAGGTAAAAGTTTCAGCGCGTATCGTCTGCGAAAAAGCCATGCCTGGATCGTCACTCGGGGAAATTATGTCACTTCAAATTGGCCATGCTAACCGCAAGGGGGTTTGCTTTCCAGAATGACTTCTTTATTCCTTGGGGCAAGCTTTCCAGACTGACTGCCTAAACTTTCAACTGAAAGCCTGGACTACAAATACTCAACCAGGTTTTTTTGACACCTTGCCCAGGGTAAATGTTATCCTGCTCCTTTCCTTGATGGGATTTACAGCACCCACTTAATGGAGACCGCCATGAATCCTCTTGAAACTTTTTCCAGCCATGCAGGCCAATGGGAGGGCAGTAACCGCTTGCACGACCCCAACACCCACCAGGCTGAGGATTCCCCCATGGAAGCCTCTCTCATGCCAATTCTGGGAGGTAAATTTCTGCGACTGGATTACACCTGGGGTTACCAGGGAACCCCACAAGAGGGTTTCATTCTCTTTGGGGTTGAACCGCGAATAAAAGAAATCTCCCTTTATTGGGGGGACACCTGGCACATGGGAAACCAAATCTTGGTTTGTAAAGGAAAGGCGGCTTCCTCAAGGGAAATATGCGTGACAGGCTCATACGCCGCCCCGCCCGGCCCGGATTGGGGGTGGCGTATTGTCCTCAAGGCCGATGGATCCCTGGTCACTTTGCATATGTACAATATCACGCCGGAAGGGCAGGAAGCCATCGCGGTGGAAGCCCTATTGGAAAAAATGCAATAATCTAAAAAACCCTTCACCTAATCCTCCAGTTTGCAAAATCCCCATCGCCTTCCCCCTTTTTTGTGGCCTAGACAAACCCCATTTCCAGGTTATAGTCCCCGCCCCGCCATCCCCTTTTCGAGGGATTTGCGGAGTGCTGGCATGGCTTGAATCCTGGAACAGGCCGCATGAAACTTTCTGGTGTAACTCCTGCTTATCGAACCCCCTTGGGGGCCTGTTACCTGGGCCATGCTATCGACTTTTTGAAGGCGATTCCCGATGATTCCATCCCCTTGGTTTTGACTTCGCCGCCATTCGCATTGCGCAGAAAAAAAGCCTACGGCAATGTCGATGCCTCCGCCTATGTGGATTGGTTTCTCCCCTTCGCCTGGGAAATTCACCGCATTCTTCACCCAACAGGGTCCTTTGTTTTTGACCTGGCCGGGGCGTGGAACCCCAAGATGGGAACCCGCTCCTTGTTTCAATATGAATTGATTCTAAAACTTTGCCAGCGCTTCCACCTGGCCCAGGAATTTTTCTGGTACAACCCAAGCAAGCTGCCCACCCCTGCGGAATGGGTGACCATTCGACGGACCCGAGTCAAGGATGCTGTCAACATGGTCTGGTGGTTGTCGAAAACACCTGAACCCCAGGCGGACAACCGCCGGGTTCTGAAACCTTACAGCAATTCGATGAAACGGCTTTTGCGCGATGGTTATCAGGCGGCGCTGCGGCCATCACAGCATGAGATCGGCCCGCACTTTCAAAAGGACAACGGCGGGGCCATTCCGCCCAACTTGCTGTCCATCCCCAATTGCAAATCGGCTGATTCCTACATCAAGGCCTGCAAGGAACAAGGGCTAACCATTCACCCGGCCCGTTTTCCCGATCCCTTGCCAGATTTCTTTATCCGTTTCCTGACCTCGCCTGGCGACCTGGTGCTTGACCCTTTCGCAGGCAGCAATGTTACCGGGTACCTGGCTGAAGGGCATAAGCGCAAGTGGCTAAGTTTCGAAATCAACGCGGATTATGTGGAGAGTTCCCGGTTGCGGTTCGAGCCCCTGCCGCCCGGGAGAAGAGAAAAAAAAACGGCTTAAAAATCAGGCTCGCGCCGACCGGGATCGCAGCAGGTTCAAATGCCGGTTGAAGCGCTCCTCCATGAAATTATGGGTTTCCACCAGGGCGCCAATGTCGCCCCCGGAAATACTCCGGCCATTGCTCAGGACGGGGTTCCCCTTGCCAACCTGGGGAAGAGAATTGGTTAGGGTTTTTCTCACCTGGGCAATTCGGGTATCAACTTCCTCATCCGTGCGGTTATCAGATATTGACCAAAACTTGCAAGCGTCGGCAAAATTGATTTCCAGCTTGCGGCCCTCCTGAAACTTTTCCAGGGCCACGGTTTCCAATAGGACAAGTAAAGTTCGGTCGGTATCCCGGCTCAAACGCACGGAATGATGCCTTGGCGCCGGGCGGTCTTCCCCTTTTTGAATTCTTTTCACCACCAAGAGCCCTTCACGAGTGAGGGTGTACATCTTCTGCCCAACTTTGGACAGCCATCCCCTGCGAACCAAGCCCTTCTCACCCATGATGCTGGCCAGGATTTTGTTGGAATCGGGGTGCAACTGAGCAAAGCCCTTCAACCCAAAGGTGTTGGGATACTTTCCCCAAGCCGCGACAATCAGGGCTTCGGCGCTAAAGGGAGTCTGACCTTTTTCTTCCAAGTCGTTGGCCGCGAGCAGAATTTTTTCCGGTACCGTGAATTCTTCCAAAGAGCTCGAGTTGATTGCCATTTGATTCCTGAAGGGTGATAAGAACGCGCTGGTAAATAAGATTCGAACACCCGGTGAGGGATAGTTCAAGAAAAATCTGGCGGGAACATTTCAAAAAAACCACTTCCGTCGGAAAAGCGTTTTTTTTTGCAAATGCCTTAGTATTCTCCTTGATTATTCTCATCCGGTTCCCTGATTTCCCGCAAGAGTTGTGTGGCGTAGGTTCCCGCGGGGAGAGTAAAGGAAAGCCGAATTCCCTCTACTTCTTTTTCCCACTGGATATCACTCAAAGGATAGCTCAAAGGTCTGCGTGCGCCGGTCATGAACCGCCCGGCCTGGCGCCAGCATTCCGGAGTAAAACCGAATTGTCCAATCACGCGCTGTTCCAACACCAGGGCTTCCTCTTGCGGGCTGGGGTGCATTTTCCACCCTGGCATGGGGCCTGTAATCGCCATGGCGCCTTGGTTCACACGGACCTGGTCCCTCTCCAAGTCCACTGCAGAACAACATTTTTCCTGGGGCAAAAAGGCCAGCACATCCCCGGGGATTACTTTCCTTTCAATTTCCAGGTTGATCCTTTCCCGGAGAACCTCATTGAATAAAGCGGATTGGACGGCAGAATAAGCCAGCTTGAGCAGATGTCCGGGCATTCGCGGCCCGGGGATTCCCAAGACAAGGCCCAGCCCGCCAGCCAAAGTCTCCTGCCCCTTGCCAAAGCGCTGCTCTCCATAAAAATTCCGCAACCCGGTTTGTTTTAACTTTTCAAGGAGCCGGGCCATTTTTTGCGAGGCATCAGGATCTTGGGTCCGAAGCAGTACCTTGAAGCGGTTGCCATGCAGATGTCCGGTGCGCAATTTATTCCCATGCCTGGCTGTTTGTAAAATGCGAAACCCAGGCAGGTTCAAATTCGCCAGAGCCATTTCCACCCTGGCAGGAAGACTGATCCACTGGCGAGTCACCGCATGGCGGTCTTTGAACCCCGCCATGCCAATTTCTTTGGGGGAAACTTTTAGATCTCTTGAAAGAGCTTTTGCCAAGAAAGGGCCAGAAAGACCCTTCTTCTCGACCCACAGATAAAGGAATTCCCCAACCCCGGAGGGGATGTAAGCCGGGATTTCTTCGACTTCAAAATCCTCAGGCTGAGTTTTGATTTGCCCTACCAGGAGTGGCAATCCCTGGGTGGCCAAAGGCAAGGGCGCGATTTGCAATAAATCCGGCATTAACAAACACCTTTAGCGTAATCTCAAAAACTGTAACTAATAAGGAAATTGGATTTGGCCTTTAACGGGTTACATGTGTTCGCCTTTATAGGCAAATCCCTCTTTGACATCTTCGCGGAGGAGAATGGAAAGGGTCAGGATCCCAAACATGAGGGAACCGACATACTCCAGGCTAATTAAGAACAAAGGGTGGGTAAAGAAAACCAACATGTCGAACCCGGCTTCTGGGAACAGGGTCATCGGATCGGGTTTTACTTCGGCGGACCAGATTTTGGAAAGCAGACCGAGCAGATTCACGGGCAGGATTCCCATGACGGCCGCGGCAATGCTCCAGCGATAAGATTCCAACTGCTGCATGCGGACGGCGCCCATGGCTTCGACGATATTATAAATAAGGATAATAAGTGTGAAAATTATCCACGAAACCCGGTAAGGCATGACCTTGGTCCGGATTTTGAGGATAAATTCCTTTTCGTCTTCCTGCAACTGCAAGCCAGATGCCGCAGTCTCGGACTCCTTGACATTCTTGTATTTCTCAGGATAAACATTCTTGGCGAAAATTTCCGTGTTGGCAGAATCCAGAATTTTTATCCGAGCCGTATGCTTGGTCCTGGCCTCGTCGCCCTTGGCATCGACCATTTTGATTTTGTGAAATTCCTTCAACACCGTGATGTAATCCACGACATCCTCTTGGAATAAAAAGGGCCAGACGGCCACGATCAGGCTCATCAGGCATAATCCACAGCAAAAAATGCAGCGGAAGATAATTATGTTCGAGGGTTTGAGGATCTGCGCCTGGGCTGGGCCGCGAAGATCCTTGGTCTCCACTTCGGGAATATAATTCACCTTGGCGCGTTCTTTCTCTTCCTCGGACTCTTCGTTTTGACGCAGAATATAGGTGCCTGAATCATCGCCATCCTCATCCGCGCTTGGTTTCTTTTCAGGCGCCTTTTTCTCCACCGCTTTCTTTTCTTTCCCGGGGGGCGCGCTACTCTTTCCGCTGGGCTTCGCTGAACCGGGCTTTTCCATCACTATGGGAGAGGAACACTTGGGACACTTGATTTTTTTTCCCGGCGCAATGGAAGCGGGAACTTTCAAAGAAGCGTTGCATTCCGGACAGCGGATCAAAACAACATCTTGTGACATGAATCGGCCCAAGGGGGGAAACGGCGACAGGGAGATCCTAACGGTTATTCATCGCTTTTTCCACACACTAATAAAAGCGGTTTGCCCAAGCACCTTGGTTTTTATTTTTTTCTCGAAATGAAAGTGTTCTTTTTCACAGGCGCCGCGCAAAGTTTCATGGTCGCTGACCAGGAGGACCATCTTACCTTGAGGCAATAGAACCCGGTAAAATTCAGCAACCAGGGCTGAGTAGAAAAGAGGCAAATTCACTCCCGGGGAAATTTGCTTGCCAAAAGGAGGGTTGCAAATGACTCGGTGGATCGATTCTCCATTCAAAGGCAAATGGGTGGCATCCCAGTTGAACCAATGGTTGGCCCCCAATCCGCGCAAATTGGCCTGAGCATCCCGGACGGCATTCATTTCCAGGTCGCCGCCTATAGCAGGAGGTCGGGGAACGCGCCACTGTTCGGCATAATTCTGGTATTCAGCCAGTAGAGTGCCCACACCGCACATCGGGTCGAGGACACGGTGGTAAGGTTTCAACTCAGCCAGACGGACCATTCCCGCCGCCAGACTGGGGCGCAAGGAGGCCGGCCGGTGGGCGCGTTTATATTCGCGATGGCGCATCCGCCTGTCGGACAGCCGCAAACCGCAAATGGCCGTGGCGCCGTCAATGGTCAGCCAAAATTCCGCCGAGGCGTTTTCCTCGACCTGGCGCCAGGTAGAAGGAATGACTTTTTCCAAACCACGTAAAAAATACTTTTGCGCGTCCTTGCGGAAATAGCCGTGCTTTCCATCCATTTGCGTGACCACATGGAAGGATGGCCTGCCCTTGGGAATTTCTCGGATTTGCTGGTGAACCGCAAGAAGGTGTTTCCAATCCGGCTGTTGGGAAGTCCACTTTTGAATATCTTCGAGATCCTTTGCGCGAAAACTCAAGGCATCGGTTCCCCAGGCGTAGAGGAAAACATCCTCTGTAGTTTTCAATTCCAAAACATCAGGGTCGGGGCCGTCGAGACGGAAGACCACAACCCCCTTGGCAATTTTCCTGATTTCACCGCCGAGAACCTGTTCAATTTCCCCAACGGCAATGTCCTCGGCGCCAGGAATTACCTGCGCGTAAAAAACCAAGGACTTTTCATGGTTTTTCATTCCGGACTTCACCACAACTTATTTCCTTAAAGCAGGTTACAACAAACGTGGTCCAGGTTTGTCTTGAAAAGTCCCCGTATTGTGAATATATTTACTTTTCCAGAAATTTCGGTTGCAAAGACCCGGGGAATGGTTTTTTTGGGCCCAATTAATTGGGATGTATTCTCCAATCCATGGGTCAGAACTAGGGGTAAATAATGGCCGAGCAAATGTTGGTTGATCTACGCACCTTAATGGTGGAAAAAGAAGATTGCGACGCGGGAACCGTCCAACAGTTGCGTAATGGACTTTCCCAGGGCAACCAGCAGTTTAAGAATCTTCGGGAAGTTATCCAACTATTGAAGAAGAAAGCGGAAAGCGCCAACGGGGTGCAGCAAAAGAAATTCCAGTTGAAACTGGGCATTGCTCAATTTTTTCTGGGCCACACAAAGGAAGCGGCGGAAAATCTCAATCTTGGGGAAAGCAGCCTGGCCCATTTTTATCATGGCAAAGCCTTGGCTTCACTCCAGAACCACGACGAGGCTATTAAGGCTTTTGAAAAAGCGGAAAAACTGGGCTACACACCCAGCCAGGTGCAATTGCAGAAAGCCTCGGTCTCAAGGTTAAAAGGCAACTTTTCACAAGCCAAATCCCTGCTGGCCAAGCTGGAAGACCTTTCCTCCCATAGCGCCGAATTTCATTTCCAAAAAGCTTGCATCCTGTTGGAAGAAGGGGAAACTATGCCGGCTTTGAAGCATTTGGAACGGGCCATTGAACTCGACCCCACCCACACCAACGCCTTGTTCTATCTGGCCAAGGCCAATGACCTCGCTGGTAACGATGATGAGGCTATTTCCCTCTATGAACGCTGCCTGAAACACCCGCCAATTCACGCGGGCACGCTTACCAACCTCGGCGTACTTTACGAAGACAACAATCGCTTCGACAAAGCTGTTGAATGCTACCGCACAGTGTTGAACTCGGACCCCAGAGACGAACAATCCAGATCGTTTATGAAAGACGCCCAGGCGGCGCAAAACATGGTCATGAGCTATGACGAAAGCCGCGACGGCGGCAGGCTTGACCTGGTTTTGGAAACGCCGGTTACCGACTTCGAGCTTTCCGTGCGCAGCAGGAATTGCCTGAGGAAAATGAACATTCGCACGCTGGGCGATCTCACCCGGGTCAGCGAACCACAATTGCTGGCCAGCAAGAATTTTGGCGAGACTTCCCTGGTGGAAATTCGGGAGATGCTCAATGTCAAGGGTTTAAGGATCGGGCAATCCCTGGAAGACCCCACACAACGGGAACCGGCCTTCCGTCAGCCGCAAAACCTGACCGAACAAGAACTGGCCATGATGGGTCGCCCCGCTTCCGAATTGCAGCTTTCGGTCCGCGCCCGGAAATGCATGACCCGGCTGGGCATCAACACCATTGGCGAATTGATTCAACGAACCGCCGACGAACTGCTTGAGTCGCGCAATTTCGGCATGACTTCCCTCAGTGAAGTGCGTGAAAAGCTGCAGATTATGGGCTTGTCCTTGCGAGGCGATTAAGACAAGCCGGTCCGGATACCCTTTCATGGCTATGTCATTCACCCTGCCAGGCCAGGACGGCCTGGCCAGGCTGGGAAAGCTTGTCCTCAAGGGAATTGAAATCGAAACCCCGGTGTTCATGCCGGTGGGAACCCTGGGGACCGTCAAGGGCATCACCAACGAGCAAATCCGCGAAACCGGCTCCCGCCTCATACTTGGAAACACCTATCATTTGGCGCTTCGGCCCGGCGCGGACCTTGTCCACTCCCTGGGCGGGCTGCACCGTTTCATGAATTGGGATGGCGCCATCCTGACCGATAGCGGCGGGTTTCAAATTTTTTCCCTGGCCCACGATTGCCGAATCGATGATCACGGAGCCTCTTTTCGCTCCCACATCGATGGCACTTTTTTGGAATTAACCCCTGAAAAGGCCGTGGAGATTCAGGAAAAATTGGGCTCGGACATCGCCATGTGCCTGGACGAATGCCCGCCCTATGGCTGCCATAAAGAAAAACTGGAAACGGCTGTAAAGCGCTCGATACTTTGGGCCAGCCGCTGCCGCCAAGCCGCCCGCTCCACCGAGCAATCGCTGTTCGCCATTGTTCAAGGCGCCACGGACCTATCATTAAGAGAATTCTGCGCCAAAAAGATGTCGGCGCTCGATTTCCCCGGCTACGCACTGGGCGGATTTTCCGTTGGTGAAACGCCTGAGCAAATGGCCGCCGTTCTGGCGGAAAGCGCCAGCTTTCTTCCCGAAAACAAACCGCGTTACCTCATGGGTGTGGGCAGGCCTCAGGACCTTTTAAACGGAATTCAAGCCGGTATTGATATGTTTGATTGCGTGATGCCTACCAGGAACGCGCGGAATGGCACCGGATTCATTCCCGCTGGAAAAATCAAATTAAAGAACGCAGTCCACCGTGGCGACGAAACCCCCCTCGACTCGGAATGCCCCTGCCTGGCTTGCACCCGCCATACCCGGGCTTATTTGCATCACCTTTTCCAGGCGGAAGAAATGCTCGGTCCAATTCTCCTGACAATCCATAACTTAACCTACTATGGGACCTTAATGGCCCAGTCCAGGGCGGCAATCCAGGAAGGACGGTTTGAGTCCTTTCGGCGAGATTGCCTTGCCCGCATGAATGGCGGGGCTTAGAATCCCTTTTTCGCCAAAAGACCGGGCATGCGCCCGCGCCGGGGGCATTTTTTTTAGGGAAGTGAAGGATGGCTTACTTGGGAACCCTGATGCTGTTTTTCGCCGATGCTGCTGCTCCAGCAGCTCCAGCACAGCCGCAAGAGCCCTTTTTCATGAACCTGCTCCTGCCCATGGGGATTTTGTTCCTGTTTTATTTCATTCTTTGGCGGCCCATGCAGGGCCAAGAGCGAACCCGCAAAGCCCTTTTGGGCAGCCTGAAGAAAAACGACCGCGTCCTGACAAATGCTGGGATGTACGGCACGGTAGTTGGCATCCATGAAACCGAAGACGAAATGACCCTTAAAGTGGACGACAACACTCGGATTCGCTTCACCAAGACCAGTGTCAGCAGGAATTTCACCAACGAAGAAGAGGCTTTGGCGAAAACCAAAACCAAGGCATCCTCTTAAACCGGCAGTCCCATGGCGGGGACCCGGTGAGTCAAGGACACCGCCAGCCACGAAATTTAGGCCATGAAACAATATCTATCCCGGATTATCATTTGTCTTCTTTCCCTCATCATCCCAATAGTGGTACTCGGCTGGGCCTATGGGAAATACGACAAAGGCCAGGGAGGATTCCGCCTCGGGGTAGATCTGGTGGGTGGGTCGATCCTGGTCTACGAAGTGGATGCCAGAAAAACCGACACCGGCCTGGGAATCAACATCGAGGAGCTTGCCGCCTCCTTGAAACGCCGTATCGATCCTGCCGATTTGTTCAGTATCACCATCAGGCCAATCAAGGGTGATCCACCCCGGGTGGAAATCATCCTGCCCACGGGCGGAAGGCACCAATCCGAAGCCGAGGAACGGTCCTGGCAGGCCTTGGTGGATGGCATCAAGACGGCATTCCCCGGCAAAGGGGGAATTGACTACCGGATGGTTCCCCGCGGCGATTTGATGAAACTTATTGGCGTGGTAGAAGACGCCAACCCGGAAAAGAACAAGGACGAAATCGCCAAGTTCGTTCGCGACCGCTTTCAGGAAAACCGCGATAAACGCGGTCTTACCTCCGAAGAAGTGGAAAAAATTAAGGACCTGATCGCGCAACAGGGGCGGCTGGAATTCCGCATTCTGGCAAACCAGGTCGATGACCTGGAAGGCATTCAGGCGGCCCAAAAAGCTCTGCGTGATCCTGCCAATCAAATCAAGCTTCGGCAACTGGCCCGCGATGGGGAACCCCCCGTGCCACCCAAGCAAGACAATGGCAACCCCGCCTTTACCGCCAGCATAAATGGCGAAAGCGGACAGTACACCTATTCCTGGATCGAGGTAGGCAAGGAAGAGCTCTATTCACTCCACTTGAACAGCGAAGCGGAAAAAGATCCCCGCCATGGCCCCTCATTCCTTCGCCTCGTGGAGTCACGCGATAAGGAAGCCATTATTCTGGAGTCCACCCAAGGCTGCCTGGTCTATTCACGAACCATTCCCAACCCCGACCGTTTAATGCCCAAGGACCGGGAATCCGAAAAGAAATTCGAATACTTCCTGCTAACGCGAAGCACCCCGTCCAACCGGGAAATTACCGGTGATTTCCTCACCTCAGCGCGGAGGGGCATGGACAACAAGGGCGACCTGACTGTTGATTTCCGCTTTAACGCCGATGGCGGAAACCGTTTTTATGAATTGACCAACCGCAATCGCCCGGCCAGCCGAGAAGGGTTTAAACGCCACCTGGCCATTATTCTTGACGGGCAGATTCGCTCTGCCCCGGTTTTGAATCAGGCCATCCGCACAGACGGCCAGATCAGCGGAAACTTTACCCCTGCTGATATTGAAACCCTGGTGCGCATCCTTCGCGCTGGCGCCCTGCCCGCAACATTGAAACCCCAACCCGTTAGTGAAAACACCATGGGTGCAACCCTTGGCGATGACACCATCAAGGCGGGAACCTTTTCCATTTTGGCGGCTTTCGTTGCCGTTATCGTTTTCATGTGTATCTACTACCAGTTCTCTGGCTTGGTGGCGTGCATTGCCCTCTTGGCCAACCTGCTGCTGACCATCGCTTTCATGGTGGTGGTTAAGGCCACTTTCACCCTGCCTGGCCTGGCCGGTTTGGTGCTTACCCTTGGTATTGCCGTCGATGCCAACATCCTGATTTACGAGCGGCTTCGCGAGGAGCGCGAAAAGGGCGCCAACTTGTTCCTGGCGCTTCGCAATGGCTACGACCGGGCTTTTCCCACCATCATCGACACCCACTTATGCAGCATTTTCACCGCCATCGTCTTGTATGTGGTGGGGAACGACCAGTTGCGCGGTTTCGGCATCAGTCTTACCCTGGGCCTAGTCATCAGTTTGTTTACCTCCCTGTACATGACGCGAACCATGTTCGATGTCTGGCAGGCAGAAGGCTGGCTGAAAAACTTGCGCATGCTGCAGTTCTTCCACAAACCCAACATCGATTTCATGTCAGTCCGAAAAATCATGTTCACCGCCACCGTGGTTCTGACCGTGATGGGCGGCTCCCTATTCATCTACCGACTGGATAAGGGCGGGTTGAATATTGATTTCGAAGGCGGCACCGCCTACAGCGGACAACTGAAAAACATCCAGGATATTTCCTGGCTCAGGGAAAAATTTCACGCTACTACCCTCAATGAGATTTCCATCGAGCAGATCTTCCTGCCCAACCCGGAATTCAGCCAGGGGGTAAAAAGCAAGTTTTTCACCATCCGCACCACTGAACGAAGCGCTAGCAAAGTCTTGGATGAAGTCAACCGGCTGCTCGGGCCGGAACTGCAGCGCGTGCAGTTGACCTCATACAAGGTGGACCCCAAGGGGCAGCAGGCGTCATTGGAATTTGATAGTTTCGCCTCTCGCGCCCAGATCTCCATGATTCTGCGGCAGGAATTCGAAAAGAAAAACCTTGGGCAGGCAGGCAGGCAACTGCGGATCGACCCAGCAGGGGAACAAAAAGAAGGCCGCTTTAACAAGATGGGCCTGGAGTTGGCTGAACCCGTTGATGCCAAGGTTTTTGAAGAAATACTAAAATCCTCGCAGACAGAATTCAATTCCAGGCCCCAACCTGAACGCCTGGAGAATTTTGATCCCCAACTGGCGGCCAGCACTCAACAGCGGGCTCTCTACGCCATCGTGGCCTCCTGGGCGGCGATTGTATTTTACCTCTGGTTCCGGTTCGGCAACTGGACCTTTGGCATGGCAGCTCTTCTCTGCCTCATTCACGACCTCTTTTTCACCTTGGGGGCCATCGCCCTTTGCCATTTCTTCCACGGCGGCTTTATCGGCAATATGTTCCTCTTACAGGACTTCAAAATTGATCTGCCCGCGGTCGCCGCCCTGCTCACCCTCGTCGGCTATTCCGTCAACGATACCATCGTCGTCTTCGATCGCATCCGGGAAGTGCGTGGGAAAAACCCGGTCCTGACACCTCAAACCATCAATGAAAGCGTCAACCAAACCCTCAGTAGAACGGTGCTAACTTCGTTCGTTACCTGGCTGGTGGTTCTGGTCCTATTTGTTTGGGGCGGCGAAGGCGTTCACCTGTTCGCTTTTGTCATGGTGATTGGCGTGATTGTGGGAACATACAGTTCGATTTATATAGCCAGCCCGCTCTTGCTGATCTTTGGCGAGGGGACCGAAGCGGGAAAACCGAAAGCAGTCACAACCACAACCGCGGAATTACCGGCTTAACCATCCTGAACATCCGGCACATGGCAACGGCTCTGGGTTGAGCCCGTTGATTATTAAATACGCAGTCACCTTGTTTAGAACTCCCTTTCTTTCGCTCCGGCCAATGGTAAGGGAATGCTTAAAGAGGTTGTCGGCTATTTTTTCGCCGCCTCTTTTTTCACCTGCGGGGATTCCGACCTAGGAAACCCTTTGTCTTTATTCATTCCTCGCTCTCCTTCATTGCCACATCCAACCAGCAAGCCCAACAAGGGAAAAAGACAAAGCAGCAGAAAATATCGAGCCATGGCCCTACCTTTAAAAAGAAAAAGGACTGGCAAGGGAAACCCCCGCCAGTCCTAGAGATTGTAGGAAAAAAAGGTTTACTTTTTCTCGCCGGTTTTCCCCTTGTCTCCTCCGCCTCCGCCTCCTCCGCCAGTTGGCTTGGTCTCACCACCACAACCAGCAAGCGTACTCAGGGCAAGACCACAAAGGATCATGAAACCATAAAACCTTTTCATGTGAAATCTCCTTGTGAATAGCGCCCTGAGTCAAAGGAGAACCGGGCAATCGACCCGGTTCTAAACAAATCAAATTGGCAAAAGCCTACTTGCCGTCCTTCTTGCCTTC
>SHZZ01000051.1 GCA_009692005.1 Gemmataceae bacterium | reverse complement strand
ATTCTGGTCCCAGGCAAGGTCACCTGGGTGGTGCCGGAAAAATACTCCCTGCCCGCATCGTCCGACTTGACCGCCAAGGTGAAGGAAACCATCAACCAAATCGATTTCAATTTGAAGAAGGAATAGCGTTAGTAGGCCGCCAGGCCAACTCCACTCGTCCATGCTTCCCCCTCTCCACGCTGCGAAGCAGTGGGGGAGAGGGTTGGGGTTGAGGGGACCAAAATAAAGAACTCTCGTCGCTGATGCTTGGCCACTTGGTGCCTCGGGAAAAGCCCGCAGCGTGATTAATTCTTCGCTGGGATCGCCGCGCAGAGAGCGCGGCCAATCATTCTGCCAGGCTGGAGCCTAGCGGTCCCGGGGATAACGCCGCCCTTAACTGACGAAGACACCTCCCGTGTCGTCAGCCGGGCCGCTGTAGAGCTGGAACAAGAGATCGAGTTCCGGGAAACTAAAAGCTTTGACATGAGGCGACCCGCCTGGCCCAGCGCCGGTTACCAAGTCGCAAGTGTAGCTAAGGAAAGCACTTTTTTTGTCTAGACAATGGGGTCCACCTTAGTTTTTTTGAAAACCGCAAATTATTAAAGAGGTGGCCTGGAAGCTAAAATAAACACGCCCGGGGGTTAACCCGGGCGCGATAGAGTTTCAAGAACCCTTTAAGCCTACTTGATGAACAACATTTCCCGGTAGGTGGGCAACGGCCAGAGATCGTCGGCCACTTTGGTCTCCAAAGTGTCGGCGGCGGCGCGCAGCTTGAATATCCCAGCCAGGACATGATCGCGAGAATGCGTGGCGTGCGCCAATTCGTCCCCGTGAGGATGCTCGCCCAGCGCCTTCTCCAAATCACCCGTCGTCTTCTGCAGGTCGTTGATGGACCCGGTCAAGCACTTGAGAAAACCGACCTGGGCGGTGTTGTCCACCCCGGCCGCCTTGGTGGCGTTGACCGCCTCGGCGATTTGCCCCTGGTAACGAATGGCCGCCGGCAGAATCATCGTTTTGGCCATCATCACCGCGGTTTTACCCTCGATGTTGACAGTCTTGACATAATTCTCGCAGAGAATCTTGTAGCGGCTGACCAGTTCCTTCTCGGTGTAGACCTTGTACTTGGTGAACAAGTCGACGCTGTCCTTGCGGGTGATAATAGGAAGCGCCTCGATGGTAGTGCGCAGATTGGGCAGCCCGCGCTTCTCGGCTTCCTTGTGCCATTCCTCGCAATAGCCGTCGCCATTGAAGAGGACTTTTTTGCTTTCCTTGAGGATCCCCGCCAGGAGATCCTGGATCGCCTTGTTGAGGTCCTTGCCGCCCTTGACCGCCTTTTCCAGGTCGGTTGCAATAAAGTCAATCGACTCCGCCACGATGGTGTTGAGGACGGTATTCGGGCCGGAGACGGACTGGGAAGAACCCACGGCGCGGAACTCGAACTTGTTGCCGGTGAAGGCAAAGGGTGAAGTGCGGTTGCGGTCGCCAGCGTCGCGCGGCAGCTTGGGCAGAACCGAGACGCCGATCTCCATGAATCCGCCCTGGATAGTTGACTTTGGCTGTCCTTTTTCCAGTTGATCCATAATGTCCTGCAATTGATCACCCAGGAAGATCGACATGATGGCGGGCGGCGCTTCATTCGCCCCCAGCCGATGGTCGTTGGCCGCCCCGCTCACGGACACGCGCAACAGTTCTGGATACTTGGCCACGGCGCGGATCACCGCCACGCAGAAGACCAGGAACTGGGCGTTATCGTGAGGGGTGTCGCCGGGGTTGAGCAAGTTTTCACCCTGATCGGTGGACATCGACCAGTTGTTGTGCTTGCCTGAACCGTTGATGCCAGCAAAGGGCTTTTCATGCAGCAGGCACATGAGGCCATACTTGGGCGCCGTCTTGCGCATCACTTCCATGGTGAGGTTCTGATGATCGGTGGCCAGGTTGGAATCCTCGAAAATGGGGGCGATTTCATACTGCGCCGGCGCCACTTCGTTGTGCCTGGTTTTCACCGGCACACCAAGCTTATACAGGTTGGCTTCGCAATCCGCCATGCAGGCGATAATGCGCTCGGGGATATGGCCGAAATACTGATCTTCCATTTCCTGCCCCTTGGGTGAGGGGGCGCCCATGAGGGTTCTTCCGGTGTGGATGAGATCCGGCCGTGCCATGTAGAAGGCCCGGTCGATGAGGAAATATTCCTGTTCCGGCCCGACGGTGGTGAAAACTTTCTTGGATTCCTTGTTGCCAAACAGGCGCAGGATGCGCAAGGCCTGATGGGAAAGGACTTCCATCGACTTGAGCAGCGGGGTCTTCTTGTCGAGTGTGTCGCCAGTCCAGCTCAGGAAAACGGTGGGAACGACGAGAGTGGCGCCGTTGGGGCTTTCCAAAATGTAAGCGGGGCTGGTGGGATCCCAGGCGGTGTAACCACGGGCCTCGAAGGTGGCGCGGATGCCGCCCGATGGGAAAGAGCTGGCATCGGGTTCGCCCCGGACCAGTTCCTTGCCGCTGAATTCAACCACCCCCTGGCACGGCCCTTCCATCTGCAAAAAGCTGTCGTGCTTCTCGGCAGTGAGGCCGGTCATCGGTTGAAACAAATGGGTGAAGTGGGTGGCGCCTTTTTCAATGGCCCAGTCCTTCATGGCGCTGGCGATGCTGTCGGCCATGGCCGGATCGATCGGCGCGCCCTGTTTGATTGTGCGCTGCAGCGCCTTGAACACCGATTTCGGCAGCCGTTCGCGCTGCACTTGCTCGTTGAAAACATTGCAGCCAAACAGATCCTTCAGAGGCAAGTGCTTGAAGTCGATCTGTTCCAACTGGTGTTGGGTGTTGGCAATTTTTTGCACCATCTGGTGCCGGTTGCTGTGAGAACTCATAACGAAATCTTCCTCAATAACAAACAGCCGCGCGGGAAATCGTGCCGGGATTGGATTTTGAAAGGCCGCGCCAACCTTTCGCATCTAACCGGCGCTTGGAGAGGTCTCCTATAAATCATAGTAAAGCGCGAACTCGTGAGGATGCGGGCGCACGCGCATGGCCTCCACCTCGTTCTCGCGCTTAAAGCGGATCCAGGTCCGGATCACATCTTCGGTGAATACATCCCCTTGTAAAAGAAATTCGTGCCCCTGTTCCAGATTTTTTAAAGCCTCGTCCAGCGACTCCGGCGTGCCTGGCAGCAGCGACCTTTCCTCGGGTCCCAAATCATATATATTCCGGTCCATCGGCTGACCGGGATGAATCTTATTCTTGACCCCGTCCAGCATCGCCATCAGCATGGCGGAAAAAGTCAAATAGGGATTGCTCGACCCGTCCGGGCAGCGGAATTCAATGCGCTTGGCCTGGCTCAGGTGCGAGCGCACGGGAATGCGTATGGCGGCGGAGCGGTTGCGGCTGCTGTAAGCCAGGCGCGTGGGGGCGTCGTAACCGGGAACCAAGCGCTTGTAGCTGTTGGTCGTCGGGTTGGTCAGGGCGCACAGGGCCGGGCCATGTTTGAGCAGCCCGCCGATGGCGTACATGGCCAGGTCGCTGAGGCCGGCGTAGCCGCTGCCCGCGAAGAGGTTCTTGCTCCCCTTCCATAAAGAACAGTGGACATGCATGCCGCTGCCGTGGTCTTGAAACAGCGGCTTGGGCATGAAGGTGGCCGACTTCCCATGCCGCCTGGCCACATTTTTCACGATGTACTTGTACTTGAGAACATTGTCGGCGGTTTCCACCAGGGGGCCGTAATGCAAATCAATGGCGCCCTGCCCGCCGGTGGCTCCTTCGTGATGGTGCGATTCCACCCGGATGCCGCACTCGCTCATCGTCAGCATCATTTCACTGCGCAGGTCGTGGCCGGAGTCGGCCGGCGGACAGGGAAGGTAGCCTTCCTTGTAGCGGATTTTATGGCCGAGGTTGGGGTTCTCCTCGGCGCCGGTGTTCCACGCACCTTCAGAACTGTTGAGGTAATAAAAGCCGCTGTGCTCGTTTTGATCAAAGCGAACGCTGTCGAAGACGAAAAATTCCAGCTTGGGGCCGAAATAAGCGTCGTCGCAGATCCCAGACCCCTTCATGTAATTCACCGCCTTGCGCGCCACATTGCGCGGGTCGCGAGTGTAGTCTTCCCGCGTCAGCGGGTCCTGGATGTTGCAGAGCATCGTCAGGGTTTTGTCTTTGGTAAAGGGGTCGAGGAAGACAGTTTCCGGCACGGGCAAAACCACCATGTCGGACTCATTGATCGATTGCCAGCCGCGCATGCTGGAGCCGTCGAAGCCGAGCCCTTCCTCGAAGGTGGTTTCATTAAGGGCCGAGGCGGGGATGGTGATGTGCTTCCACAGGCCGGGAAAATCCATGAAACGCAAGTCCACCGCGCGAACTTCCATCTCACGGATGTGAGCGAGGATTTCTCGGGGTGTCACGGCAACAATTCTCCAATGGATCGGGCCACCGGAAGGACCACCGGTTCAGGATGGGGGAGAGCTTTTCACAGGATTTTTATACAAGTTTTCCCCCGGCAGGCAATTGCCACCATGGGCAAGCAAAGGGGGCAATTCCCCTGCGAGCCATGACAAAAACACAACCACCCAGAGTTTTCAGCTGAAACCCGAGAGGGAACCTGGCGGATTAACCCAAGAGACCATCCCCAAAGTGGTACAAGCCGATGTCCAGTCATCTGGTTTGCCAAAAATGCCAAAAGACTTTTTCCCGCCCGGGGGAGCCGAGGATTGGCAGGCTGACTGCCTGTGGTGTTCCTTTGCCAATCGGATCGTGATATTCAAGGTGGCGGGAAAGTTTCAGGCGCAATGCCCGGGCTGGAAGAAAATCCTGCCGGTGCCACTATTGCAAGGTTGTATTCCATCCCGGGATTGAGCTGTTTTCCTCCCAGGGCAAGGACCCCTGGATAGACTTCCAATACAACCCGGAAAAGGGGCACTGGTACGCTGCGGCATCAATCCGCAGGGGGTGAAACCAAACTGTTCCAAGTTCCCCAAGAAACGGCGAGAACATCGTCAGGCCACGCCATTGAAATAAACCTTCGCGGAAACAGCACTTAGGGTCAAGTGAACGGTATTGACCCTGTCGGTTAGGCTAGAAATGGTCGGGCGGAGATGTCAAGAAAGCGCAAGTCGGTCAGCGGGTCGTGGGCCTGGACTTGGATGGCGCCCGGCTTTTCCCGCCGACCCTTTCTCGGGTTGTCATCCAAACTACGCGTGTCGATCCAGTCAACTGTCTGGTACCCATTGACCCAAATGCCCAGTCGCGGGCCCTTGGCAATCACCGTCATGGTGAAGGGTTCAAAATCTCGGCTGACCAATCTGCGGGCCTGCTGACGATCATCGATGGCGCCGGTGGCCCACTTGGATGGCTTGCAGGCGTCGTTGTCTTCACAACGGCTATAGATCTGGGCTTCGTACCCGTTCATAAAGTCGCCGCGGATCGAGCGGAAAAACAAACCGCCGTTGGCGTATCGCGCCAGGCTCTCCACCCTGATTCGAAGGATAAAATCGCCGAGGTCGGGCCCTTGCCACTCCATCGCCGCCGGGCCTCCCCGGGCATACAAGGCCCCCTCTTTCACTTCCCAAGTGGCGGGGGAGGGGTTTTTCCTGGTGATTTCCTTCCAGCCATCAAGGTTCTTGCCATTGAACATTTTCTCCAGGCCGAGTGGAAGTATGGCGGCGGAGTTGAGCATGCCTTCTTGAACTCGCAGAAGATTCAGCCCCTTGCCGGTTTCCACCTCTAATGGTTTGTTGGCTTCCAATTTCAGAACCTCTTTGCCCAGAGCGACGGCGGCGCCCTGGCGGGATAGCAAGCGGATTTTGCAGTGGTTCAAGGGCAGACCGAATTGCCCTGCTAAAAGCGCGCCGTCACCCCGTCTGGCATCGTCCCAGCCAAAAGAAGAACCGAGGTCGATGAGGGAAAGCCAGCCCTGCGCAGCTTCTGGCTGCGTAAGGCCAACCCCTTTTTCCCCCGGGCCTTCAGGAAGGGGTTCTTTGGCCAGGGCCAAGATTCCCGGAAAGGCGGCCAGGGCAAGGAGGCATTTTCTTCGGTCCATGGGTCACTTGTTCTTTTCCGGCAAGCGGGGATTATTCGGTTCAATATGAAGTTTATGAACTTGAGCCACCCCGTCTGGTGTAAGAAACACTTCCGCTACCAAGTGTCCTTGACGGCTGGCATCTTCATACTTGCGCCCCTGCCCCTGCTGGACGAAGAAAGACTCGATGCCAAATTCCAATCGTCCCAAGAAAGACCCGAACTTGCCTTTAATAAATTTTCCCTCCCTGGGGGGATGGGCGTGAAAATGGTCCGCGATCCACAGGTTCGACAGAGGCTGATATTTCAAAGAGACATAGACTGGCGTGCCGGGCTGCCATTTATTTATTCCCATCCGCTCGTGGAGTTCTGGGTCCATGCGATCCTGACTTTGTACGAGAGTGGAAATCTCATAGTTGAGGATGACATACTCGCCCCGCATGAGATCCCGGGGATCGATCGGAACCACATACAAACGGATTTTCTCTCCTACCAGGCGGGGTATGGCGCCCTTGATGGTCAACCCGCCGAGGACGAGGATTTGAAAACCGAAGGCAAACACCATGGCCAGGCCGATCTTCCCTGGGTCCTGCCAGGGGGGAACCTGAACCTCAACCTGTGATGACATTTCTGGCCCCCTTTCTTTTCCTCCAAAAAATGGCAACGCCGAGCAAGGCCAGGGCGCTGAGGAAAAAGAGCCCCGCCGCCCCGAGCATGCCACCGAATTCGCCAAACAAATCGATGTACCGTTGAATAGTCCACGCCAGGAAGGAAGCCACCCCCGCGAAAAAGAACAGGGCATTATCGCGGTGAATTCCCTCTTCCAACAACCATGCGGAAAGCATAACCATCAGGGCGTTGGCCGCCAGGGTGCTGATAGGAATGAAAAATTTGAATTCAGGGAACAAACAGGCCAGGGCCAAATGGCCCGGGAAGAGAGCCACGAAGGCCAGCAAGGCCAGCGCCAGGAAATGTTCTCGCGGCCGACGCTCTTGTTCCTCGGGGGGCAAACGGCGCAAGCGGGTGAAGCCCTGCCAAAACAAAAAGCTTCCCGCCAGGCCCGCTAGCAGGCCAACCAAGGTTTTTAGTAAAGCTTCTTGACTATCAAAATTACGGGCCCAGGGGCGGAGGATTTCCCTTTGGGCTTCGTGAAAACCAAAGAAGGTGAAAAAGCACCAGGTGATGAGAAACCCCAGGGTGCGGTAGGCTGCGCCAATCTGCACCTGGCGAAAATGGCACAGCCCCGCCAGCCAGAAAAGAACACCCACGGCGCTGAGGGCGAATATCGGGTTGCAAAAGTCATGGAAGCGAACCAGCAGGGTGAGAAGCCACCAATAGAGCCCGGACAATTGCAAAACCATGGCCACCGGGGAATTCTTCCAGTAAGCCCAGAAAAAGCCGGGCGCCGCCAGCAAAAGGTAGCTCCAGGTGGCGTAGGGAATGGGGACGCGGAAGCCGAAGAGGAACCAGGAGCGGTTGAAGTCGCCAAAGGCTTCGGATCCAACCCAGCAGGCCTGGATAAAAACGGCCAAAGCCCACACCAGAGAAGTCTTGCCCAAAAAAGCCAGCGGGATAATGCCCACGGCCCACCACCAGAAACCGTCGGGGTAATGGGCGTTGAGATTGAATATCTGCGCGATCAGCCAGATGGCGGCGCCATAACAAAGGCAGCCGAGAAAAGTCAGCGATTCGCCCAGGTAGACAAATCCCTTGTTAATGGTCAGGTGAAAAGCGGCGGCTTGCACCCCCGCCGTGACACCGAAGATGACCCCCAGCTTGGCCGCCTGGGGCAGGTAATCCCAGTTGTAGCCAATGATCAGGAGCAAGGCCGCGCTGGCCAGCAAGCAGGAAATGGCGACCAGGCTGAAGAAGGCAAAGCTGCGGCGCTTCTCGCCCAGGGTTTCGCTGGTTTCGTACAGGTTAAGGATGGCCAGGCCCTGTTCAGAAGAAATCACGCCACGCTGGGCCCAGTCGCGGCTTTGCCATTCCAGCCAGGAGCGCTGTTGTTGTTGAATCGGTCGCTTCATCATTCACTTCCCGGGGAAAAAACGGCCTGTCCGGGCTGGAGAACTTCCATCGCCAGTTTCCTCCCCTGGCGGGTGAGTTGCAAGAAGTTTTTTTCCCTTTCCACCAGACCCTGTTGCAAGGAGTGCTCCACCACTCGCCGGGTCAGGCCCGGGCTCCAAAGCAAATGTTCAAAGAGAGTGTCTTCGCGGCACTCCACTTCCTGCAGGGGAGTTTCCTGATGCTGGAAAAGGTGGACGGCCAGCATGGAAAGGCGCAAGCGGGCCCGACGGAATTTCCCCTCTTGCCATTGGGAAATCAAGCCGCGCCTGGGTGCAAAAAGGAAGGCGAGGAGAAAGACTCCGCCCGCCGCCGTGGCCATGGCGCCCGAAATGGAAGCGTCGAGAACTCGTGCCAGCCCATAGCCTGCGACAGCGCTGGCCATGCCGAGCAAGGGCGCCAGAAGCAACATGCGCGCCAGGCGGTCGGTAAGTAAATACGCTGCCGCCGCCGGCGCCGACATCAACGCCACCACCAAGATGGAACCGACGGCGTCAAACGCTGCCACGGAAGTGATGGATACCAAGACCACCAGCCCCAGGTGGGTCAGCCCCGGAAGAAAGCCAATCGCCTTGGCAAAGGCCGGGTCAAAGGTGGTGACTTTCAATTCCTTGTAAAAGCAAAGAATAAAAACCAGGTTGGCGAGCAAAATGGATCCCATGATCCAGGTGGACTTCGGCCCCAGGTCAAGGTTAGCAATTTCCAGCCGCCGACCAGGCAAGGGAGCCAGGGCGATTTTCCCCAACAGCACAGAGTCGAGATCGAGATGGACATTTTTTCCAAACAGGGAAATCAGCAAAACCGCCAGGCTGAACAGTGCGGGAAAGACCAGGCCAATGGCAGCGTCCTCGCGCACCAGCGTGCTTTTTTGAATGCCTTCCACCAGGACCACGGTGAACACCCCCATCGAGGCGGCGCCAATAATCAACCAGGGCGAAGTCAAGCTGCCGGTCAGGAAAAACGCCGCCACGATTCCCAACAGCACGGTGTGGCTGATGGCATCGCTTAAAAGAGTCATCCGGCGCAGAACCAGGAAGACCCCGGGCAGGGAACAGGCCATGGCTGTCAGCGAAGCCAGGAGAATAATCTCCCATTGAGCCTGGGTCATGGGGTAGCCTCCCCTTGCCAATTCTCAGGCGATTCCAGGAGGAGGATCCCGTCCCCGGTCGGGGAGAAAAGCCCTGGAGCGACCTCTCGCGCCAGGCCCAGTCGGATCAGTTCCTTCAAGCTGTTTTTCACCAACGCCGGATTGGAACTGCAGGCTTGCAGCATGGCCAGGTTGTGCCCATGTTCTATGGAGCCGTGGCCGCGCGCCATGCTGGCAAGGTTTTCTAAAACCATGCGGGTTTGCAAACCCCGGCGTTGCCGGCTCCAAAGAAATAGGAGCCCATGGAGAGGTGAAAAAACCAGAGACAAAAGCACCACGGCGGTTACGATGAGAACGATCACCGGCCCGGTGGGCAGGCGCAAGCCCGGCAAGTTGCCAAGCAAGGCGCCGGCGCTTCCCGAAAGCGCCCCGAATATTCCCGCCAGAAAAACCATCTGCCCGAGCCGATTCGTCCATTGCCTGGCCGCCACTGCCGGCGCCACCAGCAGCGCGCTCATCAGCACCACGCCCACCGCTTCCAATCCCGCCACGATAACTACCACCTGCAGCAAGGAAAGAAAAACTTCCCACCCTTTGACCTTCATACCCAGACTGGCGGCAAATCCCGGGTCGAAACTGATCAACTGCAGTTGCTTCCAAAAGAGCAAGGTGAGGGAAAGGCAGACCACGGTCAGGAAGGCGAGGATGGCTGCGTCGCGGTACATCAGGGTGGCCGCCTGGCCAAAGAGAAACCGGGTCAGGCCGGCCTGAGCGGAATCGGCCCGCTGCTGGGCCCAGGTCAGGAGCATCAACCCGGCGCCAAAAAACACCGACAAAACAATCGCCATGCTGGCATCTTCCTTGACCCGGCTAAACCTGCTAATGCCCAGGATGGCCAGAATGGCGATGGCGCCGGCCACCATGGCGCCGCCCATTAAACCGAGCGGATTTTTCGTCGCAAATATCAAAAAGGCCAGAATGATTCCGGGTAAACAGGCGTGCGATATCGCGTCACCCAACAGGCTTTGCTTTCGCAGCACGGCAAAACTGCCCAGCACCCCGCTGAGAAAACCGAGCAACGCGGTCCCCAGGGCGACACTGCCAAGGCCAGGAAGTGAAAACCACGATTCCACTGCTTACTTCCCCAGGGGAACGCGTGCGCCGAACGCCGCTTTCAAGTTCGCTTCGGTGTAGACTTCCTCCACCGGCCCGGCGGCAATCTTCCTGATGTTTAACAAAACCACCCAGTCGAAATATTCCTTCACCGATTGCAAGTCATGATGCACCACCAGTGCGGTGGCGCCGCGGTTGCGCAAATCGCGCAGAAGTTCAACCAGGGCAGCTTCGGTGGTGGCGTCGATCCCCTGAAACGGCTCGTCCATCAGGTACAGTTTTGCTTTTTGAGCCAGGGCGCGGGCCAGGAACACGCGCTGCTGTTGCCCGCCGGAAAGCTGGCGGATTTGCCTGTGAGCGAAAGAAGTCATGCCGACCCGTTCCAAAGCCTCATTGGCTTCGTTTCGTTCCTTGGCCCCCGGACGGCGAAACCAGCCGAGGCGGCCATAGGTTCCCATCAGCGCCACATCCAGCGCCGTGGCGGGAAAATCCCAATCCACCGTGCCCCGCTGAGGAACATAGGCCACTTGCTTCAAGGCCTTTTTGGGGGATTGCCCCAGCAGCCTGGCGCTCCCCGCCAGCGGAGTAATCAAGCCGAGAATCGTTTGGATCAGGGTAGTTTTGCCCGCGCCGTTCGGACCGACGATGCCAACCAGGATTCCCTGGGGAATTTCCAGGTCGATGTCCCAGAGGACCGGCTTCTCGCGATAGCTGACGGTCAGGTCGGATACATCCACGGCGTTGTGGGCTGGCGTTTCAGGCACGGAATCGCCTCGGTTCAGGGGAGCAGACCGCGAACCAGAGTGTCGATATTATGGCGCACCATGCCTTCGTAATCCCGCGCAGGAGAGTTTTCCGGCCCGAGGGCGTCGGAATAAAGTTCTCCCCCCTCGCGAATTTCAAATGTGGGGTCGATGGAACGAACAACTTCCTTTAACTTTTCCAGGTTCTTCTTGGGCACGGAACTTTCGACGAAGTAGGCATGGATGCGGTTCTTCACCATGAAGCGGGCCAGGTCGGCGATTTCACCGCCGCTGGCTTCCGCCACCGTGCTGATACCCTGCACACCACGCACCTGAAAACCATAGCCCTGGCCAAAATAGGCGAAGGCATCGTGCGCGGTGATGAGAACTCTTTGCCCCTCGGGGATTTTCTTGGCCTGGTCTTGAACATACTGGTGCAATTTGTCCAGGCGGGTTTGATAGGCCTCCGCCTGCGAGGCATATTGCGAAGCAGAAGAAGGGTCGAGCTTGCTGAGTTGATCCCGCACGGCGGCGCAAGTTTTCTTCCACAAGCCAACATGGAACCATATGTGCGGGTCGGGCGCCTGCTCGTTGCCGTCCAGCCCATTGCGGATTTCATCCGAGGATAAGGCCGAGGCAACCGCCAGGGTGGGTTTCTTTTTTCCCATGTCCTCGAACAGGTCGGACATTTTCCCTTCGAGGTGCAGGCCGTTGAAGAAAATCACATCGGCGCCCATCAGGCGGTTGATATCGCTTTCCCTCGGTTCATAGGAATGGGGATCGATCCCCGGACCCATGAGCGCTTGAACTTCGACGCGAGATCCGCCGATATTTCGGACGAGGTCAGCGATCATACCGGTGGTGGCAACGGCCTGGATTTTTCGGTTTTGCAGAGGGGTCCCTTCGGCGGGGCGCGTGCCGCAACCGGCCAAGAGTACCAGCGAAAGAGCCAGAAATTTAGGGAAAGTAGCCATGGGGGTATCCGGGAATAGGGTCGCCTAAATTCAGTATTAGTCTACACAAATTCGCCCCCCTTGTAAACCCCTATCAGGAAACCCAACCCCCTTCTCTCTTTGTTGGTGCGGGATTTCGCCCCACTTTCTGGACCTAACTGAAGGGGAGTGGCGCCGACATTAAACCCGTCGCTCACGCTTGCACCGTAGAGGGTGCTTGGCCCCTATGGGGCCTTGGATGCCTTGGCTAGCTCGAATTAATTTCTCGGTCAGGAATCATCTTCAGCAGGAAGGTCTTTTTCAGACGGCGACTCGTCCCCGCCCACGCGATAAGACTCCTTGAACCAGCGGTTCAGGTCAACCCTGCGGCATTTCAAACTGCAAAAAGGAAAGTCAGGCCATTCGCTTCTGGCCTGGAAACTCATCGGCGCCTGGCAGGTGGGGCAACGGACCTGATTCATGGAAAGTCAGTCCTTTTTCTTACTCTTGGGCGCCGGGGTTGCCGCCGGAGGGGATTCAGTCTTTTTATCCGAAGTGGTGTCCTTGGCCGGGGCATCCTTTTTCTCGGAAGAATCCTTGTCGGCCTTGGCGCCCTTCTGGTAGTTGTCGCTGCGGTAATCGGTTTCGTAAAACCCTGATCCCTTGAAAAGAATAGCCGAGCCGGTGCCAAAAAGCCTTCTCAACTTGGCCTTCTTGCACTTGGGGCATTTTTTCAACACCTTGTCAGAGAAGGATTGGAACTCATCAAAGCGGTTGCCGCAAGCATCGCATTCATATTCATAAGTTGGCATGAATCACCTGGTACCTAGTTATCCGCGGGAAGGGAATCTCCCGCGGGCGGGGCCTTGGAGACCGCCACCCGCGCCGGGCGAAGCACGCGATCGTGAATGGTGTAGCCATTCTCCAAAACCTGCACCACCGTGGAAGGGGGCTGGTCGTTAGTGGGAATTTCCAAAACGGCCTGATGCTGATTGGGGTCGAAGGGGGAACCCTCGGCCTTCATTTTCTCAACGCCATGCCGACGGAACATTTCAAGAAATTGCGAGGAAACCATGGTCACACCCTGAACCAGTGGCCCCTGGTCGCCAGCTTTCTTGGCGGCCTCCATCGCCCGATCGAGGTTGTCGAGAGCGGAAAGGATGTCGGCTGCAAGTCCAGCGTGGGCGAAACGCTTTTCCTGGGCCTGCTCCCGTTGCGCCCGCTTTTGATAATTCTCGAAATCGGCCCGGGTGGCTTTCACCAGCGATAGAAACTCATCGCGGTTTTTCTCGGCGTCCAGCAACTGGGCTTTCAAGGCGGCAAGTTCCTCGCCTCCCGTGGGAGTCTGCTCCCCCGGCGCCGCCTCTTCAACCTTTTCCGCTTTTTTACTCATAACAATATTCCTGGCCTGGATGGATCATACTCTGGGCGAGCCTTCCTCAGTGGAACCGAAAAATTCCTTGATTTTGTCGAGCCACCCTTTGCGGTGGGGTGAAACATGCTTCTTTTCGATCTCTGCCAGCTCGCGGAACAACTCTTCCTGTCGGGGATTCATTTGGCGGGGGGTTTCCAGTCGGACATGCAAAACCAGGTCGCCAGTGCGGGTCCCTCGCAGCGAGGGCATGCCTTTGCCGCGGACGCGAACTTCCTCGCCGCTTTGCACCCCTTTGGTTAAAGATTGCTTGATGAGCTTGCCTTCAAGAGTGGGGATCTCGATTTCCCCCCCCAGGGCGGCCTGGCTGAAAGAAACTGGGACCTCGAAGTGCAAGTCGGCTCCATTGCGGACAAACAGAGTGTTCTTTTTGACCTTGAGCTGAACGAAGAGGTCGCCCGGCGGGCCGCCATTCCTGGAGCCTTCCCCCGCCCCGTGGTGCCGCAGACTCACCCCGTCATCGACTCCCGGCGGGATTTTCAAAATCAGTTCCTGGAATTCCTCCACCCGGCCGGCCCCCCTGCAGGTGTCGCAAGGCCGGGGGATGGTCAACCCGCGCCCGCCGCAACCATTGCAAGTGGTTTGAATGCGAAAGAACCCGTTTCCTTGCAGGATGGCGCCGCGGCCATCGCAGCGCTTGCACTTCACCGGTTGGGTCCCCGGCTTGCAGCCGTTCCCCTGGCATTGGGAACAGGCGGCCTCTCGGGGAATACGGACCGTTTTCTCCACGCCCCTGAAGGCCTCGATCAGTTCAACCTCCAACCCCATGTGCAGATCGTTGCCGGCCTGCGGCCCCCTGCGGCCGCGTTGGCCGCCAAACAGGCCGCTGAAGATGTCGCCAAACAAATCGGAAATGTTCTGTGCGTTGCCGAAGTCCGGCATGGCCATGCCATCCAGGCCGGCGTGGCCATAGCGATCAAAACGCTGGCGCTTGTCGGAGTCGCGGAGAACCTCATAGGCCTCGGCGGCTTCTTTGAAAAGCATCTCGGCATCATGGTTTCCGACATTGCGGTCCGGGTGGTATTGCATGGCCAATTTGCGGTAGGCAGCCTTGATCGTGTCGCCGTCGGCGTCACGAGGAACACCCAGGATCTCGTAAAAATCCCGCTTGGAGGCCATGAGGAAACCGCTTGCCCGATGAAACAAAAGCGGGTCCATGTAGGACCCGCGTGAAAATTACCGTTTGTCCCGAGGGGTTCGTTAGCGAACCGCCCCCGCAACTTTGCCTGCCGGGGTTTCCTCATCGATCTTGGTGATCATGACTTCGGTGGTCAGCATGAGGCCGGCAATGCTGGCGGCGTTGGTCAGGGCGGCACGGGTCACCCGGGTCGGGTCAATGATCCCCGCCTTGAACATATCCACATACTCGCCCGTATTGGCATTATAGCCGATGTTGGGCTTGCCTTCCCGTTCAAGGATTTCGGCGACAACGACGGCGCCATCGACTCCGGAGTTTTCCGCAATGGTGCGGACCGGTTTTTCCAGCGCGCGGCAAACGATCTGGGCCCCCAACTTTTCGTCGCCATGCAACTTGCCCGCCGCTTTTTCGGCCGATTCAATGGAACGCAGCAGCGCCGAACCGCCCCCGGGAACTATGCCGTCCGCAACCGCCGCACGAGTCGCGTGCAAGGCGTCTTCCACCCTCCCTTTGGTCTGCTTCATTTCGGTTTCCGTCGACCCGCCCACCCGCACAATGGCCACGCCGCCGGTCAACTTCGCCAGCCGTTCGCTGAACTTTTCCTTGTCGTATTCGCTTTCCGTTTGCTGCATCTGCGCGCGGATCTGCTCAATACGCTTTTGCAGGGCGCTTTTTTCGCCGGCTCCGCTGATGATTGTGCAGTTTTCTCTCTCTACGCGAACTGTCTTGGCTTTTCCCAGCATTTCCACTTCAACATTTTCGAGTTGGATGCCCAGATCCTCGCTGATGAACTGCCCGCCAGTGAGAACGGCGATGTCGCCGAGCATGGCCTTGCGGCGGTCGCCGAATCCCGGCGCCTTGACCGCGCAGACATTCAGCACGCCGCGCAACTTATTGATCACCAGGGCCGCCAAGGCCTCGGACTCGACATCCTCGGCGATGATGAGGAATGGGCTGCCTGTCTGCGCCACCTTCTCCAGCAAGGGCAGCAGGTCGCGCACATTGTTCACCTTCTTTTCGTAGATGAAAATCAGGGGATTTTCCATCTCGCAGGTGAGGTCTTCCTTGTTGATGAAATAGGGGGAAATATAGCCCTTATCGAACTGCATGCCTTCGACAAAGTCTAAAGTGGTGTTGGAGGATTTACCTTCCTCAACGGTGATTACGCCGTCCTTGCCAACTTTCTCGAAAGCCTCGGCCATCATTTTTCCAATGACCATGTCATTGTTGGCGCTGATGGCGGCGACTTGAGCCACTTCTTCCGATGAGCGCATAGGCTTGGATATGCTGGTGAGGTTTTCGAGGACGGCGGCAACCGCCTTATCGATACCGCGCTTCACCGCCATGGGGTTGGCCCCGGCAGTAATATTACGCAGCCCTTCTTGATAGATGGACAAGGCCAAGATTGTGGCAGTGGTGGTGCCATCGCCAGCGACATCGCTGGTTTTCTGCGCCACCGCGTTCACCAGCTTGGCGCCCATGTTCTCGAACGGGTCGGGCAGGTCGATTTCCTTGCTGACCGTCACGCCGTCCTTGGTGACCGTGGGGCCGCCGAAACTCTTGTCGAGGATGACATTCCGCCCGGTCGGCCCGAGGGTGATCCCCACGGCACGAGCGAGCTTATCAGCCCCCGCGAGCAGTTTCTTGCGAGCATCGTCGGTGTAAAGAAGTTGCTTTGCCATTCCGCCATACTCCCTATTGAATGTCTGTGCTTACTTGGTCAACTTGGCCAAAATATCGGATTCGCGCAGGATTTTGATTTCGCGCCCGTCCACTTCCACATCGCTGCCGGCGTACCGGCCGTAGACGACTTCATCGCCCTTGGCGACGGCTACCGCGGTGCGTTGGCCATCGTCACGCAACCGGCCTGGCCCAACCGCCAAAACGCGACCGCGCTGCGGCTTTTGCTTGGCTGCGTCAGGCAGGAGAATTCCCCCGGCCGATTTGTCTTCCGCTTCCAAGGGCTCAACAATAACCCGGTCATCCAAAGGCCGCACTTTGATCAAATCTTTCTCTTTAGCCATGATTGCAAAACCTCATTGAAGAAAAATGGAATCTGTTAAAGGGGGTTGACTACATCATACCTCCCATGCCACCCATCCCGCCCATCCCTCCCATGCCACCCATGCCTTCCATGCCGCCGCCGCCGTGGTGGTGGTCGTGGTGGTCCCCACCCGCTTCTTTCTTTTCTGGAATGTCCGCTATTAGGGTTTCAGTGGTTAACAGCAGGCAGGCTACGCTCACGCCGTTTTGCAACGCACAACGAGTGACCTTCACAGGGTCGACAATGCCGGCTTTCCTCAGGTCGCCATAGGTTCCCTTGTCGGCATCGAACCCGTAATTTTTTTCCTTGGTCTTGTTAATTGTGTGGACAACAACCGAGCCATCCAGGCCGGCATTTTCCGCGATCAACTTGCAAGGAATTTCCAGCACTGCTTTCAGCAGGCCAACTCCTGCCTGTTCCTCTTCCATATCCAGGGTCAGGTTGTTGAGCGCTTTGCGCGCTTGCAGAAGGGCAACCCCGCCACCCGTAACGATGCCCTCGGCCAAGGCGGCGCGCGTTGCGTGCAAGGCATCTTCATAAAGCGCCTTTCGTTCTTTCATTTCGGTTTCGGTCGCGGCGCCGACCTTGAGCTGAGCCACGCCACCAGCCAGCTTGGCCAGCCTTTCCTGCAGTTTTTCCCGGTCGTACTCGCTGTCGGTCTTGGTGATTTCCTTGCGGATCATCTCGCAGCGGCCTTCGATGCTTTTTTTGTCGCCCGCGCCTTCCGTGATCGTGGTGTTTTCCGCGTCGATCCTGATCTTCTTGGCCCGGCCCAGGTCAGCCAGCTCTATGCTTTCCAACTGAACCCCAAGGTCCTTGAAGATGGCCTTGCCCTTGGTCAGGGTGGCGATGTCCTCGAGGATGGACTTGCGGCGGTCGCCATAACCAGGCGCCTTGACGGCGGCAATGTTCAGCACGCCTTTCAGCTTGTTCAACACCAGGGTGGCCAGAGCTTCCCCTTCCAGATCCTCGGCGATGATCAGCAAGGGCTCTTTCTTTTTGGACATGGTTTCTAAAAGAGGAATGAGCGCCTTGGCGTTGGTGATTTTCTCTTCATAGATCAGGATGTAGGGGTTTTCCAGTTCCACCGTCATGTTGTCGTGGTTGGTGACAAAGTGGGGGGAAAGGTAGCCGCGATCGAACTGCATGCCCTGGACGACAACGACTTCGGTATCCACAGTCTTGCCTTCCTCGACAGTGATAACGCCGTTGGCCGCGCCGACCTTGCTCATGGCCTCGGCGAGTTTCTTGCCGATCTCAATATTATTGTTGGAAGCAATGGTGGCGACCTCGGTGATCTCCTTGTTATCCTTGGGGTCGATCTTTTCAGACATTTTTGCAAGTTCAGCGACAACCACATCGACGGCTTTTTGCACGCCGCGGGTCAGGGCCATGGGGTCGTGGCCGGCGGCTATCAGTTTCAACCCTTCGCGGTAGACCGCCTCCGCAATGAGGGTGGCGGTGGTGGTGCCATCGCCAGCGACATTGCTAGTTTTGCTGGCCGCTTCCTTGACCAATTGCGCGCCCATGTTTTCATAGGGGCATTGCAAGTCGATTTCCTCGGCAACAGTGACGCCATCCTTGGTGATATTGGGGCTGCCCCAACCTTTATCGATAATTGCGTTGCGGCCGCGGGGCCCCAGAGTGCAGCGGACGGCCCGCGCCAGTTTGGAAACTCCCGCCAAAATCTTTTGCCTTGCTTCATCGCCGTAAACCAGTTTTTTTGCGCCCATTCACCAACTCCTTTTCCGACTTGTCGTTTTCGCAATCCGGGAATACCCGGTGTGGTTCAAACCTCAGTCAACCCCACCAGCGGGGCTTTAGGGGAAACTTCTGTTTTATTTGTTTCTCCCACAGTGCAAAGACCATGCCAGCATTTTTGCATGGTCTAAATTATTGAAAAGGCATGGTTTAGGACATACCCTGCCTTGGCCATTGGTGAAACCTACTGTCACTCTGGCAGACCCGCAGGCCTTGAAAGGCCATTTTTGTCATGCCCGGCCAACCTCCCTTGGCTTTCCCAAAATTTTTTTTCCCTACACTGCCTCCTGGATTAATTACCCCCGAGGTTTTCCATGGATCGGCCGGTTTCCAGTTCCCGTTTAAACCTGGCCAGAAATATTCTCCTGGTCATCGGCCTGTTCAACATTTGCTTCTACTCATTCGTCTTGAAATCCGTCGATCAAACCCCCAAGACGCTGGCAGAGCAAAACAAGCAAATGGAAGAAGGGAAAAGACTTACGGAAACCGAGTTGCAAGCCCGTGGCGCCGAATTGGTCATCCTGTGGAAGAAAAATAGCTGGGTCAGCATCGCCGCTGGTGTCGGAATTGTTCTCCTGGCCTTTTTGATCCCGTTGAGCCCCGGCCTCATAACCCTGGTGGCCCTGGGTGGTTTTTCTGCCTCCTTGGCCTACCAATTCTTTCTTGGTTCACAAGTGCTGCTGGAAGGTCTAGTGATCAAGGTGGCTTGCGTTTTTGGTTTTTTCCAGGCGGTCCGATTTGCGGTGCAGGATGAGTTGGAGAAGCAGCCCGAGTTGCCTGCGCTGCCCAAGTCGGATGGGATTCAATTCCCCAAGCCCGACCCCGACCCGCCGGGGTAAATTCATTTCTGGTGCCAAAAGGACCTGGCCCGAACTAAACCTGGAATCCTCAGCTTTTCAGCATTCCCATCGAGCGGGCGTAGGGGAAAATTCCCCCAGCCTGAAGGATGGGCGCCACTTCGCCAAGCGGCTTGAGGAGGAAAACTTCCTGGGTGGTCAGGTTGATGAGGCGAGTGGCTGCCGTCTCTAGGCGGAGTTCATCGCCGGTGCAAATCTTCTCGCACAGGCGGTCGCCGGTTTCAAAGGGGACCAGGTAACCGCCGTTGACCACATTACGGAAAAAAATGCGGGCGTAGAATTGCGCGATGACAACTTGAATGCCTGCGGCATCGAGCGCCACGGGGGCGTGTTCCCTGGAAGAGCCACAGCCGAAATTCTTCCCGGCCACGATGAACTTATAAGGCGAAACAAACTCGTCATCGGTGTGAAAGGGAATGTGGCCCTTGGGCAAACCGGCCTGAGCTTGGGGAACGCTGCTGAGAGCGTATTTGCCAAATTGCTTGTACTCTTCCGGAATGGCCGGGTTATAGGTCAGGTATTGGGCGGGAATGATCTGGTCGGTGTCGATGTTGTCGCCCAGGACATACGCCTTGCCTTGAAAAAAATCTTGAATCTTGCTCATGAGAGAAACTCTCTGGGATCGGTAATTGTGCCGGTCATGGCCGATGCCGCTACCGTCAAGGGGCTGGCGAGAAAGACTTCAGCTTCTTTGTGGCCCATGCGCCCGGGGTAGTTGCGGTTGGTTGTGCTAATGCAGCGAATGGGCTGGTTGAGCCGGCCAAAGGTGTCGGAGGGCCCGCCCAGGCAGGCAGCGCAGGAAGCTTCGCCGATTTTTGCCCCGGCATCGAGAAACACCTGCTCCAGCGTTTTGCCATTTATCTTCTCGGTTTTCAAACCCCGGGCCACTTCGGTGGTAGCCGGGACGACAAAGGTGTCCACCTTGACGGTGTGCCCGTTTAAAAGGGCCGCGGCAGCTTTGAAGTCGGTGATTTTCCCGCCCGTGCAAGAGCCGATGTAGGCCCGATCAATCTTTGTACCCTTGAGTTCCCGGGCAAAGGCCTTGTTGTCCGGGCTGTGCGGCTTGGCCACAACCGGTTGAAGTTCCCCCACCTTGTAGGACTTCTCGAAACAAAACTTGGCCCCTGGATCGGTATACACTGGCGTGTAAGGGAGCTTGCTCTTGTTGCGCGAATTGATGAAATCGAAGGTGGTTTGGTCTGGAGCGATGACGCCATTCTTCCCGCCCGCTTCGATGACCATGTTGCACAGGGTCATTCGTTCTTCAATATTTAGTGAGAAAACGCCAGGGCCGTCGAATTCCATGGCCTGATAGGTGGCGCCGTCGCAGCCTATGTCGCCAATAACCGCCAGGATGAGATCTTTGGCCATGAGGTACGGGGGCAGCTCGCCCTCGAAGAAAAAGCGCATGGTGGGAGGCACTTTAAGCCAAAGTTTTCCGCAGCCCATGACAAACCCGGCATCGGTGTTGCCAATACCCGTGGCAAATTCCCCGAAGGCGCCGGCCGTGCAAGTGTGGCTGTCGGTGCCAAGCAACACCTCGCCGGGCCGGGTGTGGCCTTCTTCCGGCAGTGCAATATGGCAAACGCCCTTATACTTGTCGGTGCCTACATCGTAAAAGTAAGGCAGGTTCTGTTCCTTGACGAACTCGCGCAAGATGTCAACATTGCGATTAGCCATCCTGTCGGCAGTAAAAATATAGTGGTCGGGAATGATGACGACTTTGTTGAGATCCCAGACCTTGGCCTTGGGGCCAAAGTTTTTCTTGAACACGCCAATCGTGCCAGGGCCACAGACATCGTGGGTCATTAAAATATCGACATCGATCCAGATATTCTGTCCTGGTTCGACGGAGGGCACGCCAGCGTGCTTGGCCAAGATTTTTTCGGTCAGGGTCATCTGCGCCATGAAAAATCGTCTCGCAACCAGAGGTACCAGCCCTGATGTTAATATACAATATTTGCCCCAATGAAGCCCCGGCGCTTGCTTTGAGAAATCCCAGCCTTGACCGGGGTTTCTAGAATATTTCTGAGGAAAACAGTTAAAGTGGCAGGTGGAAATGGGCCATAGCAAGAAGAAAGCGGTCGTGCTGTTGAGCGGGGGACTGGACTCCGCCACGGTGCTGGGAATTGCCGTCCGCCAGGGCTTTTCCTGTTACGCCCTGACCGTGAATTACGGGCAGAGGCACCGAGTGGAACTGGCCGCGGCCGCCCGCGTGGCCGGGCATTTTCAGGTTGCCCAACACCAAGAGATCAACCTGAACCTGAGGCAATTTGGCGGGTCGGCGCTGACCGCTGATATTCAGGTCCCGACCGGGCGCACCCAGGAAGAGATGCAAGGCGGCATACCGATCACTTATGTTCCCGCCCGCAACACGGTATTCCTTTCCTTGGCCCTGGCCTGGGCCGAGACCCTGGGCGCTTTCGACATTTTTGCAGGCATGAACGCCATCGACTATTCCGGCTACCCGGATTGCAGGCCGCAGTTTATTGAAGCCTTTAAAACCCTGGCCAATTTGGCGACCAAGGCCGGGGTGGAAGGCGCGGGCAATTTCCATATTCACACTCCCCTGATCCGCCTGTCGAAAAAAGAAATCGTTTTGCTGGGCCAGGAAGTGGGAGTGGATTTCTCCTTGACACACTCCTGCTATAACCCCGGCCCGGGGAAAGAGGCCTGCGGCGAGTGCGATTCTTGCAAGCTTCGCCTGGCGGGTTTTGAGCAAGCCGGACTGGCAGACCCGGTTCCTTACCTGCGGGGCCCAGCATGAAAATTGCCGAAGTGTTTACTTCGATCCAGGGGGAAGGCATCCTGAGCGGCGTGCCTTCCTTCTTTATCCGGACCACCGGGTGCAACCTGCGCTGCGTGTTTTGCGATTCACCCCACACCTCATGGAACCCCGAAGGCCGGGACCAATCGCTGCCCCAGATTATCGATGGCGCAATTCAAAGCGGCATCAGGCATGTGGTTCTCACCGGGGGAGAACCCCTGTTGCAACATGACATTGCGGAATTGGCCGCCTGTCTGCGTGCGGCGGGCTTGCACCTGACAATTGAAACTGCCGGCACCCTCTTCAAGGAACTCGAGTGCGACCTGATCAGCCTCAGCCCGAAACTTGCCAACTCCACGCCGTGGGAACGCGAGAACGGCAAATACCAGCAACGCCATGATGACCTCCGCATTCAACCCCAGGTGCTGCGCGCCTTCATGGATAGGCATGAATACCAGTTGAAATTCGTGGTCGATCAACCAAACGACCTCAAGGAAATTCAAGAATTGTTGGGAAAACTGGGGCAGGTGGAGCGCGCACGGGTGTTGCTGATGCCGCAGGGGATCACTCGGGAAGAGCTGGATGCCCGGTCTCCCTGGGTGGTGGAAACCTGCAAGAAAGAAGGGTTCCGTTTCTGCCCGCGCTTGCAAATTGAACTTTATGGCAACCAGCGGGGAACTTAAGCCCCAAGTTTTTTCCCGATTTCTTTCCACACAAGAGTGTGGGCGACCGGTTATTGAAAAAATCTATTTCGATTTCGGCCGGGCCAGGTGCCAGGCAGTGGCCTTTTCATACATGCGGGCCGCGCGCAGCAGCTTTTCCTCGCTGAAGGGCGCCCCGAGGAACTGCAGGCCTATCGGCAGGTTCTGGCTGTTGAAGCCGCAGGGGATGCTAATTCCCGGCAAGCCGGCCAGGTTGCAACTGATAGTGTAAATGTCGGAAAGGTACATCGCCAGCGGATCGGAGGATTTTTCCCCGACCTTAAAGGCGCAAGTCGGCGAGGTCGGCCCTACGACAACATCACACTCGGCAAAGGCCTTGTCAAAATCCGAGCGGATCAACCGTCTGACTTTCAACGCCTTCAAGTAATAGGCGTCAATGTAGCCGCTGGAAAGCGCGTAGGTTCCCAGCATGATTCGCCTCTTCACCTCGGCGCCAAACCCTTCCCCACGGCTTTTGCAATACATGTCGATCAAGTTGGCATGGGATGAAGAACGATGGCCGTAGTGCACGCCATCGTAACGGGCCAGGTTGCTGGAGGCCTCGGCAGTGGCAACCAAATAGTATGTTGCAATGGCGTAGGGGCTGTAGGGCAAAGAGATTTCCTTCACCTTGGCGCCGGCTGATTCAAGAACTTTTAGCGCCTGGCGAACCGCCTTTTCCACCTCGGAGTCGAGGCCGCTGCTGAAATATTCTTTGGCCACACCGACGGTGAGGTCCTTCACTGGTTGGTCAAGTGACAGCAGGTAATCGGCCACCGGCAAGGGGGCGCTGGTGCTGTCGCGGGAGTCGTGCCCAGCGATTACTTTTAGAAGCAAGGCAGTGTCGGCAACATCGTGACTAAAGGCGCCGATCTGATCAAGACTGCTGGCGTAGGCCACCAGCCCATAGCGGGAAACCCGGCCGTAAGTGGGTTTCATACCCACGATGCCGCACAGCCCCGCCGGCTGGCGGATGGATCCGCCGGTATCGGATCCCAGGGCAATGGGCGCGAAAGAAGCGGCCACGGCCGCCGCCGATCCACCGCTCGACCCGCCGGGCACGCGCTCCTTGTCCCAGGGATTGCGCGAGGTCTGATAGGCGCTGTTCTCGGTTGACGAGCCCATGGCGAACTCGTCGAGGTTGGTTTTTCCCAAAACGACGGCATCGGCTTGACCCAGCTTTTCCATCACATGGGCGTCATAGGGCGGAATGAATTTCTCAAGTATCTTGCTGCCGCAAGTGGTGCGCGTTCCCTTGGTGCAAATGTTGTCCTTGATGGCAATGGGAATGCCGGCCAGGACGCCCAGTGGTTCTCCCCTGGCCCGTTTCTGGTCCACCCGCCGGGCTTGCTCCAGGGCATGCTCGGCATTCACCAAGAGGAAACTTTTGATTTCGCTATCCCGGGCTTCGATCTCACGCAAAAAGGCGCGGGTGATTTCCTCAGCCGTGGCCTTCTTGCTTTCTTGAAGGGCAAGCAAGGCCGAGGCCGTCTGTTCCGTCAGGGATAATTCGTCGATGACTGCCATGGTTCACGAAGGAGATGGAAATTGAAGTAAGGAATCAGTCGAGGACAGGGGGCACGCCGAATAAATCGCCCTTGCGGTCCGGCGCGTTGGCCAGAGCGTCCTGCACCCCGAGCGACGGCTTGAGTTCATCCGGACGGAAAACATTGGCCATGTCAATTGCGTGAGTCAACGGGAGCACATCGGAAGTGTCCACTTGTTGCAGCAAGTTAATGTATTCGAGTATGGCGCTCAGATGCTTGGCGGAGGACGCCAGTTCCTCTTGCTTGAGTTCCAAGCGACCGAGGTGAGCGATCCATTGGACCTGTTCTTGGTTAAGCGCCATGGCCAAGGTCCGCGAGTGGGGTTTAGATCATGCCCGCTTGAATTTGGAAAGGCTTCCGTTTAACAGGCCGTTGAATATTCCCCCCACGGATGCACTTGACGCAAACGCGGAGTTTTTGCACCGAACCGCCCACCTGACATTGCAATACTTGCAAGTTGGGTTCATGGAAACGGATCGATTTCCCCGTAACTTTCTGGCCAACGCCACCCAGGTATTTCTTCTTGCCCCGGTAGGAGTATTTGTTCCCTTTGCCGGGTTTCTTTCCGCAAACATCGCACTGGATAGCCATGGCATGATCCTTTTCAAGCGGCTGAATTCGCTGCATTCTTGAAAAACCCATCTTAGGCTTTTTTGCCGTACTGGCAATAGGCTCAAGCAGAGTGAAAAGCCTGCCTCAGCATTGTATGCACACCCCAGGAAAAGCAGTTTTTCCGGTTATGCGGGTTATTGCGGTCAGGCATTGTCAACCAGAAAGGAAAGCCAGGAAACCTGGGAAAGCAGTTGCGCAACTCCCTCCGTCCAAGGATAATAAAACCCTGAGTTCATCCTTAATCGGATCCCCTTTTTACATGGCCCGTTTCGGCTTGGCTTTCCCGGGAGCTTTTCCATGGCTGACAAAAATAAACCCGACAACCACGACGACGACATTATTCCTTTCGAACCCGAAGGGGAATTGGAAATTCCCGACCCCGCCGACGGGGAAACCCCCATTCAATCATCCGAAGGGGAAATAAAGCCCGCCCCATCGCCTGATGAACCGGATGAGTTCAACCTGTTTCAAAACCCCGATGAAGAGGATGCCCCCAACGAGGGCCCATCGGGCCCATCGATGAATGTGGATATGGACGAAGAACCTGAAGTTATCGAATCGGAAGTTTTGGAAACCCCGGAAAACTCGCCTCCTGCCAGCAAACCAAAAACCATGCTGGCCCGCCACGACGACGACGATGCCCTTCCTGACGCCATGGTGGATTTCTCTGAAGGAGCGGAATTACCCGAGATTATCTCAAAGAAAACCCGCCTGGCTTCCTCGCAGGCCAAGCACACCATGTTGGGCGCCCAGGAAGAAATGACTCAAGAGGAAATGCCGATTGAAAGCGTCGCCGAGGAAGGCACCGCGCCAGTGGATATCAGCGCTGCCCCTGTTGAAGGATCAAACGAAGGGTTTGAGGTTCAGGAAGATGGAGAGTCGGTAGGGACCAATGAAGAAGGCCAAAGTGCCGACCTGCATGACGATTTTACGCCACCGGAAGATTACCAACCAGAACCGGAATCCGAAGTTGCGGAAGAGGTATCCGCTGCCAGTGACGAGCCCGAACTTGCTGTCACAACCGGGGGTAAAACTAAAGGGGGGGGAGGGAACCGTTTTCTTTGGTCCATGTTTGGCATGATTCTTGGCGCGGCGGTACCCGTTGGCCTTTGGGAATTCGGCATTGAATTACCTCCGGAATATCGGTTGAATCCCGGCCCGGCAATCGAAGAACTCAGAGCCAAAAAGGCTGCTGGGGAGAAAGATTCATCCGATAAGGCCAAAGAAATTGCTTCACTGAATAAGGAAAAAGAGGAAATTGAAGCAAGTAACAAAGTTTCCTTGGAAGCGAAGGCTCTGGAAAAAACCAAGGCGGTGAAGGCCGAGCAAGACAAATTCGACAAGGCCAAGCTGGAAAATGAAGCCCTGGTCATGGTCAAAGAAAAAGAAACCAAGGACGCCATGGATGCCGGAGTCAAGGCAGTGGCCAAGGCCGATGGTGAAGGGGTAAAGAACACCAACGCGGCCAAGACTGCCGGAGATAAAGCCCTGGCAGATGAAAAGAAAGCCGGCGCCTTAAAGTTAACGGAAGCAGGGGAAAAATATGCCGGCCTGGAAAAAGAGAAAACCAAAGTTGAAGGAGAATTGAACACTTCTAAAAACTATGTCGCCTCAATTGGCAAGGAGCTCGGCAAAGCGGAGTTGGTAAAGGACAGCAACGATCCCAAAAAAGTTTTGGAAGGCCTCGGAAAAGGGATGAAGATCATCCAGGATAAAGATCCCCAGGGGACGATGCGCCGTCAAATGGCGGAAATCGAGGTAAAGAACAAGGAACTGACTGTAAGCAAGCAATCGGGTGACTTGGGGAGCTTACCCGCGCCCAACAGCCCCAATGCCAATACAGCCTCAACAGACCAAGGAAAAAAGGTAGCCGGGGATTTGCTGAAAAACCCTGATGCATCGGCAAAAGAAAAGGCCCGGGCCACGGTATTCCTCGGGTTGGACAAATTGGAAAAGAAAGATTACGCCGGCGCCAAGTCGCTCCTTGACAAAGGCAAAGCCGGCCTGGAAGCCTCGGATAAAGAATGGCTTTTCAAGGCCGAAGCAGGTTTAAAAATTGCCAGCGACCCGGTGGGCTTTTACCTGGCTCAAGTTCCGGGCAAAACATTGGCGGAAAAAGCGAAGTCATTAGAAATGGCGCTGGAAGCGGCCAGGCAAAACGCCCCGGCGCGAGTGGGAGAAATTCTGGCTCAGAGGGCCAGAGTTTATTTGGATTTGGCGATTACCAAAGGGAAAGGCACCGTTTCACTAGGCGATCCGAACATGCAAAAGGCCATTCAGGACGCTGACGAAGCGGTCAAGGGAAGCCAGGCATCTGCTTTCGCGGCCAAGATGAATGTGGAAAAAGAAATGGCGCTGGCATTCATGGAAATGGGGCAAATACTCAACGCCAGGAAAAGCAAAGCCGCGGCCCTGGACGCAGCCCGGAAAGCCGTTGCCGCTGACAAAACCCTGGAATTTGAAGCCCTTTCCGTTCAATCCGAATTGAACCCGATCAGCCAGGCGCCCGCTAATCCATCCAGTGAGCTTGGATTGCTGGAATCGATGACTGCCTGGGTTGTGACTGGTTTGTATTTCCAGCCGATTAATGAAGAGGTACTGCCAAAGGTTTCCTCCCAGGATTTGAAAAAGGCAAATGACATTTTGAAAAACCCCAAGACTGCCACGATGGAACAGTTGATTTGGGCCTACACCACCAAGGGGTTGTTGACCAAGGCAATGGGAGAAATGATCCAGGGTTTCTGGGTTGCGGTGGACCAGCCCTTGACGGTGGACAAGGTGAAAAAGCTGCAAAACATTTTCCAGAACCACCCAAACCTTACCAATCCGGATTTCGAGGGGCCAAAGACCCACGAATTCGCCGAGCGATGTTTTGCCGATGGGATCAACCTGTTTTACACCCGCAATTTCCCTGACGCCGAGTTGGCCCTTACGCGGGCGATTCAGGCTTACCCCAGGGATGCCCGGTACCATTACTTCCTGGCGCTGGCGCGTTATTCGCAGGGGAAAATCGCTGCCGCCGAGGATTTCATGCAAGCGGCCAATTTGGAAAGGCAGGGGCATCCCAATCGCGGCGTGGTCAGCAGCGCTTTAGAAAGGGTGCAGGGCCCGGTGCGTAACGAGTTGAACAAATACCGTAACGCCGCCAGC
>SHZZ01000010.1 GCA_009692005.1 Gemmataceae bacterium | reverse complement strand
CGGCAGTCCCAAGAGAAATTCCTCTAACGCCAGGTCGGCGTTGAGGTTTTTCCTGGCTCGTTCGCTAAGCGCCGTCAGGTCGAGGCGGCTCAGGCGGCGGAAATAAATGGTGAAGTCCCCTGCCAGGAGGATCCCTTGCGCTTCTTTCAGTTCGCTTTGGCAGGCCAGGGCCAATTCATCAAAACTCTTGCAATTGCGTCCATCGGGAAAATAAAATGGCGGGTCCAAACGGCCGGGGCTTGCCAGCGGTTCTATAACCGTGTGCAAGCCGATGCCGTCGAAATAACAATACGCTGCTCCTTTTGGGTTCGTTCTTCCGCAGCGGATGCACAATTGAGTCAAGTCCACCCTCCTCCTGTAACCATTTTTCCACCTGCGAGGGGGGGGTTCAAGGGAATTCGGCCACGAGTTGGGGTGCAAGCCCCAAGGGCCCAAGCACCCTATGGGGTGAAAGCGTGAATTGTTCTTCACTGAGATCGCCCCGCAGAGAGCGCGGCCAATCAACCTGCCAGGCTGGAGCCCGGCGTTCCCAGAGAAGAGGAACAAAACGGTGCGACGGGCCCGCCTTTTTCTATTTCCCAGTGAGAGGAAAAAGACAGGTCGGTTGGGGAATTCGATGCCGACAAGGCATCCGAGCCCAAAATGGCCAGTCCACCACGGCGTCCCGCCGACCTCTTTACCCATTTGCCTGCTAAGATGTCTGAGCTTCATGTAACCTTTCTTCCAATCGCCATTGACCCCCTTTCCAGGTTTTTGTCATTATTCCCTTGGAATTCCTGGAGCATGGCCATGGATGGCGTTGAAAAAAGGTCTTTGTCCGCGTGGTTTCACCACCTTTGGCAAGACATTCTCTTTCCCGGGAGGGCCTCCTCACCTGAGGAACCTTGGCCGGGGAAATTTTTCCTGCTCCTCTTCCTCCTGGCGGGAATCCTCCTCTTTCCAGCTATGAATTTCCCCCTCTTTGAACCCGACGAGACGCGCTACGCCGAGATTCCCAGAGAAATGCTGGCCAGTAACGAGTGGGTAGTTCCCCTGCTCGGCGGCGAACCCTACCTCGATAAGCCGCCCCTTTATTACTGGCTGACCATGCTTTCCTTTCAATCTTTTGGCGTGGGCCCCTGGCAGGCCAGGCTGGTGCCGGTCCTCGTCACCCTTCTGGGCCTTTTAACCGCGATGGAACTCGGCCGGCGGATTACCGGCAACCGGGCGGCTTTTCTCGCAGGCCTTCTCCTACTCCTTTCCCCGGGCTACCTCCTCATGGGCAGGCTGATGGTCCTCGATGGGCTCCTCTCTGGCTGTGTTACCCTGGCCTTGCTCTCCGGGTTCCTCGCTTTAAAAACCGAGACACTTTCCACCCGCTGGTGGTTATTTTCCTCTTTGGCAACGGGGTTCGGCTTGCTGGCCAAAGGTCCCATCGCCATCGTCCTGACCGCTGGCCCGCTTTTCCTTGGCGGGCTTATTGATAAAAGGCTGGCCCGACCGACCCGCTGGCAGTGGCTCGCCTGGCTGGTCGGCGCCACCGCCCTTTCCCTTCCCTGGTACATTCTCATTGGCTTGAAGCAACCCGGGTTCTTCCTCTATTTCCTGTGGGAACACCATGTGCTCAGATTTCTTGAGCCCTTCGATCATCAGCGCGGCGTGTTTTTCTATCTCCCTGTCCTGCTCTTCGGAATGCTTCCTTTAACATGTTTGCTTTGGCCTTGGCTCAAGCACCTAGCTTGCCCTGAGGAAAAGCAGCGTGAAAGCCGTCGCGTGGAAACGGGGTTTCTCTTGCTCGCGGGTGGTTGGTGTGTGTTGTTTTTCAGCCTGTCTGGGTGCAAACTGGCCACTTATATTTTGCCGGCCTTTGTTCCCCTGGCGCTGGCCTGCGGCCAATTCCTCGATCAATCCGGCCTGACCAGGTCGCGCCCTTGGCAACGCGCGGGTCTGGCGCTCTTCACCTTTCTAATCCTTGGACATACCCTGGCGCTTCCCTGGTATGCCAATTACCGCTCTCCATTGGCGGCGGAAGCGGTGGTCAGGCAGTGGTGCCCGGATGCCGGGCAAACGGTGCGCTGTTTTCCCCGCGAAAGCAACGCCTTTGCCTTCACTTTGGCTCGGCAGGATTTGAAACATTTTCGCAGCAAGGATTTCGACTCTTTCCGCGCCGACCTTTTATCTCGCCCGCGCACGGTGGTGCTGTGCACCCACCGCCACGCGCTGGAGGGATTGAAGCAGCTTTTGCCAGAGCATTTGACCGTGACGCATGAGTACCGCGTGGCTTTGCCAGCTCTTGGCCCCCTGCCGGTAGAAATCGAAAAGAAAGTAACGAAGTGGCTGGGCGAGACGGCGTTGGGATTGTGCGATGTGGCGGTGATAGAGAAAAAAGTGGGAGGAATAGAGAAAACTATTTCGCTCAAGCCCCCAGGGCGTTGATGTAGCCGCCATAGAGGTTGAAGATAATTTTGACGATGAAAAAGGCGACCCCCAGCCAGACTGCCACGCCTGCAGCGTTGAAAAGAAAGGCCAGGTGGCGGCTGGCTTCTTCGTTGTGGTGCGCGGCCAGCCGTTGACACACCTCGGGTATGGAGCCAGACTCCTCGGCCACTTCAATCTGTGCGAGAAACTCTTCGGGAAAGACCTGGCAATCCGCCAGGGCCTGGGTCAGGGTGCTGCCGCGCTTTACCGCCGTTTGAGCTTTCTCACAAGAACTCTTGAAGTATTCGTTGGCCGTGGCATCCAGGCTGAGTCGCAGGGCCTTTTTAATGGATATGGCGGAGTCCAGGGTCATGGCCAAGCCAATGGAGAAGTGACCGAGGGCGCTTTCCCTCAGGTAATCGGATAGGAACGGGATCCAATTGCACAACTGCAGGAGAGAGGCCCTGAGTTTGGAATTGGCGAGAGCGGTTTTCCAAAGAAAAAAGAGGCCCGCCAGGGTTCCAGCAGTAAGCGCCAGGAACAACACGGCTCCGCCAGGGCCGGAAAGTCCCCAGCCGAGCGGATCGTAACTCCCCCCTTGCTGATTGACGGGTAAAAACCCCATGACCAGGATCAAAATGGTCACAGTGAGAATGGCGAAGCCAAGTTGCATGAGGGGCAAAAGGATCTTGGCCTTCAGTTGCCTGCTCAAGCGGGCGAGGACGCCGAAGTGTTTTCCCAGTTCCCGCAGGACTTCGGCCATGTTGCCGCTTTCCTCCCCCGCTTCGATCATCGCCAGCATCAGCGAGGGGAATAGCTCCTTGTGTCGGGAAAAAGCGACGGTGAAGGAATCTCCCCCCTCGAGTGCATCGGCAATGGCGTTGGCTGCGACGCCTAAACGGCTGCCTTTTTTCCCTTCCAGCCGCATCGCCTTTGGAGCAGCAATGCCAGCGCCAAGGGTCCGCCCCAGCGATTGGCAAAAACGCTCCAGTGTTTCCGCTTTTAAAGCCATTCTTTTACTCAGGATTGTTCCAGGCAACCACCGTTACTTCCATTGCCATCATGGTTATAATACTTAGTACCGGGAAACTGAAGGGAAATGGGCTGCGATGTCCGACGACCACTTCTCATTGGACGATTTCAACGGGTTGGCCAAACTCTTTCCCCTGGCCAATGTGGTTTTGTTTCCTGGGGTAATTCAGCCGTTGCACATTTTCGAAGGGCGCTACAAGGAACTCACCGCCGACGCCCTCGCCCACGACCGCTTGATCGCCATGGCCTTGACCAACAAGTCCCACTCCCCTTCCGTTTTCCAGTCCATCCGCCCCACATTGTGCCTGGGAAGGATCTTCCAGGAGGATAGACTCCCCAACGGCCGCTTTAATCTTTTATTGCATGGGGTGGCCCGCGCCAGAATCTTGCAAGAGGTGAAGTCCGGGAAACCGTACCGCCTGGCCAGGGTGGAAGTCTTGCAGGATATTCCCCCCGTGTCGGTCGCGTCGGCCAGGGAACTGAGAGAGGAACTCGGCGAGCGCATGGCGGCATGGTTCAGCGGTCACGAAGCTTCCCGCGATCAAATCCTGAAACTCCTGAAAGGCGACCTGACCCTGGGCAATTTGTGCGATATCTTCAGCTTTGCTTTGCCAATAGATTGCTCGGTCAAGATGGAGCTGTTGGAAATGTTGGATGTGGAAGACCGTGCGGGCTTGCTCATTTCGCAGGTGAAAAGGCTGCCTCCCTTGCCCCGTGAAGCTACCCCCTTTCCTTCCAACCTGCGCAAGTATCCCTGCCAGTTTAGCGATAATTAGAGTATTCAGAGGTGGTGTTTTCTTGCCTATCAATCTGCCAGGCTGGAGCCTGGCGTTCCCGGGGAAGAAAAAGCCGGGTCGGTTGGGGCCTCGGATGTTCCGGCGGACCTGTCTTTGACAGCCTGCTTGAGACCTTGGTTAAAACTAAACTTAAGGTATTGCCCGGCTGGGACTTATGGTCAAGTGAACGGAATTGACTCTGAGTGTTAGGCTTTTTCCAACAGCGTGGCCATGCCCTGGCCGCCGCCGATGCACATGGCCAGCAGAGCGAAGCGGGCGCCGGTCCGTTTCATGGCATGGACCGCGGTCGTGGTCATTCTCGCTCCGGTGGCGCCCAGGGGGTGCCCCAGTGCGATAGCCCCGCCCCATTGGTTCACTTTTTCCATGGGCAGGGAAAGCTCCTTCACCACGGCCAGGGTTTGCACGGCGAATGCCTCGTTGATCTCGATTATCTCGACCTGTTCCATGGTCAGCCCGGCCTTTTGCACGACTTTTTGCATGGCTGACACTGGGCCAAGGCCCATGTGCAAGGGATCAATGCCAGTCACGGCCATGGCTGTGACCCGCGCCACCGGCTTCACCCCCAGCTCCTGGCACTTTTTCTCGGAAGCAAGCAGGATGGCCGCCGCTCCTACGCTTAACGGGCTGGCGTTTCCCGCGGTGATGGTCCCCTCGGGAAGGAACGCGGGTTTCAAATCCGCCAGCGCTGCCAGGGTGGACCCTAAACGAATCGTCTGGTCCTGGCTGATGCGGGTGCTGGCCCCCTCGGGCGCATGGCCAAGGATGGGGATGATCTCATCTTGAAACAAGCCTGCTTTCGTGGCGGCGGCGGCTTTTTCATGGCTCCTCTGCGCGAATTCGTCTTGCTCTGCTCTGGAGATCCCCTTTTCTCTTCCGAGGAACTCGCAAATCAGTCCCATGTGGAAGGAGTCTGCTGGAAACCTTTGCAGCATGGCCGGGGACAAATCTGGTCGAACCTCCCAGCCGGCGCGGTCCAAGTGCTCCACGCCTCCCGCGATGAGCAAGTCTGCCTCGCCCGCCCGAATGGCCCTGGCTGCCTGGTGCAGAGCTTCCAGGGAAGAGCCGCAATTGCGGTTGACTGTGACACCGCATACTTCCTGAGGAAACCCCGCCAGCAGCACCGCCTGCCGGGCTATGTTGAACCCTTGCTCTCCTTGTTGCCTGACGCAGCCGAGCAGGACATCCTCGATGAGGGCTGGATTCGCCTTGGCCCTTGCAACCAGGGAAGCAAGGACATTGCCTGCAAGATCGTCCGGGCGGACATGGCGGAATGCGCCTTTTTGCGGGTCAGCGCGCGCAACGGGGCTGCGCACAGCTTCGACAATCCAGGCTTCGCCCATGATAAACCCGCCTTACTTGCCTGTTTTTGCCGACTTCCCTTTTTCCGAAATACAGTACAGGGCATCCCAGGTGCGCATAAAAATCTCGCCCTGAGAAATGGCGGGAGACGCGTAGCACATTTCTCCCAGCGGGTTCTTGGCCAGCACTTCGAATTTGTTCCCGGCCCGAATCACCCAGGTGACGCCCTCGTCATCGGGGATATAAAACTTCCCGTCGCCGTACACCGGCGAGGCATGATGCTTGCGCCCGAGTTTCTCCAGCCACAGCCGTTTCCCAGTAAGGGATTCAACGCATCCTAAATATCCAACATCTGAAACGACAAAGAAATGGCCATCATGCGCCAGCGGAGAAGGGACATAGGAAGCGCCTTTGGGCCCGTTTTCCTTGTGGGGAATGTGCCAGGCCACATGCGTCTTGGTGACATTCCCGCGCCCCCTGGGATCGATGCCCATGAGGTGGTACTCGGGAAAACCGGTGGTCAGGAAAAGCAGGTTTTTTTCGAAAACCAGGCTGGCAACATACTGTTCTGTCGGCCCATCGATGATCCACAGGAGTTTGCCATTGCTGGCATCGTAACCGGTGACGCACTTGCTGCCGGAGAGAACCAGTTGTGTAATGGAAGGATCTTTCGGATCACGGATAAGAACAGGAGTGCAATAACTGCGGGTCTTGTTGGGCCGATCGACGCGCCAAATCTCCTTGCCCGTGGCTTTATCCACGGCCACGAGGAAACCGTCGGCATCCTGGTCGCAGTTGAGAATTACCAGGTTCTTGTGCAGGACGGGCGAGGAGCAGAAGCCATGCCTGGAAAGGAGCTTGCCCGGGTTTTTTTCCCACTGTTTTTTCCCCTCCATGTCAAAGGAGTAGAGCCGCACCTCGGGAAAGTCCATGAAAGTCAGCCAGATGCTTTTGCCATCGGTGGCGGGAGTGGCGGAGGAAAAGCTGTTTTCAGAATGTTTCTTTTCCAGTGGGGAAGAGAGTACGAGCTTGTCCCACAGGATTTTTCCGGAAACCCGGTCAAGGCAGAGTAAGCGGCGTTCGTTTTTGCCCTCGGAGCAAGTGGTGAGCAGAATGCGGTCGCCATGAATGATGGGTGAGGAATGCCCTCGCCCGGGGATGGCCGTGCGGAAGCGGATATTCTCATCCCGGCTCCAGCGGGAGGGCAAGTTGGTTTCTTTGGATATTCCTTCCCCTGTGGGGCCACGCCAGGCCGGCCAGTCCTCCGCTTGCGCCAAGGCGGCCAGAGATAAAAGGAGCCCGCTGGTGATTGCTATTTTGCCCATGAAGGTCACTGTCCTTTACCATTAACCAAGTGAATGCGAATAACCCGCCGGGTCGAGCGGCGTGTCTTCCCCGTTGACCTCGAGGAAAAAACCTTCTTTTAGAATCTCCCCGACCCGCGTCAGGGTGATGCCTTCCAGGGGTTGGGTCTGGAGCAAGCGGCTAGCGTCAATCGGGCTGACCGCCAGCAACAGCTCAAAATCCTCCCCGTCTCCCAGGGCATGTTCCACGGGAGTCTTGCCATCGGCCATTTGGCCCGCCTCGGCCGACAGGGGAATCCAACCGGCGTGCAAGCGGGCTCCACATCTACTTTCGCCGCACAGGCGGCGCAGGTCAAGAGCCAAGCCGTCGCTAATGTCAATGGCGGCGTGCAGGTCGGCCAGTTGGGCCAGGCGCAGGGCTTCATTTACCCGCGGTTTAAAATCGAGGTGCTTGCCCAGGAGGCTGCCTCCCAGCGGCCCGGTCACCAGAAGGTGGTCGCCAGCCTTGGCGCCGCCGCGCATCACCGGACCCCGAGGCCCGGGAACGCCCAGAAGGGTAATGCTGATGACCAGTGGGCCGTTCCAGGAATTGGTGTCGCCCCCGACTATGGGGCAATTGAATTCTCTGGCTGCGGATTCGATTCCCAGGAAAAGGGTCTGGGCCAGCGCCATTCCACCGACTTTTGGCAGCGCCACACTGACGACCGCGGCGCGGGGAATGCCAGCCATCGCTGCGAGATCACTCAGGTTGACATTCATGGCCTTGCGCCCAACCCGGTAGGCCCCGGCCTCTTTTAAATCGAAGCAAGTTCCGTCCATCAGCATATCGGTGGTAACCAGGCAGGGTTTGCCATCTTTCCAATCGACGACGGCGGCGTCATCCCCCGGGCCGGCCACGACCCCGGAACCGGCGCGGGTCCGCTCCCTCAGCCAGGCGATGAATTCCAGCTCTCCACCATTCATGCGTTGTTCCTCACCCTTGCCCCAGGGAATTGTCCTGGAAATGGGAATGCGTGGAAACCTTTTTTCCGTTACGATGCCAGGTGATTCAAGGGGAAGGCGGGCCAGGCCACCATGCGCACTGATTATTCGATGAATTTGCCAATGGAGTCCGGGGGTATCCTGACCCAAGTGTTCGATTCTTCCCACTTCCGTGTGGAAAGCGAAATTGCCGACATTGCCTTCCTAAAAGAGCAAACCCTTCTCACCATGGAAGAGGACGGGTTGCTGCGGGAATGGAATCTCGAGTCGGGGCTGGAGGTTTGCAAACAGGAAATCGAGCCGATGGTGCCGCTCTGGCGTTTCCACCCCATTGGCAGGCTCCTGGGCGGTGGAACCCGCGCCGTGCAAGTATTTCATTTTCAAGGGGGAAACCCAGGCTGGGTTAGCGCCCCAACCCCATGGTTGACCTCGCTGGCTTTTTCCTCGCAGCCGGGCGTTCTCGCCAGCGGTGATGTCGAAGGCTGGGTGCGCCTGTGGAAAATTCCCGAGAAAGAACCTCTGTGCCAGGCGCAATTGTCTCGGCTGGAAATCAGCGCCCTGGCCTTTTCCCCTGACGGCGGAAAAATCGCCGTTGCTACCGAAGACTGCCAGATTCTAATTCTCGATTCGTCTAATCTGCAACATGCGGTCAAGCTGTCCGGGCATAAAGACCGCATCCCTGCTTTAGTCTGGAGCCCGGATGGGAAGACCCTGTACTCCGCCGCCTGGGATACAACGGTTCGGGTGTGGGATACGGTTACGGGTAAGGCGCGCATGATTTTGAATACCCACGCGGTGCAGGTGAGGACCTTGGCCCTCAGCCGCGACGGTGGGAAACTGGCCAGCGCAGATTCCGACTTCCTGGTGCGCGCTTGGGATGTGAATACCTTTCAAGAATGCATGCCTGCCAGAGAAGTGTCGGAGGAAGTCTCGCGCCTGGAGTTTTCCCCTGGCGGGCAAACCCTGGCCGTGGCGGGTAAACACAAGTTTGAATTCATCCGGCTGGCGAAGCATCCCGGTGAAATGGTTCAATCGCGCCTGGCTCAGGGCAATTCTCACCTGGAAATTTGCAAAGGCAACCTTTTAGCCTGGCTGAACCCTGGGGAATTCCTGGAGATGTGGGACGCTTCCCTGGGTAAAAAACTTCCGCCTTTGAAGGACGCGGGGCCCCTGCAGGCTTTTGCCTTCTCGCCCAGCGGCGAGCAAATTGCCGCCTCTTTTGCCATTTCCCCCGCGGGCAAGGCTGGGGGGAAAACCTTTCCGGCGCTGGGGCTGTGGTCAGTTGCGGACAAAAAACTACAAAAAATAGTCGATAATATTCCTTCGTCGGCCACCAGCATTGCCTATTCCCCCAAGGGAGACTTGCTGGCTTGGGGCAGCGTTCTCGGTGACGCGGTCCAAGTGTACGACCTGGAAGCGGATCAACCGCTGGGGTTTTTCCCCGACGCCGCAGGCGGCTGCTCGATTACCTCCCTGGCTTTTCTTTCAGATGGATCAGGATTTATTGCCGCAGGTTTAGATTGGATGGCCACTAGCCAACGCGAGGGAAAAGTGATCTGCTGGGATGTGAGAACTCGTGCCAAGAAAAAAGAATGGAACATGGGGGCGGGCTTTCTGGCTGTGTCGCCTGGAGGAAAGTATCTGGCGCTGGCCCGGCCGGGCAGCCAGGTGGAGGTATGGGACCTGGCCTCCTGGGAGAAATCTGGGGAAATCGCCGACCCGCATTACCGCGTCACATCCCTGGCTTTTCGCCCGGGTGGAAGCCTCCTGGCCACTGCTGGCGAGGACCAGCGCGTCCGCTTTTGGGCCATCCCAGGGTTCAACCACCTTGGCACGATGGAATTGGAATTCAAAGTGAAGGCCCTGGCCTTTTCCCCTTCGGGCAACGATTTGTTCCTCCTCGCTCCTGGGGGAACTTGCGGCCAATACGATGTGCGACAGTTCCTCGATTTGAATTAACCGGGGTGCCATGCGTTCCTTCGATACCTCTCTGGCAGGCCCTCTTTCCACAACCCGGATGGAATCGGATCTAAGCGGCCAGGTTCTGGGCGACTTCCGCCTGGTGCGCAGCCTGGGCCATGGAGGTATGGGGCAGGTCTACCTTGCGGAACAGCTCTCCTTAAAGAGAAATGTCGCCTTGAAACTCCTGCGCCCCGACCTGGCGGAAAACCACGAGGCCCTTCAGCGCTTCAAGAAAGAAGCTGAGTCCGTGGCCCAGGCCACACACCCAAACATCGTCGCGGTCCATGCCGTTGGTGAAGCCTCCGGGCGGCATTTCATGGCGCTGGAGTATGTCGAAGGGCGCAACCTGAGGGAATATCTAGGCTTTCGCGGCACCCTTGACCTGGCCCTCGGCCTTTCCATTTTGCGCCAGGTGGCGTCGGCGCTGAAGCGGGCGGGGGAACTGGGCATTGTTCACCGCGATATCAAGCCCGATAACATCCTCCTCACTCGCAATGGCGAAGCCAAGGTCGCCGATTTCGGACTGGCCAGGACCCTGGCAGGCCAACAGCAACTCAACCTGACCCAATCTGGCATGACCTTGGGAACGCCTCTTTACATGGCGCCGGAGCAGGTGGAAGGCAAGCAAGTCGATATCCGCACCGATGTCTACTCTCTGGGAGTGACGGCGTATCATATGTTCGCCGGGAAGCCCCCCTACTCCGGGGAAAACGCCTTCGAAGTGGCCTTGAAACATGTCAAGGGCGAAGCTGAACTCCTGGAAAAGGTCCGACCGGATCTGCCCGGCCCTCTTTGTCAACTCATCACGCGCATGATGTCGGTGGACATTGCCTCCAGGCCGCAATCCTTCGTGGAGATTTTGAAAGAACTGGAAACTTTATCGCGAACACACCCCATGGCAGGGGCGGAAAGTGCTGGATTGCCCGGCTGGAGCGAGATGCAGCCCTTGCCCGGCTTCACCCTGGCCACCGAGCCTTTTCAGCCAAAATCCTGGACTCCCGGCCCCTGGCTGCGAAGAATCGTGGTCTTGGCCGCCATGGCCCTGTTCGGCCTTCTTGTTGCCACCTGGACCCTTGAACCCAACAACGATCTCCCGCCCCTTCTACCTGGAAACTTCGACCCTGATGAGGAACCGTTCGATTACTCCCGCAGGGAAGAGACTCTTCGCGACGCCGCCGACCAGTACCTGAATCTTAACGGGGCTGGAAAAGGCGGCGCCGGGGGCGTCGGCCTTTGTATTGACCTGGGAATCCTTTATTTCGGCAAACACCAACTCGACGAGGCGGAAAAACTTTTCCTCCGCTGCGAGAAACTGGCCCCTTATCAGTTTGTCGGGCGCGTGGGGTTGGGTATTGTCTACGCCCTTCAAGATCAACCCGAGAAATCGATGGAGTTCTTCCGCACTGTGCCCAACGGCTACGCCATGAACCTGGCGGAAATGAACCCAGCGCTGCGCTACTGGATTTTGGAAGCAATCCATTACAACTTGAGCAATGCTCGCAACGAAATCTCTCTGACCGGGTATTTGAAAACCCTTCGGGAAAACCAAGGCAAAAGGCCAGGTGAGTTGAAAAAGTAGGAGTAATCATTTCCCCCCCGGGGGGTATCCGGGGCAATACCGTTCACTTGAACATTAGTCACAGCCAGGCGATACCATTGGTTGAGGTGGAACCAAAGTCTCAGTGAGGCTGTGCCAAAGATGGGTCCGTAGGAACATCCGAGGCCCCAAAGGCCTCGGATGTTTTTCCTCCCCGGGAACGCCAGGCTCCTGCCTGGCAGATTGATTGGCCGCGCTGGAGCGCGGCGATCCCAACGAAGAACAAATCAAGCTTGCACTCCAGAGGGTGCTTGGCCCCTTGGGGCCTTGAACAGTACGACGGACCCGTCGGCAGCGCCAATCCAGCCCGAGGCCCCGTAACCAGAGAAATAAAAACGGCCCCTTCTAGTAAGAAGGAGCCGTCTGGAAAATCTCCGAATATTTTACTTCTTGCCCTTAAAGGCCTCTTCCAAGATCGACCCGGGAAGCTTGCCAGAAATGGACACTAATTTATCCTTGCTGGTTACTTTGGCGGATTTGGCGAACTCCAAAATCGGGACCAATTCCTTTTGATTGGCCGCCATCAGGCCAAGGAACCCCAGAGCTTGATTCAAGCCCTGGCTCAGGGTTTCGGAAATCAGCTTGGCCGCGCTGGCATCCTTGGTGACAACCGCCAACTCCAGGGAGATGTCTTTATCCAGGGCCACCCCGCCGCCGATCGTTTCAATCCCTTCCAAAAGTCCCCTGGCCTGTTCGGGCAGGCTTTTCAAATCCAGCGCCTTGGAAACCACCGCCACGCTGAGCGCCAGCTTTTCATCCAGGCTGCCAAAAAGTTTGCCCAAATCCTTGTTGGCCAACTCCTCATTTTTTCCATTGAGTCTGGCTTCCAAATAGTCCTTGTTCGGCGAGACCAGGATGATGGAGTCAGAAGGAATGGCGATAAAGAGCGGGACTTGTGAATTAGGCACTGTCACTTCGAAGACAGTGTGCTTGCCGATCTTGATGACTTTCAACGACTCGCTGTTGTTCTTGGCTTCCTTCTCGGCTTTGTCGATCAGTTTCTTGGCCTTGAATTTACCCTGAACGATAATAAGCCCTTGTTCCGTTTTCGCTCCGCCCGGGGCGGCGATGGTGATGGTGTCGAGGTCCGTAAACGGGTCGAAGCCCAATTCCTTAAGAACATCGGCGCCGGGTACAATTTGCAGGAAATCCTTGGCCTGATCGATGCCCAGTTTCTTCGCCAGTTCCGACCCGAGTATGGAACGGAAATTGATCCGGATGACAGCTTGCGTGTCGGGAGGAAAATGGCTTTTGGCCTCTTGGGCCGCCACAGGGAGGAAAAACAGGGTGGTAAAAGCTACGAGGGACAACGGCACGAGGCGTTTCAGGCTAAGCATTTTATTCCTTTCAAAGGGGAACCATTCAAATCTAATCTACAACACCAACCAGGGCTATTCCTTACCGTACAAAAGAAACCAGGCATTTCAAATATCCCGACTCCAGGCAGGAAACGGCCACGGGATGGTCAGGCGCGGGCCCCCGTTTTTCCAATATGCGGATCTCACGCTTTTCCTTGGAGCCAACCTGGGCTATTAGATCTACCATCATATCCATGGTGATTGACCCGGAGCAACAACAACTAACGAGAAAACCATCGGGCTCCAATAACCTGAGCGCCAGGGTGTGCAAGCGGCGGTAGCCGCCTAGGGCCTCGTCGACGGAATCGCGGCCGCGGGAAAAACGGGGCGGGTCGAGAATGACCATGCCGAATTTTTCCCCAGCCGTCGCCAACTTGTCCAGTTCATCGAAAGCGTCGCCCTGAACCCAGGTGGCATTTGCTAATTGATTGTTTTTCAGATTGAGTTCCGCCAACTGCAGCGCTGAAGCCGACTGATCAATCCCCAGGCACTGGCTGGCGCCTTGCTTCAGGCAGTGAAGCGTGAAGCCTCCCCCATAGCAAAAGACATCCAGGACGCGTTTGCCGGCGGCGAATTTGCTCGCGGCCAGCCGGTTGTCGCGCTGATCGAGGTAGTAGCCGGTTTTTTGACCCTCCGACATGCTAACCTGGATTTCACACCCGTGTTCGAGAATGGGGACTGTGGCGCCAGTGGGCGCGGAGCCGACCCATTCGTCCGGAAATTCCAGACCTTCCAGTTTGCCAATTCCTTTTTCCGTCCGCAGTAATATCCCCTTGGGTTGGGCCAGTTCCATTAATAGCCCGGCGATCAGGTCTTTCCTTTGACCCATTCCCAGCGAGGTGAATTGTGCCACCAGCCATTGGCCATAGCGGTCAACCGTTAGGCCGGAAAGGAAATCGCCTTCGCTGGCCACCAGCCTGCAGGCGCCCTGGGCATCCAGCAAACCGAGGTCTTGCCGAAGCCGCATGGCATTTTGCAAACGGGTTTTGAAAAACTCGCGGTCGAGGGAAATCCCCTGTTCCCAGGAAAAGAGGCGGACGCGAATTTTGCTTTTGGAGTTGAAAAACCCACGGGCGATGAAGTTGCCCGTGTGAGAAAGCAGGTCCACTTCGCCACCGTCGGCGGGTTCGCCTTCAACGCGAGCGACGGCGCCAGCGAAAACCCACGGATGGCGGGCATAAAAAGGACGGGCCTTCTTGGGTTGCAGGATTATGCTGGCTTCAGGCATGGCGTGCGGCCCCGGGCGGGGTCAATTCCCCTCGTTTTGCAAGGCGCCCAGGTAGCGCAAGGTGCGCTCGAGATCGGTTTTTCCTTCTCGCGATTTCAACAGCGCATGCAGGCGCGGCAGCAATTCATCCTTACGCACTGGTTTCGAAATGAAATCGTCCGTGCCGGCCTCTACCGCCCGTTCCACATCGGCGTGCTGATCCAGAGCGGTGACCATAATAATGGGCAGCGACCGAGTTTCCGGGTTGGCGCGCAAGCGTTTGCAAACTTCAAACCCGCTCATGCGGGGCATCATGATGTCGAGCAGCAGGATATCGGGTTTCCAGCGGGAAATCAGGTCGAGGGTCTGCTCGCCGTCCGCCGCCGTTTTTACCTGAAAATCGGTCTCGGCCAGGTAGGCCTCCAACAATTCAGTCCCTTGCGGATTATCATCCGCGATCAGGATTCGAATAGGACTGGTTGCCGGTTTTTCCATGCCACCCTCGATTGGGGTGCTCCAACGCCCCGTTCGAGAGATTATAGAAGGAAGGGAGGGAAAAAGAAAACCGGGCCAGAGGAGTATCCTCCGGCCCGGCCTTCGTTTTCTACTATTGGGCGCTGAACTCGATCCGACGGTCGCTGAGTTGCGACTGTAATCGGGTCACAATGCTCGAGTGCATTTGGCTGACTCGCGATTCGCTCAGGTCCAGGGTGGCGCCGATTTCTTTCATCGTCATTTCCTCGTAGTAGTAGAGGATGATGATGAGCCGTTCATTCCGGTTCAATCCCTTGGTGACCATGCGCATGAGGTCGCGGTTTTGCAGCTTGAAGGTCGGGTCCTCCGCCCGCTTGTCTTCCAGGATGTCGATTTCACGCACATCTTTGTAGCTGTCGGTTTCGTACCACTTTTTGTTCAGGCTGACCTGGCTGATGGCGGTGGCGTCGCCCACCATCTTTTGGAATTCCTCGGTGCTGATACCGAGTTTGCAGGCCATTTCTTCCGGCAAGGGCTGGCGGCCCAATTGTCCCTCAAGGGACTTGCGGGCCTCTTCCATTTTGCTGGCCTTGCTGCGCACGAGGCGCGGCACCCAGTCCATGCTGCGGAGTTCATCCAGCATGGCGCCGCGGATGCGCGGCACGCAATAGGTTTCAAACTTCACGCCCCGGTCGAGGTCAAACGCGTGAATGGCGTCCATCAGACCAAACACCCCTGCGCTGGTCAGGTCGTCCAATTCCACGCCGTCGGGCAGACGGGCCCAGATCCGTTCGGCGTTGTATTTCACGAGCGGCAAATACCTCTCGATTAGCCGGTTGCGCAGGTCATCGCTGGGATTCCTGCGGAATTCCAGCCACACTTGCATCATGTCGAGTCCCGCTTGCGTCACCATGGAATCCTCCGTGATATTCGGCAAGCGCTGCTGGTCCCCATCCATGGGTTGTCCCCCTTAAAGCTCTGAGTAAGAGCTTTATCCAAGAGAAGATTCCGCCCAACCGGCAATGGCAGGTGTTGAAAGAAAGGTGAAAGGAATTAGTCTTTCGCCATTTTCGCATGCGAAGGAACGGCCCCCCGGCCGCCGCGCGAACGCGTCACCCTCGCTACGCAACCCCCCCATGACCGGGTGGGTTCCCCCACCGCGGACCCGGCCTGATCCGTCAGGCCGGCTTGCCCTACCCCCAACCACAAGTCCCCGCCTCGAAAGACGGTTCCCCATGCTTCTGCTCATCGACTCTTGAACCTCGTCCCCTTCAACGAAAATTCCGTTTTCACGGATTTTGCGGGTAGGAGAAAAAAGTTCTCGGTCGAATTCACCGGCTTTCCTTCAGCCGGATGAACCCCGGCGCCAAAACCCCCTGGTTTGCCGATGCTTGCTTCAGGTTTGCCTGCCAGGACTTCTGGGTTCCCCAACCCATCGAGTCTGGTGCGGCTTTTCCCGGCGCAAGTGGGGCGGATCGATACCCGTTTTGCGAATGGTGTCAAGTTTTATTTTGAACCTATTTCAACGAATTGAAAAAAGTACACGAGGGATGCTTAAGAAGTCCACTACGCGCCAATCGGTTCCTGGGTTTTTCAGTCGGCGATTATCTATGCGCGCTGAGGGCCCATGCCTTTTGGAAACTCTGACTGGCATGGGCGCGTTTTGCCAGGCCGGAGCCTGGCGTTTCCAGGAGAGAAGAAAAGGCAAGGCCCCAAGGTGCCGGGCTTGTGCGACGGCTAGATTATTTCCTCAAGCATGCTCCCGCCCAAGATTTTCTTAACGACAAGGATTCTTCCTGAGGTAGGATGCTTGCCTGTTGATTCCCTGGTTCCCACCTGAAGCAAGCGAATGGCAAAAAACGAAACTGCAGATACAACCCGCTTAAAAGATATCACGCCCAACCAATGGAAATCGGGCGCGGCCGCCTGGCTCGGCTGGACCTTCGACGGCCTGGATATGCACCTCTACACGCTGGTGGCGGCGAGTTATGTAGCGGCGCTTTTGCACACCAGCAGCCAAGACCCCGCGGCCCGTGAGCACATGGGCTATATTCAGGCCGCTTTCCTGGTGGGCTGGGCCTTGGGAGGCGCCTTTTTCGGCCGCCTCGGCGACCTGCTCGGACGGTCCCGCTCTCTTATCCTCACCATTCTGACCTACGCCATCTTCACCGGCTTTTCAGCCTTTGCCACCACCTGGTGGCACTTGCTGATTTTCCGTTTTCTAGCGGCGCTGGGCATTGGCGGAGAGTGGGCTATTGGCGCATCAATGCTGTCGGAAACATGGCCGGCGAAATGGCGACCCTGGCTGGCAGCCATTCTTCAAAGCGGAGTGAACTTTGGCGTGCTCGTCGCCACCATGGCAGGCCTGGCACGCACGATCCTGCCGGAAACCACCACCATGCTTGGATTTGAAATCACCAACTTCAACGACCGAGCGCTTTTCCTGGTCGGATTGATTCCGGCCTTGCTCACCTTTTGGATCCGCAAGCATGTGCCGGAACCGGAAGAATGGCACGAAGCCCGGGCCAAGCAAGTCCCGCCGAAGATTCGCGACCTGTTCCAGGGCAAAGTGAAAAGGATTACCCTTCTGACGGTGTTGGTGTGCGGTTTTTCGCTGACCGGGCACTGGGCCTTTCAGTTTTGGGCGCCCCAGCAATTCGGCCGCCTGCCTGAATACCAAAAGCTAAAAGCCGAAAATAAGGAAGAAGGGGAGTTGCAAACCAAGCGCGCCATCGCCTGGGCTTTCCTGGTGATGAACGCCACCGCGGTGGCGGGGAATTTTCTGGCCGCCTTTCTTGCCACTCGATTTGGCTATCGGCGGTCGATTGCCTTTTTGTGCTTGATGTACGCGCTGTCGCTGGCGCTGACCTATTGCGTGCCCCGGCCGGCCTGGGTCATCATGCTCTGCCTGCCCCTCATGGGCCTGTCGCAAGGAGTGTTTGGCTTGTTTACCATGTACCTGCCCCCCTTATTCCCAACCTTGTTGCGCACTACAGGAGCGGGTTTTTGCTACAACATCGGGCGAATCGCGGCGGCGGGCGGCACAATCGCCTTCGGCATGGCTTCCGGGATTGATTACAATTTATCCTTGGCGCTCTCAGGCCTGCTCTTTTTGCCGGCCATGTTTTTCGCCCTGCGGTTGCCGGAGCATCACGAAATTAATCATGATGGCCCGTCGGACACGGAACCGGTGACATGAAGGCGGAAATTCTCTCCATTGGCAGCGAACTGACGAGCGGGAAAAATCTCGACACCAACAGCCAGTGGCTGAGCCAGCAGCTAGCATCCCTCGGTATCGCCACCGGTTGGCACACCACCATCGCTGATGATTTAGAAATGAACTTGCAGGCGTTTTCTCAGGCCTTGGGCCGTGCGGGTCTGGTGATCGTCAGCGGTGGCCTCGGGCCGACTCTAGACGACCTGACCCGGGAAGTCCTTGCCAGCGTTTCCGGCTGTCCGCTGGAATTCCACACTCTTTCATGGGAGAAGATTCAGGAAATGTTCGCCCGGCGCAACCGCCCCTGCCCTGAGCGCAACCGCACCCAAGCGTTTTTTCCCCTGGGTGCAGTGCCCATTCCCAACGCTTCCGGCACTGCGCCGGGTATTTGGATGCACATTTCAGGAAGGTATCTTGCCGCCCTTCCAGGTGTCCCAAGGGAAATGAAGGCGATGTTCACTACCTGGGTCCGGCCCAAACTCCTCGAACTGGGCCTTGCCCAAGGCGTGATTTTGGAACGCAAACTCAACACCTTCGGCCTGGGTGAATCCGCCATCGAGGAAATGCTGCTTGACCTTACCCAACGGGGGCGTGAACCGGAAGTGGGGATCACCGCCTCGGACGCCGTGATTTCCTTACGCATCATGGCCAGGGGAGAAACGGAAACTGCGGCAAATGAACGCATCGCGCCGGTGGAAAAAGTCATCAGGGAACGGCTGGGAAAACTCGTTTATGGAACCGGGGACGATGGAATGGAAGAAGTGGTCCTTCGCCTTCTTGGGGAAAAGAAGCAAACTCTGGCGGTGGCGGAAAGTGTCACGGGTGGCAACCTGGCGGCGCTGCTAACGCGAGTGCCCGGAGCCTCGGACCATTTTTTGGGGTCGATTGTCAGTTACACCAATGGGGTGAAGCAGGAATCTCTGGGGATTTCCCCGTTGTTATTGCAAGAAAAGGGCGCTTGCAGCGAAGAGGTCACCCTGGCGATGGCGCACTCCGCGCGAAAAGTTATGAAAGCCGATTTTGGCCTGGCCACCACCGGCGTGGCCGGCCCTGGGGATTTGTCCCCAGGGCTTCCCGCGGGAAAAGTTTTTTCCGCCTTGGCCTGGGCCGACGGAGAAAAGGTCGAAAGCATTCATTGGTTTGGCTCGCGGGTTGAAGTGCAGACGCGCACGGCCCGGCTGGCCCTCAATATGCTTCGCTTAAAATTGCTGGAGGCGAATTGAATGATGGAAGCCCCTGAGCGTGTATCCCCCGGCAGCCTGGCCGCGCTGGTCATCACCCTGTCCTTGGGCGTGGCGTTGGCTAATTTACTCTCCACGCAACGAGTGTACGAGCCGACCTACCACAAGGCGGTTGGGGAAAAAACTGATTCCAAGTCTCCCTGGCCCCTCACGCGGCCCAAGCCCATGCCCACTTATAGCTCTAACGACCGCTCGCGCTGGGCCACGGTTCGCGCCCTGGTGGATGAGAAAACCTTTGAGGTGGGAAAACGCGACCCGTTTATCGGCCTCCTTTCTGCGGTTGCGCAAACTGGCCAAACCGATCCCTTGTGCGCCATGACCATCGCCGCCTTTGGCCTGACTCGAAGAGTTGGAAGTAGTAGCGGCATTTCCTTCGAGGACGGCTGGCAGACAGTTGACCTAATCCTTCATCCCGAAGCTCTCAAGTTTTATTCCACCAAGCCACCCTTGTTGCCGATCCTGGTCGCGGGGGAATACTGGGCGCTGCAAAAAGCCACAGGCTGGACCTTGAAGGAAAACCCGTTCGGCGTGGTGCGGGTGATTTTGTTCACTATCAACTTACTGCCCTTTTTACTTTACCTGGTGGTGCTATGGGATCTGCTGGGGAAAATTGCGGTTACCGAATGGGGCAGGCTGTACACATTGTGCGTGGCTGGCCTGGGGACGATGGTCCTGCCCTTTTTGCAGAGTTTTAACAACCACACCATGGCGGTGTTTTCGGTTTTGTTTGGGATTTACGCCCTGGTCCAGGTTCAGCAAAAGCTGGAAAACGGTGTGGGAAAAAGCATAGCTGGCTGGTGTTTTTTGGCCGGGCTGCTCGCCGGTTTCGCGGTTTGCAACGAATTGCCGTCGCTGGCTTTTTTGGCCTTGGCAGGGGTATTCCTGGGAATGAAAAGACCCAGAGAAGCAGTCCTGTGGTATCTTCCCGGCGCCCTGATTCCCGTGGCTTTATTATTGGCAACCAATTACTTGGCGCTGGGTCAATGGCGGCCGGCCTACAGTGAATTCGGCGGACCTTGGTACGCCTACGAGGGAAGCCATTGGCGGGTCTTCCCGGGAGTAAGCAAGGGCGGAATCGACTGGGCCCGGCGCAATGGCGAACCGATCCCCGTTTATGCTTTTCATTTACTCTTGGGCCATCATGGGTTCTTCTCCTTGACGCCGGTGTTCTTGCTGTCGATGGCGGGAATGTGGTGGCAGGTGCGTGGAGAAAAGCCGCCTTCGTTTTACAAACCACTGGCGCGGGCCACCGCTATCCTTGGCCTGGTGGTGATTGTCTTTTACATTTTCAAGAGCGATAATTACGGGGGGTTCTGTATTGGCCCTCGCTGGCTGATGTGGCTGTGCCCTTTCTTTCTGCTGACGGCGCAACCGGTGGTGGATGCCTTGGCTCGTAGCCGGGCTGGCAGGGTTTTTGCACTGCTGTTGCTGGTTCTATCCCTGGTTGGCGCCAATTACCCGGGATGGAACCCCTGGCGTCATCCGTGGATTTACGATGCCATGCGGGACGCTGGCTGGCCAGGGTATTAAAGCTGCCTGGGAACAATCCTGCTCATGAGTGAAGCCGCGCCACAACTGAATTTCAAGCCACCGCACCCTTCAGCGCCTTGGGCCGTCCTCTGGGTTTTGTTTTTCCTTCTCGCCACCCAGGTGCCTGGCGGGTTGCTGGTGGTGGGATTGATCTTGTTCCAGGCGTGGAAGTCGGGGAATTTTGGCGGCTTCCTCGACCAGGTTCAAGGAGAGAATTTCCAAGGCTCCCCCGACTACGCGTTTATCCTGGCTCCGGGTCTGGCTCTTTCCCAGTGCCTGACAGTTATTGTTGGAATCGTGGTGTTGCGCCTGACCGCGGGCAAAGATTGGCCCAGGCGTATTGCCTTGCGCTGGCCCGGTTGGCCGCAAGTTGTTTTAACTCTGGCTTTGTTTCCCGCCCTGGTTTTCCTGGGCGAGGGGATGGATAAATTGGTGCGCCCGTACTTGCCCGAGATCATTCACATGGAAAAAGCGGTGGGAAGTTTTTCCCATTGGCCCTGGTGGCTGGGGGTGAGCATCATTGGTATTGGCCCTGCCCTGGGGGAGGAGCTTTGGTGCAGGGGTTTTCTCGGCCGGGGCCTGGTGGCAAATCATGGGGTAATCGGCGGGGTTTTCCTCACTTCACTGTTATTTGGCATCATGCATGTGGAACCGAGGCAAGTGGTCTACGCCACCGCCATGGGAATGGTTTTGCATGGGGTGTACTTATGTACCCGTTCCCTGTGGATGCCCATTCTGCTGCACTTTTTAAACAACAGCTTGAGCATGCTTCAGGTCAGCAAGGATGGCCCGCCCCTGGAGTTTTTGTCGCAGTTGGAAAAAGCTGGCAGCAACTATCCCCTGTTTGTTTATGGCGGGGCGGCAATGCTGTTAGCCTTGGGGGGCGCTGCACTTTACCTTTCGCGGGCCAGGTTGGAAGGAATCGCACCAGGTTCCCCCCCCACTTGGACCCCGCCCTTTCCCACCGTGGCTTACCCCCCTAAGGAAATGGAAACCCGGGTTGTCTACCCAACGCCTGGCTATCTGGCCTGGGTTTTGACTTTGGTTGGCCTGGCTTTTTTCGTTGGCGGCGCCTGGCTGGCCCTGCTTTTGGGGTAATCAGGAAAAACTTTCATCATTGAATCGGGAAAGTTTCACAAGGGACCATTTGGGTAAAAAATACCTCCCGAGGTCATTTCCTACCCAGACGGGAGAGCTTCCCCTGGGGAAAGCGGCAGCGCAATCCGAAGGAGTGTAATAACCGGCAGACTCCCCGCACCCATTCTTGTTTCTGCAACACTCTTTTTTTTGCCAATCGTCACCAGTTGGGCATATTTCCCAACAGATAGAAGTCTTCTCGAAACCAATTCCCCCAGCGGTTGGGTGTGAACCCGGTTCGACGAAACGGCATTATCAAGGAGAAGAAGATATGTTTTGGAAGCGCGCCCACATCGCATTGTTGGCGAGTTTCTTCATGGCCACGACGGCTAGCGTCGTCCGGGCAGAAGACACTCCCGCACCCGCAACCCGCACCATCACCTATAAGGTTTTGGTCCCCGAGTACTCGGAATCCACTCGCACCGTTTACAAACGGGAATGCGTTGAGGAAAAGTACACGGCTCACAAGTGTGAATGGGTCAAGGAAGAACGGACTCGCACTTGTAATGTGAAAAAATGGGTCAATGAGATCAAGGAAGAAACCCGCACGGTTTGCGAATGGGTTCGCTCCTGCGAGGAAAAGACCATCATGAAGAAAGTGACCACTTGCAAACCGGTCACCTGCATCGTGAAAAAGTGCGTGGATAAAGGCCATTGGGAATGCAAGGAAGTTCCTTGTGGGCCCAGCATCCTTGACAGGGTCAAGGGCATCTTGAACCGCAACGATTGCTGCGAACCGAAGTGCGAACAGAAAACTCGCACTGTCCGCTGCTGGGTTGCCAACAAGGTGATGGAAGAATGCAAAGTCACCCGCATGGAACGGGTTACCGAATGCGTTCCTTGCAAAGTGAAAGTCAATGTTTGCAAGAAGGTGGCCAAAGAGGTCAAGGTAAAGGTCTGCCACAAAAAATGTGTGACCGAAACCAAGACCGAAAAGTACTTTGTCTGCGTGCCGAAAAAGGTCGCTTACGAAGCCACCCGCAAAGTGATGAAGTGCGTTCCTCACCAGGAAAAAGTGAAGTGCTGCAAGATGGTGGAGAAGTGCGTGGAGAAGCAGGTTAAGGTCTGCGATCCTTGCGCTCCGAAGTGCGGCATCCTCGACGGCCTGAAGGACAAGTTTGGCGGCCTGCGCTGCAAGCTGGCTAGCCTGAAGGATAAGTTCGGGGGCTGCGGCGAGAAGAAATCTTGCTGCAAATAACCCGATGGTTCTGACAAGAACCTAATGGAAAAGGGGTCCGGGAAACCGGGCCCCTTTTTTGTTTTATTGATGGCTGGAAATAACCGCACCTGGCAGGAAGGGTTCTTGTCCTTTTAAAGCGCCAGAGGACTGCCTCACGGTTTAAGGACCAAAGTCCGCACTGCAGCAGGAGGGATATTCAGCCACACCCGCCGGAAGCGGACCTGATGATTAAGGATCTCTTCGTTGACGATTTGGCTGATCTCGCTCAGGCGCTTCTTTTCCCCCTTCTTGACAAAGGGGTATTTCAAATCGCGGATGCCCAGGTATTCGTAATAGCTCAAAGGGGCGCCAGGTTTTAACAACCTGCGGAACACCTGAAAAATATTCCGCACCATTTCCCCATCGAAATTGTTCATCGGCAAACCGGAAATGATGCAATCGTAACTCGCTTCCCCCGCCGTGTCTTCCAACCGCCCGCACTGCACCTCAATTTGCTGGCGCACCGCGTCAAAACAATTCTTGGTTTCGAATTCTTGGCGCAGGTGGTCTGCAAAGCGCTGGTTAATTTCGACCGCCAGCAACTTATCCCCAGGCCTCATGGCGCGGGCGATCTCCCGGGTGATGGCGCCAGTGCCAGGGCCAACTTCCAAAATGTTCCACGGCCCGCGTTCTCCGCGAAGCGATTGGCAAATGGCACGGGCCAGATAGCCGCTGCTGGGTAGGATCGCCCCAGTCGTGCCGAATTGCTCTTTGGCCTGGCGCAAAAAACTGCGCGTTTCCCCCAGGGGGTTCCATTTTTTTTCTGTCGGGGTGAGTTTGGTGGTCACGGTGGGAATTTCCTTACCTGTTAATTCCGGCGAGTTCTCAAAAATGGCCGTAGGTGGCCCATGCCATAACTTCCTTGTTTTTCTTGTTTTATTCCGATTTGTTCAGGTTAACAGGAGAAATTCCAGATGCAATCGCCAATTATCGGGCCTGACAAATGAACAGGGTGTTATCTGGCAATTTAACCGGGATGGGAGGAACTTAACGGACGGCCGTTAAAAGCTGGCAAACATCGATTTGCCACAATCGAAAAACCTTCTTGGCTTCGCCGGCTGAGGACCTCCGCTCGCCTAATTTCCTGTCTGGTATTACACTCGGTTCAGGGGACTGCCAGGCTTATACTTGTTAAACTGTCCCTGGCGCCAAGTAAACGGTGAGGTAGTTGATTTTCCATGGGTCAGGAAGGAAATCCACTGCGCGGTTTAACCACCGCATTCGCGGCTCAGGAAGGGATGCAAAAAATCCTGAATACCCTCGCTTCGGGGTCTTCAGCAACCATTGATGGGGCCTGGGGTTCTTCATCCTCACTTTGCTGCGCCGCCTTGGCCCTGCCGCGGAAATTTCCCCTTCTGGTTGTGATCTCCCACCCTGCCGATTTGGAAAACTGGAAAGCCGAGCTGCTCGCCTTCTCCGGGACCGAACCGGAAGTGTTCCAAGCTGACGACGATTTCACGGGTAAACTAGAAGTCCGAGGGGAACTTTCGTCTTCGCGATTGCGCCTTATCAAGTCCCTGCAAACCGGCTTCGGGCCAACTCTGATCCTTTCAACGATTCAGGCTCTTTTGCAAGCCGTCCCTTCCAAGGAAGAGATTGCCTCACAATCCCTGGTGTTGAGAAAACAAAGCGCCTTTGACCCGGAGCAGCTCACGCGCTGGCTGGTGGATTCGGGTTATGAACCGACCGAGGCGGTGGTAGTGCCGGGTCAGTTTTCCCGACGAGGGGGCATCCTCGACCTGTACCCTCCCGATGCCAGCCAGCCGATCCGAGTGGATTTCTTTGGGGAAGAAATCGACACCATCCGAGAGTTCTCGGCGGAAACTCAGCGCAGCCTGAGCCAGGTGGAGGAAGCCCGGGTGATGGGGATATCCCGGGGCGGGAGTGAACCTCCAAGGGGGCATCTATCCGATCATCTGCAACCCGGCACGGTTGTCATCCTGGTGGAACCGGAAGAATTGCAAGATCAGGGCAAGCATTACTTGGATCGCATGGGCTTTGTCCAGGGGCTGTACACGACGCAGGGGGCCTTTGCCCTTTTGCAAAAGCAGCCGACCCTTTATTTGTCCGCCATGCCGAGGACTTCTGGCGAGATCCATTTGCATTTAAAGGTGGAATCCGTGGAGCGTTTCAGCGGCGAGGCTTCCCGGGTGCGGGAAGAACTCGATTTGGCCGCGGCGCGGGACCAACTTTTGGTGGCCTGCTCCACCGAGGCCGAGGCTCACCGCCTGGGGGAGGTGCTGGCGCCGTCACGCGTCTGCCAGGAGGGAAGATTGCGCTTTGGCCTGGGCCTTGTCCGCCATGGCTTTCGCCTGGTGGGCCAGGATGGCCAGGGTTCCACCGCCGTGCTGGGCTCTCATGCTTTGTTTCGCAAGGAGGAAACGACGGCGCCTCCCGTGGCCAGGAGGAAACTCGAATCCCGCGCCATCGACAGCTTTCTCGATCTCAACGCTGGCGACCTGGTCGTGCATGTCAGTCATGGCATTGCTCGATTCCTCGGCATGGAGATTCTCGAGAAAAAAAAGGGAGACCACGAGACTTCCTCCTTTCAACCCGGGGTCAAGGGGGAAGAGCACCTCATTCTGGAATTTCGCGACCGAGTGAAAGTGTATGTTCCCGCTGCCAAGATCGACCTGGTGCAAAAGTATGTGGGCGGTTCCAGACAGGAGCCGGAATTGTCGCGCTTTGGCGGCACCGGTTGGGGCAACCGCAAAGCCAAAGTGCAGCAAGCAGTCATGGATATGGCGTGTGAAATGCTTCGCTTGCAAGCCTTGAGAGAAACCCAGCCCGGTTTCGCCTTCCCCAGCGACACCGATTGGCAAAAGGAATTCGAAGCTTCCTTTCCCTACCAGGAAACGCCGGACCAGCTCACCTCACTTGCCGAGATCAAAAAAGACATGGAGCACCCGCGGCCAATGGACCGGCTGGTGTGCGGCGATGTGGGGTATGGCAAAACCGAGCTGGCAATCCGCGCCGCTTTCAAATCCATTGATCATGGAAAACAAGTCGCTGTACTCGTCCCCACTACCGTGCTGGCCGAACAGCACTTGCGCACTTTTTCTCAAAGGATGGCGGGCTACCCCTTCACCATGGAATGCTTGAACCGCTTCCGCACCCATGGGGAACAGCGCGACATCCTGAAACGGCTGGAATCCGGCGCTGTCGACATCGTGATCGGCACGCACCGGCTGCTTAGCCAGGATGTGAAGTTCAAGGACTTGGGCTTAGTAATCATTGATGAGGAACAGCGCTTTGGCGTGGAGCACAAGGAGAAGCTGAAAGCCTTCCGGGAAAAAACTGACATTTTGACGATGACCGCCACCCCGATTCCGCGAACGCTGCACCTGTCGCTTTTGGGTATTCGCGACATTAGCAATTTGGAAACACCTCCCGCCGAGCGCCAGGCGATAGAAACCCGGATAGTGCGCTGGGACCGGGACATGATCCGGCATGCCATTTTGCGCGAGCTAAACCGCGAGGGGCAGATTTATTTCGTTCACAATCGCGTCCACGATATTGAAAAAGTGGCGGACAAGCTGCGGGCCTTGGTGCCGGAGGCCTCGCTGGCCATTGTTCATGGCCAAATGAATGAGCATGAATTGGAAGACGGCATGGTGCGCTTTCTGCAGAGGCGGGTCGACATCCTTGTGGCCACGACGATTATTGAAAGCGGGTTGGATATTCCCAACGCCAACACGATCTTCATCGACGATGCCGACATTTATGGCCTGGCGGACCTGCACCAGTTGCGCGGGCGCGTGGGTCGGCAGCAAAGGCGGGCCTATGCCTATTTGCTTTTGGATAGCGGACGAACCGTGTCGCCGGACGCCGCCAGGCGATTGAAGGCGATTGAAGAGTACACCGAACTGGGAGCGGGGTTCAAAATTGCCCTGCGCGACCTGGAGATCCGCGGGGCGGGGAACATTCTTGGCACGCAGCAAAGCGGGCACATCGCCACGGTGGGTTACGAGATGTATTGCCAGCTCTTGGAGAACGCGGTTCGCCAGATGAAGAATGTTCCCCTGCGGGCGCCGCTGGAAGTTCACCTTGATTTTGATTGGCCGGCCTATCTGCCCCGGGATTATGTCAGCGGTCAGAAGCCGAGGATCGAGGTCTACCGCCGTCTGGCACGCATTCGCAAACTCGAGCAACTGGCCGACTTCCAGACGGAGTTGCAAGACCGCTTCGGTCCGGCGCCCCCCATGACCAAGTGGCTGATTCGCCTGGCTCAGGTGCGGATTTTGGCCTCGCGCTGGCAGGTGTCCATGATTCACCTGGAACGGCCTGGGCCGAATTCCACCGGCCCCACGCACCTGGTATTCACCTACCGCAACGCGAAAAAAGCGTCGGCTCTGGCCTTGAGAAGCAAGAACCGGCTGCGCGTGGTCGATGGGGAAACAATTTACTGCAAGTTGCAAAAGGTCGAGGATCAGCCGGAGCGGCTTTACCAGCTATTAATGACGCAATTACGAGGGGGGGACAAGGAAGCTTCCCTTGTGGAAGGACCAACCCTGGGTGAAGAAGCCACCGGTTAACCCAAAGCAATCCGGTTGAGAACCTGGTCAAATACCTGGCGAATTTCCCGCTGGTGCGCTTCCAGTGTTTGTTGAAAAGCGTCGTGGCTGTAGCCCAGCCTTCGCGCCAGTTTTGCCGCCTCTTCCTTTTTCTCCGGGATGGCATTGATGGCCAGGTTGTGAACGATGCGCAGCCTACTTTGTACTTTTAAAAGGAAGTTGTATCCCTGGGCCAAACGCTGGTGCTCGTCAGGTGTAAGAATTCCCTCGCGGGTAAGAAGGGCAAGAGAACACTGCAGGTTGGGCTCGATCGGCTGCTTCAAGCCCCGGCCATGGCGGATTTGCAGAAGCTCGGCGAGGAATTCGACATCCGCCATGCCGCCCGCCCCGCGTTTCAAATCGCGTGAGTGCCTACTGGCCTGAAGCTTGTCGCGCATCGACCTGGCTTCGGGCACATATGCGGCATTCCAGACCCCGCCGCAAACCACCCTGTGAATATTTATCATCACTTCAGCGCCAAACTCTTTGTCCCCCTGCACAATGCGGGCGCGAGTGAGCATCAGCCTTTCCCACAGCCTTGGCTCCAGTTCCTGGGAATGGTAGCGGGTGAATTCCTGCAAGGGTAGGACGAGGCTGCCGCTGGCGCCGGTCGGACGCAGCCGCATATCAACTTCATAAAGTTTTCCCAAGGGTCCGAGGCGAGCCAGGCCGCGAATGAGGTTTTGCGTATAGAGCGTGAAGAAAGCCTGGTTGTCACCTGGCCCGGCCCCGCTCTTTTCCGGCTTGCCCTCGCCTTCATAAAGGATCAAGAGGTCAAGGTCGCTGTGATAGTTCATTTCCTTGCCGCCGAGCTTGCCCAATCCAACAATCACATGCCTGCAGGGCCTGCCACTCCGCGGGCCCTGGGAAAGAAGTGGCCTGCCCCAGCGCTTTTGCAACGCTTCCATCTCAGCGTCTGCGACAAAGTTAAGGACCGATTCCGCCAGGGCAGTCAACTCGCCCAGGGTCGCGTGGACAGTGTCTTTCCCGAGAATATCGCGCACGCCAATCCGCAGCAGTTCTTTGTCATGAAAGCTGTGGAGAATTGGGTCGAGGTCGTCGGCATTGCGGCACAACTCCAACAGTTCATGGTCGAAATCCTCTTTTTTCCGCGGCTGATCCAGGACCAACGAGTCGAGCAGTTCATCGATCATGCCTGGGTTGTTGATGAGGATTTCCGAAAGGAACTGGCTCCAGGAACAGAGGTCGACATAGAGGCGCAGGCTGGGCGGGTTGAAACTAAAGAGTTCCCACAAGACGGTTTTACCACCCAGTGAGGCGGAGACCTTTTCCAGATTGACCAGCGCCATGTCTGGGTCCGGGGCGCTGGCGATGGCTTCCAATAAGTCCGGGGCAATGGAAGCAAGGAAGTGCCTGCAGCGAGGCGTGGAGAGGTAGGGGACATCCTCGCGGGCCAGTTGCGTCAGGTTTAAATAGGCCGCCTGGCAATTCTTAAAGGGATATTTCCCCAGCGTCTGCTGGATGGTTTCCGGCTCGGGGTTGGGGTCGAGAAGGAGGTCAGACTCCGGGACAGCCAATTCGGGGCCGCCTTCAAAAGTTTGGTGCAGCAGGTGGTCGAGGATGCGGTGGGTGACGGTGGTTTTTTCACGATGACTGGTCAGGAACTTTTCCTGCGCGGACAATCCTTCCTCTAGGTCGTCAGCGAAGCCCAGGCGCAGGGCCAAGGCGCGGATTTCCCGCTCCCCTTCAGGAAACTTGTGCGTTTGCAAGTTAAACAGCGCCTGCAGCCGATGTTCTGTCTTTCTCAGGAAGCGGTAGGAATCCTCCAACACGCGCAGTTCCTGGTCGGTCAGGCAGCCGGCCCGTTCCAGCGCCTGCATGGCCAGCAAAGTGTTGCCCTGGCGTGCTTGCGGCAATCCTTCGCCATTAAGCAACTGCAGGAATTGAATGGTGAACTCGATGTCGCGAATGCCCCCGCGGCCCACTTTGACATCGCGGGTTTCCAACCCCTGGCGTTGGGAATTCTGTTCGATCCGCCGTTTGAGCGCTTTGATTTCGTTGATCTCGGCAAAACTTAGGTACCTGCGGTAAACGAATCCGGCAATTGCCTTCAGGAATTCCTGCCCCAGAACCGGGTCGCCGGCGATGGGCCGCACTTTGATCAGCGCCTGGCGCTCGAAGGTTCTGCCGTAGGAATCGTAATAGGCCAAGGCGCTTTGCATGGAGCGAGCCAGGGGCCCTTTTTCCCCTTCCGGTCGCAAGCGGAAATCGACCCGGAGGCACCAGCCGCGCTCCGTGTGGGAGGAGAGAAGGCGAATAAGTTCGGCGGCTAGTCGGGCGAAGAAATCGGCGTTGTCGAGTTTGCGAGCTCCATTTCCCGTGGTGGTTCCTTCGTGGTCGAAGAGAAGCATGAGGTCGATGTCGCTGGAATAATTCAGTTCTTCTCCACCGAGTTTGCCGAAGGCAAAAACCGCGCAGGAGGCTTTACTTCCCTGGCGGGAAAGGGGGATTCCAAAGCGCTTTTCCAGGTTGGCCCAAGCGGCCTCGAGCGCCACCTGAACCAAGGCTTCCGCCAGGCGCGAGATATCCAGGGTGACTTCCTCAAGGGGGCGGTTGCGCAAGATATCGTTGCCGCCAATCCTGAGGGTATGTCGCTGTTTGAAGCGGCGCAGTTCCCTTAGGACCGAGGCATCGTCGGCAGGTTGGCCCACCGCCTGGCCCAATTCCACCGTCAGTTCCATCAGGCTGGGGGTTTGCCTTAAGGGCACGCCCAGCATGACGATGCAATCCGGGTGGAGCGTGAGAAGATCGCTGAAGGACTGGCTGGAGGCAAAGACCTGCAGGAGGTTCAGAAGGATGCTGTCTTGGTTTTCGAGAACTTGGGGAAGGAACGGCGTGGCGCCCGGGTGGGCCAGGAATTGCTCCAGGTTATTGAGGGCGCGGTCTGGGTCGGCCAGCCAGGGAAGGGAGGCATTGAACCCTAGCGCCAGTCTCTGGAAATTTTCCTGGCCCAGCCGGGCACGGATCAAGTCGCGGTTCTTCTCCGCCCGGGCCAGATCATGAAAGCTGCCTGTAGACAGGTGCATTTCAATGGGGCGGACAGGCTCAGTCATGGCGTGGCCCCAAAACCCGGGATCATAAAAGGGGCAAGGGCGTGCGTCGGGGTTCTTCCCAAGGAGTATCCTGGCTAGCGGGAACTGCTATTTCTCTCGCCCCGGTGGTTACTTCGGTGGCCACTCGGCAAAACAAGGTGAAAGCGGTGGCCTCTTCCACCACCATGCGCACGGAGTTGCCAATCAGGCGCTCATTGCCGTCAAACACCGCAATATGGTCGGTCATGGTGCGGCCAGTGAGCTGTAAAGGCCCGACCGCCTTGCCCTTGAGCGCCGCCTTGCTTGGCCCTTCCACCAGGACATCGACAGTTTGGCCAATTTTAGCCCGGTGGTCGAGAAGGCTGTTGGCGTTCTGCAAGGCCAGCAGGTCATTGTTTCTTCTCTTTTTGGTTTCCTCGTCAATGTCGTCGGGGTAGAGGTCGTCGGCCTTGGTGCCGGGGCGGGCGCTGTATTTAAAAATGAAACTGTTTTTGAATTTGCTTTCGCTGATGAGGTCGCAGGACTTCTGAAAAGCCTGCTCGCTTTCGCCGCAAAACCCCACGATGAAGTCGCTGCTAATGGCCGCGCCGGGCACGATTTCCCGACAGCGCTGCAGCATCTCCCGGTAGTAATTTACGGTGTAGTTTCTTTTCATCCGCTTCAAGACTTCATCGCAACCTGATTGCACCGGCACATGCAAATACTTGCAGATCTTGGGCAGGTCGCGGACGGCTTGTAGAAGTTCGTCCGTCATATCTTTGGGGTAATTGGTTACGAACTTTATGCGCTCAATGCCGTCAGTGTCGTGAATGAGCAAGAGCAGCCCGGCCAGAGTAGTGGTTCGGCCGTCGTTGTTCTTGAACTTGTAACTGTTGACGGTTTGCCCGAGGAGAGTGATCTCCTTGGCGCCCTGGCGAGCCAGCCCCTGGACCTCGGCGAGGATATGCTCAGGCGGGCGGCTTTGTTCCGGCCCGCGGGTGGAAGGCACCACGCAGTAGGTGCAAAACTTGTCGCAGCCGAACATGATGCGGACAAAAGCCTGGAAGGCCGTCGGGCGCATGGATGGTTCGCGTGCGGGGTCGTAGCTTTCGAAACTTCGCTCGACCTCGAGGCGGGAGGCATCGGTCCGGCCGAGGGAGAGCGCCAATTGCGGTCTGCCGGTGGTCCGGGCGTTCTCGATTAATTCGGCAATGCGGCCAAGCTGTCCCGTGCCGCACACAACATCCACATAGGGCGCGCGCTTGAGGATAATCTCCTGGTCCTTCTGCGCCATGCACCCCAGAACGCCGAGAACCTTTTCCGGGTGTTCTTCCATGTGCTTGCGCAATCGGCCCAGCGAGCTGTAGATCTTCTCCTCGGCGTGTTCGCGCACGCTGCAAGTGTTGAAAAGAATGACATCGGCTTCGGCCGCATCCATGGCTAATTGATACCCCTGGCGGCGGAGCGCGCCTACCACCAGTTCGCTGTCCAGGACATTCATCTGGCAGCCGACTGTCTCGATAAAAAGTTTTTTTGCCATGATTGAGGAAAAGCCCGAGTCCGCAGTTTCACCAGCAGTTTATTGTAGGGAATGGCGGGAGTTTTCTGGAGGGGATCAAGGGGGTCCGAGAGTGTCGCCGGAATTCCAGCCTTTGCCGCGAAGGAAGTCAGCGCCGGACATTTTCTTTTTTCCCGCCGGCAGCAGTTCCAGAACCTCCAGCAAATTGGCATCGCCGGTGAAAACCATCATACCCTGCTGCCCAGGGGATGCTTGCCGCAGAGCCCCGGGCGCGCCGGTTTCACCTGGCGAGGTGGGGGCCACTCGTGCCTTGACAATTTGCAAACGCAGAGGGGGCGAACCAGGACGCTTAAACAAGGTAAAGGCGGTGGGCCAGGGTTGCATGGCGCGCAGGTGGCATTCGATTTTTCCTGCGGGGTGGTCCCAACAGATAAGGCCATGTTCTTTTTTCAACTTGGGGGCCTTGGTCGCCTGGGCCGGGTCTTGCACCACCCCGGTCAGCGGGCCGAGTTGCAGTTTTTTCACCACCTCCAGGGCCAGGTCGGCGCCCATAACGCTCAAGCGCGCTTCCAACTCTCCAGCGGTTTCCTCAGCGCCAATGGCGGTCGCTCTGGAAGCCAGGATTTCGCCGCCATCCAGCGTGGGCGTCATGCGCAGGATGGAAACGCCGGTTTCCTTTTCGCCAGCGGCGATGGCCCGCTGGACCGGCGCAGCGCCGCGATACTTCGGCAATAGCGAGGCGTGAATATTGATGCCGCCCAAACGGGCGCAAGCCAGCACATCGGGAGAGAGGATTTGCCCATAGGCAGCGACAACGAAAAGGTCGGCGTTCAGCCCGCGCAAAGCCTCGACACCTTGCGGCACATTAATGTTGAGTGGTTGAAACACGCCAAGGCCGGTTTCCAGGCCGATGTTCTTGATCCCTTTGCCCACCTGGCGGGTGGAGCCTCGTTCCTCGCCGCTTTCCCGGTCGGGCTGGGTGAAGATTCCCACCACCTGAATGCCAGACTTCAACAAGGTTTCTAGCGCCGGTTCAGCGAAGACCCCGGTTCCCATCATGACCACTCGCATGCCAAGGTTCTCCACGATCAGGATTCGGTCATGAGGGCGTCGAGTAATTGTTTAATGTCGGTGTCGCTGGGGAATTCGCCTCGTGCCTGGGCCTTGCGAAATTCTTCCTCGAGTTCCTTGAGCGCACCCCGGGAAGCCAATTTGCCAATAACACCCAGCTTGTCGATAAACAACACACCATTGAGATGGTCGATTTCATGCTGCCAGGCGCGGGCGGCGAGGTCGGAAACAGTGACTTCAACCGCTTCGCCTTTGATGTTGTAAGCCTGGATCCTGACGGTCTTGGCCCGACGCACTTTTTGAAAAAGCCCAGGAAAGCTCAGGCAACCCTCGTCCCCTTCAATCGCCCCTTTTCTTTCCACCAGGACCGGGTTGATGAAGACCATTTCCTGATCTTTTTGCTGGAAATCGCCACTGATGTTCATTACCAGAAACTGGTGAGGCAGCGCCACCTGCGTGGCCGCCAGGCCAAGACCCTTGGCTTCATACATCAAGTCGAACATCTCCCCGACTTGGAGGTGGAAATCCTTGTCGATGGAGGTCAACGGTTTGGACTGGCAGCGAAGCGCCGGATGTGGGTAGTGGACAATTTTCATTCAGAAGCCACCTGGGACCAGCCAATGGGTGTCAGTATCTGATTATAAAATAGTAAAAGGGGCCTTGCATAGAGGAAGGGCCCAGGGGATTTGGCGTTCTTCCCTGGAATAAAAGCGGTTCTTTCAAGCGCTCAAACCACTTCTAGGGTTCAAGGGTTTTCCATTTTCCTTTTCTTTCGCGTGGCCAGCTTGCTCTTGGCGTCGAAAGTGGCGTATTTGTAGACCTCGCTGAGGGTGGGATAGTTAAAGCAGGTGTTGATAAAAAGGTCGTTGTCGGCCCCCAGCATCATGGCGGTCAGGCCAATGTGAACCAGTTCCGTGGCGCCTTCGCCAATGATGTGCACCCCCAAAAGTTTATTGGTCTCTTCGTGATAAAGAAGTTTGACCATGCCATCGGTGTCGCCAATGATCTGCCCGCGAGCGTTGCTGGCGAAACTGGCTTTCCCCGCCACGAAGGGAATCTTCTTTTCCTCCAACTGTTCCTCGGTCATGCCGGCCATGGAACATTCGGGAATGGTGTAGAGCCCGCTTGGCAGCAGGGTGGGGAGATCGCGGTTGGGCGCCAGGCTGAAAGCATGGTAGACAGCAAGCCTGGCTTGCTCCATGGCTGTGGAAGCCAGCGCCGGGTTGCCAATGACATCGCCGGCGGCGTAAATGTTAGGCGCTTTGGTTTGAAAATGCTCGTTGGCGACAATGTGGCCGCGCGGGGTGGTTTCCACCCCAATCTTGTCGAGCCCCAGCGCTGCTGTTTGGCCTGACCGGCCCGAGGAAACCAACACCGCTTTGGGTTGCAGCACCGGGCCCGATTCCAATTCCAGTTCCATCAGATTGCCAGGTTCCAGCCGTTGCACCGAGTCATTCATGTAGAACTCAACGCCCGCGGCTCCCATGCGCGTTTGCAAAGTGTGGGAAATCTCGCGGTCCATTCCCGACACGATCATGTCGTGCTTCTCGATCACTTGAACTTTGACGCCAAGGGCGGCGAACATGCAAGCGTATTCGCAGCCGATCACCCCGCCCCCCACCACGACAAGGTCGCTGGGAATTTCATCAAGCGACAGGATGGTGTCGGAATCGAAAATGCGGGGGTCATAAAAAGGGAAGTTCTTTGGGCGGAAGGGGTAAGACCCGGTGGCGATGAGGAAGCGGTCGGCAGTGAGGTAAACCTCCGGGCAGCGGTCGGGACGGACACAAAGGGTTTTGTCATCGATGAAGTTGGCCAGGCCGCGGAAAACCTGAATGTGATGGCGGTTGAGGTTTTCCCGGATGCGCTGCCTTTCCTGGTCTTTGACAAAGTGCTCGTGGGCCATGAAGTCGCTGATGCGGACTTTTTTCTTAAAGTCGACATTGAAGCCGAAGAGTTTTCTTTGATGAAAGCCGGAGAGGTAGAGAGCGGATTCGCGCAGGGTTTTGGAAGGGAGTGTTCCAGTGTTGGCCGCGGCGCCACCGAGGAAGTTGTCTTTTTCAACCAGGGCGACCTTTTTGCCGAAGAAAGCAGCAGCGGCGGCTCCTTTCTCCCCGGCAGGGCCGGAGCCAATCACTACCAAGTCAAAATGTTCTGTCACGCCGATGCCTTTCCAACCCAGTTTTTGGCAATCTTCATTTGCGGCCATCTACCAGGCGGATAAGTTCCAATCCGGGAATCCTGTGCGCCGCGTCGTGCGGGCAAGCGTAGACGCAACTCGGCTGTCCGTCAACCGATTCGCAAAGATCGCACATGGTTGCCTTCTGCTGAAGGACGGCGATTTTCCTGCCCGGGTGATCGGGGTCGTCGGCAGTTTCCCCGGTGGGGAAAGGGTGCATATTGATGTTGCCGTAGGGGCAGTTCTCGGCGCATTTCCCGCAGCCAATGCACCAGTCTTCGATGATCATTTCCTTTTTTTGCCCGCGGTGAATGGCATCGACTGGGCAGCCGACCATGCAATAGGGGTCGAGGCAGGATCTGCAGGAACTGGCAATAAGATAATTTTCGAAGCGCAATCCTTCGCGCACCAGGCGCGTGACACCCTGGTGCGTGTCGGCGCAGGCTTTGGTGCATTCATCGCAGCGGGTGCATTTTTCCAAATCGAGAACTAGCAGGCTGCGCGCTTCCATCAACCCCTGGCGCAAGAAGTCGTCCAGAGGTGAATGCTGGTGTTTTTTCTGCTGACGCTTTATGTCCTCCAGGCGCTCCAGAGCGATGGCGACCATGGCATCGCGAACCTTGGGAAAAGATTCGAGGATGGCGCGGAAGTCCTGGCCGCTGATGCTGACCAGATCGACATGGTCCAGGGCAGTGGCGGTGGCGGTGCGCCCGACGCTGACGGTTTTCCCCTTCAGTTCGGCAAGGTGAGTCATGAGGGCGATTTCGCCCACCACTCCGCCCGGGCCGGTGTAATTAAGGACCAAGTCTCCCCCGGGCTGTTTCAAGGTGATCTTCACAAAGCCGATGCGCACCAGATAGAAGTTGTCGGGAGTGTCGCCCTGGCGGAAGATTATATCGCCGGGGTTCAGCCGCACCAGCCGCGCCTTTTCCCTTATCAGCGACACGAACTTGTCGAAATCCTCTTTAACCGTGAATTGATCAGCGAAGATTGGCACGCTTCGCAGGTGGGTGTCGATCGATCTTTTGCGGTAGACATTGTCCAGAATTTCCTTGGACTTATTGTTTCGCTGCAGCAGGTAAAGGACATTTCGGCGGATTTCCAAAAGTGTGACCGCGGTTTTTGCCCGCACTGTCGCCGACCGCGGGTAGTTGTTCATGCAGGTCATTTCACCGAAGACCACATCATCGGGGGTAAGCTCGGCGATGGGGTTGGAGGAGAGCAGGCTGACCGGGGCGTCGATGGAGAAGAAGCGCTGTTTGGGTTTGGCGTCGCTTTTCCCCAATGAGGAAGTGAACTTTCTGAATAAGCCGAGGAAGCCGCTGCTGGGTTTGGTTTCCAGATTCTGCAAAGAGGCGCGTATGAAAACTTCCAGGCTGCCTTTTTCAATGATAAAGGCAGTGGAACCGCTTTCGCCCTCGCGGCAAATAATCTCACCCGCTTGAAATTCACGCCGCACCACAGAACCCCTGTTCCAATCCATGAACGGCCTGCTAATACCGTCGAACAACGGGTGGGAACAGATGTCGTCCAGGGAAACTGGCTTGGCGCCTTCCAATTCGGTTAAATGAGACTCGATCATCTTGCGGCTGGTGAGCGCGCCGGTTGGGCAGGAAGCCATGCATTCCCCGCAGGAGACGCAAGAGGAGTGGCCCATGGGGTCGTTTAAGTCGAAAGAAATCCTGGAAGTAAAGCCTTTGCCCATGCGGCCGATTACTTCGTTGTGGCGGATTTCGTTGCAGGCGCGGACACAGCGGTCGCAAAGGATGCAGGCATTATGATCGACGGCGATAACGGGAGAGGATTCATCGTGCCCGCGGTCAATATGTGATTTGGGGAACGGTGAACCTTCCGGGGAAATGCCCTGGCCGCGGGCCAAGTTTCTCAGTTCGTTGTTGCCGTATTCATGGTTGGCCTTCCGCGGCACCTGGTTGTCGGCAAGAAGGAGCTGGGTCAGGACGCCGACCGCCTTGCGCACTTTTTCGCTGGTGGCTGCCGTGGCCACTTTCATCCCGTCTTCCACCGGGCGATGACAGGCGGCGGCAAGAACCCGCCCGCCGACATCGACAGCGCAAAACCTGCAAACCGCCACCGGGGTCATGTGCTCGCGGTGGCACAAAACGGGGATGCTCACGCCGGCTTTCTGTGCCGCGTCCAGTACCGTAGTCAGCCTCGGCTTCAGTTCGCCGCTAACCGGATCCTTGGTCAGGGTAGCGCGGGGGATTTCCACTTCCTGCCCATCGATCGACAGCTTGACCGGGGGCCCCTTGAGCAAGTCCGCGGCGGATTTTTCCAGTTCAATGACCTGGCCATCGAGAATTACAGGGACCAATTCCTCGGCAATGTTCATGAATGGCCTCCCGCGCTGGGGCTTTTAGCGTTCGCTTCAGGCGCCAGGTATTTTTCCAGGGACTGGGGAAAGTATTTCAACACGCTGGTGATGGGATTGGAAGCCACCTGCCCCAACCCGCAGATGGAAGTCATACCCATGGTTTCACCCAGGTCGGCTATCAATTGCAGCTCTTGACGCGATCCTTTTCCATGCAGCAGGTTTTCCAAAATGTCCACCAGCTTTTGCGAACCCATGCGGCAGGGAACACACTTCCCACACGATTCATTGCGGTAGAAAGAAACGCAGTTGAGGGCGTTCTCCACCAGATCGCGGGTGTTGTCGTAAACGACGCAGGCCGCCCCGAGCATGCCGCCCATCTGGCCCACGGTATTCAAGTCAAGTTGCAGGTCGAGAATGTTTAAGTGAGTGGCGTCAGCGGGGAGTTTTTCCTTGACGAACTTGGGAGGCAGCAGATTGATCGGGATTTCCGCGGGGAGAAATCCTCCCGATGGCCCCGAGGTGGCGATGGCCTGCAGAGTTCTCCCGGGGTTGATGCCGCCCGCGGTTTCAAGCAACTCGCGAACCGTTTGCCCGAAGGGAACTTCGTAGACGCCAGGGCGTTGAATGTCGCCGCTGATGGAAACCAGCCGCAGCCCCGGGGCGCCGCGAACACCGGCGTCGCGGTACCAAGCCCCTCCTTGAAGAAGGATGGCGGGCACCCAAGAGAGAGTTTCCACATTATTGATAACGGTGGGTTTGCCGAACAGGCCTTCGAAAACCGGGAAGGGTGGCTTGTTTCTGGGCTCGCCCCTGCGGTCCTCGATGGCTTCGAGCAGGGCGCTTTCCTCTCCTTGCACATACCCGCCTGGGCTGACGAAGATTTCCAGGTCGAAAGTTTTGCCGGTACCCAGGACATTTTGCCCGATCAGTTTCTCCTCGGCGGCCCGGGCCATTTCCTTTTGCAACGCCTGCAGTTCATCCGGGTATTCATGGCGGATGTACAGGTAGCCCTTTTCCGCCCCGGTCACCAGCGCCGCCAGAATCATCCCTTCAATCACCAGGCATGGGGCCCGGCGAAGGAGTTCGCGGTCTTTGAAAGTGCCGGGTTCGCTTTCGTCGGCGTTACAAACGACATACTTGGTTTTGCCCGGCGCGCCGCGCACAGCGGACCATTTTCGAAAAGTGGGGAAGCCTGCGCCTCCCATGCCGCGCAGGCCCGAATCTTCAAGCGGCTTCAGCACGCTGTTGGCATCCAGCCCCTTGGCCACGAATTGGCGCAGAGCTTCGTAAGGCGCCTTTCCCTGGTAGGGGTTAATGCGCCAGGGAATTGGGGAAAGGTCCGGGTGCTGGTGGGGAAGTTCAGCGCCGGCGGCGGCCAAGCGGGCCAGATTAGCCAGTTGCTCGGCGTTCATGCCGCGGTAAACATGGTGGTCGTTGATCAAGGCGGCTACCGGGGCGTCGCATTGACCCAGGCAGGAAATCCCGCCGACCTCAAGTTCCTTGGCCCCCAACTGACCTTGAATCGATTGCAGGCTTTTCAAGACTTCCGGGCTGCCTTTCAAATGGCAGGCCATGTCGCGGCAAACTTTAACCGTGCCTTTACAAGGCGGCGTCAGGCGGTAGAGAGGATAAAAGCTGGCCACCTCGTGGATGCGGTGCAAAGGCACGCCTGTGCTGGCGGACAAAGCTTCCATCTCCTCCCTTGGGAGGAAGCCGAATTGCTCCTGGATATTCCTTAAGGCCTGTACCAACATACCGAGCCACTCCCTTGCGAGTCAAAAAGGTGGGACCGCGCCCCGTCAGGGCAGGGCCTTGTGCAAGTCTTGCAGGTTTCTCAAAGTTTTCGGGGTCCAATCGTGGGCGCCCCTGCCTTGCAACTGGTTGTCGCCATGATGATAACGATGGCATTCGACGCACTCGTGCCGCGCCCCGCCGGAAAATCCCGTCGCCGTACTTTTCAACGGCCCATGACAGACCCGGCAAGATTCAATTCCTGGCAGCAACACATCCAATTTGGTTACCGACCCAACCGCCCGGTCGTGGCATTGCTTGCAATCGGTGAACCGGTGATCCGAGTGATCGAAGCGGGAGTGCAAAAACCAGGTGGAAGGAATGGAAGGGAATACCGCCTGGCCTGCGAGCTTTCCAGCAGCTTCACGAAACCATGCCGTGATGGATTCATCCGCTTTCAACTCCTTGCCTGCCGGCGCCTGCAGTCCGGTGCGAATCCGTTTGGGAATTGAGGTAAAGCCTTTTCTTACCGGGTGATCCTCGCCGTCGGCAAAATGGCACTCGCCGCAAGTCTTTTTGCCAAAAAACAGGGTCTTCATGGCGAGATTGACCCGGGCGGCCACTTGTACCCGTGCTGATTCGTATTCGGGTTCCTGTCCAGTTTTTCCCGGCAAGGGCACCGGCGGAACGCGCTTTGGCTTGGCGAACTCCGGATTTGCTTGCACCAACTGGTTCGCATAAACCCCTTCCAGCCAGGAACGCAGTTCGTCCGGTTGCAAGCGGTGCGGCGCCTGAACGCCCTTTTGCCCGTCGTCGTAGTTCAAAGGATGGCAGGCGCGGCAATGGCGGTCATAGACCACCGGTAGCATCAGATTCCCCTGGGAGCGGACAAAGATTCCTCCCCTGGGGATTTTTTCGTATGCCCCGGGAGAAGGGCGGGAATCCATCGGATCCAACTGATGGCAGGAGCGGCAATCGAGGGATACCGGGGTTTTCAGATCAAGTCCGGGAGTGTGGCCAAATTGGGCCCGGTCGACTTCGGGGATATCGGCGAAAGTCCAGGCCGGACTGCCCGCTTCCAACACCAAACCCGGGGTCAAGTGCAGCTTGTGATTGAATTGAATCGACCCGGGATCTTGCCATTTCTTTTCGATAATGCGGAACTCGGGATGATTTCCGCCGGGATTGAAGGAGGAAATGTTTTTGGCGAAACGCATCGAGTACCCTGGCTTCAGATTGGCTTCAAGGTTGGCATGGCAGGAAACACAGTCGGCGTTTGGCACTTTCAGCAAGTTAATGTCTAAGCCACGGTGGTCGCGATGGCAGTTCCCGCAGGCTGGCGTCGATTCCTCTTTTTGGCTGTCATGATGGGCCGGGCCGGTGTGGCAACTTTGGCACCGCGTATCGGGCGAAGCGGTCAGGGCAGGAAACATTTTGTCTAGAAAGGCCAGGCCGGAACCTCTTTTGTAAATGGGAGTAAAATTCTGGTGGCAAACGGAGCAGTTTTCGTTCCAGGCGGCGTGAGCATCGGCAAGGGTGCCTCGCGAAAAGACATACGAGCCAAGGTCGCCCCGGGCAAAAACAAAGGCCGCCCAACCCAAAGACATGGTCAAGGCCAGCAAGGTCAAAAAAGCCTTGCAGCGGTCGAACGGCGTCCAGGTTCGGTAGTAATTCAGGCGGATGCGGGTGGCCCGTTGTTTTCCTGTTTCGTGCTTGTTCATGCAGGGGTTCTCACCAGTACTTCAGGGCAGCAAAAATGTGAACAAACATCAAGACAATCAGGGCGACAGAAAGGGGCAAATGAAACAGCAGCCAGCCATGCAGGCGGAAATGCAGCCTGGCCTGGCGGTCTAATTGCCGACGCTGGTCGCAAAAACTTTCCAAAATGGCCACGGCCTCGTAGGCCCGGGTATCCAATTTTAATTTCACGGCCTGAAACATCATGCGCGCCTTGAAAGTCGACTCCAGTCCAGTGTTTCCCTTTTCCCCCTCCAGTAAGTAGTGTTTCACGCTTTGGTGGTAAAAGTTTCTTAAAGGTTCACTGTTGGGCACGCAGGATAAATTGCTCTTGGCGCTGACAAAACGCCCCTGAATGAGTCCTTCCTTGCGCACCGCCCCCACCACCAGGAAATCCTCCAGGGAATTCCCCATGTCCTTTTCACTTTTTTCCCCCACCGCCTGCCCGCATACCAGGGTCACAAGCTTGTGTCCCTCCGTTTCCATTTGCGTTGAAACATGGTCGATTTGCGAATAGACCGTTTCGGCCTGAACCTCTTTCAACATCGTTGACGGAAGGAATTGCTGGGCCACCAGTCCCCAGATGCCGCTTAACACCACTATGAAAAAAAGAGCCATCAGGATTGTGCTCAAGGGCCCGCCCCAGCGGAAGCCGGTATGCAGAATAAGGAGTGGAACCGCTACAAGCCCCAGCCAAATGTGGGCTCGCATCCAGGTGGTCATTTTTCCCAAACGCCAGGAGCGGAGTTTTTTTCTCGGCCAGATGAGAAATTCAAAAAGGCAGATCAAACCGCCCGCCAACCCAAAGGTCAACCCTGGAATTGAACTGCCGGATGGCCACCTGGCTTGGCCGGCAGCGGCGAAAAAAAACCAACCCGTCGCCAAAACCGTCACCACCAAGGAGGCTGCCAGCCAGGGAACATGTTCCTTGAAGTTATCCTGATTTAATAGCACGAAAGGGCCTCATGGAAAAAAAGCTAGGTCACAGTGGGATGTGCGGGCCACTTTATTATTTTCTTGTTACCTGTCCTTATGTTAAACTAACCCCTTAGGTGATTGTAGTCAAACGAAACTCTGGCAGCATTTTTATAGGCCTTGGATTTATGGTTGCAGCATGAAAAATAAGCCGATAAAAACTGGATTTCACTCCCTGGGCCTGGTCTTTGCCGCCCTGGTTTTTTTCCTGCCGGGGTTCCTTTCTCACCACGGCTCTGGCGGTGAATTCCATTCCCTGACCCAAAATTCCCCAGTCGATCCGCTGCCCGTTTTCCTTGCTGGCAGCGGGTCTTGTTCAGGCAGGGCCTGCCATGGATCAGCCGATCCCAAGCCTGATTCCCCCATTTTGCGCAATGAGTATTCCACCTGGCTGGCCCACGATAAACATGCCCGCTCTTTCGAAACTTTGCTGAGCCCGCGGTCGAAACGCATGGCGGAAAACCTGGGAATCCTCGCGGCCCATCGAGATTTACGCTGCCTGGCCTGCCATGGAAATCCTGGCCTGGCCCTGCCGCAGTCCTTGCAAGATTCCCCTTTGGAAATTGGCATCGGCTGTGAATCCTGCCACGGGCGGGCCACCAGCAAATGGTTAGGTCTGCACACCACCCCAAGCTGGAAAAACCCCCAGGGTCTCAGCAAATCGCAGCAGTATCAAAAGGAAGGCATGAATTACCTGGGGGATGCCTTTTCGCAAGCGACAGTTTGCGTCGGCTGCCATGTCGGCGCACCTGCGGACCCGGAAAATGGCCTGCCAGCCAGGGACCTGAACCACGATCTTATGGCCGCTGGCCATCCGCGCTTGACCTTTGAAACCTTCTCGCATTTGGCAAACATGCCCCCCCATTGGAATGTCAAAAAGTATGACTCGCAGCCACAACGGGATCTGGAAACCTGGTTCGCAGGGCAATTGGCCACCGGCCAAGCCATGGCCGGGTTGTTAGCTTACCGGGCGGAAAAAGCGCAAAAAGACCTGGCGCCCTGGCCGGAATTCGCTGACTTTTCTTGCCTGGCTTGCCATGCCGATTTCCAATCCCCCTCTTGGAGAAACAGCACGAAATATCTGCAGGGAAGGAAGCCCGGCAGTTCCTTTCTTTCGCCATGGACCAGGGCGTTGCTCCCCGAGGCCCTGGGAATTTCTGGCGTGGACGCAACCGCTTCCCTTGCCGCTTTGAACCAATTGATAAAAGAAATGCGCGGATATCAACCCGAGGCAAGAAAGGTTGCCCCTGCCGCCGGGAAATTGGCCGAGGAACTGGATAAAAGCATCCGGGAAATCCGCCAGCGATCTGCGGTGAATCCTTACGGGAATTATCTTGGTCTGCCTGTAGCGCCCATGATCTTGGATTCCTCCGCGGGAAAACAATTACTGGAACAGTTGAAAAAGAAAGACATTTCGGCTGTTTCTTGGGACGAATCGGCTCAGATTTACCTGGCACTTAGGGCCATTGCCCGAGCCGAGGGAAAAGGCAGCAATCCTGAGCCTTGGGGAAACATAATCTTTCCGCTTGGGTTTGAAGGACCGGTCAATTACCAACCCAACCCGGACCAAATCCGGAAGGCTTTAAATAATCTGTTGGCGCCTTGACCTTTCGGGGGCCAATACCGTGGATGCCACCGGCCCGAAAGGTGGGGCCGTCGGAACATCCGAGGTCCGACAACCCCAACGGCCACGGTTTTTTCCCGGGAACGCCAGGTTCCAGCCCGGTAGACTAATTGGCCGCGCTCTCTGCGCGGCGATCCCAGCGAAGAACAAATCACCCAAAGAGGCATTTCAAGAAGCGAAAACCGTGTTGGGGAAGTGAATGTAAGGCCGTCGCCACCTCAGAGCCCGAAAGACCAAAGGCACTCAAGAAAAACCATTTCTTGGCGAACCGCTTGGGCTTCTACAATCCGGCAGCAGGCGCGGTTATGACAATCGGCCCGCGAAGTGATAACCTTTCTTCATGGCATAATTGGGTATTTGGCCATCGGTAACGCAGAACTTCCTTGCTGGCGGAGATAGACTATGTTGCGGACCACCATTCTCCTATTTTCTTTCCTCTTCCTCGGTTCTTTGACCCAGGCACAGGAGGAAAAAACCACCAGGGAAACCCCGCGAGTGCTGCCTGGGTTGAAGACTTCTGGCGAAGTGCAGCTTCCCAATGGCTGGTCGCTTAAGCCAGCGGGAAAACACCTCCCCGTCGGCGATTTTCCCGTCAATATCGCCCTGCATCCGCTTGGAAAATTCCTGGCAATGCTGCATTGCGGCTATGGCACGCATGAAATCGTCATCGTGGCCTTGGACCGCGCGGGGGGCGAAATCGTCAGCAGGGTCACTCTGAAACAAGCGTTTACGGGCCTTTGTTTCTCCGGGGATGGCAGGCAACTTTTTGCCAGCGGCGGGGAGTTTGCCACTGTTCACCAATTTCAGTTCAACCAGGGGTACTTGTCCGAAAGGAAAGAGATTCAAGCCGGGCCAGTGGCGTCGGCGTTTGTCACTGCCGGCCTGGCCCTGGATTCCACCGGGAAAAAGCTACTGGCAGCGGGTTGCTGGGGGCACTCGCTGGCCATCGTTTCTCTGGAAAACCCGGGGGAAAATAAGCTCGTGTCCCTGACGCCCAACAGTTATCCCTTTGGCTTCCTTGCCATTCCTGAAAAAGAGGAAGCCCTGGTCAGTTTGTGGGGTGGTTCCGCTGTCGCTCTGGTGGATACCGGCGCGGGGAAGGTTTTAGAAACCTGGCCGACCGAAAGTCACCCGACCGAGATGGCCCTTTCACCCGATGGCGCCACTCTGTTTGTTTCCTGCTCCAATTCCACCAAGGTCAGCATTTTAAGCATGAAGGAAAAAGGGAAGAGCCTGGGTACTTTGAATTGCGCCCTTTACCCCAACGCGCCCAACGGCAACACACCGGGTAGTTTAACTCTCTCACCCGATGGCAAGATCCTAATAGTTGCCAACTCCGACGCCAACAACCTGGCTCTTTTTCAGGTGGCCGACCCGAAAAAACCTGTCCCTCTCGGGTTCATCCCCGTTGGCTGGTACCCCACCAGCGTGCGTTTCAACAAGGCCGACGGGAAAATCTATGTGGCCAATGGCAAAGGGCTGGGCTCGCGGGCGAATCCCCAGGGGCCAAACCCGCTGGCCAGAAAAGACTTGCCCATTCGCCAGTACATTGCGGGGTTGATGCAGGGGAGTTTAAGCGTCCTGGACATGCCAACCCCAGATAAACTTGCTGAACTAACTCGTGAAGCCTACACCTGCAGCCCGTTGCGCGCCGACACGCATCCCCGGCTGCTGCCGGGAAAGGGCAACCCTATTCCCGGGAAAATTGGCGACCCCAGCCCCATCAAGTATTGCATTTACATCATTAAAGAGAACCGCACTTACGACCAGGTTTTTGGCGACATGAAGGAAGGGAATGGCGACCAGTCGCTTTGCCTCTTCCCGGAGAAAGTCACTCCGAACCATCACAAACTGGCAAAAGAATTTGTCCTGCTGGATAACTTTTATGTCGAAGGGGAAGTCAGCGCCGACGGCCACCAATGGAGCATGGCGGCGTATTCCACCGATTTTGTTGAACGCGTTTGGCCGCTCACTTACCGCGGCTCGCCTTTGAAGAAACTTTCCGCTTACCCGTCGGAAGGCGCTTACGATGTCATCGCCCGCCCGGCGGGGGGCTACATCTGGGACCGCTGCGCTGAGGCAGGCGTCAGTTACCGCAGCTATGGCGAATGGGTGGACAACCCCAGCAAGCCGGGCGAACCTGCCAAGGCCAGAGTCAAGGCTCTTGAAGGGCATTTCGACCCGCATTTCCATGGTTACGACCTCGATTATCCGGATGTCAAACGGGCACGGCGATTTCTCGATGAACTGGCTCGGTTTGAAAAAGAAGGCGGCATGCCCAGCCTAAGCATCCTGCGCCTGCCCAACGACCACACAGCCGGCACCCGCCCGGGAAAGCCCACTCCCACGGCCATGGTCGCCGAGAATGACTACGCCCTCGGCCTTCTGATCGAAGGAATTTCCAAAAGCAAGTTCTGGAAGGAGACAGCCATTTTCGTCATCGAGGACGATGCACAGAACGGGCCCGACCATGTCGATGCTCATCGCACCGTGGCCCTGGTCATCAGCCCTTATACGAAAAAGAAGTTTGTCGATTCCACCATGTATTCGACTTCCAGCATGCTGCGGACGATGGAACTGATTCTTGGTTTGAAGCCGATGAGCCAGTTCGACGCGGGCGCCATGCCGATGTTCAACTCCTTTCAGGCGAAAGCGGATGCGCGTCCTTTTGCACATGAGCCACCGCGTGTCAGCCTTGAAGCGTTGAACACGGCGCAGGCCTGGGGGGCCCAGCAATCGCTGGCCTTCAACCTGGAGGTGGAAGACGCCGCCGATGACCTGCTGTTTAACGAAGTGATCTGGAGATCGGTCAAGGGGGCCAATAGCGCCATGCCGGCCCCTGTCCGAGCTGCCTTCTTCATTCCCCAACACACCATCAAACCGGCGAAGAAGGACAAGTAGTCTTCCCCCGCACCCGGAACGGTGGAAGTAGGTCAGCCTTTTCAGGCGGACTGAATTTTTGACCTGCGCTTTTTCTTTGGAACCGGCCATCCCCAATGGTTACCATTGCCATGGGGCGCGAGGCTTTTTTACCTCTGAGGAGAATTCAATCATGGCCAAGAAAATTCGCGTGGCAGTGATCGGGCGGACGGGCAAAGGGGGCTACGGCCATGGCCTGGATGTGGTGTGGAAAGGCTTCGATGAAGTGGAAATCGTCGCGGTCGCTGATGAGAATGAAGCCGGGTTGAAAACCGCCGTCTCCCGCCTGGGGGCCAAAACCGGTTACGCCGATTACCGCCAAATGCTGGAAAAAGAGAAGCCGCAGATCGTCAGCGTCGGGGACAGGTTTCTCGACCTTCACAAGGACATGGTGGTGGCCTGCGCGGAGAACGGCGCCAGTGTCTTCCTGGAAAAACCAATGGCCCGCAACCTGGCCGAGGCCGACGAGATGATCGCCGTCTGCGAACGGCATCATGTCAAACTCGCCATCGCCCACCAGACTCGCTACAGCCCGCGCATGGCACAGGTGAAGAAAATGATAGCCGAGGGCCAACTCGGCGACTTGATTGAAATGCATGGGCGGGGAAAGGAAGACACCCGGGGCGGCGGCCAGGACCTCATGGTCCTTGGCACGCATATCTTCGACTTGATGCGTTATTTCGCCGGGCACCCGAAGCTGTGCTTCTCAAAAATTCTCGTCAATGGCCAGCCGGCCACTCGCGCCGACATCAAAGAAGGCGGCGAAGGCATGGGGCCCATCCTCGGCGACCACCTTTGGGCCGCTTACAATTTTGATAACGGCTTGCTCGGCACTTTTGGCACGCACAAGGCCAAGGCCGGCGCTGGACAGCGCTTTGCCTTGCATCTGTATGGCACCAAGGGCGCCATACATGTGGCCACCGGCGGACTGGCCTCCGCCTGGTATTGCGATAACCCTTCTTGGTCCCCCACCCGGGGTAAAATCAACTGGCAGGAAATCACCAGCCAAGGCGTCGGCAAGCCCGAGACTTTGAAGGAGGGCGGCTTGGGCCAGGGCAATGGTTGGATCGTCAAGGATCTGCTCGAAGCCATTGCCAAGGATCGCCAGCCGTTGGGCAGCGGCTACGATGGCCGCGGGGCCCTGGAGATGATCATGGGGGTGTATGAATCGTTCCGCGTTGGCGCGCCTGTGGAAATGCCCTTGAAGAACCGCAAACACCCGCTGCTGATGATGTAACCCAATTCATATCTCGAAGCGCCGGAAATGGAGACCTTGACCGGATTATAATTGACTGACTTCTTCGCTCGTCGGCGCTATTGCTTTGGCAATGGCGACCGGATGGCAAGGTCATCGCCCGGCGGGGTGTCGCCGAAGGTCAGGCCGCCATCGTCTTTGCCATTGGCGCCAACACTATAAAGGAGAAAACCCCCGGGCCGAGGCAAATAATGCAAGGGCTTGCAAATGAAAAGGTCCTCGGGAACTTTGGCAATAAAGGCTGGCGCCAGGCTGGCAAGGTTTTCAGGATAGGCGCCTTTTTCCAAATGATAAATCTTTAGCGCCAGCGCCAGATCGAGGTTGGCGTGATTTTGCTCGGCCCTGGCCCAGGCGCCATGAACTTTCCCGTACGCCGGCAGGAGCGCCACCACCGTCAGCCGCCCGATCTTTTCCGCCATGTTCAATTTCGATTGATTTCCCTTGGCAAATAACGCCTTTGCCTCTTTTTTCATTTCCTTCAATTCTTGATCAAGCGCTTCCCATTGTTTCAAACGATCAGGGTATTTCTCCTGACGCATCTGGCTGACGATCCTGTTGAACCACCTGTTTCCCAGGCGGAAGGCGGGATCCCAGTCCTGGGGTTCAAATTTATCGGGGAGTTCCTGGGCCTGTATGCCTCCGCCAAAATTGATATCCAGGACTTGCTTGACCTCCTTTGGACCGAAATGAATTATGTGTTGCAAACAATCGAGGAACATGGCCCTTTCCGTAAGGTTGCCCTTGTCGGACAAGTCGGCTCGAGGGGGCAGGTTGCCCAGATCGCGCTGCCAAGTGCGGATTTCCCCCAACCCCGGCCGGGTTTCAAACAGCACGGCCACTGCCGCACGCTGGCCAATAGACTCTATGGCGGTCCCCACCAACCCTTCGATCAGGCACCCTCCCTGCCCCGCCAGCCGGCCGAGGCGCAGGCAGGTGAGGACATCCTGCCAGGCTTCATCCACGCGCCCTTCGCCAGCATGCCACATGGCTCTGGATGAAAGTGCGTTGGCGAATTCCCGGATGAATTGCACATTGGGAAGCAAGCCGCTAATCAACAGGCCTGGTTGGCCATTTTGTTCTTTCCAAGGCACCAGCGGGTTGTAAAACTTTTTCCGCTTGACGGCCTCGGCCAAGGCCACCATCTGCTTTTCATTCTGTTTCAGGCAGAGGGCGATGTTGACGAACTGCGGTTCCTTCCAGGGCCGGGCAGAGGAGTCTGTCATCTGGGTGAAGAACTCTTCCATCAGCGGGCCTTGAGGGATCTTGAGGATATCGCGAGCAAAGTGCCAGGCCCGCATGTAGTAGTCGCCCTCTTCGGCTGGCGCTTTCATGCCCAGCCATTGGAAATATTCCCCTGACATGCCACGGCCGCCCTCCGGCTTCGGCCCCATGATTTTCCACAATAGGATGTTGGCGTTTTCCTCCGGCTTGATGTCCCGGCTGAGCCGTTCATTCAAAGCATGGACATAATCGAGAAAGCCATCTTTAGTCAGTGGTCCGAGGAAAAAAGTGGTGTCGGCGCCGATGGAAAACCCTTTGGCTCGGGGTTTCAATTCAGCCTGGATTTTGTCCTTGTCGTCAGCGAGGGCGGCATGAATGGTCAACAGGAAAAGCGCGCCGATCAAAAGAAAGACGCTTCCTCGGACTTTCTTCGGCTTCATGATAAACACCCTGCTTGAAGAAAGGGCTGCCTGATATTATCACAAAAAGTGGTTAACCAGAAGCCTTTTGCGCCCTATTACTTCATCACCGGGCCCACGCAGTAAAGGAAGGCGTCCGAGCGGAAGTAGATCCTGCCGTTGGACAGCGCCGGCGTGCAAAGAATTGTGTCCTTCAACTCATTCGTGTAAGCGAGTTCCGGCTTTTCCCCCAAGCGGACCACGAAGGCAGTCCCCTCCTCGTTGACAAGATACAGGTGATTGGCGCCAATAACTGGCGACCCGGAGAACGGTCCTTTCATGCGGATCAGGGCGATTTCCTTGCCGTCTTGAGAATCAAAAACATTCAAGCCGATGCTCGACAGGCCGTAAATTTTCCCCTGGTGAATGAGGGGGGAAGAGTAACCGCCGGCCAGCTTTGGGGATTTCCATTTTGGCGTCGGCACGCTTTTTCCCGTGGCGTCCAGCACCAGAGTTTCCTTCCCTGGAGCCAGCAGCAATCCTTCGCCGCTGGTGGGGGTGGGAACGGTGGAGGGGCCGGGGGTTTCCAATTTCCATTTTTCACTGCCGGTTTGGGCATCCACTGCCAGGACAGAATTTTCCGTTTGCAGAATGACCGAGGCGGAGTGGGCGCCTTGGGCCACGATGGCGGGCGTGGACCAGTTGATGATCCTGGGCCGGGAGATTTTCCACAGGTTCTTTCCCGTCCGGGCATCGACCGCCACCACCAGGGAATCGCCAGCGTTGTCCATGGGGACAACCAGGACATCCTTCCACAACACCGGGGAGGCGGCCAGGCCGACCATGTTGGTGATATCGGGGTAATCGATTTCCAAAGAGCGGTACCAGAGGAGGTTGCCATCGCGGTCAAAGGCAGCCAGGTCGCCGGTCGCGAACAGGGTAAAGACACGCTGGCCGTCGGTGGCGGGGGTGGGCGCCGCCATGCAGGTTTTCGGGTGGCAAGTCGGGTTGCCCGTGGAAGCCAGTTGCCTTTCCCAAAGCTGTTTCCCCGTCAAGGGGTCGAAGGCGAGGATGTGCAGTTTGTTCTGTCTGTAGCCGGAGCAAGAGGTGAGGAAGAGCCTGCCGCCTGCGATGACGGGGCAGGAAAGTCCGCGTCCCTGCAAGGGGATTTTCCACGCCAGCCCTTCCTGAGCCGACCAGCGCACGGGCAAGCTGGATTCATTTGCCACAGCCGACCCGCCGGGGCCGCGGAATTGCGGCCAATCGCCTGCGAAAACCGCTTCACTCATCCACAAAAAAACCAGACAGGCCAGCGCCTTAATTGAAAAAACTCTCATCGATCACTCTCCCCCTGTTTTTTCCGCCGGCGTGAAGGCAATCCGCGATCCGGCCGAATCGGTCAGCCGTACCATGAATTCCCATTTCTGCGCCCAGCTATCGGTTTGGTTGTTTTGGCAAACCTTCAAAAGTATGGTGTTCGCGCCTTTACGAAGGGTGATTGGCGTGATGTGCTGGTCTATCGACATGCCATGGTGGTATTCCTCGCGGGCATAAGCCGGCGCGCCATTGACCCAAATTTTCAGGGCCGTGATGCAGCCGGCGCGGAGGTAGACTTGTCCGGCTTGGGCTGTGATAATTTTCGCGTAGGCGTAGGCCAAGCAGTCCTTTTTCTTGCCTATCAGTTTGTTCAAATCCATCTGGCCGTGGTCATGCGTGGTGGGAAACTCTTTCCAGCCGAATTGCTCCCCGCCTTTTCCCTTGTAAGTGGCGGCGAGGTCGACTTTTCCTTCGGGAGGATAAACAGTTCCGTAGCCCTTCCCACCCGTGCTGTCGAAGGCCCCCGTCAGGTGCCACGATTGAATAAACCCATAGTGGCCCGGCAGGTCGACATTCTCCCCCAGGGATTTCAACTCCTTGGCCAGAGCGTCCACCTGGTCTTGGTCGGAGGCGGCTTGAAAACATTTCTTCAACCCCGCCACGGCTTCTTCCTTCTTGTTTGCTTTTTTGGCTTCCAAACTCTTTTCTTGCCAATAGGCGACTCCCAGCCGACGGAGTTCCGCGCCCGGGTCGTTCAGGAACGAGGGAACCCGTTCTTTGGTTTTGGCATCGATTTGCAGGAGGATTTCGAAGGCCAAAGCGCGCGCTTCGGGAAGGTTGGCCTTGTTATCCAGGAATTTTTGCAAGGCTGCTTGCGGCAGAGATTGGCCCGACTTGCGGGCGTTTTCCACCACGGTGTTGACCGCCGTACGCAGCCAGTTTTGCCCTAGCGGATTGTCATTTTGAAAAGAAGCAAGAAGTTCCGGCAGAGCTTCCGGCGGCAGCTTGGCCAGGATTTTCCACGCCGCTTGCGCCTCCTCGTTGCCCCGACCTCCCTTGGTCACGCGGTTCACCACCGCCGCCGCGCTTTGGGTTTTATCCTCGCCTGCCAAAGCCAAGGTCACGCCCAGGAAGGGCAGAAGGATTAGTAAGGTTTTTTTCATGGGAATGCTTCCGGCAGGAAAATGGCTTGTGAGAAAAAGTATGACCGCAAGGGGCGTGAGTGTCCAGCGCTTTTGGAAATCACGCGTCGTTTTTCATTCTGACCTTGGACAGTTCCGGCGGACCTGTCTTTTTCCTCTTTCCCGGGAACGCCAGGCTCCAACCTGGCAATCTAAGAAGCCGCGCTCTCTGTGCGGCGATCCCAGCGAAGAACAAACCAAGCACCGACGCCGCAAATGCGTTCAAACTTGCATCATCGTCCGAGCCCGGATGCGTGAGCGACGGGTTTCTTTTTTTGGTCCCCTCACCCTCAATCCCTCTCCCTCACTGCTACGCAGCGTGGAGAGGGAGGAAAAATACGGGACCGGTCTTTTTCCTCTTCCCCGGGAACGCCAGGCTCCAGCCTGGCAAAGAAAGAAGCCGCGCTCTCTGTGCGGCGATCCCAGCGAAGAAAAAATCAAGCAAAGGAATATTCCAGGAAGCGATAACGCTGTTGGGTAAAGGAAAGAAAGGCAGCCATGGCGTCCGCACTCACGGCAGGCTTCGGCAGCCAGGTGAGGAAAATAATGATTTTTTCCCTTGCGCACCCGGGCCGAATCCGGAAAATTCGGGAGTGATGGACCTTCCGCAGTGGAGCAAGAAAATGAAAAAAGGCTTGATTCTGGCGATGGTGTTCGGCGTAATGGGCGCGGTGTTGGGCTTGTCGGCGCTGCCGCAGGTGGAAAAAGGCTTGCAGGTGGTGACAGGCGCTAAAAACCCCTGGACCCACCTGAAAATGAACAATGACCCCGACGACTTCCGCTTTGCCATTGTCAGCGACCGCACCGGCGGGCACAGGCCGAAAATTTTTTCCCAGGCCATCCAGCAATTGAACCTTTTGCAGCCTGAGTTTGTAATGTCGGTGGGTGATCTCATCGAGGGGTATTCGGAAAAACCCGAGAAGATCGAGCCGGAGTGGAAAGAATTCCAATCGTATGTGGGCAAGCTGCAAATGCCCTTCTTCTATGTGCCGGGCAATCACGACATCACCAACGCCTACCAGGAGCAGCTTTACCGGGAAAAGTTCCGGGCTCCCTACTACCACTTCCTCTACCGCAATGTTTTGTTCCTCTGCATGAGTTCCGAAGATCCGCCGAAACATAAGAAGGAAGAGGACCCGCGCATCAGCAAGGGCCAGATTGAATACATGCGAAACGCGGTGGCTGAGAATTCCTCGGCTCGCTGGATCTTCGTCTTTTTGCACAAGCCCTTGTGGATTGAAACCGACCCGCAAAAGAGCGGCTGGCTCGATTTCGAAAGCGTGGTCAAGGGGAAGAATTACACCGTCTTCGCCGGGCATGTCCACCGCTACCAGAAATTCCTGCGCCAGGGGATGAAATACTACATGCTGGCCACCACGGGTGGCGGGAGTAAATTGCGCGGGCCAATCTATGGGGAATTCGACCATATCGGCTGGATCACCATGAAAAAAACCGGGCCAATCATGGCCAACATCATGCTCGATGGCATCGTCGATGACACCCTGCGCATCCCGGAATCAGACGAGCAGGGTTACGAGGGGATGAAGAACCGCAAGCAGGTGTTTACCGCGGCGGCGCAGGTGACAATCAAGGGGCAGCCGCTGTCCGAGGCGGAGGTTTCCTTTTACACATTGCCCCGTCCGCAAGGGGCTCGTCCTTCGCGTGTCTCCGATGGCTTGACCAACTCCCAGGGCGCGGTCAAGTTTTCCACCTACACCGCTTTCGATGGAACGCCCGAAGGAGAATATGCCGTGGTGGTGATCAAGCGCAGCCCGCGTTTCTTAGAAGATGGCAAAACCGGGCCCAATGCCTTGCCGGTAAAATACGCCAAGGCGGAAACCACGCCCCTGCGCGTGACCATCAAGAAAGGCGACAACCAGTTTAACCTGGACTTGGAATAACTTGGACCACAGGATTTAGAATATACTGAAGCGTTCATTGATCCGGTCGATGGCCCACTGGGCCGCTTCGCGCACTAGGGGCTCCTTGTTCAAACAGGCTTGTTCCAGGTCGGGCAGGGCCTCCGGGTTGCCGGTATTCCCCAGGGCAATGCAGGCGTTGCGCAAAATTCCGCGTTGCCTCGGCCGCCACATTGGCGTGTCGCGAAATCTATGGCGGAATTCCTCCTCACTCAGCCGCAATAGTTCAACCAGATTCAGCCGCTCCATGGCCGGGTCGCGGAATTCCCGCCAGTTCTCCCCGGGGGACGGTTTGCGATTCCACGGGCAGACTTCCTGGCAAATGTCGCAGCCAAACACCCAGTCTCCCATGCCGGGGCGAAACTCTTCCGCAATGGCGCCCTTTAATTCAATGGTCAGGTAGCTGATGCATTTGCGGGCATCGAGAACCCCGGGCTGGGGAAAAGCCTCTGTCGGGCAGGCGCTCAGGCAAGCCGTGCAGGAACCGCAATGGCGGGTTTCAAATGGCGGGTCCGGGGTCAATTCAATATTGAGCAGCAAGGCGCCCAGCAGGAGGTAGCTGCCTTGCCTGGGATTGATCAGCATCGTGTTTTTGCCAAACCAGCCGAGCCCCGCCCTGCGGGCGAAATCCCGTTCCAGCAAGGGGGCGGTATCCACCACTCCTCGGCCTTCAATGCCCGGTTGCAATGAGCGGATTTGTTCCAGCAGGCGGTTGAGTTTTTCGTGCAGGATATCGTGGTAGTCGGCACCCCCCGCGTAGCGGGCCACACGACCGAAGTTGGCCGCTGGTTTTTCCTCTTGAGATGGTTTGTAATTGATAGCCGTCACCAGCACCGACTTCACTTCTGGAAAAATGGAGGCGGGATGGGAATGGGCCATGTCGAGCCGGGCCAGGTAGGCCATTTCCCCATGCATACCCTGATCCAGCCAGGCCAGAAAACGGGGAAAGCCGTCGGCTTCAACCGCTGGCGCAATGCCAGCCAGGTCAAAGCCTTGCGCAATGGCTAACTCTTTTATCCGCGCTGACAGGTCCATGATGGCGCCTTGCCCCTGATTCCCTATTGCCTTTGATAACCGAAGGGTCGGGAAAAGTCCCCTTCCTGTGCCAGAATTTCCCTTGGGGGGTAAAGCGCTGGGCTGAATTGTTGACCAGGCAGCGCCAGGCGGCTGTTTCCTTTTAATAAAGGAATTGAAATAAAGTTGACATCCCCCTCCTTTACCAGTATCAAACGATATCCCCTTGGGAGGGTCTCGGGGGGCCTGCCGGCACGGTCGCTTCCATGATTTCCTGGAAACGGTGTTGTTTTCGCGTGGGGTTCCGTTGGCTCGGTGTGGGGGTGTTTTTTAAGGGGAATCGGGTAATGCGTAATCTGAAGTTGTTCGGGTTGGCTGCCATGTTTCTGGGCCTGGTCGGGTTCAGCATCAATGGCGCGGCTGACAGCAAGTCTATCAAGGACATCATGAAGGGCGCCGGCCTGAAGAAGGCTTGCGAAAAGGCGACCGCCAAGGGCGCCACCGAAGCGGACAAGAAGGCTTTTGCCGAACTGTGCGAAGCTCTTGCCGCCAACAAGTGCCCGAAGGGCGATGAGGAATCTTGGAAGAAAAAGACCGGGGCTTTGGTTGCCGCCAGCAAGGCCTTGGCCGCTGACGAAAAAGGTGCGCTGGCCAAAGTGAAGACCGCGACGATTTGCAAAAATTGTCACGATTTGCACAAGTAAGCGCAAAGGGCTATCGAACAGGGCTGGGCGATTCATCGCTCGGCCCCGTTTTTTATGTGCCACTCGGAATGAAACGGCCTGAACCGGCGGCTTTTAAAGTGATCTGACGCCAATTTACTTTACCCCTTGATGACCCCGATGGGGCGCAGACGAGCCACCCGCTTGGATAATTTCGCCTCTTCCACCACGCCCACCACTTCATCCACATCCTTGTAAGCATCAGGCTGTTCTTCTGCCAAGCCCTTCCAACTCTGGGCTCGGGCCACGATCCCCAAGCTCTCCAACTCGCGGTCGATCCGCCTCCCCTTGGCTTTTTCCACTGCCGCGGTTCTACTCAGCAACCTGCCGGCGCCATGGCAGGTCGTGCCGAATGAACGCTCCATGCTTCCCTGCTGGCCTACCAGAATCCAACTGGCGCGGCCCATGTCGCCTGGAATGATCACCGGCTGGCCAATTTCCTGATACACCTGTGGAATCTCCGGATGGCCTGGAGGAAAGGCCCGGGTGGCCCCTTTGCGATGGACCCAGACCTTTTTCCTTTTTCCTTCCACCTGGTGCTCTTCCAGCTTGGCGATGTTGTGGCAGACATCGTAGATCAAGCGCATGCCCAAACTTTCCCAGGTTTGCCCCAGGATGGAGGCAAAAACCTCTCGCGCCTGGTGCATCAACAGTTGCCGATTACACCAGGCAAAGTGCGCCGCCGATTGCATGGCAGCCAGGTAGGCCCGCCCCTCCGGGCTGTCGGCGGGGGCGCAAGCGAGTTGTCTGTCAGGAAGTTCGATGCCGTATTTTTCCGGCGCCTTTCTTAGTGACCCGAGCGCGTCTTCGCAAACCTGGTAGCCCAGTCCGCGCGAGCCGCTGTGGATCATCAGGCAGACCTGATTTTGAAACAGCCCCATGACATGGGCTGCTTGCGGATCGAGAATGGTGTCGACCACCTGAATTTCCAAAAAGTGGTTGCCGCTCCCCAGGGTGCCACACTGGTCCTTCCCCCGTTTTTGCGCCTGGTCGCTGACGCGAGAGGGGTCGGCGCCGGCCATGTAGCCCTGCGCCTCGGTATGGTCGATGTCGGCCTGCGTGGCCCAGCCCCGTTCAGTAAGAAAGGAAGGCCCCTCTCCCAGCAGGCGGTTCATTTCCCTGGCTTGAAAATGGAACTTGCCCGATTGCCCCACCCCCGCCGGGATTTTCTTGAACAGCTCCTCCACCAATTGGCGCAAACGCGGCTGCACCTCGGGAAAATTAAGTTCCGTGCGCACCAGACGCACGCCGCAATTGATGTCGTAGCCCACGCCGCCCGGGCTAATGACGCCTCCTTCTCTGGGATCGGTGGCGCAAACCCCGCCAATGCAAAACCCGTATCCCCAGTGAATATCCGGCATGGCCAGGCTGGCGCCGACAATCCCCGGCAAACAGGCCACATTCGCCACTTGCTCCAGCGCCTGATCCTGCCTCGATTGCTCGATCAATTTCTGGCTGGCAAAGACCAGGCCGTCCACGAGCATCCCTTTTTTGTAACTCTTGGGAATCTTCCAACAGGTCGAATCGACCCGTTCCAGCCTTCCCTGGAATGCCTGTTTCGCCATGGTGAATTGCTCCGGTTAAATATCGACGATGACTTCCGCCAGCCACTGTCCATCGGCTTGTGTCAAAAGCAATCCATGGTAGGTGATAGCCTTGACTTCATGATTGCGGCCATGGCGGGCGGCGTCAAACATTTCACCCCGGGCCGTGGCGCGAAGTGTACTCGATTGAACGAAAACCTGAAACCTGGTGAAAACTTTTTTGTCCGCTTCAAAATGCGTTAATAAAAGCGCCAGCCAGTCGCGAAACAGACAGGCGGGGTCGGCTTCCTCAAGGTGAAATTGGGTTTCCTCCAACGGTTGAATCTCTTCCGGTTGAATGAGTATGGCGGCAAAAAGAGCCTTGGCGCCTTCCGCGAAGAGGTCGTTTAACGATTCTGCCCGCGCCCGCAACCCCAGGTCGGCGGTGTGTTCAAAGAACTCAAACATGGATGGATATCCTGAAATGTTACCAGGACCGAATAGCAATAAATTAAGTCACAACCCAATGAGGGGTAAATATCCTGGTTGCCATTACAGGCGAAAGAGGGCGGTGCCCCAGGTCAGGCCGGCGCCAAACCCGCTCATGATCACCTGGTTGCCTGGCTTCAGGCGGTTTTCCTTGAAGGCTTCATCCAGCGCCAGGGGAATCGACCCGCCGGAAGTGTTGCCATACTTTTCCAGGTTGTTGAAAACTTTGGCGCGTGGAATGCGCAAGACATCAATGGCGGCGTTGATAATGCGAATGTTGGCCTGATGGGGAATGTACAGGTCGACCTGGGAGGAATTGACGCCGCTATGCCGCAAGACATCCTGGATGGTGTCGCAGAGGATGGCGACAGCCCAGCGAAAAACGGCTCTGCCGTCCATGTGCATGTATTGCAAACCCTGGGAAATATTTTCGACGGTGGGGACCATCCTGCTGCCACAGGCCGGCCTGCTGAGCAAATCGCCGCCGCCGCCGTCCGAGCCCAGGCTGAAACTGACTAGTCCCTGGTTGCTGTTTCCCTTGGTGAGAAGGACGGCTCCGGCGCCATCGCCAAAGAGCGGGAAGGTCTTGATGTCCTTGGGATTCAAGACGCGGGAATTGCAGTCGCCTCCCACCACCAGCGCCATGTCGCTGATGCCGGCAACAACATAGGCCGCACCGGTGATCAAGGCGTACATGAAGCCGGAGCAAGCGGCTTCAATCTCCACTGCGCCGCAGGCTAATCCGAGCCGGTCTTGCAGCAAGCACGCCGTCGAGGGAAATGACATATCCGGGGTGAAGGTGCCGAGAACGAGAAGGTCGATTTCGCGGCCGTTGATACCGGCTTTTTCGATGCAGTTTTTGGAGGCTTCGTAACAAAGATCACTGGTGGCCTGGTGCGGCCAGGCATGACGGCGCTCGAGAATGCCAGTGCGCTTGATGATCCAGTCGGCGTCGTAGCCGAAGCGTTCTTGCAGCGCCTGGTTGGTGATGACCTGGTCGGGGACATAGCTGCCGGAGGCGAGTAGCCGCACTCCCATGAGGGATTTGCACTTTGGGCGAGAGACGGGAGCGCGATCTTCACTCATGAAAAACCCGTGAAAAGCCGGGGAAACGGTCCGCCGGAAAACCTCAACCAACTATCGCAGTATACGCAATGGGTTGTTTCCCGGCCATTTGCTCAACTGCCGCCGAATACCTCCCGGTGTTCCAAATAAACCTTGAGCGCCTGCGAAGTAAAGTCCAGGCGCAAGTCGCCATCACGGGCGGAGTGATAAAATCCGCCCAGCATTCTCGAACGGAACCACTCGGCAAAGTGAATGGTGTTGGATTCGCTGTACTGCATCGTTTGCGTGAATTGCAAGGCGCTTTCCAGGTTGGCCTGGAATTGCTCCAGGCGGATGGGGTCGGCAGAGGCGCGGGCGCAGACGCAGGCTTGTGCCAAACCACCAGCCAGCCAGGCAGTGCGGATCGAAGGCGGCGTTTCCGTTCCACTCGGGCCTGGGTTTTTGAATCCGCCATACCAGTCAGCATGCTTGGGATCGATTTTCGTGTATTGAATAAAACACAAAGTCTGGGCCATTTCGAAACAGAGCCCGGCATACGGTTTTTCTTTAGTCACCTGGTAGGCCTGGCACAGGGCGGCCATGCGCCAGGGAAGCGAGCCGGATTCCTTTTGGCTTTGCCAATCCTTCCAGCGCTCGGCGATGGCTTTGCTGGCGACTTCAATTTTCCATGGCGCTGGCCGGGCTCGATTGCTGACTAACAGCGCCGTGATGGCGGCGGCATTTTCGCTACCCCTTCCGTCGATATCCTCGCTGGCAATTTCCTTCTCCACACCCTTTGCCTCCAGCCGCGTACGAAGGTAGTTTGCCAGTTGCTCTCCCTGTTCCAGCAGGTCAGGTTGCGGGTTGGGCAACTCATGAATGGCCAAAAGGAGCATGGCGGCGGAAAGTCGGCGGTCGAGCAAAGGGGAGGGAAGCATGGTGTAACGCAGGCTTGGGTTGGCCGGGTCGGTGACGGTTTCCTCGAGAAGGAGCAGAAGAGTTTGGGAAGCGCGGACGGCGTATTTTTCTTCTTGAAAAATTTTGGCTGCCCGGGCCAGCGCCAGCGCCGCCTGAGTCTGGTGCAGGAAGTTCTCCTCCTCCATTTCCACTCGCAGCGCCGGGCGAATGCCATTGAGAAACCTTCCCTTGACGGTGTTGACCCGGTAAAGCCATTCGGCGCCTCGGCGGGCGGTTTGCGAAAACTGTTTTTGCAAGGGGGTGAGTTTCGATTCATCCAGGGCCTGGATTTTCTGTTCCGCCCCGAGGGGCGAATTTCCCGAGACCGGGATCAGGGGCTGCTTTATTTTCGTTTCTGACTGGGCAAAGAGGAATGTCACACCCAGGCAGGTGGCAAATACGGTCAGGGAAAAGAAGTGTTTCATCACTGGCCCCTCCTTGGCGAAACCATGGCTCCCGGCTTCCATTTCACGGGTTCTTGCCCCTGTTTTACCGGGAATGGCCAGCGTCGGACAAGACGAGATAAGGATCTGCAGGGGGGATGCGGGAATATCGTTTAATTACTTCCAGACCTGGGACTACCCTCGCCCAAAGAGGAAAAAATTAACCCCAGAGATTTAGTGAGGAGCACCGAGTTTGGATCAAAAGGGGATTTTAGAAAGGGATGGTTGCTACCAGACCGATCACTGTTTTAAGCAAAAAGGGCGCGTTAGCGCCCTTCACCTTCTGAATTTAATCGAAACGGGTCAAATAATAGATTAGCCAACGATGATCGACTTGATCTTCACCTGGATGTGATATTGCCGATGCCCGGTCAGACGGCGGTAGTTCTTACGCCGACGGAATTTCTGAATACGGTACTTTTCGCTCAATTCGCCCAGCACTTCCGCCACGACTTTCGCCCCGGCGACCAAAGGATGGCCGATCTTGACATCAGCCCCATTCACCACCAGCAAGACATGATCCAGTTCAATACTTTCCCCGACGGGAGTTTCGCGGTGGTCGAGCTTGACCACATCTCCTTCGGAGACTCGAAATTGCCTCGATCCATCTTCAAAAACCGCGTACATGGCAAGCTCCACAAATCATTTTTCAGGAACTGTGTTTATAGCAAAACAGAGGGGTAGTGACCACACGGGGCCGGGATTTGTTAAAGTGAAACCAGGGCCGGGCCCGGGATTGTAACGATTACGGGAATCGGGCATGGCAAACCCGGTTTTGCGCGCCACTTTTGGAAACCTGGTAGAAATGGCCCGGGCCTATTCCTGGGGAGTAACCAGAAAAAACTGAGCGCTCCTCATAAATCAAATATGCCCAATTGTTTTTATGGGAAAACCATGTTCGGATTCCATGGCGGTTATTTGCGGGTTGATGCCGGCGAGGGAAAGGCCTCCCGGGTGGCCGTGCCCGAGGCCATTTACCGCCAGTTTCTTGGCGGCGTGGGTTTCGGCGCCTGGGTGCTAATGCAAGAATCGCGGGCGGGTTTCGACCCGCTTTCAAGTGAAGCGCCCCTGGTTTTTTCCTTCAGCCCCCTGGTGGGCACGCCTTTGACAACCTCGGCCAAGTTCGCCGTCGTTGCCAAGTCGCCACTTACCCAGCGCATTTGCGATGCCCTTTCCTCCTCACATTTCGCTTTGGCGGGAAAAAAGACCGGCGCCGACGCTATTGTCCTTACCGGCCAATCAATTGACCTCGCACTTCTGGTGGTCGATGATGGGAAAGTGGAAAAGCTTTCGGCCGAAGCCTGGCGCGGGGTTTCCGCCAGGGAGACTGGGGAAGAAGTTCAAAAGAAGTTGGGCCCGGATTTTCAGGTGGCGGCCATAGGCCCGGCTGGAGAGAATGGAGTTTTGTTCGCCAACCTGAGCCATGAAAAACGGCACGCCGGCCGTGGCGGGCTGGGGGCGGTTCTTGGTGCCAAGCGGATCAAGGCTTTGGCCGTTCGCGGCAGCCAGCGTGTGGACATTTTCGACTCCCCTGGCGTGGTCGAGAAAGCCCGGGCGCTTTCCCAACGCTCTTTTGGCCCCGCAACGGCCAAGTACCGGGAATTGGGAACCTTGGCCAATCTCCCGGTTTTCAATCGCCTCAATATTCTTCCCAGCAAAAATTTCCAGCAAGGAAGTTTCCTGCCCGATAGTGGGTGGGATTTAGAAGACGGCAGCAAACTGCGCAAAGCCGCCCGCCATTCCTGTGCCGCTTGCACCATCGGTTGCGAGCACCTTTATGAAGGCAAGGCCGGACAGGTGCGGGTGGAATATGAAAGCATGTTTGCCCTGGGCTCGCTGGTGGGAATTGAAGACCCGCAGGAAACGGTGGAGTTGGTCCATTTGTGCGATGCCTTGGGGCTGGACACGATTTCCTCGGGCGGCACAATCGCCTTTGCCATGGAATGCGTGGAAAAAGGCTGGCTGGATGAACCCTGGCTGACCTGGGGCAACTCGCGGGCTATTGAAAAGGCCTTAAAGCAAATCGTCAGCGGTGAAGGGGTGGGGAAAATACTCCGGAGGGGAACCCGGCTGGCCGCCGAGGTGATTGGTCACGGCGCTCGGGAGATTGCCCCGCAAGTGAAAGGATTGGAACTGCCCGGTTATGAGCCGAGGGGATTGCAATCGATGGCTCTTGGCCTGGCGGTGTCCACTCGAGGCGCCGACCACAACCGCTCGGGCGCTTACGAGGCAGATTTCTCCCCTTCTGTGGACCGCTTTCATGGAGACGAGCGTTCGGCTTTCGCCGCGGTTGAATCGGAGAACCGCGCTGCCTGGATCGACTCGCTAATTCTTTGCAAATTCTTGCGCGGTGTGTTCACGGACTTTTACGAGGAAACGGCCGAGCTGGTTCGCCTGGTTACTGGTTGGGATTTCACCGCAATGGAAGCGGAAACCTTGTCCCGGCGGGTAGTGAATTTGAAAAAGCAATTTAACATTCGCGAGGGCTGGACCCGCGACGAGGACACGCTTCCGCCCCGGTTTTTGCAAGAACCGCTGCCACTGGCCGGGGGTGGTTCCGCCAACCTGCCGGCCGAGCGGCTGGAAAAAATGATTGCTGCCTATTACCATCACCGGGGTTGGACTACGGAGGGCCAGATCCCTTCAGGCGAGTTAACCGCCCTCGGCCTGGACCCAATTCTTCAATAAATGCTGGAGGGCATTCATGCGAGTAGGGGGAATCATCCTTTGCGGTGGGAAAAGCACGCGCATGGGGAAACCCAAGGCCTGGCTCAGCCTTGGCGATGAAACTTTTCTGGAGCGCGTGATTCGCATTGCCGGGCAGGTGGTTTCGCCCATTGCCGTTGTGGCGGCAACGGAACAGGAGCTTCCCCATCTGGGTGAAGGAGTGATCCTGGTTCGTGATGCTTTCCCTGAAGAAGGCCCTTTGAGGGGAATGGCCGGGGGAATGGCGGCACTGGCGGGGTTGTGCGAGGCGGCGTTTATCACTTCTTGTGATGTCCCCTTTCTTCAAGTGAATTTCATTCGGTTTATTGTGGGGAACCTGCAAAACAAACGCTGGTGCGTACCGGTGGCCTCGGGCTTCACCCATCCCCTGGCAGGGGTTTACCGCCTGGATTTGCTGCCCTGCATAGAAGGATTGTTGCAAGAGAAAAAGTACCGGCCGGCATTTCTTTTTGAGCAAACTGAAGGGGAGAAAATCTCCGAGACCACAGTTCGCGAGGTTGACCCGCAACTGGAATCGTTGTGGAACATCAACAACCCAGGCGATTATGAAAAGGCGTTGGAAAAATTTCACAAAAATTCGGCCTCTTAAAATCAAGAAAGGGTGGGACAAAGTTCTTGGGTTGGGGAAAGTTATGGCAGCCTTGGCCTGCCTCGGTTGAGCAGTTTGATGGAGAAAGGCGAAAAACCCGGAGAAATAAAAAAGAGTGAAAAACTCAAATCGGAAACTTGCAATCAAAAATAGTACGGTTACACTGCTTTTGTTAACCTGCGGGCTTTTTAACGGTTTCACTTTCCAGTGTGGATTTCATCGCGCAGGTTCCTAGAACTATCAACACTCCGGGTGGTATGAACTCCCTCCGGCGGTCCAGGGCAATTTCACCAAGAGGATGCTTATGCCTCAGGTCTTTCCCCGTTATGCGAATGTGCTGACTTGGGTGATTATCGCCGGGGTATTTCTGGCGGCCAATATCGGCGGCGTTGCTGCCATGATCTTCGCCCGCTCCCCTTACGCCACCCATAGTCAACTCATGTTGACCCAGCCGGTTCAATTTAGCCATGCCCACCATGTGAATGGCCTGGGGATCGATTGCCGCTATTGCCACAATTCCGTTGAGGATTCCAATTACGCCAACATTCCCCCGACCAAGACCTGCATGAACTGCCATTCGCAAATCTGGGTGGGTTCGAAAATGCTGGAACCGGTGCGGGAAAGCTTCCGCACGGGCAAGTCGCTGGAATGGGAAAGAATCCACCGGTTGAGCGATTTCGTTTACTTCGACCACAGCATCCATGTGACCAAAGGAGTCGGCTGCGCCTCGTGCCATGGTCGGGTGGACCACATGCAAGCCGTCTACCAGAAGGGGACGCTGCTGATGGAATGGTGCCTGGATTGCCACCGTGCGCCGGAGCGTTACCTCCGCCCCCGCGATCAGGTCTTTAACATGGATTTCAAGCCTGAAGACTTGCAGCAAGCCAATGGGAAACCTCACACCCAAGCCACCTTGGGCGCCGAATTGCGGAAAAAATACGACATCCGAAGTCTCATCGAGTGTTCCACATGTCATCGATGACCCAAAATGAAAAACCGACGCTGGACCTTGAAGCCGTGATGAAGCGGCTGGAGTCGAGCGACGGCAAGCAATATTGGCGCAGTTTGGAGGAACTTGCCGCGGGCGAGGGCTTCCAGGAAATGCTGCAGCGGGAATTTCCTCGCCAGGCGGGGGAATGGACCGACCCGGTGACGCGGCGGAAATTTCTCACACTCATGGGCGCCTCGCTGGCTTTGGCAGGCCTCAGCGGGTGCAGGCCGCCCGGCGGAAAGATTGTTCCCAATATCAGCGATCCCGAGGGAGTGGTTCCCGGGAAACCGTTGTTTTACGCCACGGCCATGCCTCACGCGGGCTACGGCATGGGTCTTTTGGCGGAAAGCAATCAGGGTCGGCCGACCAAGGTGGAAGGCAACCCTGAGCAGAGCGCCAGCCAGGGCGCCACTGATGTTTTCGCCCAGGCTTCGGTGCTTGGGCTTTATGATCCCGACCGCGAAGCCGGATTGACTTACCTGGGCCAGCCGCGAGTCTGGGATGACGCTGTCGCCGCCTTGAGGGCGGAATTGACCAAATCCGGCAAAGGTAAAGGCGTCTACCTCCTCACCGAGACGATCACCTCGCCAACTTTGCTGAACCAGTTGGAAAACGAATTTTTAAACGATTACCCCGAGGTTCAGTGGGTGCAACACGAACCCGCCGCGAGTGACACCCCCATTGCCGGGGCCAAGGCGGCCTTTGGCGTGGCTTGCCAGCCGGTCTACGCCATGGCTCAGGCCGATGTGATTTTCTCTCTCGACGCCGACTTTCTCTCTCGCGGCCCCGGGCACTTGCGTTATACCCGCGATTTCTCTTCACGCAGGAATCTGGAAAAGCTCGACAAGATGAATCGGCTCTATGCCGCCGAGAGCGTCTTTTCCAATACTGGGATCAAGGCAGACAACCGGCTAGGGTTCCGCGCGGTGGAAATCGACCGCGTGGCGCAGTTCCTCGCCTTCCAACTGAAGGTTGAAGGGATAAGCGAACCGAAGGGTCTATCGGCGCAGGCGCGTCACTGGCTGACGATTGCCGCCGAGGATCTTGCCTCGCGGGAAAAAGGCAAGACTCTGGTGATAGCCGGCGACGAGGCTTCAACCCTTTGCCATGCTCTGGCCGCCCTAATTAACGACAAGCTTGGAAACGCCGGCAAAACGGTGCATTACATAGATCCAGTTCACGCCCGCCCTGGCGACCGGGCAAAATCGCTGCGGGCATTGGTCGACGACATGACCATGGGCAAAGTTCAGACCCTGGTCATAGTTGGGGCCAATCCAGTTTACACCGCTGGCGCCGACATCGACTTTAAAGCAGCCTTGGATAAAGTCCCCACGCGCTTCCGCCTCGGGCTTTACCACGACGAAACCTCGCGCCTGTGTCATTGGCACATTCCGGACTCCCATTATCTAGAATCGTGGGGGGATGTTCGTGCGTTTGACGGCACCGCAACAATTATTCAGCCACTGATCGCGCCCCTGTTTGGCGGGGGAAACCTTCACGACCTTTTTGCAGACCTGTCTTCCAAGCCCAGCCGCACCGCTGTGGATCTGGTCAAGGACTACTGGAAAGCCTGGTTTTCCGCCCCCGCGCGGGCTGGCCTCAATAGTTCCACCACCTTTGAAAAGTTCTACCGCAAGTCGCTCCACGATGGTGTGGTTGCGGGGACCAATTTCCCCTACAAGCAGGTAAAGCCGCTGGCCTCGGCCACCGCGGACGCGGAGAGGGTTTTGGCTTCCCTGCCAGAGTGGACCGTCGGCTCGGTCAGCAACTTGGAAATCACTTTCCGTCCGGATGAAGCGGTCTTTGACGGGCGCTTTGCCAACAATGGCTGGCTATTGGAAATGCCCAAGTCCTCGACCAAGATTACCTGGGACAACGCCGCCATCATGAGTTTGAAGACCGCCTTGGAGCTGGGCGTCGCTCTGATGACCGAGAGCCGGCCCGAATTGGAGGGCGGCAAGTATCATTCAGGAGCGGCATCCTTCGGCATAACGGGCGGCGAGCATGGCCGCGCTTTTGTCGACACCTTGCGCTTTACATATCAGGGCCGCACGCTGGTTCTGCCTGTCTGGGTGGTGCCCGGTCACCCGGATTACACGATCAATGTTCAGCTCGGCTACGGGCGCGAGAGGGCGGGAAAAGTCGGGACCAAAGATGTCGGCGCCGATGTTTATAAGATCCGCGTGGCTTCCGACCCCTGGTCGGGGCTCGGGGTCAAGGTTGAAAGAACCGGCAAGCAGCACATCCTCGCCAGCACTCAGGCTCACCATTACATGGAAGGCCGAAACCTCGTTCGTTCCGGTACTGCCGAGCAAACGATGAAGGACGACCACTGGGTTCACAAAGTGAACGGCGGGGGGCATGGCGAAGAACATGACCATGGCCATGGCAAGACGCCGCTTAGCATTCTTGACGGCAAAGATTTCACCTACAAGGGCCACAAGTGGGGGATGGTTATTAACCTCACCGCTTGCACCGGCTGCTCGGCTTGCGTGGTGGCCTGCCAGGCGGAGAACAATATCCCCGTCGTGGGCAAGCTTGAAGTCACTCGCGGCCGGGAAATGCACTGGATCCGCATTGACCGCTATTTCGAGGGCAATCCTCTGAAGCCGGAGGAGTTGAAGGCGCATTACCAACCTCTGCCCTGCATGCAGTGTGAAAACGCCCCGTGCGAGCAGGTTTGCCCGGTGGCTGCCACCGCCCACAGCTATGACGGCCTCAACGACATGGTTTACAATCGCTGTGTCGGTACACGCTACTGCTCCAACAACTGCCCCTACAAGGTCCGCAGGTTCAACTTCTTGCAGTACACCGACTACGCTTCGGTTTCCTTGAAAATGGTCAGCAACCCGGAAGTGACGGTTAGGACGCGCGGCGTCATGGAAAAGTGCACCTATTGCGTGCAGCGCATCCGCCAGGCGGAAGTCGAGGCGGAAAAGCGCGGCAAGCTGAAGGCGGAAAGGGAAGGCCGGGCGCTCAATCGGGAAAGCGATTGCAAAATCCAAGATGGCGAAGTCCTCTCGGCTTGCCAGGCGGTTTGTCCCGCGGGAGCGATTCTCTTCGGCGACTTAAACGACCCCAAGAGCAAGATTTCCCAGGCGCGTGCAAAGCTGGAAAACCTCAATTACAGCCTGCTGGACGAGTTGAATACCTCGCCGAGAACCACTTACCTTGCCGAGGTGCGTAATCCCAACCCCAAGCTGGTGTCCAGTGGAAAGGGAGCCGGATAATCCATGGCTAGCGATATCAAGGAACAAGAACCCAGCCTCCGATCAGATCCACAGGTTCCCCTGGTGGCGCCCGGGCATTCTTTTGAAAGCATCTCCAAGAAGGTCATTGGTGTCGTCCTTTCCGTCACCCCAAAGGGGTGGATGATTGGCTTTGCCATTTCCTTCATGATGCTTCAGGTCCTGCTGGTTTCCATCACTTACCTGCTGTACGAAGGAATTGGCATTTGGGGCGTGAATGTCCCAGTCGGCTGGGGATTCGACATCATTAACTTCGTTTGGTGGATCGGTATCGGCCACGCCGGCACACTGATCTCGGCGATTTTGCTGTTATTCCACCAAACCTGGCGAACCTCGATTAATCGTTTCGCCGAGGCCATGACCCTTTTCGCCGTCGCCTGCGCCGGTTTGTATCCACTGGCACATATGGGGCGCCCGTGGTTCGCCTACTGGCTGCTGCCTTACCCCAACACCATGCAATTGTGGCCGCAATTCCGCAGTCCGCTGGAATGGGATGTCTTCGCGGTCTCCACTTATTTCACCGTATCTTTGTTGTTCTGGTACATCGGCCTGGTGCCGGACTTCGGCAATATCCGCGACCGCGCCAAGAGCCCCTGGATCCGGTTTATCTACGGCATCTTCGCCCTGGGCTGGCGTGGCGGGTCGATGCACTGGCATCGTTTTGAAACCGCTTACCTCATACTGGCTGGCGTGAGTACTCCCCTGGTGCTTTCCGTCCACACAATCGTCTCCTTCGATTTCGCGGTATCAAACTTGCCTGGCTGGCACGCGACCATCTTTCCCCCCTACTTCGTCGCCGGCGCCATTTACTCCGGCTTCGCCATGGTCATCAACTTGGCCGTGCCCATTCGACATTTCTATGGCATGAAGGACTTCATCACCGACAAGCATCTGGACAACATGGCAAAAATCATGTTAGCCACGGGATCAATGGTCTTTTACGGGTACATGGTGGAAGCGTTCATGGCCTATTACAGCGCCAACCCGTTTGAGCGCGATTTGATGATGAAGAACCGGGTTTTCGGCCCCTACGGCGGATTCTACTGGGCCCTGGTTTTCTGCAATGGCTTTGTGCCGCAATTGCTGTGGATCAAGCGCGTTCGCTCCTGGGAGGCGGCGCTCTTTATCATCTCTCTGATCGTGAATGTCGGCATGTGGCTGGAACGCTTTGTCATCCTCATGAGCTTGCAGCGAGATTTCCTGCCCTCCTCGTGGGGCCAGTATTCTCCGACCTTCTGGGATCTCAGCACCTACTTCGGAACCTTTGGGCTGTTCCTTAGCCTGATGTTTCTCTTCTGCAGGCTGCTGCCCATGATTGCTATATTTGAAATGAAGCATATGCTGCCGGAATCCCATGTGCATAAAGGCGATGACTCTGGCCATGACCCTGGCCACGCACACGCTCCCAAGCAGGGCGGAGGGCACCAGTAATGGAAGCGCAGAAACCGGAAATTTATGGCATGCTCGCGGAGTTCACCACACCCACGGAAATCGTGGCGGCGGCGAACAAGGCCCGTGAAGCAGGCTTTTCCAAGATGGAAGCCTATTCTCCCTTTCCCGTCGAGGACCTTTACGAGGCCGTCGGGTTCAAGCGGACCAAGCTGCCCATTCTGGTCTTCTTCGGCGGCTTGGCAGGGTTCTTCACCGCTTTTTCGCTGCAGACCTTTACCATGGGCGGCGCGCCTTCTTTCCTGAACCCCTTCCTGCCCGACTGGTTTTACTACCCCCTGAACATTGGCGGTCGGCCTCTCAATTCCTGGCCCGCTTTTGTTCCGCCGGAATTTGAATTGGCCGTACTCTTTTCCGCCTTCACCGCGGTCTTTGGCATGCTGCTTTTGAATGGCTACCCCAGGCTTTACCACCCCTTGTTCAATGTCCCGAGGTTCTCCGGCGTCACTACCGACCGGTTTTTCCTCTGCATTGAAGCCAGAGATCCCCTGTTCGACATCCAGGGCACCAGGCATTTCCTTGAAGGATTGAAGCCTTTTGAAGTATCGGAGGTTCCCCAATGACGCGGGCGAAACCAAAACAACCGTTGTTCTCGGCGCCTTCCGTGGTGGTGGCCTTGACCGCGCTTTTCGCGGTGGGGTGCTACCAGACCATGGCGGAACAACCCAAGATCAAGATGCACACGGTTTTCAGTTTTTTTGAAGACGGTCGTGGCAACCGTCCGCCAGTGGAAGGAACCGTGGCCCGCGGCATGCTGCAAGAAAACGACCATATGTTTACCGGGTTGAAGGAGGGGGGAACCGTGGCCGCCTGGAAGAACCAGAATCCGGCCAAGGAAGCCATGCCCGCCGAGGTAGCCAAGGCGCCTTACTTCGCAACCTTCCCCTTTCCCGTGGATGAAGAATTGATCAAACGGGGACAGGAACGGTTTAATATCTATTGCGCTGTCTGCCACGGCCGCACAGGCGCGGGCAACGGCATGATCGTGCAGCGTGGTTTCTTGCCTCCTCCGTCCTTTCATGTTGATAATTCCCGGGGTTTAAAATACCTGACCGGCGCCGGTATCCCTTTGCTCGAGGCCCCTGAAGGATATTACTTCCAGGTCATCACTCATGGCTTTGGCGCCATGGCTAGCTATTCCGCGCAGGTGAATCCGCGGGACCGCTGGGCCATCATCGCCTACATCCGCTCTCTTCAGGAAGCCTTTGGAAAGTCCCCGGCCCGTGCTGATGCCGGCAAGGAGAAACCTTAAATGTCGATGATCACCCCGGAAGTCCGGGAAAAAGTGGACAAGGTGCAGTCCTTCGCCCTGATCGCGGGCGTTATCGGTTTGCTGGTAACCGGCGGATTGATCGCAGTTCAGCCCAAGGAAACCTTGCAGTCCTACCTGATCTCTTTCCTTTATTTCTTCTCTTTCTCCCTGGGAAGCCTGGCGCTTTTGATGATTCAGCATGTGGCTGGCGGCGTCTGGGGTTTTGCCATGCGGCGTTTGCTGGAAGCGGGGGCCCGCTGCCTGTTGCTCCTGGCCATCCTTTTCCTTCCCATCCTCTTGCTGGGATTGAAGGAGATTTATGTCTGGGCCGACCATGAAATCGCGCAAAAAGACCACATCATTGAATTGAAATCCGGCTACTTGAATGTGCCGTTCTTCACCGCCCGCTACTTCATTTTCTTTGGCATCTGGAGCTTCCTGGCCCTGGCTCTCTCGAAGCTATCGAAGCAGGAAGATGAAACCGCCGAGGCGCGGATCGGCTTTTGGTTCAAGGCGCTGAGCGGCCCTGGCATCATGGCCTTCGCCATTACCGGCGGGCTGGCCTCGGTCGATTGGGCCATGTCCGTCGATGTGCACTGGTACAGCACCATGTACCCGGTCCTGTTTTGCTTCGGCACCATCCTTTCCGCCATGATCTTCCACATCGTGGCCATGATCCTTCTCTACCAGGGGCCGGACTTGGAAAAACACCTGACCAAAAACCACTTGCGCGATGTCGGCAGCTTCTTCCTCGGCTTTATTATTTTCTGGGCCTACCTGACTTTCTCCCAGTACCTGTTGATCTGGGCGGCGAACCTGAAAGAAGAAGTCCCTTATTTCCTCAACCGCAGCGAAGGGGGCTGGCAATTGGTGGCCATTTCTCTCGGTTTGGGGCACTTCCTCCTGCCCTTCCTGGTGTTGCTGACCCGTGACGCCAAGCGCATCAAAGGTAATTTGCTGAAGGTGGCCTGCTTCATGCTGTTCATGCGCTTTGTCGATTATTTCTTCCTTCTGGGGCCCAGTTTCAGCCCGAAACATTTCGCCTTCCCTATCGGGCAATTGACTTCCCTGGTGGGCATAGGCGGCTTGTGGCTGGGTTGTTTCCTGTGGCAGTGGAAGAGCATGCCGCCCATACCTGTTCGCGATCCGCGTATTCTTCAACAGCCGATTCATGGAGTGTAATCCGGGCTTGGCCCGCCAAGGAAAAGAAAGAATTCAGCCATGACAAGCGAGCACTCTCAAAAACCGAATGTTGAATTGACCGATATCGATGTCAAAAGCGTTGTCTATTTTGGCGTAAGCCTGGCCGTGGTGGTGGCCCTGTCTTACTGGATGATGGTGCATGTTTACGAATATTTAACCGGGGTGGAGAACGCCCGCAAGGTTTCGCAATATCCCCTGGGTCAAAAACTGATGGAGGAAGAGGAAGGAAAAGTCCGCGCCGGCATGATTAGCGACGCGGAAAATGAGGCGCTGCTGGTTCACGGCTACGCCAAAAAAAGCGCCGCCGAGAAAAAACAGTTCCTGGCCACCAGCAAGGAAGTGGCGCAGAAACGCGAAGAGATAAACCGCGTGATCCAGTTGCGCCAAGACAACCGCATCTTTACCACGGGGTTGCTTCGGCCGCCTCTTCCGGGGGAAGTATTTCAACAAGCGGACAGAAATTTGTATGAGCAGGGAACCAGCGCCGCTGCCTCCTTCGCTGCGGAAAAAGCCGGGGTTAAATCCCGCATCGTCGTTTCCCGCCTGGAGGGCATCGACCCTTTGCGCCCCTTGATGAGCGGCATTTCCAATCTGCCAACTTATGGCCAGTTGACCAATGAAATTGCCACGGATCGCTTGAAGGAAAAGAACATTGGTCAGGCCATGAAAAACTTCAGCAAACGCTACATGGAAGAAAATGCCTCTTTCCACAAAGAGCAGGGCTACAAGGTTAATGAACAAGGGGACTATACTCCCAGCGATTCCAGCGCCGGCCGCAAACCCAGGGGGACCGAGCGTTGAAAAAACTCCCCGGCGCGATCCTGGTTTTCTTCCTGGCGGCGGTTCCTGCCGCCTTTGCAGACGGCATGTCCGGGCTGCGTGGCACCAGCCGCGGGCCGGGAGACATTGACGGTCGCGTTGGCCTGCCCAACGAAATGCTGGAAAAAATTGGCATCGATCAGAAATTGGCTGAAAAGATTTCTCTGGAAACCACATTCGTGGATGAACACGGAAAAAGCGTGAAGCTCAGCTCCTTCTTCGGCGAGGGGAAACCCGTAATCCTGGTGCCCGCTTATTACCGTTGCAGGCTGATTTGCAACCGCGTACTCGACGGCCTGTTTGATGGCTTGAAGCGCATTGATGGGAAATTCCGCCCGGGGGATCACTTTGAAGTTGTCGTCGTCAGTTTCGACCACGAGGAAACGCCCGAAATAGCCCTGGCCAAGAAGGAAGCGATGCTCTCTATTCTTGGGCGCAGGAAGTCTGTCAACGGCTGGCATTTCCTGACTGGAACCAAGGAAAACATCAAATCCTTGATGGACGCGGTCGGGTACCGCTTTCAATACGACAAGGCCCGTGAGGAATACTTGCACGCCACCGGGATCATGGTGTTGACCCCGAACGGGCAAATATCGCGCTATCTTCTCGGCATCCGCTATATGCCCACAGACCTGGAGTTGTCCCTGGTGGAATCATCGGGCAACCGCATTGGCACCCTGGTGGATCAGATAAAACTCATGTGTTACACCTACGATCCCCATAGTGGCCAGTACACAATGGCGGTGCTAACCTTGTTGAGAATCGGCGCGGTTTTGACCATGGTGTGCCTGTTTGGCTTCATGTTCTGGAATCCCCTGAAGGGGTTGTTGCTGAAGCCAAGCGGGAGTAAGACTGGGAATTTGCCAGCGGATTCCACAGCCCAAAATCAGGAATCCCAGGAAAGGCAGGCGAAAGCCACATGAACAATGAGTTCCGGTTTTTCCCCGAGCAAGCCTCGACCCTTGCGCCTGAAGTGGACGCGCTGACTCTTTTTGTCGTGGCTACCACGGTCGGGGTCACCCTGTTGGTTTTTTTCCTGCTGCTCCTGTTCGCGGTGCTGTTTCGCCGGCGTTCCGACGACCATTACCCCAAGCCCATCCACGGGAATGTGCCTTTGGAAATTATTTGGTGTGTCATCCCCACGGTCATTTGCGTGGTCATGTTTGTCTGGGGGGTGAAAGTGTATTCCAACATCGTGGTCGCACCTGTGGACTCGATGGATATTTATGTGGTGGGCCGCCAGTGGATGTGGAAGATTCAGCATCCCTCCGGGCAAAGGGAAATCAACGCCCTGCATGTGCCGGTGGGCCGGCCAGTGAAATTAACCATCACCTCCGAGGATGTCATTCATTCCTTTTTCGTCCCGGCCTTCCGGGTGAAACAGGATGCGGTTCCCGGCCGCTACACCAGCATGTGGTTTCAAGCCACCAAGCCCGGGGTCTACCAGATTTATTGCGCGGAATATTGCGGCACGGAACATTCCCGCATGATTGGCAAAGTCACCGTCATGGAAGAGGGCGACTTTCAGAAGTGGCTGTCGGAAGGGGCTGAAAACGGCCAGGCCCTGCAAGGCCGCAAACTCTTTACCAAGCTGCAATGCATTACTTGCCATTCGGGAAACGCACAGGCCAAGGCGCCCAACCTGGAAGGCATTTACCGCAAGCACATTCCCATTTCTCACCAGAGCGGCGTGAAAACTCCAGAGGGGACGAAAATCTTTGCCGACGATTCTTACCTCCGCGAATCGATCCTTTACCCCAACGCTAAAGTTGCCGCCGGCTGGGAATCGATCATGCCTACTTACCAGGGTCTGGCGACGGAAGAAGAATTGCTGCAGGTCATCGCATACATTCGGTCGTTGCAGCAGGGGCAGACCCCGCCGCGCCTTGAAACGACCCCCACGCCCGCCTCCATTCAGGAAAAATCTTCCCAAAAGGGGGAAAAATAATGAGCCAATTGGAATTGAAATCTGGCGTTACACATGCTGAACAGGCGCACGAGGTTCACGAAAAACCCAATTATTTGAATCATGACCATTCTGTCATGTCGTGGTTGTACACCCTGGACCACAAGCGCATTGGCATCCTCTACTTGGTTTCCATAACGGCAATGTTTATCCTCGGCGGCATTATGGCCGCTTTGGTGCGGGTGGAGTTGTCCACTCCCAAGGGGGATTTCCTCACCGCCGACACCTACAATAAATCCTTCACCGCCCATGGCGTGATCATGCTGTTTTTCTTCCTGATCCCGTCAATCCCGGCGGTCATGGGGAACTTTGCTCTACCCTTGATGATTGGCGCCCGGGATGTGGCTTTCCCCAGGCTCAACCTGCTGAGTTATTACCTCTATGCGCTCGGGGCGGGCATCGGCATGGTGGCGCTGCTGTACGGCGGCGTCGACACCGGCTGGACCTTTTACACCCCGTACAGTTCCACTTATTCCAATTCCTATGTCACGGTGATGGCGGTCGGCCTGTTTTGCATCGGCTTCTCCTCGATTTTGACTGGGCTGAATTTCGTGGTCACGGTCCACCGCATGCGCTGCCCCGGCCTGACCTGGTTCCGCTTGCCGCTTTTCATCTGGGCCATTTACGCCACCAGCGTTGTTCAGTTGCTGGGCACTCCGGTGATTGCCATCACCCTGGCTCTCTTGGGGGTGGAAAGAACTTTGGGGGTTGGCATCTTTGATCCGCGGCTGGGCGGCGACCCTGTCCTCTTCCAGCATATGTTCTGGTTCTATTCTCACCCGGCCGTGTACATCATGATTCTTCCCTCACTCGGGTTGATCAGCGAGGTCATCGCCACTTTCAGCCGTAAGAATGTTTTCGGTTACAAAATCATCGCTCTCTCCAGCGTGACCATCGCGGTGTTCGGTTTCATAGTCTGGGCCCATCACATGTTCACCACGGGGATTTCTCCCTACGCCGCCATGGTGTTTTCCTTCCTGACCTTCTCGGTGGCAATCCCCTCGGGTATTAAGGTCTTTACCTGGCTGGCCACCATGTACAAAGGCGCCATCAGCTTTGAAACGCCAATGATCTATGGCATCGCATTTATTGGTCTGTTCACCATCGGCGGGGTGACCGGCTTGTACCTATCCACCCTGGGAATGGACATCCACTTGCACGACACTTATTTTGTGGTGGCGCATTTCCACTACATCATGGTGGGCGGAGCGATTTTAGGCTTCATGGCCGGATTGCATTTTTGGTGGCCGAAAATCACCGGCAGAATGTATTCCGACTTCTGGGGAAAACTGGGCGCCGGCATCATTTTCATCGGCTTCAACTTCACCTTCTTCCCGCAGTTCATCCTGGGATACCTGGGCATGCCTCGCCGGTATCACGAATACCCCGAGGAACTGCAACTGTTGAATGTAATGTCGAGCGCCGGGGCCACCATTCTGGCGATTGGCTATACTTTGCCCCTGATTTACTTGACGCATTCGTTCTTCTGGGGTGAAAAAGCGGGAAAGAATCCCTGGGGCGCCACGACTCTGGATTGGACCGCCACGGATTCTCCGCCCTCGCCGCATAACTTCGACCAAATACCGGTGGTAACCGAAGAACCGTACCATTTCGAGCGAAAGGAGGCCGGGGTTGTCAGCCATTGAAGAAACTGAACATGGCCACGGTCATAATAAAAACCTGGCCCATCATTTTGATACCCTGGAGCAGCAGCACGAAGCCAATACCCTTGGCATGTGGGCTTTCCTGTTGACCGAGGTGCTGTTCTTTGGCGGGCTCTTTGCCGCCTACACCGTCTACCGCTACAAGTACTCAGCGGTTTTCGAAGAGGCCAGCAACCTTCTCGACATCACCCTGGGGGCGGTTAACACGGCCATCCTGATCGGCAGCAGCCTGACCATGGCCCTGGCGGTGCGCAATTCCCAATTGGGGAATTCCACCAAGACGGGTCACTGGCTGGTCCTCACCATTATTTTCGGCATGGGGTTCCTCGGCGTGAAATACTTCGAGTGGAAGCACGACTACGACATCCACTTGATGCCCGGGAAGAACTTCTTTCACTGGCAGTTTGCCAAAAAAGCCAAGGAGATTCACACCAAGGAACACAGCCACCGCTTGCCTGGCCCGCAGGATGGCGTATTGAAGGATGACGATCCCTCGCTGGGCGTGAAGGCCCGGTTGGAATCGGAACAGGCCAGGCTTTTCTACCTCCTCTATTTCTGCATGACCTCCTTGCACGCCCTGCACATGGTCGTCGGTTTTGGGATTATCGGGGTGATTGCCTGGAAAGCTTATTCCGGGGTGTTTTCCCCCGATTATTACACTCCAGTGGAGATCATCGGGCTGTACTGGCACTTTGTTGATATCGTCTGGATTTTCCTCTTTCCCTTGCTGTACCTGCTGGGCGCCCACTTGGGCCATTAACGATTCGGAGTCCGTTATTATGTCAGGCCAACAACAACCGATTCATCAGCCCGCCTCGCTGCAATCGTACTTCATTGTCTTTACCATCTTGATGGTACTGACCGCGATCACGGTCTATGCGGGGTTTCAAAATTACGGGGTTTGGAACACGCCCGTGGCCTTGGGCATCGCAGTCATCAAGGCTGCGCTGGTCATCCTGATTTTCATGCACGCCTTGCACAGCCCCCCGACCACCTGGTTGGTGATCCTGGCATCCATTTTCTTTTTGGCCATCATGCTGGGTATGACTCTTTCCGATTACATGTCCCGCGGCATGATTACCTGAAATAAACCGTGAGCAAGCCAAAAGGCCCGCCACCCGGCGGGCCTTTTTTAGTTGACTCCCGCGGTTGTAATTATGACATCCCCTACCGCGCCCTGCTTCCGACCAAAGTGGAAAATCTGTTGGTGGCGGGAAGATGCCACAGCGCCACACGCGGGGCTCATGCTTCCACTCGGGTAACGGCGACCGCCATGGGCGAGGCGGCGGCGCTGGCGCTTTCCAAGAAAAGCACCCCACAGGAAATCCGCGGAGCCGAGGTGCGTGAATTGCTGCGCAAGAGCGGCGGCGGCCCTTTCACTCGCTAAGGGCAACTGGTCGCCAGTTCAAGTGACATTGGCCCCATGGCTCGCAGGCCAGGCAAGAGCCAAATAAACAAGTTGCTCCGATTGAATCACACTTCTCGCGTGTTTTGGTTAGCGGCAGCAAGATGCCGCCAGGGTGAAATCCAAGGCACAGCCCGCTGTTTGTCCGGCAGCCAACCTCATTTTCTCTTTCCCGGCCCTGTGAAACATGGTAGAATTACCCCATCTGCCAGGAAAACTTCCCATGCATTCACACGGTTCCATGCCTCGTTCTAAAGGAATTCCCCGAAGGGAAGCCCTGCAAATTGGCTTTTCTGGCTTGTTGGGCTTGGGCTTGCCGCAACTTGCCCGGGCCAACCCGGTCAGCAGGCCAAAATCGGTCCTCCTGATTTTCCTTACCGGGGCCAGCAGCCACCTCGACACTTTTGACCTCAAGCCCGAAAGCCCCGACGGCATCCGCGGCGAGTTCAAACCAGTTGCAACTTCCGTTCCTGGAATTCAGGTTTGCGAACACCTTCCCCTGCTCGCGCAACGCGCCCACCAGTATGCCCTGGTGCGCAGCATGGCTCACAAGGAAAACAACCACCTGGTGGCGACCCACCATACTCTGACCGGTCATCCGCAACCGGGTGCGTTTTTCGACAAGGTAGCTTCCCGGGATGACTGGCCAAGCTATGCCGCCACGCTGAATTATTTGCACGCCCGAGGGGATGGCCTCCCCTCGGGCGTGAACCTGCCGACCTTCCTGGTGGAAGGGGCGTTAACCTGGCCCGGCCAGCACGCCGGTTTCATCGGGCCCCGGCACGACCCCTGGCAAATTACCCAGGACCCTGCCAGGCCCGGGTTCAAAGTCGACAACCTTTCCGTTTCCCAGGGCCTGACCATTGGCCGCATCCGCGACCGAGCTGGCATTTTGAAATCTCTGGACCTCAAGCAAAAAGCGCTGGAACAATCTCCGGCTCCTGGCAGGCTGAGGGAACAGCAGGAAATGGCGCTGGCCATGCTCGGCTCGGGTAAGCTGGCCCAGGCCTTTGACCTCGATCAAGAACCGGTCGCCAGCCGGGAAAAATATGGCCGCCACGCCTTTGGCCAGTCGATCTTGCTGGCCCGCAGGTTGCTGCAAGCAGGGGTGCCTGTCGTGCAAGCAAACATGGGCCGGGTGCAAAACTGGGACACCCATGGCGAGAATTTCACCCGCTTAAAGAATTCCCTTCTACCCCCTCTCGACCGCGGCGTGGCCGCCTTGCTCGACGACTTAACCGCCACAGGCATGATCGAAGACACTTTGGTGATCGTGACCGGGGAATTCGGCCGCACCCCAAAGATCAGTTTCCAACCGGGCGCGAACAACAGCCAACCCGGCCGCGACCATTGGGCCCAATGCTACACCGCCCTGTTCGCTGGCGCTGGGGTTCGAGGGGGGCAAGTTATTGGCCGATCCGATAAGATTGGCGCCTACCCTGCCACCATTCCTTACACCCCTGACGACCTGGGCGCCACCGTTTACCACACTTTGGGGATTGACCCGGAAACCCATGTTCGTGACCGGCAGAACCGGCCATCGCAGCTCAACCGGGGCAAGGTCATAGAACCGCTGTTCAACGGATCGCATGGCGCCTGAGCCCGGCATGGGAGAAAGCGGGTCGGGCATCCCCTGGGCGAAGGTCGATGAGGAATTAATTACTACCGGGTGGCTTCGGGCCGCCTATGCCCTTAACAAAACTGCCACCCTGACCAGTTAAACTTTTTTTCCTTTCAGGCCTGAAAAATCGGCAAATTCCGCAACTCCTTTGCAAGTATCCCAATCTTGTCTCGTCTTATCGTTGTGTAATCCGCGGGGGCCGGGGATAATCAATCTCGACGGGCGTACCCCCTCAATTCACAAGGTGGCTTTGAAATCATGGCCAGAAGGAGTGGAAGATGAAGAAGTTCTTGATGGTTTCCGGGGTCCTCGGGACCTTGGCTGCCGGGGGTGTCTCCCTGGCCCTTATTTTCAAACAAGCAAATGCCCAGGAACAATCCAGGGTGGCCCAGGCCGGTTCAGCCCGGGCCGCTGAAATCCTGGGGCAGCACCAGGCCATTGAAAAATCCTCCATGCCGCTTACCCAGTTGGTCCTCTTCAGCAGCGGCGTCGGGTATTTCCAAAGAGAAGGAGAAGTGGAGGGAAACGCCCGGGTCAACCTGCGTGTTTGGGCGGGTGATGTGAATGACTTGTTAAAAAGCCTGGTACTTGAAGACAAAGGTGGCGGCCGGTCCAGCGCCGTTAGTTACGACGGCCAGGATCCCGTGGAAAAAACGCTGCGCTCCTTCGCCCTCGATCTAACCATGAACCCCACCGTTGGCCAGTTGCTGCAACAGGCCCGTGGGGAAAAGGTGGAAGTCACGACCGGAACCGGGGCGGGAACCACCGTAACCGGGACTATTTTGGGAATGGAATCGCAAATGCAGCCGGTGGGAAAGGATGCCGTGGTCGAAACCCACCAATTGAACTTGGTCTGCCAGGATGGCTTGCGCGGAGTGAAATTGGCCGATGTGCAAAAATTGAAGTTTCTCAATCCGGTATTGAACGAGGAACTGCGCCGGGCCTTGGATGTCGTCGCCGCCACTCATGACCAAATGAAAAAATCAGTCAGCTTAACCTTTAATGGCAAGGGCAAGCGCCAGGTGAAGGTGGGGTATGTCAGTGAAAACCCCATTTGGAAATCCAGCTATCGACTGAGCTTGAATGGGAACGGCAAAGGTCGGTTGCAGGGCTGGGCCACGATTGAAAACACCACGGACGAAGATTGGAAGGACCTGCGGCTGGTGCTGGTATCCGGCCGGCCAATTTCCTTCCAGATGGACATTTACCCGCCCTTGTTTGTCCCACGCCCAACCATTGAACCGGAGAAATTCGCCATGCTGCGACCGCCAACCTACAACGGGGCCATGGCGCCAGGAAGTGTTGCTCCTCCCGTGGCAGGGCTCAACCCAGGTTGGACAGGCCTCAACCTTGGCGGCATGGCCAACCCAGGTAATTGGGCCAACAACTCGCTCGCCGCTTGGGGACAAGGTCAAATGGGTGGCGGCGGTTTCGGCGGGCAGTTAGGTCAAATGGGTGGCGCCAATTTTTCCAACAACCGCTATCAGCAGGTTCCCACAGGCAACGCCATGAATTTCCAAAACTCCGCTATCCCGAATCAGGACAATGCCGGTCAACAGCAAAGACAAGCCGGCGAGGGCGGCCAGCAACTTATGCAGCAGCAATTGAACCTCGACAACGGCCGCAACCTCGGCAAGCTCTCGTACCAGGACTTGCAGAACCGAAAGCAGGACCAGGTGCGGCAGCGGGAATTGGAAATGAAGGGCGCTATTCAAAAAGGCCAGAAAATCGCCATGAACTCCGACCAGCACCTGGCAGCGGAAGCCGCCGAGGAAGCGGGGGAGGCCTACCAATATGTCGTCGAGGAAAAAATCTCCCTGGCCAGGCAGAAGTCAGCGCTCATTCAAATCATCGATCAGGAGATCACGGTCTCGCCGTTTTCCTTGTTCAATGAAAGCGTGCATGGGAAATTCCCTCTCATGGGATTGCGCGTCAAAAATTCCACCAACCTGCCTTTGCCACAGGGGCCGGTCACGGTTTATGAAAACGGGTCCTACGGCGGCGATGCCCGCCTCCCCGATATGCAACCGGGTGAGGACCGCTTCATCAGTTACGCCGTCGATCTGGGCATGGAAGTGAAAACCACGGTCAAGATGACCACGGGGCCGGAGATCACCGCCCGTTTTGTAGGTGATTCTGCTCAGGTGCATTACACCACTCGGCAAACCAAGACTTACCATTTGAAAAACCGCGCCAAGACCGACCGGCAAGCGGTTATTGAACATCCCATTCGGGAAACCTGGTCGCTGGCCGGCGGCATGAAAACCCTGGAGCAAAGCCGCGACCTTTATCGCTTCCAAACCAATGCCATCCTGGGCAAAACCACCACTTTCGATATTCCCGAGGAACAGCCCAAAACCGAGCCTTTGCCCATGCGCCCGGTCACCGACGGGAAGAAACCGATGCTGCTGGCCACACCCTTGCCCCTGGAAGTGGAGTTTCAACTGTTCATTCAAACCAAACCGGCGGATTTGAAAAACCTGGTCATCTCCAAAGGGGTGGTCTCCGTGACTCAGGAATTTCAGGAAACTCGCACCTACAAATTCATCAGCAGGTCGGCCATTGACCGCAAAGTGACTTTGGAACACACGGTCCGCCCGGATTGGAAGCTGCTTGAAGCGGGCGCCAAGCCGGTCGCCGGGTCGAACAGCACTTATCGGTTTCCCCTGGAAGTGGCCAAGGATAAGTCTGTGGAAAAAGTGATTGACGAGACCCGCACTCAGGTGATCCAGGAAAAGATTTCAGCCATGGACGACAACCGCGTCAAGGGATTTCTGGCGCACAAGACGGTCGGGCGTGAAGTGAAGAACGCGCTGCAGAAAACCCTGGATGTCCGCGCCGCGCTGGTGGACACCAAGCGCAAGCTGGTGGAAAAGGAAAAAGAACTCAAGGGCATTAGCGATGACCAAACGCGCCTGCGTTCGAATCTCGACAAGGTGCCGCCGACTTCAGCCGCCTACAAGCGCTACCTCGACAAGTTCGACAAACAGGAAACCCAGATCGAAGGGCTGCAGGATGACATTCGCAAGCTGCAAGTGGACGAGAAAAATCAGCAAATGATAGTGGAGGAGGTGTTGTCTGGCATCAGCGCCGAGTAAACGGATTGCGGATTAGGAAATTCTAATGGAGGGCGCAACCCGCGCCCTCCACTCTTGATGGCAGAAAATGAGCCCTTCATTCCTTCACCGTGAAGGTTAGGTTTCCGCCCCCCGGGACAAAATCCACCAGAACTTGAGAACCCTCCTTGGCCCTCCCTTCCAGCAGAATCCTGGCCAGCGGGTTTTCAATCTCCTTTTGAATTACCCGCTTCAGCAGCCTCGCCCCGTAGGCCGGGTCGTACCCGGTTTGCACCAGGTGTTTCCTGGCAGCCTCGGTCAGTTCCAGCGTTATGTGCCGTTCTTCTAGCCGGCCGCGCAACTGCTGCAACTGAATTTCCACGATTTTCTCCAGGTGCTTCTCGCTCAGGGCGTGGAAGACTATCAGATCGTCGACGCGGTTGAGAAACTCCGGGCGGAAGCTCTTGCGCAATTCCTCCAGCACAGCACCCTTCATGCGGTCGAATACCTCGCCGACGAAGGAACCCTTGAATTGCAAAATCCTCTGACTGCCGACGTTCGAAGTCATGATGACCAGAGCGTTGCGGAAATCGACGGTGCGGCCCTGGCCGTCGGTCAACCGGCCATCATCGAGAACTTGCAGCAAGAGATTAAAGACATCGGGATGGGCCTTTTCGATTTCATCGAAGAGGATGACGGAGTAGGGTTTCCTGCGCACCGCCTCGGTCAACTGCCCGCCTTCTTCATATCCGACATACCCGGGTGGCGCGCCGACCAGCCGGGCCACCGTGTGCTTCTCCTGGTACTCCGACATATCGATGCGGACCATGGCCCGTTCGTCGTCGAAAAGGGAATCGGCCAGCGCCCGGGCCAGTTCTGTTTTTCCCACGCCGGTTGGCCCAAGGAAGATAAAGCTGCCCACCGGGCGGTTTGGATCCTTTAACCCGCTGCGGGCCCGCAGCACCGCCTCGGCCACCGCGGTCACTGCCTCCTCCTGCCCAATGACCCGCTTATGCAATTCCTCTCCCAGGAGAAGCAGCTTTTGCATTTCACCTTCCATAAGCCGCGTGATAGGAATGTGGGTCCAGCGGCTGACCACCTCGGCGATGTCGTCTTCGCTTACTTCCTCCTTGATCAGCTTCCCCTGTCCTTGCTTGGTTGAAAAATCTTCTTCCTCGCGCTTCAGACATTTTTCCAGCTCAAGCAGGCGGCCGTATTTCAACTCCGCCGCTTTGTTCAAATCGTAGGCCCGTTCGGCTTTTTCCATTTCTTGACGCGTCAGTTCGATCTGTTCGCGCAGCGACTGCAGTTTTTTCACACCTTCCTTTTCCGCCAGCCACTGCCCTTGCAGCGTATCCGATTGCACCTTTAAGTCGGCCAGTTCCCTTTCCAACTTGTTCAAGCGTTCCCTGGAAGCGGCATCCTTCTCTTTTTTCAGGGCCTGGCGCTCAATTTCCAATTGCATGGTCCGTCGGAGGAGCTCATCCAGGCTGGCGGGCATGGAATCAATCTCGGTGCGCAACTTGGCCGCCGCCTCATCCATCAGGTCGATGGCCTTGTCGGGGAGAAAGCGGTCGGAAATATAGCGGTTGGAAAGGACCGCTGCCGCCACCATGGCGGAATCCTTGATGCGCACTCCGTGATGGATCTCGTAGCGTTCCCGCAAACCACGCAGAATGCTGATGGTGTCTTCCACCGTGGGCTGATCGACCAGTACAGGTTGAAAGCGCCGTTCCAGCGCCGCGTCTTTTTCAATGTGCTTGCGGTATTCATCCAAAGTGGTGGCGCCAATGCAGTGCAGCTCGCCGCGGGCCAGCATCGGCTTCAACAAATTTCCGGCATCCATGGCGCCTTCCGCTTTCCCCGCCCCCACCACCGTGTGCAATTCGTCAATGAAGAGAATGATTTCTCCCTGCGCGCTTTGCACTTCCTTGAGCACGGCCTTGAGGCGTTCCTCGAATTCGCCGCGAAACTTGGCCCCGGCAATGAGGGCGCCCATGTCCAGCGCCACGATGCGGCGCTTTTTCAATCCCTCGGGCACATCCCCGCGGAATATCCGCCCCGCCAGCCCTTCCACGATCGCTGTCTTGCCCACCCCGGGCTCCCCAATCAGAACCGGATTGTTTTTCGTCCGCCGCGACAGGACCTGGATCACTCGGCGAATTTCCTCATCACGCCCAATGACCGGATCAAGTTTGTTCAACGAGGCCATGCGGGTCAGATCGCGGCCGTACTTTTCCAAGGCCTCATAAGTGACTTCCGGGTTTTCCGTGGTTATGCGCTGGCTGCCGCGTATTTCTTGTAGCACACCCATGATGCGCTCCCGCGTTACGCCGAATTCGCGTAAAGTTTTTCCCGCGGCTCCCTTGTCATCCACCAGACAAAGAACCAGGTGCTCGATAGATACGAAATCATCCTTGAACTTCTTGGCTTCGTCCTCGGCGCTGCTGAAGAGTTGATTCAACCTGCCAGAGAGATAGACATTCCTCTCCGCCTGGCCACCGGAGACCTTTGGCAGCTTCGCCAATTCCAATTCGGTTTTATGGCGGATACCTTCGGCGTTGATTCCCGCCTTGCGGAAAATGGCCAGGGCCAGCCCCGGGTCGGCGTCGAGAAGCGCCAGTAGCAGGTGCTCGGGTTCCACTTGCTGGTTGCCACGGGATTGCGCCTGCCTCAACGCGGTTTGGATGGCTTCGCGGGTTTTTTCCGTAAATCGTTGAATGTCCATGCGCTCTTCCTTTCGAGGTCCCCTTGGGACAGGGGAAAGATAGGCAAAAAGGGTGCCATAAGATCAAGAAGTTAAAAATGGCATAACCTTTTGTAAATAAAGGAGTTAAGAACATTCATTTTATTTAGGTGGAGGGGACTTCGGTCTACTTTTGGCAGTTTCCTTACGAATTGGCAGCCGGCCAGAAAAAAATTCGACTTGTAGTAATGGCCGCCTTCGCTATGGTCCCCGCTCCTTTTTGCACTTGGAGGTTGTTATGAAGTCCTTGGCCGCTTTTTCCTTGTCCGCAATTTTTCTGGTTGCCTGTGGTTGCGAAGAGAGTCCTTTCAGGATGTTCTCCGCACGCACTGATGCTCATTTCGAAAAAGCCAAGCGCGACATCCACGAGGCCGCCGCTTCCACTGCAGAAGCGCTGTCCAGTGTACGAACCGATTATGTCAAGGAATTCAGCAATCGGTTGGCGGAGTCCGACAAGAAATACCGCGAGGTCCAGGAAGCTGGCCGCAATGCCACCGGGCAAGCCAAGGCCAGGGTAATGGAACGGCTGCAGCAACTGGATGAACAAAAGGCAGACATTCGCCAGCGAATGGATGAGTATCGCAATGCCAACGACAAAGCAGCGGAAAACCTGCGGGTTGGACTGGATGCTGCCATGAGTGAGTACACCAAGGCCTTGTTGACACCTCCACTTCCTTAAGAAGTATTCTCAGTTCATAAAATATCCGCGGACCCACCTGGGAGCGGACATGACCACCGACCATTTTTCTTCCCGTGCGCCTGGCTATTGCCAACTGCGCCCCACCTATCCCGCGGAACTATTTGCTTTCTTGGCGGAACAATGCCAGGGAAAAGAACTGGCCTGGGACACAGGGTGTGGCAGCGGCCAAGCAACCACAGCCCTGGCGAATTTTTTTCAATTGGTGATGGGGACTGACATTAGCCAGGCGCAAATTGACCAGGCCCCGCGTCACGAACGCGTTCGCTACCAGGTATCCCAGGCGGGCAAGGTTGACCTGCCAGGGGAATCCTGCGACCTGGTAACCGCCGCGCAGGCCATCCACTGGTTCAACCAGGAAGCATTTTTCCAGGAAGCGGAGCGAGTTCTGAAACCCTGCGGGGTCCTGGCCTTCTGGACCTACAGCCTGGCGCGAGTTGCGCCTGAAGTGGACCGAGTAATCGATTGGTTTTACCGCGAGATCGTTGGGCCTTACTGGCCGCCGGAAAGAATACAGGTGGAGGAAAATTATTCCTCGATCCCCTTTCCCTACAAGGAGGGGCAATCCCCGCCACTTACCATGGTTCATTTATGGGACCGGGCCCATTTTTCCGGGTATTTGGAGACCTGGTCCGCTTCGATTTTGTACGCCAAGGGCAAGGGCCAAAGCCCGTTGAGTGAACTCAACCCGGTTTTGCAAAAAGCCTGGCCCGATCCAAATGAAAAAAGAAAAGTCACCTGGCAACTGCACCTGCGCTGGGGAAAAAAAGACACCGTGCCCTGACCCCAGGTGGCGCGTCCGGGTTCTTTTTCGCGGATCTCCGCCTGGGTGTTAACTCTGCGGCTTGGGTTGGTTTTGCAACCAATGGGCCAGGCGCTGCAATCCTTCGGAAATTGAAATATTTGGCGAATAGCCGAGGTCTCTTTTCGCCGCGGAAATATCGAACCAGTGCGAAGTGGAAAGCTCCTTGGCAAGGAAGCGGGTCATGGGCGGTTCACATTTGAGGCGCAATAAGGAATAAATACCCTCGAACCAACAGCCTGCCAACCAGGCCAGACGGGGCGAAATCGTTTTCTTTACCGGTGGGACTCCGCCAGCCGAGAGAATGGCGTTGACCAGGTCCCAGAGCGGCCAGGGTTCGCCATTGGAAATGAAATAAGCCTTGCCAGCGCAGGAGGCGCCCGGTTTTAGTTTTTCCAAAGCTGCCAGGTGCGCCTCGGCGGCGTTATCAATAAAAACCGAGTCGACCAAAGTTGCTTGCCCGCCAATCCGGCGGAGCTTCCCCCGCCTCCCTTTTTCCAGAATGCGGGGTGTCAGGTGGTTATCCCCGGGGCCCCAGATGAGGTGCGGGCGCAGGACCACAGTGGCCAGGCCATGACTGTTGGCCGCCAGGACCATTTTCTCCGCCATGGCCTTGGAGCGGGGGTAATGCGCCAGGTAGGAATTGGGGTAAGGTACCGATTCATTGGCCCCCTCCATGGAATGAGAGTCGAAAACCACGCTGGGGGAACTTGTGTAAACCAGGCGGTTGACTTTCAATCTGCGGCAAGTTTCGATGACATTTTTCGTGCCTGTGACATTGGCGTGAAAATAATCGTCCCAGGGGCCCCAAATGCCAGCCTTGGCCGCGGTGTGAATCACCGCCTGGCAACCCGACATGGCTTTCTCCAATATTTCAGGAGAGGTAATATCGCCTGAAAAATGTTTCGCCCCGGTTTGTGCCAGTCCTTCAGTTGCTTTGCGCGAATAGGCGTGAACTTCCATGCCGCGCTGACGAAGCAGCCTGCAAGCCGCCAGGCCCAAAAAACCGGTTCCCCCAGTCACCAGGACTTTCATGGCAATTGCCCTTGGGCCCACTGGGCCAATTGTTCCCTGTTGATTTTTGAGTTATGCCGCACATCCATTGGAAAACCCGGGTGAAACAAGACTTTGCCGATGCCCGCCGTTGCCTGGTATTCCCCCGCAGTTTGCAACAGGGTCCGCGCCAGTTCCTCCTCAGGCGGCCCACCTTCTTCTTTTTCCACGCAAAGCAGCGGTTTCTGTTCTCCCCAAAGGCCAATTCCCACCAGCGCGGACTTGCGCACTCCAGGGAGGGCGTCAAAGATTCCCTCGCAATGTACTGTGTGAAAGAGTTTCCCTTTGGCCTGAACGCGCTGGGATTTCCTGCCAGAGAACCACAGCCTCCCGCTTACATCGAGGTAACCTAGATCGCCCATGCGATGGAGGATTGCTCCATCGGCATGGGGAATTTTTGCCAGTGAATCATTGACCGGCCGGTTGAAATACGACCGTGTCACCTGCTCCCCGCGCACAACGATTTCTCCCACTTCCCCGTGAGTCAGGAGCAAGTCTTCGCTCCAGGTGGGGATGGGATCATCGGTGATTTTGATTATTCGGACCTCGGTGGCATTCACCGGCCGACCGACGCAAACTCCGTGGCCGCGTTTGGTTTTCTCGGCGGTTTCGCCAAGGATGCAATTGCTGGAAAAGGAAGCGACCGGTAGCGCTTCCGTCGCCCCGTAAGGTGTGTGAACTTGGGCCGGGGTTGAAAGCCTTGGAACCAGGGCGGCGATCTCCCGAGCCGAGAC
>SHZZ01000050.1 GCA_009692005.1 Gemmataceae bacterium | reverse complement strand
ACGAACCCCTCGGTCTTTGGTCAATCGGTCACCTTCACCGCCACAGTGGCTGCAGTGTCTCCGGGCGCCGGCACGCCCACTGGCACTGTGACCTTCTTCAACGGTGCGGTCAGCCTTGGCACTGGAACTTTAACCAGCGGCACGACCACCCTAACTATTGGCTCGCTGGCCGTGGGGACTTCCAGCATCACCGCCGTCTATGGCGCAGATACGAGCTTTTCCGCCAGCACCAGCCCAGTGGTAAATCAAGTCATCAATCCGTTTGGCGCTGCCACCCAATTGAAGCTAATCGCCAACGCCGCGGGCGCCGCCAACGACGTTGCTTTTACCAAACAACCGATGGTGGCCATCCTGGATTCTTTTAGCAACACGGTTGCCAGCAGCACCGCCCCTGTAAAGATCGAGGTAAGTGGCGGCGATGGCAAGGCCACCCTCTTTGGCATAACTTCGGTGAACGCGGTTAACGGCATCGCCAACTTTAGCGGTGTTGGGATCAACGGCGGCGCAGGACAAAACTACACCCTGGCCTTCAATTCCATCGGCCTAACCTCCGCCACCCAGGGGATTACGCTTCCATCGGCGGGCGGGTTGACTCTGTCCGCCGCTACAACCTCGATTATTTTCCCCTCGGGACAAGCCAGTACTCAAACCCTGGCCTTTTTGACTGGCCCGATCGGCCTGGCCCCGGAAAGTTACACGGCCACGATAACCTGGGGGGATGGCACGCCCGCATCCGCAGGAACAGTCGTTCCCCCGCCTTCGGGCGCCGGGCCATTGGGCGTAACGGGAACTCACCTCTATGCCAGGACGGGAGACTTTACAACTACGGTAACGGCGAGCAATGCGGCGGTGGCCGGTAGCGCCAGCACAACCCTGGTGGCCACGGTTATCACGCCGAATCAAAGCAACCAAGTTGAAACCACCCAGTTCACTTCCTTGCCGCCGTTTCAACCAAAAACAGGCGCCACCATCCCCGGGGCCAGCATCCTTTATGTGCAACCATCCAATAATCCCAACCCTGTGGGGGTCTTCTTGGCAAACTTTAGAGCCAACCCGCAAGACACCGCACCAACACTCGCTCCCCAATCCTTCGTGGATATCCGCATTACCAATCCCTCTAACGACGGCTCGCTGGTTATTTCCCTGCCCTTCACTGGAACCATTGGTCAGGGTTCCCCCTACATTCAGTTTTCCAACGATTTTGGGGACAACGGGTCCTCCCCATATCAGAATGTCATTTCCAGCGGACAACTGGTGGTGATCAATTATGTGACCCAGAAAATCACCATCCAGCTTGATCGCACGAGTTTCCCCCTGCTGAGCAATCTCTCCGGCACGGTGTTCGCCGTCGTCAGCAGCCCGGCCGCTATTTCCCCCAATACCATCACCATTGTGCAGGCCTCCTTCAGCCCCAACTTGGTCACCATGATCCTGCCTTCGCCCATCACCGATGCGAATATGCAGACCAGGTCGATTGCCACCACTTTGAACTTTCAAACCACTACGGGAACTTCCTTGACCTTGGCGCCTTTGCAATCTTCCACCCGGGCCCTGGTTACAACCAGCAGGTATGGCGGCACTACAAACGATCAGGACCCCGATCCCCTGGCAACGCTTCTACGGGTATTTCGCGAAACCATGGGAAACCTTGGCGATGTGGCGGGCCAGGCCTTGAAAGGTTTTCTCCCGATCGACCCGATGCCCTTGATTAAATTGTTGAATCAGTTCTTCCAGAATCCCCAGGAACCGAAACCTGAGCTGCCCCAGGGAAAACCGCAGGAGGAGATTTGTCCGCCAGTTGACATGGACAATGATTCCTTGGAAGCGGGCTGGCAAGCTCCCCACGACCTCCTCTTCACTCATTTGAAATTACCCGATTACAAACCGGAACCGGAATCGGTGGATGAATCGGAAAGGGATTTGTTAACTGCCCCGGCGGGCTGCCCCATGGTTCAGACCGGGGAGCGCCGGAAGGCCGGCGGCCTGGTCCTGGGGGCCCTGTGCGCTTCCTATTTGCTGGAAAACAGCCTGGCGCAGCCCCAGAAAAACCCCCGCCCAGGTCGAAACAAACCATCCAGGTAAAATCCTTGGGGCCAAGGGGTTAGCGGCGGGTTATTTATTCATTCCCCTCACCCTCAATCCCTCTCCCCCAAGGGGAGAGGGAGAAGCGGTTTAGCCAACGGGACCATCTTTTTCCCTTTTCCCTGGGAACGCCTGCCTGCCTGGCGATCCCAGCGAAGAACAAATCCCTCACCGAGGCCGCCAAGGCATCCAAGCTTGCCGCGTCGTCCGAGCCCGGAGGGTGACCGACGGGTGGTTTAAAGAAGAACTCGTCGGTTACCCTTGCCCCCGTGAGAGTGCATGGGGCCATGCCCCAAGGGGCCTCGGACGATTCGGCAAGGATTCTTCGTTTGCCAGGCTGGAGCCTGGCGTTCCCGGAAAGAAAAAGACGCGGACAATTACGCCAGGATTTCCCGAATGACTTTGCCGTGGTCGATGTCGAGGCGCTTTCTCCCGGGCACTTCCAACCGGCGGGAATCGAGCCCGAGTTGATGCAGCAGCGTGGCATGGATGTCGGTGACATAGTGGCGGTTTTCCACGGCGTGAAAGCCGATCTCATCGGTCTTCCCATGTATGGCGCCGCCCTTGATCCCACCCCCCGCCATCATGACGCTGAAGCCGTAAACATGGTGGTCGCGGCCGTCGGACCCCTGCGTGCCGGGGGTGCGCCCGAACTCGGACGCGAAGACGATCAAGGTCTGTTCGAGCATTCCGCGGCGTTTCAAATCTTGAATCAACCCGGCGATGGGCTGGTCCACTTTCAAACAATTGGAGGAATGATTGGCCTTGAGCCCGCCATGGGCATCCCAGACCCCGGCGCCGCCCGCCCCATGCTGCACCTGGATAAAGCGCACGCCGCGCTCCACCAGCCGACGGCAGGCCAGCATCTGCATGGCAAAATCGTTGCAGGCCGGGTTGTCCACGCCATACAGCTTCTTGGTTTCCGCGGTTTCGCGGGAAAAATCCATGACCTCGGGAAGCGACTTCTGCATGCGGAAGGCGAGTTCATAACTGCGGATGCGGGCGGCCAGCGACGGGTCGCTGGGGTATTCCACCCCCCGGAGCTGGTTGAGTTTCCCTACCAGGTCGAAACCGAGTTTTTGATCCTTCTCACTGATGGGCCTGGCCGATTGCCCGTAGTCGAGCGGGTTGGCGGGGTTAACACGGATGGGCACAGCATCGTTCATGGGCCCGAGGTAATGGCCGTCCTTGAGGTTCCAGTAGACGCGGTTGCCCAGGGAAATGAACTGCGGCAGATTGTGGTTCAAGGCGCCCAGGCCGTAATGCACCCAGGAGCCGAGGGTGGGGAATTCGCCATCGAGCATATGCCGCCCGGAGTGGAATTCAGTCTGCGCCCCGTGGTTGTCGTCGGTGGTGTACATGGAGCGGACAATGGCGATATCGTCGGCGCAGCCGCCGATATGGGGCAGCCAGTCGGAGACATCCATGCCGCACTGGCCTCGCTTTTTGAACCTCACCTGGGTGGGATAAATTTTGTTGCGCTGCTGGCCGTTGGCGTCGTTGACGACTGTGACGCGGGCAAGCTTGAGTCTTTCCGGATCCTGAACAGACTTAAAAGGCGACTCAGCGATCGACTTGCCTGCGTACTTGTCGAGCGCCGGTTTGGGGTCGAAGGTTTCCAGATGGCTGACCCCGCCGTTCATGAACAGCCAGATGACACTTTTGGCCTTGGGGGTGAAATGGGGCTTGCCATTGGGAGGGCTCCAGGGGAGGGAAGGGTCGGCGCGGGAAACGCCGTCCTGGTGCAGCAAGGCGGCCAGGGCCAGGCCGGTGAAGCCATGCCCCAGGTCGGACAAGAAGGCCCGTCTGGCGATCCCACTGTTTTGCCCGTGAAAACTCATGTGCTACCTCAGCATGATGAAGTCATTATGGTTCAAAAGGGCGTGAATGAGCAAGAGCCTGTCCTGCGTTGGCGCTTTGGCGCTGCTTTGAAGGCGCCACGCGGCCAGGGCTTCCAGGCAGGCGGTCTTCTCAACCTCGGAAGGCGGCGCGCCCAGGATCAGAAGGAACAACCGCGAGACAAATACCCCGTCGCTGGCTTTTTCCAAGCCTTTTTGCAGCCGGGTATTGATGGCCTCGGCGGCGAGCCAGGCCTGCGAGCTGTTGAACAAGGCCAGCGCATGCTGCGGCAGCGTCGACTCTTCACGGCGATAACATTCCAAAACATTGGCGTCATCGAATTGCGACAGGAAGCGGTCGTGATCGTTGTGCGATTGGAAAAAGTAAAGGGCCCTGCGGGGGCTCGTTTCCTGCGCCGCAGCGGGCACCGAAGGGCCTCCCAAGGTCAGGTCCAATTTGCCCCCCAGGTGAAGCAGGGAGTCGCGCACCGCCTGCGCCTCCAGCCGACGGGAGTTCATTCTCCAAAAGTTGCGGTTGTCCGGATCGTTTGCCAAGTTTTTCTCCCTGGCAACCGTGGAGGAACTCATGCTGTAGGCCCGCGAAGTGAGAATGAGGCGGTGAAGTTTTTTCATGTTCCACTGGTTTTGCATGAAGTCGGCGGCCAGCCAGTCCAAAAGTTCCGGATGCTTGGGCGCCGTCCCTTTCCGGCCGAAATCAAAGACAGTTTCCACCAGGGGAGATCCCATGTGGCGCAACCAGATGTGATTGACGGCGACGCGAGCGGTGAGCGGGTTTTCCTTGGAGGCAACCCAGTTGGCGAGCGCGGTCCGGCGGCCGCTGCTGGTCTTGGGGAAAGGCTTGCCGCGAGAAGCTTCGGATTCCAGGTTGGATTCCAGGGTTTTCAAGGAAGCGCGCAAAGGGGTGAAGGTCGTTCCAGGTTTTTCCACAGCCTTGCGGGCAGCGTCCAGGGCCTTGGCAGCGGCATCCATTTTCGTCTTGGCAGGAGCTTTCTTATCCATCGGCGCCTGCAAGTGTTCCACCTCGGCGTTAAGCAGCGCCGCCTCGGCCAGCGCCGCCGACACTTCCTTCTCCCCTCGCGCCGCCGCCAGCGCCTGCGCTTCCACTTTTTCCTTCTCGCCGCCCAGGGCCTTCAATCGGATGGCCAGCCAGCGGGCCTCGACATTTTTCAACTCCAGCCCCGCCGCCTCCAGCGATTTCCTCGCCGCCTGGATCTTTTTCTCGCGGACCTCTTTGGCTGTAGTCTTTCCCGCAGCCTCGGGTTTTTCCAACGCCGCCAGTTCTTTTTCTTTCTGCCCGACTTTTTCCTTGATCGCCCTGGAGGCATTTTCCTTTACCAGCGGATTCAGTTCCGGCTCATACGCCTCTCGAGGCAAGTCCACCGGGCGAATTTCCACAAAACCCCGGGAGAGGAAGTCCGGCACCCCGGGAGTGATCTTCTTGGCCTTTACAGGGTTTTTCTCGTCGCCCCGGGCGAAGAGATAAGTGGGGGTGTCGAGATTGCAATCGAAGACGCGCGGGATGCCGTCCTTCTCGAAATCCCCTTCACCGGAAACCATGTCGGTGCGGATCTGGTACGGTTCGAAAAAGGCCCGAAAGCGGTAATAGTCCACCTGGACGGTAGGGTCGTACTTGTGGTCGTGGCAGCGAGCGCAGTTGAAGGTCATGCCCAGAAAGGCCTTGGATGTGTGCTCGACAGTTTCCTCCATCCAGGAATTGCGATTGAACTTGAAATACTGGCGGGCAAGGAAACCGGTGGCGCGCAGTTTTTCCGGGTTAGAAGGATGCAGCTCATCGGCGGCCAGCATCAAGCGCAGCATCTCGTCGTAGCCAACCCCGGCGTTGAGCGATTCAATGATCCAATCGCGCCAGTGCCAGATGTGTTTCTGGCTGTTGCGCATTTCCGCGCCCAGGCCCCACCAGTCGGTGTAGCGCCAGATGTCCATCCAATGGCGGGCCCAGCGTTCGCCATATTGCGGCGAGGCCAGCAGACGGTCGACCGTTTTTTCGTAAGCGTCATGAGATTGATCAGCGTTAAAGGCGCGGTAGTCTTCCTCTTGAGGGGGCAGGCCGGTGAGATCGAGAAAGACGCGGCGCAGTAGCAGGGTTTTACTGGCGGGATTTTGCGGCTGCAGCCCCTTCTCATTCCAGGCTTTGCTGAGAAAGGCATCAATGGGATTGCCTGGCGCGCCGGGGTCGGCTTTGACCGGGGACTTGAAAGCCCAATGGTCGGCAGGGCTGGGCTCGGGTTTTTGGTTGGCTGGCGCCGGGGCGCCGGCCGCGATCCACTTTTCCAACGCCTGCAGTTGCTTGGATGAAACCGGTTCTCCCTCGGGCGGCATGCGTTCGTTTTCATCGGTGGATTTCAAGCGAGCCAGGATGGCGCTGGCGCCGGGGTTGCCCGGCAGCACAATTGGCCCGCCCGAGCCCCCTTTGATCATCAGGGCCACGGTGTCGAGCCGAAGGGAGCTTTTTTGTTTCAAGGCGCCATGACAGGCAAAGCAGCGCTCCCGCAGCAATGGCTGGATGACTTTTTGATACTGCTCCAGGTGCGGGTCAGTCTCCGCGTGCAGGGCCAGGAAGGAGCAGGCGCCAAGGAACCAGGAGGGAATCATGGAGAATAACCAAGCCGTGGTGGGGTAAACTCAACCTGGATATTTTACCTTCCCTAAAAGGAAAAATCCACCAGGGAAACGGGATTACTGTGGGGTCGCAGCGCAGAAAGCGCGGATTCTTTTACCCGGTTGGACCCTGGCATTAGCGCTTCTGCCATCCTTTTACCAGCCGAGGCAGCAGCCATCGCCGCCAAAGCCAAGCATCGGCAACGCCCGCCGGGAGAAGGGAAGTTTCAAATAATCTTCCCGGCTAAAGACAATTCGCCCAGCGATGATCGTGTGGGTGACATGGGTGGAATGCTCGAAGGGGTCGCCGTCGTAAAGGACCAAGTCGGCGGCCTTGCCCGCTGCAATGCTGCCAAACTCTTTGTCCACACCCAGGATCCTGGCGGCATCGATGGTGATGGACTTTAATGCCCGGTCGAACCCCAGACCGTTGACCATGGCCATGGCCGCTTCGTTTCTCACCGAACGGGACTTCGGCACATAATCTTCGTACCCGGAGCCAATGGAAATCTGCACGCCCTTGTCCGCCAGGGCGGAAGCGTTGCCGGTGAAAGTGTTGAAAGTTTCCATGCGCGCCACTCGCTGCATGGTGGGGTGAACAATCACCGGGACCTTGGCCTGTGCCAGTTCATTGGTCATGAGGTAGGCTTCGGTGGCCTGGTGCAGGCGAGCATTGAGCCCGAATTCCTTGGCCAGGCGCAGCGCCGTTTGAATGTCATCGGCGCGATGCGCGGAAAACAACACCGGCAGTTTTCCCGCCACAGCGTCGGCCAGCGGATCGAGCTTGGGCTTCGGTTCCTGCTTCCCGTCCTCGGACCGCTTGCGCAGGTGATCGCGCCCCTTGGCGAATTCAGCTCGGAGCAAAGCAGCGGTGGCCATGCGGGTGTTTGGCGCCTTGCTGCTGTAAGTTTTCTTGGGAATCTCACCCAGGTTGACCAACAGGCCGGCGGGGAAGCGCACTTTCATGGCGTCCACGGTGGAACCCCAGGCGCGAAAGACGCCAGTCTGCCCGGCCAGAACATTGGCCGGACCGGGAACCACATGCAACAGTGTGATGCCCTGCCGCCTTTGAAATTCCAGCAGCGGTTCATTGGGGTTGAAGCCGTCCAGCACGCGCAGGTCGGCCTGATTCGGATCGCTGATTTCGTCCTGGTCCTGGTCGGCGGCAATGTTCAAGGCCCCAGCCAGACCAACGCTGGTGTGCGTGTCGATTAACCCGCAGGTGACTTCCCGAGCCGCCAGTTCAGGAGTGTCGAGTGGGATTTTCACCAGGGCGGCCGGCCCCACGGCGATGATTTTCCCTTTCTCCACCAGGATGACGCCGTTTTCAATGGGCGGGCCAACCGAGGTGTGAATGCGCCCCGCGCGGATGCACAGCCGGTCGGGCTGGTCCACCAGCGGCGGCCTGGCCGCGGTTTTTGGTGTTTCCACGATTTCACGCGGCTTGACCAGGGGGAAAACGGCAGGCAGCCGCGTTTCTCTTTGCGCCAGGGCAAAACCCCCGGCCTGGTAGCACCACTCGGCGTGCTTGCCGCGATCGAAGCGTTTCACTCCATCAATCCAGGTTTCTAAAACCTGGGAGTAGGCGCTGAAAGGAGGCCCGGAGAGGATGACGAAGTCGGCGTCCTTCCCTTCTTCCAATGCGCCGACCCGTTTTTCCAAATGGAGCATTTTCGCCGGGTTGGCGGTCAGGGCCCGCAGAGCTTTTTGCTCGGTCATGCCGCCACGCAAGGCGATGGCGCCGGTGCGCAGGAAGAAACGCGATTCGGTCACGGGGTCGTCTGTGTTGATCGCCACGGTCAGGCCGGATTGATCGAGAAAGGCAGCCGCTTCCTCAAGCAGGCCGGAGGTTTCCGCTTTCCCCCCCGGGCTGTCCACCAGGGTGAGAGAGACCATGGCTTTTTTTCCCCCCAGGATATCCGCGATGCGGTAGGCCTCGGTGGCATGCTGAAAGACAATTTCAAAGCCGAACTCCTCGGACAAGCGCAGTGCGGAATAAATGTCATCAGCGCGATGGCAGTGGAAATGCACCGTCCGTTTTTTTTCAAGCACCTCGACCAGCGCTTCCAGCCCGATGTCCACATCGGGCGGTTGGGCCTTGGGGTCGGCTTTGACTTTTTCCCGGTAGGCGTTCCATTGGCGCTGGTAATCCCGGGCCTTGAGGAACTGCTCGCGCTGCAGGGCCATGATCTTCATGCGAGTGGCGGGTGGCGCCTTGGATTTTTCAAAGTTAAAGCGCTTGGGGTTTTCGCCATTGGCCATTTTCAATCCGCCAAGTACATCGATGCCATGGATGCGCATTTGCTCGACGGTGTTGCCTCGCAGTTTGACATAAACGGTTTGCCCGCCGATGACATTGCCGCTGCCTGGCATGATGTTGGCGGTGGTGACCCCGCCGGCCAGGGCCATGCGAATGCCGGGGTCGTCGGGGGAGATGGCGTCGAGGGCGCGGAGTGAAGGTTGCACGGACCCGGTGCCTTCGTTGCCATCGGAGTTGGCGGGAACCTGCGGACGACCAAAAAGGCCGAGGTGGGAATGCGTATCAACCAGGCCAGGGATAATGACTTTGCCGGGAATTTCGATGACGCGCACGCCGTTTGGGATGCGGGCATTTTCAGCAGGAACAACGGCCAGGATTTTCCCCCCTTGAACAATGAGGACACCGTTAAGAATTGGCTCGCCCACGCCGGTGTGGATGGTGGCGCCGCGAAACACCAGAACCTGCCCGGCAGGTTGGACCAACGGAAGCGTTTGCCCCAGGGAAAGTAAAAGCGCCAAGCTAACGAAATGGCTCATGAGAAAAACCCTCTTGCAAAATGGCAATCATATACGGAGTTGGCAGAAAGGTGAATGGAATTGATCCCGGCGTAATTACCGAGGGGATTCCGTGGGCGCTTTCTTTTCCCATAAGGGGTAAAGCGACAAGAAAAAAAACAGGGTCAGGCCATAAGTCGGCAGGCTGAGGAGAGTCACATCATAAATGGGGCTGGTCATGGGGGTAATCATGCCGGGTTTTTTCAAAAAGGCTTGGATATCCCCCATGGGAACCATGGTGAGAAAGAGGGCCAGCATAAAAAGTGGCGCAAGCTTGAGATTATTTTTTAATTCGACCCAGCAGATTAGAAATACCGGGAGCGCCATTACCGGGTAATGATCCCAGGTTATTGGGCCAGCCAGCAAGATGGCCAAGATGCCAAGGAGAAAATGCTTCTCCTCTTTCAAAGAGGATTTGCAAGCGGGAAGCGCCAGCCAAAAACCGAGGAAAGTCAATTGACATGCCAAGGCCAGTGATTTACCAAAAACGAGGGCATCCCATAGGGGCGGGTTTTTTTCCGGGAATTCCGGGTAAAAGAGCTTTGCGAAAAAACCAGTCCAGGAAATATTACTGGCCGAGCCTTCAAATTGCCGCACCAGGGGCAAAACCCGAAAATAATAATCCCCCAACCAGTCAAAGCCAAAACAAATACCCGCCAGTAGATTCCAGCCCAGGGCCGTGAGAAAAAAGGCCGCCAGATTTCGCCATTTCATTGGGAAAAACCAGGCCAGGACTAAAAGGCCAGGGATTAATTTAATTGCTGCCGCCGTCCCCAGCCAAAACCCTGCTTCCCAAGATCGCTTTTGTCTGAATGCCCTCCAGGTCATGACGAGAAGGAACAGGAGGAGAAAATTCCATTGCCCCATGCCCACCTGGCATCTAAATGGGCCGCAAAGGAGCGCCATGGCCACGAGAGGAAAAACACCCCAAGGTTGGACTGGAATATCCAGCAAGCGGGCCATGACGGCCAAGGATATTCCAAGAAGCGCCAGCAGGGCCAGATTCCAGGCCAGCATTCCCGTGGAAAAGGTCAGAAAACTGAATGGGTAGGCAAAGAACAAGGAAGGGGGAGGATGAGCATTGAACTGCACATAAATTACGATGAGCTCACTGCCGTCCTTATCACGAATTTGATGTCCTAAATATTTTTCAACAGCCAAACTCAGATGCGAATACGGGGATTTGCCCTCCTGCCACAATTTGACGGAAGCCCAATCCTGAAAGAAATCCCCGCCGGTCTCGGGGTTCCCAGGCAATTGGCGAAGGAATAGGGGGCCTTGAAAAAAAGCCGCGATCAAAGCCAGAAATGCCCATCCCCACCAACGGTATTTTCCCAGGCAAGACAGAGGGTCATACAAAGGTGGCATATTTTCCAGGCCGATGAGGTTTTCAGGCAATCCGGTTGCCAGGGAATGCAGTCTAGGTGATTATAAAGGCTGGCCCGTTCTGATTAGAAAAGGATTCCACAATGTCACGGTTATTTTGGGTGTTACCCTTGCTGCTGGGTTGTGGCAGTTATGAAACCGCTTTTCTTCCCGGAGCCAAGGTTGACGACATGGGGCCTGCGGGGGGAGAAAGAAAACCCGAAAACCAGGCCGACGACTTGGGCCGGCTGGAACAATCCAGGAAAATCATCTACACAGCCACCCTGGAAGTTATCGTCAAAGATTTCACCGAAGGAAGAAAAAAACTCCTGGCACTGTTGGAAGCCCACAAAGGCTACATTGCCAAAAGCGATATTGGGTCCTCGACCGGATTCAAGCGGGGCGGCAACTGGACTTTCCGCATTCCGGTGGCGAATTTTCCCGCCTTTCTCGAGGAAGCTGCCGCACTTGGGGAAACTCTGCGCAACACTTCCGACGCCCTGGATGTCACCGAGGAGTTTTTCGACCTGGAAGCCAGGCTCAAGAATAAACGCGTGGAGGAAGAACGGTTGATCGATCATTTGAAAAAATCCACGGGGAAGCTGGAAGACATCCTCGCTTGTGAAAGGGAATTGACCCGGGTGCGGGGAGAAATTGAACAAGCCCAGGGCCGGTTGCAAAAAATCGATAAGCTCACCACCCTGACCACGATCACGGTTACCCTGACAGAACGGAAAGATTATGTCCCCCCCACGGCGCCTGGCCTGGGAACACGCATTTCCCGAGTCTTTGGCGATTCCCTGGAAGGACTCAAAGAGTTTGGCGAATGCATGATCATTTTCCTGGTGGCGATTACCCCCTGGTCTCCCCTTATGATCCTGGGGTTCCTTGGATTGCGCTGGACCTGCAGGAAAGTATTTGCCAAGAAAAAATATGCCGACCCAGCGCCGCTAGCCGACGCTTTACAACCCTAATAAGAAATCTGCATCCGCGCTGAATAAAGGTCGTAGCGATCCGTTGTGCGGTCGCCCGTTTTCACCTCGTTGCCATACATGCCATGAAACCACGACAGCCAAAGCGTGGTAAATCGATTGGGAAACCAGGTGAGGCCGAGGGTAACAGCGTTGACATTCCCCGTGGAGATATCGGAGAAGGAAAAACCGTTGTCGCGCAGCTCGTCGCCGAAACGCTGGCTGTCGAATCGCGTATAAAACTGACAAGCGACTGGGTTGCTCAGCGGATTCTTCCAGGCGAATTCCCTCAAGGGCCGGATTTCTTCGCGAGATTCGATCTCCTCGCCCGTCAGCCAGTAAATGCCGGTCAGAGTGTAAGACATGGTTGGGCCAGTTAGCAGACCTTGGTATCCAGGCCGAATGAAATTCGTTTCGCCCCCCAAAACGGTTCCCAGAAAATTGAAGCGTTTGTAATACCAAACCACATCGCCGGCCAGGAAGTAACGCCGCCCAAGCATTCCCACGGGGCCATGGCGTTCATCCGCTGGAAGAGTTCATCGTTTTTCTTTTTCAATGCTTCCACTTCACGGGTGAGTTCGCGCAATTGCGTATTCAGGGAATCTTCTTTTTCTTGCGGCATGGCTGGCAAGGGCTGGGAATCCTTGGGCTCCTCACCCGCGCTTAAAAAGGCGGGTTGGAGATTTAGGAAAAGAACAAAAGACAAGGCAAAGCGAGGCAAGGCAAACCCGCCAGGAATGATGAAAATCCCCCCCCGAGAACGGGTTGTAATTCCAAGAATTACCTTGTCAAAGGAATGGGTTTCAAAATAGAGGGAAAGAAAACGGCCAAGCGGATGAACCTCCGCGCCATTAGCCCAATCCCCTGCGACCGGGCCTATTCACCATTTTCCTAAAAAATAATCCCCCTTCCTTTTTGACTTCCTTTTCCATTAATCGCTAAAATAGGCAAGGTGCGGTTTCTCCTTTTTCAGGTTCCCTGCATGAACATTCTCGTTGCCATCCCCGTTTTCAACGAAGAGCGCCATGTCGCGGCCGTATTGCGCCAGGTCCGTAAATTCACCTCGAAAATCGTGGTTATCGACGACGGCTCCACCGATGACACCTCCGCCATTCTCGCTAAGGAAAAGAGCATAGAACGGATCTCGCACCCTGTGAACCGGGGATACGGCGCCGCGCTGATTTCCGCTTTTGAATTCGCCATCGAGCAAGGCGTCGATGCCCTGATCACCATGGATTGCGATGGCCAGCATGAACCGGAACGCATCCCCGTGCTTGGGGAAGCCATTGGAGATTGCGACATAGCCTCCGCCAGCCGCTACCTCCGCGATTTCCACCAGGACACCCACACTCCCGAGGACCGCAAGCAGATTAATTCCCTCATCACACGGGAAATCAACCTCCGCTATGGCCTGCAAATCACTGATGCCTTTTGCGGGTTCAAGGCTTACCGCACCAGCGCTCTCAGGCAATTGGTTATTAAAGAATGCGGTTGGGGCATGCCGCTGGAGGTTTGGGTTCAGGCGGCGAGTTTGGGTCTGCGGATCCGCGAAGTGGCAGTTCCAAGAATCTATCTCGACCCCAGTAGAGCTTTTGGGGGCATGTTGAACGATTCCACCAGTCGCCTGGCTTACTACCGCCAAGTTTTATTGGAAGCGGAAGAACGGGCGGCCTGGCCCAAGGGGCATCCCTGTTCTCCTTTCACCTTTGACCACCTTCTTTCCATCGGTTCCTCACGATGAATTCCCGGGACACCCTCCACGCCCCAACGGGCGAGGGAGAAATTCTCCGCCTCCCGGCGCGGGAGAATGAACTCATTCAGCGCAATCGGGAACTATTCCCACAAGCGCGGACCGCCTTATTCGGCATCCCACTGCAGGAATTGCGCGCGCGCTGTAAAAAAGAAACTTTGGCCTTGGCGGGACGGTTTCACCAAGAGAATGGTGAAGAGGTTTCTTTCGACCCGGCTTCCCCCATACTGGCCTCGGGCCACCAGCCCGAACTATTTCACCCGGGAGTTTGGCTCAAAAATTTTGAACTCAACCGCCTGGCCAAGACCCATGGCCTTACCCCTTTGAACCTGATCATCGACAACGACCAGGCCCGCCGGGACACCATCCTGGTTCCCCAAGCCCGGGGAAAAGAAATCAAAGTTGTTCCAGCATCCTTCGCTCCCAAGCCATCCGGAATGACCTGGGAAGATTGGGAACTAAAAGCCCCTGATGCGGTGGAAATTTTTTCCCGGGAGGTTCTCCAGGCATTTCCCCAGGGCCTTTCCACGCCTCTGCTGCAAGAGTTTTGCCCGCTGGTTGCCAGGTTATTAACTAACCAGCCAAACCTGGGCCTGGCGTTTTCCAAAGCGCGCAGGGAAATGGAAAAGCAATGGGGCTGCGTCAATTTGGAACTTCCCCTGCATTCCCTTTGCCAAACTGAAACTTTCGCCTTATTCACCCTTGATCTCTTATCCCGCGCGGAAAGTTTCGCCCGGGTCCACAACCCCTTGCTGCATACTTTCCGCAAGGAGTTTGGCATTCGCAGCCGGTCGCACCCGGTGCCGGAATTATCCTCTGGCGACGATTGGCATGAAGCCCCCTTTTGGATTCTGGCCCCGGGGATATGTCAAAGGCAACGCTTAACCGTAAGGAAAACCGTACAGGGGATATTAATCAAAGCCCGTGGACAAGGTGAAGCCGTTGCCCTGGACTTGCGAAATCCGCTTGAATCGTGGAAGAACCTGAGCGCAATTGGCTGGAGAATTCGGCCGCGGGCGCTCACCACCACGCTGTTCCTCCGCCTCTTTCTCGCGGAGACCTTTCTGCATGGGATTGGCGGGGCCAAATACGACCGTTTTACCAATCACATTATCCAGGACTTTTACCAGGTGGCCCCACCCGGGTATTTCACCATCTCCGGCACCTTGCGCTTGTTCCCCAAGGAAGCCCCAGACAATTCCAACCAGTCTGCTGGGCTGGAAAAGCGCCTTCGCGATTGGAAGTGGAATCCGCAACGCCATGAAGGAAACCCGGCCAAGGAATTCACGCAACTCGCCAGCAAGAGACGGGAGTTAATATCCCAGCCCGGAATTTCAAACAAGGACCGCTTTCACCAGTTGCGCGCCAACCTGGCCCGGTTTCAACCGTTGCAAGGAGAGGCAATTGGAAAAATGGAGCTGGACCTAGAGAAAGCCCGCGAAAGGGAAAAGTTGCAAAGGCAGCTTGGCAGCCGGGAGTTTTCCTTCGTGTTGTTTACAGCAGAATCGGTGAGGCAATTCCTGATACGGAGCTAAGTTCTAATTTTTCTTCTTGCCGCCCTTTTGAAGCCGGGTCGGATCCATCTGTTTCAACATCTCCGCATCCGGCCCGCCGCCAAACTGTTTCCAATATAGGTCCTTGAACGGGTTTCCTTTTGCCAGCGGCGCATCCTCGTTCACCAATTCAGGCTGCAGGGCGTCCCACCATTGATCGATGGCATTTTTTAACTCTTTCACTACCGCCGGTTCCTTGGCGGCAATGTCCTCTTTCTCTCCCGGGTCGCTGGCGATGTCGAAAAGTTCCCATTTCTCTCCCATGCGCGAGGCATTAACCAGGTTGTAACGAGTATTTCTGGCGGAAACGACGGCGTATTTCGCTTCTTTGGCCAGGCCTTTTTCCCAGCGACCGAGGTGGGTGAATAAAATCCTTTCGGCCCAAGGAGCCTGAGGATTTGTCAAAAGGGGCAAGAGGGAACGGCCGTCGAGGCGCCGGCCGACTTCTGCCGGCGCCTTTGCACCGGTGATTTCCACCAGGGTGGGAAAGATGTCGATATGCGCGGTCAGGCCCTTGATATCCCGGCCGCCTTGCCACTTGGCCGGCCAGCGCCAAAAAGCGGGAACCCGGGTGCCCCCCATGTAGGGAGTGGCTTTTTGCCCGCGCATGCCGGCGTTAAAAACCTGCACGCCATTCGTCCCGCCGTTATCCGTCATGAAGATAAAAAGCGTGTTCTCTTCCAGGTGGTTCTTGTCGAGAAACTCCATCAGGCGACCGATGTTGTCATCGATATTCTCCACCATGCCAAAGAATTTGGCTGAGTTGTCGGGAACCCGGCCCTGGTACTTTTTGAAATAACTTTCCGGGCAATCGAGGGGGGCGTGCGGGGCGTTGGGAGTGATGTAGGCAAAAAAGGGCTTCCTCGCCTGGCTGGCCTGGCCGATCCAGTTGATGGCCTGGGAGAAAAAGACATCGGTGCAATAGCCCTGCGTTTTGACGAATTTACCGTTGTGGAGAATGGCGGGGTTGAAATAAGAATTGCGCGGTGCGTCGCCACAACTTCCAGGGAAAGTTTGGCCGATTCCCCCCGCCCCATGAATAAAGGTTTCCGTAAATCCCCTGCGGTAAGGGCGGTAGGGCTCCTCATCCCCCAGGTGCCATTTGCCAAAGATGCCTGTGTTGTATCCGGCATCTTTAAGAACCTGCGCCAGAGTGATGGCTTTCAGGCTCAGCCGTTCCCTTTCAAAGATGGTGTGCGTCACGCCGTTCTTGAATTCGTGGCGTCCGGTCATCAAAGCGGAGCGTGTGGGTGAACAAGTGGGGCTGACATGGAAATCGGTGAAGCGCAGGGATTGGGCGTACAGGCGGTCGATATTTTTGGTCTTGAGCACCGGGTTGCCATGACAGGATAAATCGCCATAACCCTGGTCGTCGGTCATTACCAGGACAATGTTCGGCTGGGCATGAAGGGAAGAAAAGGCGCAAAGAGCAAGGAAAGCGGTAGCAAGCATGAAGCAACCTCCGTAACAAAACTGCGGAGATTGTACCGGGATGAATTAGGGAATGAAAGAAAAACGGCGTTTCAGGACCCTTCGAGATTGGGCGGGGTTTCCCCGGCATCCAGTGATTGCAGAAGTTCGACCGCGGCAGGGTAATCAGGCTTCTTGGCCAGAGCCTTGGTCAGGTGGTCCTTGGCTTTTACCACCTCACCCAGGTGAGCCAGCATGCGAGCCACCTGGTAATGGGCCACGGCGGGTTCGTTGATTTTCAAAAACTCCTGGAAGCTCTCATCCGATTTGCCGGTGCGGGCCAGGGCGAAACCGTAGGTGTTGAGAAACTGGCGATTCTCCGGGTCTTGCTCCAGGGCCAGGCGAAGGTTTTCCAGAGCGGGTTTCCAGTTCTTGGTGCGCGCCTGAAGCATGCCAAGTTCAAAACGGATTCCCCCTTCCTTGGGGTGGAGCTGGACGGCCTTCTCGTAAGTTTCCCTGGCATGGGTGTAATCTTCCATCTGAGAATAAAGCCTGGCCAGATTTACCAAGGCATGCATATTCCCCGGCTCGATGGTCAAAGCTTGCTGGTAGGCTTTTCGAGCTTCTTCACGAAGGGTCTGGCGCTGATGGGAAGTCCGTTCGGGGTATTTCGCTTCCTGGGCGCGGAAATCACCGAAGGCAATGCAGGTGGCAGCCTTGGGGGCTTTGGTTTTCAGGTTGGCTTCGTCAACTTTTTTTACCACCGGGGCGGTTGGAGGACCAAACGGTTCCTTGCGGGAAAGGAAATCAGTTTTCTCCAGGGCACACCCAGAGAGGAAGAAGAAGCCGGGCAGGGCGATTGCATACCAACGCATGTATGACCCCAAAAAGAAGGGAAAAGTAGTCAAAGCAAAGGAGGCAAGAAGGGAAACTTAGACGAATTCGCCAATGAAACTCTTCGCCGCCTCCACCATCAATTCACGGGTCAAGTGAACGGGAATACTACGAAATCGGCAAATCGAGGAGACGGTCTCCAGTAAATCCCTGCAATCGCTAGCTCTTACCGTTCTGCCACGGTTATAGAACTGTTCAAAGAGGTAATCGACGGCTTCTGGGCAAAATTCCATTTTTTGCTTCTTACAGTAACTTTTAAAAATCTTTTCATAAATATCGCGCTTGGGCGCCCCGATTTCCAGCTTGTGGCGCATGCGTCGCAAGAAGGCATCATCGACCAAGCCCTTGGGATCCATGTTGGTGGAGAAAATGGTCAGTTGCTCGAACGGAACCATGAATTTCTGTCCGGAGGCGAGGTTGAGAAAATCCACCCGGCTTTCCAAGGGCACGATCCAGCGATTGAGAAGTTCCTTCGGGCTGCACAATTGACGGCCAAAATCATCGACGAGGAAAATCCCGCCATTGGCCTTTACATGAAGCGGGCCCTGATAATAGTTGGTTTCCGGTGAATACCGTGGTTCGAGCATGGCCAGACTCAATTCGCCGCCGGTGATCACCACTGGCCTGCGGATGCGCACCCAGCGGGGATCGTAGGCATTGGCGTTAAGCAAGCGTCGAATGGCTGCATCTTGCTCGTTTTTCGGGGTTTCCTCCACGGGATCGGCAGCAAGGACATGAATGGCAGGGTCGTAAATGGTGATGATGTTGCCTTCAAAGGTGAAGGCATAGGGGACGAAAATATCGCCGCCCTTTTTGTTCATGAAATCGCCGATGGAGGAAGCGATGGAGGTTTTGCCGGTGCCAGGCGGACCATAGATAAAAATCGATTTCCCGCTCAGGATCGCCGGCCCCACGGCAAGAAAAAGATCCTCACTAACCACCAGGTGGGCAAAGGATTCCCTCAGGGCATCCTGATCAATAGGCAGATTGGTGACAGCTTGCTTGTAGGTTTGCTTGACATACTCGGCGAGTGGCACGGGTGCGGGACCAACATAGCCGCACACCTTCATCGTTTCTTGGGCTCGTGTTCTGCCGAGGTCGGTTAACTGGAATTTGTAACTGACGCGGCCGATCAAATCGCCGCCGACAACGTCAAGGCACTTGTCGCTTTTTAAGAAAGCCAGCCCTTCTTCAATTATCTTGAAAGGGAGGCAAATGCCTCGTGAAAGATCAAGGCCGAGCATACTGCCGCGTGTATAGAGGAACTTGAGAATTAAGCCGGAAAGCTCGCCCAGGCTCAGCCCGGTTTCCTTCAATGTGTCAGGCGAAGGAGGAGTTAACAGCCCCTCGTCTGCCTTCAAGGCATTGCCTGGCGCCAAACTCATTTAACCCATCCCTTCAACGCTTGGAAAGCAACCAAATACCAATAGCCACGCAAACCACCGCCACTTGTGTGAAGACGGCTTTATCAGAAAAGATCACTTTCCACCAATAATCGAAGTCAAGGAACGCCATGGAATAACTCCAAAAAAACTCTCCCCCACTTTCATTATAAGGTTGACCAGGGGGTTGCGCCCGTAAGATCAGGGAGTTGTCCCGGAGCCCGCACCACTGGCTCCGCCACCGCTGCTCCCACCGGTTGCGCCCTGTCCTCCGCTACTGCTTCGGGTTCCGGTAACACTCCGGGTTTTGCTTGGAATGGTGATGGCCGCTTCCAAACCGCTGCCGTAAACTTCCGGCGGATCATGAAGGACTACCTGAAATTCTGGGCACTCCCGCCCTTCGCACAGTGCATTAAGATACTTGACGACCGTTTCCTGGCGTTTTTGATCAAGAGTTCGCGCGTCCCTCAAAGCGGCGATGGGATTGGCCGGTTGAACCATGGCTGGAGGGGATTGCGCGGTTTGTAAAAACACCGTGGGGCAGGGCGCCGGCCGTTCTTGGGCCAGCCGCTTCAAATGGGTCTGCCCCATGTTGTTGAGTTCCGCAGTCCCCTTGTCAAAATAAAAATCCCACACCGTCTTATCAAGAATGGCGCCATTCTCCACCTGGGTATTAACCAGGTTCCTGACGGAATTCCTGGCCTGCACCTGGTACCTTTTCGGGTAGTAGGGATCGACAACATCGCGGTAGCCAAAACACCCGCCAATCACTGCCAGGGTTGGCACAAGCAAAAACCATTTAGATTTCCCAACTCGCATGACTAGACCTCCTTGTCTGGAAACTTCTGAATGCAACCGGGAAACCCATTCCCGGGCTTGAGATCACTTGAACGCCCCCGATTGGATCATCTTGATTGCCGCGGGGCCTACCAGGATGATGAACACGCCTGGGAAGATGAAAAACAACATGGGGAACAACAATTTGACGGCGGCTTTGGAAGCGGTTTCCTCGGCCAGTTGACGGCGCTTGAGCCGCATGCTTTCCGACTGAATTCGCAAGGCATTGGCAATGCTGGAGCCAAATCGTTCCGCCTGAATAATTATGGTGCACAGGCCGCGGAGATCATCCACGCCGTTTCTTTCACCCAGTTCTCGCAAAACTTCCTTCCTCGTTCGCCCGACCTGCAATTGAAAATTCGAAATGGCCAATTCATCGGTCATGATTTTGGCATGATCTTTCATTTCCTCGCAAACCCTGCGCATGGCGGCATCCATGCCCAGGCCGCTTTCCACGCAGACCACCAGCAAATCAATGATGTCGGGCAAGGTCAGGAAAATTTCCTGCTGGCGACCCGACTTGATGAAGCCCAAAACCAACTTGGGACCAAGAAATCCAATAGCGCCGATTACCAAAGTGTAGATAAAAGTTTTTTGCACGAGGCCGAAATTGCTATAGCCGTAGTAAAATCCGGCCGCCAGAAAAGCCACGCTGAAAATCAAGCGAATACCCTGAAAAACGGGGATGGCAGCCTCGCTGCGATACCCGGCATAAGACAATTCGTTTTTGATTTCGCTGGTTTCCGCCTCCGTCCTGGGCATCAAGGGCCCGGCGAAAGCCTTTAATATTTCCTGAATTCGCAACCATTTGGTTTCGCCCTTCTTGCCTTCTCCCAGGCCAATTTCACCCCCGGTGATCTTTTCCAGCCGCGACAACTGATCCGACTTTTTTTGCGAGAGAAAAGTCAGGGAGGCCCATATCCCCATGGTAATCAGGAGGAATAAAAAAAAGCCGATATTTTCTTGGAACATGCCGCCAATATCCACTTTACCCCCTCCTTTCACACCTTGATATCAATGATCTTCCTTATCGCCAGCCCGCCGATTATTTGCATTCCAACCATGGCAGCGAGCATTTTCTGGCCCATGTCAGTGGTCCACAAAGGGGACAAATACTCCGGGTTGGAAATCCGCATGTAAATAAAAAGCACAATGGGCAAGGCCATCAAGGTGGCGCCGCTCATTCTCCCCTCGCCCGTCAAGGCTTTCACCTGCCCCTTGATACGGAAACGGTCGCGGACAATGGCCCCGATTTTATCCAGGATTTCCGCCAAATCCCCGCCCGTTTGCCGTTGAATCGTCACCGAGGTGGCAAAAAACTTTAAATCAAGGCTGGGCACCCGGACGCACATTTCCTTGAGCGCTTCTTCGATGCTGATCCCCAGTTTTTGTCTTTCATAAGCCTTGGTGAATTCTCCCCCGATAGGGGCGCGCATTTCCTGGGCGATCACCTGAAGGCCGGCGGCCAAACTCTGCCCGGAGCGCAGGGCCCGGCCCAAGAGTTCCAAACCCTCGGGAAGCTGCGCGGAAAAAGCTTCCAGGCGATTTCCCCTTTTCATCGACACCCACACCCAGGGAATCGAAGCCAGGACGGGCGCCACGGCAAGAACATAAACCGGCCATTGCAGGAGCATTTGCACAATGGCCACCACCGCGGCCAGGCCAACGGATATGGTGATGAAAGTGGTGGGGGGAATGTTGCAATCGGCCTGCTCAAAGTAGGAATTCAGGCTGGATAATTTAGGGAGAAACCACTCAACCAGGGATTTCTTTTCCTTGCCGAGGTAGGCTTCCTTGAGGATTTCCACCTGGTTATCTTTGCCCAGGGGTCCCGTGCCAACCAGGCCTTCCAGGCGCGATTCCACCGGCTTGATTTTCTCGGCAACGGTCAAGGAAAGCGCCACCACCGCGGTGGTGGCGGCAAGAAAGACCAGGCCTCCAATGACGAGCAGGGGTTCCAACGAAGCCTCCTCAATCCTTCATTAAAATTCGTTCTTGGAATAAATTCGCGGGCAGCTTGAATCCCGCTGCTTCCAGCCGCGAAACAAAACTCGGCCTCACCCCGGTGGCTTCAAAATGCCCATAAGCTCTGCCATTGGCATCGGTGCCCAACTGCTTGAAAAGGAAAATGTCCTGCATGATGATCATATCTTGCTCCATGTTCATCACTTCGGTGAGATGGGTGATTTTTCTGGGGCCGCCTTGGAGGCGGTTGGCCTGGATAATCAAGTCGACGGCGGAACAAATCTGTTGGCGCATGGCCTTTAAGGGCAAATCCAGCCCAGCCATCATGATCAGGGTTTCAATACGGGCCTGGGCGTCTCGCGGAGTATTGGAGTGAACGGTGGTCATCGACCCGGCATGGCCGGTGTTCATGGCTGTAAGCATGTCGAGAGTTTCGGGTCCGCGGCACTCGCCAATGATGATCCGATCCGGGCGCATACGCAGGGCGTTGCGCACGAGGTCGCGGGTAGTGATGGCGCCTTTGCCTTCGATATTGGGGGGGCGGGTTTCCAGGCGCACCACATGCTCTTGTTGCAGCTGCAATTCCGCCGCGTCTTCGATCGTGATCACCCGTTCATCGTTGCCAATGAAACTTGAAAGGCTGTTCAACAAGGTGGTTTTGCCGCAGCCCGTCCCCCCGGAAATAATCACATTCAAACGAGCCCGGATGCAAGCCTCCATGAAGGTGGCCATTTCCGGCGTGAAGGCCTTGAAATCCAGGAGGTCTTTCATGCGCAAGGGCTTGGATCCAAACCGCCTAATACTGACCGAGCAGCCATCCAGGGCCAATGGCGGAATGATGGCGTTGAATCGGGAACCGTCCGGGAGGCGGGCATCCACCATGGGAGAAGTTTCATCCACCCGGCGGCCGACCTTCGAAACGATGCGGTCAATGATTTGCAACAAATGATCGTTGTCGCGGAACTTCACATCGGAAAGGACCATTTTTCCACGCCGTTCACAAAACACACGGAAGGGCCCGTTGATGAGAATATCGCTTATGGTTGGGTCTTTGAGCAACAATTCCAAGGGGCCAAACCCCAGAGTTTCATCGAGGACTTCATCTATCAAGCGTTCGCGTTCCACCCGGTTGAGCAGGGGATTTTCGGTATCGCACAGCCGTTCCACCACCAGGCGAATTTCCTTGCGCAGGGAATCGCCAGCCAGTTCGCTCACTTTGGAAAGGTCAAGTCGATCAACCAGGCGGGAATGAATCAACTGCTTGAGTTCATCAAAATCCTTGGTGGATTGGGCGGCGGCTGACTGGCTGGCGGGCTTGGCTGGAAGTCCGGCCTGGGCGCCAGGGGAGGAAAAAGGCCGAGGGATTCGGGTCATGATTCAGCCCCTTAGGCCTTGGAAAAAAGGGATTGCCAGAAACTTTTGGCCGCAGGTTTATCCGGGGTTTTCCCTGTAATCATTTGCGCCAGCCCCTTGAAACTTTGCTGGACTTTTGAGTCCGGCGCCAGGCTGCACAAGGGAATTCCCTTGTTGCGCGAATCCATCAGGGTTTTATGGTCATTGGGGATTTCCCAGGAAAACTCGCCGATTAATTGCACCGCCTTGGCCTGGGTGATATCCGTGATCATGCCCACCCGGTTGAGTATTACTTTGATTCGGGTGCCCAAAACCGGGTCGGCATGAAGGGCGGCCAACAACCGTACGGCGTTATGTAAACTGCTTAGTTCCAACTGCACCACGACCAGAATTACATCCGAGGCATGCAAGGCCGCCAAGTCGGTTGGCCGGAACCCTTTACTCAAGTCGAGGATCAAGTGCGTATGGCTGGCGCGCAAAAGCGCCAAGATGCGTTCGAGGTGGATTTCTTCAATTTGCGTTGCCTCCCCCACATTCACAGGATGAGGAAGAAGATAAAGCCCGGTGCCATGCTTGCTTAATGAGCGGTTGAGAAAGGTCAGATCCAGTTTGTCGACATTGGCCGCCAGATCGCCAATGGTATAGTCAGCCTTCAAATCCAGGGCGACATCAGCATCGCCCAGCACTAAGTCCAAATCCGCCAGAACCACCCGGTTTTCCGGATCAATGGCCAAGGTGGCCCCCAGGTTTACGGCAATACCGGTGCAGCCCACGCCGCCCCGCGAACCAATTATGGAAATCGTCATGGACTTTTTTGGTCTGCCGGGCAAAGTCGAAATACCTGGCGAATGGGATTTGAGCAACCGGCCCAGAACTTCCATTAGCTCTTCCTCGGAGGAAGGGATCGTGAGAAATTCCCTGGCCCCGGCGCGCAACGCCCGCAACACTGCCTGGCCATCCTGCTGTATGGAAACGGCCAATACAGCCGTTTGTGGATATTTCTGCGCTACAAGGGAAATCGCTTCCAACGCTTTTTCCAGATTGGCATCGAGGGCAACCGAGACAATGTCCGGCGCCGACTGGCTGGCTAAAACTCCGCCCAGCACTTCATACTTGGTGCATTCGGATTCTAACCAGAGCTTGGAAATCCCCAATACCTGGTTCCGCAGAATTTCCCGGCTGCGGTCGGAAGGGTCCAAGATAACCAGCTTGACCAAGCTGTTATCTTGTAGTCCACCATTTTGCGAGGGTTGGTTACTCATGTTCCGGGCTCTTTTGCAGGATAATAATCTGCCTCTCTTATTTTAGTTGGCATTTTTACCTGATCCAGAAAGAATATTGGTCGGTTGTGCTTTATTATCCCTGGGTTGGACTGGTCCGGCTACAGGCATCTTGGATCGTTCTTTAACTCCAGCCCCCTCATTTTTCATGCGGGAATCCGGCTTAAGAGATGCCGGGGTTTTGGACCTCTCCTTAACAATTGCGCCAAGCGATATCCCCTCGGTTTCTCCAACCGCCTTGGAAACCGGCGACTTCAACCCTCCTTGGTTTGAGGGCAGGGGAAGCTCCTTGGCCGGGTTGGCTTTCCTCTCTTGAAATCTCAAGTTACCCGGCACGCGCGATTCGCCTGCTTCGGCATCCAAGGGCGGGGCATTGCGAAAGGCGGGAATATAGCGGCGATCCTGGAACACTTTACGCGGTCCGCGAGGAGCTTCCAGAATGCCTTCAAGGAATAATTCAAAATCATCCGGGGCGCGGGTTTCCTGCCCAGGCAGCGGCTTGGCCGCCTGGTCCCGGGACAGCGGATCCACCAAATGTGGAGTCACCAGGATTACGACTTCTTGTTCCCTTTCCTCGAAATCCTTGGTGCTGAACAGAACGCCAATAAAGGGCAAATCACCCAAAATGGGAACCTTGGAGGTGGTTCCCGTAAGTTCGTTCTGAATCAAACCACCCAGGACCAAGGTTTGTCCAGCTTCCATTTCCACACTGGTATCCACTTGCTTTTCATCAAAGCCCGGGACAAAGCCAAAGGAAGTGGTAATGCCCAATCCATTGTTAACCGAGCGCACCCGCGGCTGCACCGACAGGAAAATCTTCCCATTTCCCAAAACCACTGGGACAAAGCGCAGATCGGTGCCAACCTCTTGGAAAGCGGCGCCTGGACCATTCACTCCGGAAGCAGCGCTCAAAACGGCCTGGCGGCCGCCGACAAGAAAATAGGCGCTGTGGCCGCTCAAAGTAACCAGCTTGGGTTCGGCCAAGAGCTTCGAGGCGTTTTCAGTCCGCAAGGCTTGAATAAAACCCAAGAACCCGCTGCTGGAATTCAGGACGCCAAAAGGAACATTGTTGTTGGCTGCTGAGCCTGAAAGCAGTCCGTTGGCGCCAAGCGAAGCGCCGCCACTCCCGCCGCCGCCGCCGCCACCCACGCTCACCGGGCTGCCACCCAGATTGCCCAGGGTGCTGGCAATAAAGGAAGCATTGCGGCTGGCAAAAAAGTTGAATCCCAAACGGCGAAATTCTGATCGGGAAATCTGCGCCACCACCACATCCAATTGCACTTGCTGCACGCCCGCCACCTTAAGAGCGTTGACAATCCGCGGTGAGGAAGGGGTGGCTGCTGGGGTTGGAACACCGGAAGTTGGGGTAGCGGGCGCGGTACCAGCTCCTGGCGCGGGGCTGGGCGCACCCGGCGCTGCCCCAGGGCTGGTCGCCGTGCTTGCTCCGGCGCTTAAGTAGTCTGGGTCCACAATGTTGTTGGCAATATTGAGAATCAAGGGCACATCCTCGGCGCGGGATACAAAACCCGAAAGGATGATTGAATCCCTCGTTATGGGCACAATTTCAATATTGGAATTTGGCACTGCTTTTTTGATCAGATTACGCAAATGGTTAATATCAAAAGCAGAAACCGGCTGTGTGTTTTGCAGGGCGGCATTGGTGTCAATTTCCAAGGCGCTGATGACACGCGGAGAAACGGCTCCCGCGACGCCGCTAAAATCCGGGTCAAGCATGCGGTTGGCAATCTGCAGGATTTGCCTTTTTTGTTCCTCCGATTCCACCTTTCCCTTGAGCAAGGCTGAATCCGGGCTGGCTTGCAAAACCTGGACCGAGGACTTTGGCGCCACTCGGCGAATGGTCTCCTCCAACAATGCCACTTTTTCCATGAAAGAGGTTAATTCCCCTTTGACGCGCAACCCGGATATGACCTTGGCGGAAACCAGAACGGAAATCTGCTCGGAACTTCCTGCACCGGCGCCACCAGGTCCACCAGCCGCCGGGGGCCCTTTCGATTTCAAACTGACCGTTAGCGTATAGGCCGAAGCCTTTTTGCCCTCTTCCATATAGGCAGGATCGACGACCTTACTCGCCAAACGCAAAAGAACTTCCATTTCCCTCAGGGTTAACACTTCACCATCCATAAAAATGGAATCAGTGGTCAGGGGGTAGATTTTTATATCCGCAGTCACCTGTCGCAGAGTTTTAGTCAGGTGGTCCAGGTTGTAGGTGGCTTTTTTCACCAAGTCCAGATTGGTGACGGGGATCTGCTGACGAATGACCAGGACTCGGATTTCCTCGCGGTCGCCATCCTTGGAGTTCATCTCCACCAGCGCCGCGCCCTCGGCTAGGCCTCGAATAAACACCGAGGTTGGATCATCCAAAACATCCTTGATTTCAAGGACTTTATTATCAAAGGTCCGGGTTACCCCGATCGGCTTTTTGGATTTCAACTGAACTTTAACGGTAAAATCGACAGGCACGACCAAGTCCGGCCGGGCCGGATCCTGAGCCCGGGCATTTTCCATCAGGGCTGCCCAAAGAAAAAACGCGGTCATTCCAACCAAGTGAAAGACTCGCATCCAGAGTTTTGTCATTTGCATCCTTGCAATCCTTATCAAAGGTCATCGAAACAAAACTTCTTGTCTTTTCCCCGCGGGCATCAACTGCCCTCAGGCGTTTTCTTCTTGCCGTTTTCCTTGGGTTCGGGCGTTTCTTGGGTTGGTGGCACGGTCGCCGACTTGCCCGAAAAACCCCCTTCTTCATTCTGGTGAAGAACAGTCCGCCAGCGCCCATTGGCATCAAGGGCAAATTCCACGGCCCCTTGGGCCGACTCTCCCCCTCCGGGCTGCGCTGCTCGCGTATCCAATATTAGTAGCTTGTGACGGTTGTTTTTGGCGGCCGCCACCACAGGTTGCTGCACCGGCGCTTCCACCTTCACCGCCGGCTTTTCCGGATTCTTTTCTTCCACCTTGACCGGATCTTCCTTTAATAAGGCCGTATCTCCCTTGGACCGAACCGATAAAGTGATTTCTCCCCCCAGCTTCCATTCCCTAAAAACCATTTCCTGTTCCGGGCTTAACTCCAAACCGACCACATTTCCAGTTACCGTAGTTTTATCAGCCAATTGCAATGAGGTTTTCTCCCCTACATTCATGACCCTAATATTCTGAATGATCCTTTTGCTTTCAGCTTTCCCATTGGGAATTCGCCTGGTGGCCACCAAATCCACCATGGCGCCAGGCAAGACGTGCCCGCCAACCAGGGCCTCATCATTGACAGGCAAAGAAACTAAACGCCATCCCATTTTTATGCTGCCAGTCAGGTAATTCTGGCCTTCACCAAGGAGATCATCCACGGTGACATAATTTTCTTTGGAGAGAGATTTGGCTAACTGTTTGTCCTTGATCTCTTCCATTTTTTTTAAGGCTCTGGGGGGAAAAGACCCGTCTGCCACCTTCCTGACAATAAAATACTTTTCGGGTTCAATAATTTTTTCGGCCAGGGGAACATTGCCAATGGTCCATAAGACCTCGACCTCGGCCTTCTCCCTGTTTTTAATATATTTGTTAACCATGTAAAAAGCCCCAAGTCCGCAAATCAAAGCCATTCCACCCACCAAAACCCTTGGATTCATGATCCACCCCCGGATTCCTGACGGGACCCAATCCCGAAAACCCGGAGGGAACCCAAGGATGGGATTCACTCTCAAGGGAATTCTTCGACAAGAGGGGCCCCTGAACTTCAAAATATAACGATTTTAACAGTGGTGCCTGTTTTCCGGGTGGAGAGATGTGAAAGACGGGAAGCCTTGACTCTGCCTAATCTTCCCAACCGGAAAAAGACACGACCGAGGCATTCCCTTACCTACCTTACCAATCATAACTCAAGTTTCCAAATAAGCATAGGCTACTTTCCAGTAATAAAGGGGAGCGGGGCTTTTAACACCAAATGATAATACCCAAGGTAGCCCAGGATTCCTAAACAAAGAGGGATTCCATAGGGCAATAGGTGCATTCGGGGTTTCCGCTGAGTAGCCTTTTCAGCAGCCGACTCCACGCCTTGGCTCATCAGGTCATGAATAATTTCCCGGGTGTTTTGTAAATTAGCAGAAAATTTCCCGCGCAGGAAAATCATACCAGCGGCTAGAACGCCCCCAATCATTCCTCCCCAGCAAAAGGACAAAAGTACGATCCACAGCGCTTGTGCGAAAGGGTAAATGGCGCCCACCCAGGAACCGAATGCCATCTGCATTTTCACATCTCCCGCCCCCATGCCGCCAATGGCATACACGGGAAACAAAAGCAAAAATCCCAATGCGGTCCCCGCCAGGCTGCCCCCCAGACCGCC
>SHZZ01000049.1 GCA_009692005.1 Gemmataceae bacterium | reverse complement strand
GGCCCGCGTACCCAGGTCGCCCCGTGGCATTCACGAGCGAATAAAACAGACCAACCAATTTTTACCTGCGTAAAAAGTAGTAGACCTGGCCGTTGTCGAGCAGGGCAAACTCCGGCCTGGGCATGTCGGCGTGGCTGTCCGGTTTTTCCAAACGGATCACCCCCGCCTGACGCAAACGCAACAGCCCCTCATGAAAGGTCTGGCAATTCAAATCCGGGTAACCGGTCTGCAAAAGATCAAACAATTCTGGAAGGGAACAGCGCTTGCCATTGGCCTCGCCCAGCCGCCATTGCAAAAACCTCAGCGACTCCAGGGCCCAGGGGTAGCTTTTCCCCAGCTCCTCCGGCACCATGGGGACGGCGCGGTCGAGCCGCTCCAGCGCATCCCCGACTTGCCGTTCCATCCCCTCCAACTGAGAAGTCCACCTCACCGCCTCCTCCATCAGCTTGCCCGATAATTCCTCCAGCGCCATCCGCATGCGAGCCAGCCCTGCCGAGAGATCTTCCTTCTCCTTGCGGATCAGCTTCAGCGCCTCATCCAACGACCGGGCTGGCGACTCGCGCTCGTGAAGAAAACGGATCCCCTTGGCCGTGAGGCGGGCCCACTGGAAAAGTTTTTTCCCCTCGCCATCGCTTTTGGAAAGTTCAAGAAAGCCTTTTTCCAACGCGGTGGCCGCCGCCTGGCCCTGCAACCCCGAGCGCGATTTGAACAACCCTTCCTGCTTGCCCACTTTATAAAGAAGGTGTTCCCCCCCGACGGCCAGCGCCTTCCTGACCGCTTCCAAAATGAAATCCGTTTCTCGATCCATTTGTTTTGTACTTTCTGCCGCAGCCAGCCTGTGCCAAATGGCCCGCTCCCGGGTACACTAACCTTTTTCCCAGTTCAGGTTAATCCCATGATTCAGCCGACACAACGAAAACGGATTTTAAGCGGAGTTCAACCTTCGGGAAAACTCCACTTGGGGAATTATTTCGGCGCTGTCAAGCAGCACATCGCACTGCAAGAAGCGGGCGAGTGCTTTTATTTCATCGCCAATTACCATTCGCTGACCACGGTGCAAGACAGAGAAACGCTGGGTCAAAACACGCGGGATGTGGCGCTCGATTATTTGGCGCTTGGCCTGGACCCGGGGAAGACAGTGTTTTTTCGGCAATCGGATGTGCCGGAAGTCACCGAACTGGCCTGGATCCTCTCCACCGTGACGAATATGGGCCTGTTGGAACGCGCCGTATCCTACAAGGAAAAGGTGGAAAAAGGGATTGATGCCAGCGTCGGGCTGTTTTATTACCCGGTGCTGATGGCGGCGGACATCTTGATCTACCGCTCGCACCTCGTGCCTGTGGGAAAGGACCAGGTGCAGCACATCGAGATGACGCAAGACATCGCCGGGAAATTCAACCGAGCCTTCAAGGAAATCTTCCCCATCCCGGACTTCCGCCTGGACAAGGAATCAAAGGTTCCCGGGCTGGACGGGCAAAAGATGAGCAAATCGTATGGCAACACCATCGAGATTTTCGCCGAGGGGAAAGCCCTGGAAAAGAAAGTGATGGGAATCGTGACCGACAGCACGCCGGTGGCCGACCCGAAGGATCCTTCACGCTGCAATGTATTCGGGTTGTATTCGCTATTCGCGACGGGGGAGGAAAAAGCGGCGCTGGCGGCGCGTTACCAGGCGGGGGGCATCGGTTACGGCGAGGCGAAGAAAGCGCTGCTGGGAAAAATCACCGGTTATTTCGCTTCAGCTCGGGAGAAGAGAAAGGACCTGGCCGGGCGGCCGGACGAGGTGGAAGGCATCTTGCGCGAAGGTGCGCGGCGGGCCCGGGCCGAGGCCCGCATTACGATTGAAGCGGTGCGCGACGCGGTTGGTATTTTCAACTATTGACCTCAGTAAAATGTCCTGAAGTTTTTTTTATTTTTTTTCAAAACGATTGCTTGCAATCCAATGGAAAGAACGATAGATAAGTTTCATCAAGACCCGCCGCCAGGAAGTTTGCCAGCAACTTCGATGTCTGCGCGATCCAAGGCGGTAGAGTTGGGCGGGTCAAGAAATGGAAGGCAGCCAGGCGGATTCCTGGACTTTCACCGTTGTAATTTTTCGCATCGTCACTTGAAAAGATTGAGCGAATCAAGGCTGCAAGGCCGCATTCGTCCGGGGTGATGGTGTTTTTCCGATCTGGCATGGAAGCTCTCGAGGGGTACGGATGCCCCACTTTTTTATCTTCCCCTCCCTGCCATTATTTCATCGGGTTACTTCTCGGTTTTCAACTTTTCTTGCGCTTCGTTCCAGCTGCCAATCACCGCCGGTAATTCCTTCGACACCCGGTCGCGCCAGACTCGCAAGCGCACCTGCTTGCCCGCCTCCAAACCGCTCACCACATTGATGAAATGATTCTCGTTGCGAATGACGATGGCATCGATTTGTAAAACCACATCGCCAGAGCGAAGGCCGGCTTTGGCCGCCGGCGTTTCCGGCAAGATCGACTCGATCAGGGCCCCTTGCAACCTTTCCAACCCAAGCTTCAAAGCATCCGCGGTTTCAAAACTCCCCGCCACCTGCAAACCCAAATACCCGCGCGCCACCACCCCCTTTTCCAAAAGATTGGCCGCCACCTTCTTCACCAGGTTGATCGGTATGCTGAAGGCCACGCCGCTGTTGTTGCCGCTGTGCGAGGCGATCGCGGTGTTCAACCCGATGATTTCGCCCTCGACATTAACTAAAGGCCCGCCGCTCGACCCCGGGTTGATCGCCGCGTCGGTTTGCAAAAATTCCTTGATGCGGATTGTGCTGCCCAGGCTGACTTGCCCCCGCTCCCTGGCGCTGATGATTCCATGCGTGACGCTCTGGTGCAAGCCAAAGGGACTGCCAAAGGCCAGCACCCACTGCCCGGGGCGGACCAGGTCGCTGTCGCCGGTTTGCGCCGTCGGCAAAAGCTCCCCCCCCTCCAGGCGGAGAAGGCCGATGTCGGATTCCGGGTCGGACCAGACTTGCACCGGGTGAAGGATGCGGTTGTCGTGCAGGGTGACGGTGATCTGGCTGGGCTGGGCCTGCGAAATGACATGATTATTGGTGAGGACATAAACCCCGGCGTGCCCCTGCACCCGAATCATCACGCCGGAGCCAGACTCATCAACCGACTTGCCTTTTTTTCCTGGCTTGGCGGCCTCAACCGCGACGACGGCGGGACCAACCTTGCGCGCCACGGTTTCAAAACGGTCGCCCAGGCGGATGTCCTGAGGAATTCTTCCTCCCGGACTATCGCCGCCTTCCGCTTGCAAACTTCCCGAACGCAAGAGAGAAACACCGACCATGCCACCGAGAAAAGCGCAGCCACCGAGAAAAAGCGCCAGCCAGCCGGATTTCATGGAGAACCCCTAAAGAAGGGAAAGAGCCAGGATAAAACTACCCCGGCGACTTGAGAAAGAACCTGAAGAATTTTACCCCGCGATGGCCGCGGACGCGCAAAAAGCGGACAGGTTATCGCCATTTCCACCCTTGCCCCACCGTCATAAATAGAACAGGGCCCGCGGTCTGACCGCGAGCCCCGGATTTATAGGCGAAATCAGTTTATTAGCGTTCATAATCCGACAGGTTAACTGTCTCCATGGAGTCTTCCATGGACATGGATTTGTCGCCCACCCGTTCCCAACCGCCGGCCTGGCTGGCGCCATTCCACGCGGCGCCGGTTTCCATTTCTCGCTGGCATTCAATGCACATGGTGCAACAAGGCACGGCATTCAAACGGCCAACGGGGATCTTTTTCTGGCAGCCTTCGCAAGTGCCGAAGGTTCCCTTTTTGAGCTTTTGCAGGGCACGCTCCACCTGGGTTAACTCCGACGCTTCCAGCTCGGCAAGCTGGCAGTTGATTTCCTCGTTGCCAGCATCAAACGCCTCGTCCGCCGAATCCCGGCCATCTTGGGCTTTAAGAGCGCCAAGGTCGTCGGACAGTTTTACTCGCAAGTCGTGTTGCCTCGCGAGCAAGGCCTTGTGCAGCCTTAAGAGACCTTCTTTTTTCGCCACGATTCACCTCTGATCTGCCTGGCTCCAAGAAATAATTTAAGAGCCAGATGGTAAAAAAACATTCACGCCTTTATGAGTTGCAAAGTCCCCCGGGGATTTCACAATCCCCTTCTTCACCCGCACGGCTTTTGGCTTTCCCTTTCAGGCGTGAAAGGAAACCGGTCTTGATGGGAACCATCCAAACTCAAGGGGAGGTTCCACCTCCCAGCGCTGACCTTCAGCATCCCTGCTGACCGAAGTTTATACGACAACCATAGGTCAAAAGTTCACCGAGTAATAAAAACTTGAGTTTATTTTGGAAAAAAATCCCGCCGACAAGCCTAACTTGCCAATTATACCGGGTTTATGGAGAGTAGAAAATCTTGCCCCGAAGACTTTTTCAACCTTTATTTGACCCGTTTACCTGCCCGGGACACCTAAAAAATGCAATCGGCCAAAGGGCCGCTGCGCCAATGATGCGACAAGGATGTTGCTTGCTGCCGTGGACGCCACGGGACGCGTGTTGGATCGGCTTGCAGCCGCAGGGCCGAAAGATGGGCCCGAGGAACATCCGATCCCGTCATTTTTCTCTTCCCTGGGTGCGCGGGCCTCTGGCCCGCATAAAGAGGAAAAAGCGGGCCAGAGGCCCGCGCACCCAGGAGGCAAACCCCTCAACGCATTACAAAACAAAGGGCCTTAATGGCGGATTTGCAGCGCCCCGGCCACCCCGGCCATTTCACACCCCGGCGCCAAAAACCACAGCCGAGGCATCAGCGCCGCGCTGACTTCCTCCATCGACACCGAAGGCGGCTTCGCTCCCCAGCGCATTTCCAGCAGAAAATCGGTCAGGGTTTTCGGCTTGGCATAGCGGACCACCCGGGCCTCGTCCCCTAGATTGGCGCTCTTTTTGGCAAAGGCAATGGCATCGTCGAGGGCGCCGATTTCATCCACTAGGCCGAACTTCTTGGCGTTCTCCGCCGTGAAAATCCCGCCGTCGGCCCGGTAGCGCTGGTAGGTCTTATTCGGAACCTTTTCACCCGGCCCTGCCTGCAAGGCCTCCAGGGTGATTTTGTCCAGCAGCTTTCCTTTCAACTCCGGCCTGCCCTCTTCCACCACCTTCAAAAATAAATTGTACGACTGATCGACCAAGTCCTGCCAAACCAGCTTTTCCTTGGCAGTCATTTCTTTGAAGGCAGAACCGCTGTCCTTGATCTCGCCTTGCTTGATGGTGACCATGGTGGCGCCAATCGTTTTGGCCAGACCTTCAATATTGGGCAAAGAAGCGTAAACGCCAATGGAACCAGTCATGGTGGTGCGTTCCGCAAAGATGCGGGAAGAAGGCATGGCGGCGTAATAGCCGCCCGATGCCGCCAGCGAACCCATCGACACCACCAGGTGCGGCTTGCCCGCGAGATTCTTCTCGGCGTTGCCGTTCTTCAATTCCATCAGCCGCCGGTGAATATCATCGCTGCCAGTGATGCTCCCACCGGGGGAATTAATGCGCAGGACAACGGCCTTGACCGCCGGGTCTTTGCCCGCCTGGATCACCTGCTTATGAAAAAACTCGTTCAACCCTTCAAGAATGACTCCCTCGAGAGTGATGACCGCGATTTTATCCTTCCCCACTGCGTTGCCGGAATGGTGGACTTCTTGCATCCCGCCCGTTGACAGGTCGGACATTGGCGCCAGGGCAGCCGCCAGGCAGGCGAAAAAAGTCACGCCAAAAAGCAGAAGGTTGAGCAACAGGGATCCTCCCAGCAGACAACCGAGCAAGGGGGAGCGCCTGGGGGGAAGCATTTCAACCGGGGGGTAGGTCATGCCAGGGGGAAGGGAGGTTTGGCTCATGGCTTTTCCTTTATCTCTTGGACCAAGGTCTTGCTTTGATGATAGATGCTAGTGGAATTTTTGAACAGAAAAACCTGCCAAGCTTGTTTTTTCCCCTGCGGGCGTTACCGTGTTGGCTGAATTAACCCAGGATGGAGCTTGGGAGATCATCAATGCTCTTGCGCTGTTTGCAGGATGGTTTGGAAGTGCCAGTGAGTTGGGTTTTTGGCCGGGCTTGGGCCTGGGATGGAGAAGAATGTTTCGAATTCACCCGGGATGACGCCTGCTATTATGAAATAGTTGAGTCAAGCCTGAAGGAATGGTTGGAGATGGACCGCCTTGGCTTGTCGCCACGCCGCTGGAGCAAGGATTTTTCCGACCCCTGGCGCCAAGGCCAGCGGGGAATACCGCGAAACCGGTTGCCAAAACCTCGCTGATCTCCTATTAAAACAAGGCGGTTTTGCCGTTTCGGGGGCGTAGCTCAACTGGTTAGAGTACCGGACTGTCGATCCGGTGGTTGCGGGTTCGAATCCCGTCGCCCTCGCTAAAGAACCCGCTGACAGGGATTGTCGACGGGTTCTTTCTTTTGACCCCATAAGCACTTATGGCAACAGTCACGGCTTCAAAATTAATTTTCTCATGGTTGACCGTTTTGCCTGGAATTGCCCCCAGCTTGCCAGGGCGGATTCCGGGCGCGGGTCAGCTCCCAACGAGCGCATCACGGTTGCCGAATTGGACGCTGGCGACCGTCTGGCAACCACTCCCAGCCTCCAGCGCCGTCGGACTCAACCGGCTCCCCTCCGCCAATTGTCAGCAGGGCTCGCAGGGTCTCTGGTGAAATATCCTTCTTCAATCGGTAGAGGCTCCCATCAAGCATGGCGACCCCGGGATCGCTATACCTGCTGCTCACTCCGCCCGGACTGTTGATGGCGAAGTCCATGCCTGCTATTAAGAGGTCTCGTGGCTCCATCCAGTGAACTCCGGCGCCCAGGTTCTCCACCACAACGATCGTGGCCCTTTGGCTGTCCGAAACTGCCTCCCCGGATGCTGTCAACGATCCAGGCCAGACCGTTTCCGGGCCAACCACCGTCAGGTAGTTCGAAGTCGTATTCCCGGGTGTGTCGCCTCCGTGGAAGGCATAGACCTTTGGCATCCGTTCAGCCAACCGGCGATTCCTCGGGCCGTCCCAAGGTTGAGAAAAGTCGTACTCCTTGAAAAGGTCCTGGTGTTCAAGATAAGGGAGAAGGAGGACTCGCCAACTGTGCCAAGGCCGGCCATCGGGGCCGAGGATGTGCGCCGGCGGGTAATGTCCGTTAGCCTCCTTGTAGTTGGCGACCGCCAACGCGAGTTGCTTGAGGTTTCATAAGTCGGCGCTGCGCTGGGCCGCCTGGCGAGCTTGCTGGACAGCCCCTTGCAGCGCCAACCCGCCAGCAATCAGGACTACGACCAGGCCAGTACTGATCACCCACAGGCGGCGGCGACGCAGCCAGTTGGGCCGTGCTTTTTCCATCTCATGTTCTCCGCCGAAAAAAACTGCGCCGGCCGCTTTGGCCCGCGGTCAGGCGCGGCCTCTAGTTCGGCCGGGGTCTTGCAGTTTCGGAAACTGGCTCACCACCAACAACCAGGCGGCCTCAAACGCGGGGACGGCCTTCTGGGCCAGCCCTTTGACATACTGCATGCTCAACCGGGCCCGTCGGTCCCCGACCCAACACTCGATGACACGGAAATGCCCGTTCGGGTCCTCGTCGTCCTCCTTCCCGGCCAGCCCCAACTGGGAGCCCTGGACGGCCTGGGCGCACTCCAGCGCCAAGGTAATCTCTGCCAACTTGCCGAGAGGTAGACAGGTCCAATTGTGCGAAAAGCTACTGGGCCCGAAGCCGATGTCATGGACGGAGCGCTCGGCAAACCCGTCCCGGGCAACCCGCATGCGGACCAGGCGCAAAACCTTTCCGTCAAACCGGGGCGTCTCCCCGGCGATGAGGAAGTCATCCTTGGCCAGCCGCAGAGATGAATCGGCGTTCTCCTGCTTTAACCGCTGCCTTGTCACCCGTTCCCCTCGGAATAAATGGTGTCAGTTCATTTCTGCTCCGCCTTCCGCGGCCGACCACGCAGAGGCGTTCAGGCGCAGCGGCTAGTTCGGCGCTTTTCCCGGCGGATTTGGGACCACCCCTCGCCAGAGCGCCAACCCGGTTTCGATGCCATCATGCCAGCCTCTTCGCCAGGGCTCACGGCCCCGGTATCCCGTGCTGGAAATTCACCGTAAAAACCCCATGGCAGGACCACGGCCGTCACTGGTGGCCAAGAGCCCAGCGACAAACCCGTGGGTGTAAACACAGAAACTCGGAGCGACTTCGAGCGCTTGTGCCACCATGGGCGGTGGCGGGTCTTACGGTCCTCCCAGCAAGGCCAGCGTCAGCAGAGTATTCATGTCTTGTTTAATCCTCCCCCGGGCCCGGCCTCAGGTTTTCGACCCGCCCCTCCCAAGATTCGATGTCCGAGTAATGTCCCAATCCACGCCATCGGAATGTAGGCTGCAGCAAGATCGAGGATTATGAACCATAGTGGCGCGGGGATCATGAAACCGGCGGCAATGCCGCCTGCCAAAAAGACCGCCCCAATTGCATAGGCAAATACACACCGATGGCTGGCCGCGATAAGAAAGGCGAGCAGGGCTCCTGACAAAGTCCCAAGCGCATGCGCCAGGAAGGGAAACACAAAATGCTTTGGTTCAAACAAATGCATCGCAGCGCTGAGGCTCTTGGAGTCCGTCACATCGACTCCCGCGGGTGGCGCAATAACCTGCGGACTTACAATGATGAGCGCCATATTGACGCTCCCTCCCACTGCCACACCGATAACGACCGCCAAGATGTTCCGGAGAATAGTCTTCATGTGCTTGTTGCCCAATGATAAAGAACAGCAGCAGCCGACCACAACAGCCGTTTGTTGGTTGACGACCATTCACTCACTGCGAGGTGCGAGTTTGGGCCGCCTTCCTCGAGCAACCTCGCCGGCGACCCAGAAGATGATCGGTGACCCCACGACCGTCGGAAGCGCCCAGGCCCAAGGCGACACCACCCCGCTGGCGCCAGTCAGGGTTTCCCAATTGACGACCAAGAGCGCCGTCACCAGGGCAATATACGAGCCCCCTTGCCCGGTAAGGTGCGCGCGCAGCCATCCTTTCCAACGGCGCTTCGCTGCCACATAGCCCAATAGTGCAAAGGCATAGGACCCTGCCGCAATCGGGAGAAACCACCAGATGCGGTTCCAGTCGAGGATCGCCAATGCACCCGCCGACACGCATACGGCCAGCATCACCCAGTGGTACGCCTCTCCGGCATTCGTGTGGAGCCCCGGGAGTTTTCGGGCGATCATGGCTACCGGGCCTAAAATGAGACCCGCCGTACCAAGCGCGATGGGCGCGAGCAAGACGGTATTCGTTACTGTCATCTGGTTCCTTGTCTTTTATCTCCGCCTTCTCCGCGGGCCTCGACCGTCCCATCAACACTTGGGCGACTTGCGCTTCTTGCCGATGGCGCTGCGCGCCTGGAATTTCTTGATTTGATCGGGCGCGAACGGAATCTTGCACGCCCCGACCAGCTCGACGGAGACTTTGCCGATGACGATGGCCGCATCGACCGCCAGCTTGTGGAGCGGCTTGACAAAGCAGGCGACGGCGATGACGAAACTGTTCATCACATATTTGACGCGATTGTGCTGCTGGTGGATCGACTTTGCCACGCGCTGCAAAAGGGCCTTGATCTCGGGCAGGTCGAGGTCGGCGTCCTCCTTGATGCCGACCATGCTGCTGTAAGTCTGCCAGCCGGCCGAGGCGATGCCTTCGTCCTTGGATTCGATCCACTTCAAGGCAAACTCTCGACCATGCGGGCTGCCGGACGCCACCCACGGGACGGTGAACTCGGCGACCATGCCACAGGTGGCGCCTTCGATCCACTTTTGCAGATCCTTCTTGGTCATCTTGGCGTCGTCAGCGATCAACCCGGCGAGATACATGGCGTCGGCGATGCCGGTGTCGTAGAGATCCAGAGCGAGCTGGTAGTCCGTCTTGACGCGCTTTTGGATCTTCTTCATATGTTCAACCTTGACGCCGAAACACGGCTCCAAGGCGCCGTGGGTCATCCAGGTTTTCTTGGTTTGCGCGTCCCCGAGCTTTTTGAGCTCGGCCACAATATCTTTGGCTGTCATTGAGTTTCTCCATCAAGTTGCAGGCGAACGCAAAAGCTCAGCGGTCGAGAGCGGTCGACTGCAGGGGCTGGTTTGCCCCCTGCCTCCACCTCTTTATTGTCTCAACTTTATCGGATGGAGAAAGAGCTTTGCCAGCCGCCATCGGTAGAAACACAACGGCCATCTCAAGGAATCATTTCCCCCCGACACAATACAGAAACAGATCCGACCGCAGAAACAACCGATCCCCGGCCACGGCGGGACTGGCGTTGAAGGTGCTGCCATCCCTCAGAGTGTTGACAACCAGCCGTTCATGCTTGGGGCGCGCTGGCAGAACAATCGTGTCACCTCTGCGAGAAAGATAGAACAGTTTGCCGTCCGCCAGCACCGGCGAGGCCCAGACCTGGTCAATCCGATCGACCCGCTCTTCATAGATGATGTTGCCGGACTTCGCCTCGGCGCAGTAGGCGATCCCCTGATCGTTCATCCAGTACAGGCGGCCCTCGTGGATGATCGGCGAGGAGACATTGCAACCTTTTTTACTCGTCCATAGCCGATGGGTTTTGGTGACATCGCCTCGACCGCCGGCTCGAACAGCGACAGCGGCAATTCCCGATCGACCGCCTATCGACCAGACAACTCCCTGGTAGGCCACCACGCTCGGCACAATATACCAGGTGATTTCGTTGGCGCAGGACCACGACTGCTCGCCGGTGGCGGGGTCGAACCCCAGCACTTTGCCGGGCATTCCCACGACCAGCTCGGTTTTGCCGTCGTTTACCGGGACAAGAGCAGGGGTGTTGAAAGCCTCGCGGATGCCTTTGGACCGCCACTTCTCCTTGCCCGTCCTCGTGTCCAGGGCCACGAGGCTTTCACTTTCGACGCTGGCATTGACGATCAATAAGTCGTTGAACAGGATCGGCGAAGCGCCGGTGCCAAAACCGCTTACCCCCGATCCCATCCCCGACCGCCACAGTTGCTTGCCCTCGAAATCAAAGGCTAACACTCCCGACTTGCCGAAGAAGGCATAGACCCGTTCGCCATCGCTGGTCGGCGTGCTGGAAGCATAGCCGTGGTTATCTCGGACTTTGGCCTGCTCGGGCAGCGTGGGCGCGACTTCCTGGTTCCAAAGAATCTTGCCGCTGTCTCGATTGAGGCAGACCACATGCAGTTTAAGCTGCTCCATGTTCCCTGGGCCTTTGCCGGGGACATTGAAGCCGCTGTAGCAAGTTATGAAGACCCTGGCGCCCACAATGATTGGACTGGAACTGCCGGCGCCGGGCAGCGCGGTCTTCCAGAGGACATTCTCTTGCTGATTCCATGTCAGGGGCAGCCCCTTGGTTGGGCTTACCCCCTGGCCGCCTGGGCCGCGAAACTGCCGCCAGTCTGTCGTTTTCTCTTGGGCAGAGAGACTCGCACCCGCCACACAAACAATTAAAGAGCAAACGAGCATCAGGCGCATCGCTCGCAAACCAGATCGTTTCATGGAAGACTCCGGGGGGGGTTCTTTCCTTGCTCCTTGGGGGCTGCTTACCAAATGTGGCCGAAAGACCAAGTTAAGATGTGGGCCGGATGCAAAACCTTGATACCTCACGGAGCCAATTTGCCCCTGCGGTCAGGTGCAAAGCCTGTTTCGGCAGCTTGTCAGCGGTCTTTCTTCCGTTCAATGAAGTCCTTGATCCAAAGATCGTAGATAAGGCCATGGGATGGCCCCGGCTCTGTCACCCATAGGTTGATTTTGTTCAATAGGGCGCGGTCGGTGGTAAAACGGACGACGACATATCCCGGCTTTGACCGATCCTCCTGCAACAATGCGGACAACAAAGGGTTGGCTCCCTTGCCGAATCGCAAGTAAACCAGATTGAAGTCCTTTAGTTTGCCTTCGGTCTTGAACTCCAGTTCCACCTGGAAAAGGTCGGGATCGACTTCCTGCGACCGGACTTCAATACCCAGTTCTTTAGCCTACTCCTTGGTGACGGGCGCGACGATTGTGAAGTTGACAATCGGTTCCATAGGGGACCCGCTCCTTTATTCCGGTTGAAAAGCTGGAAGAGTGGCGACTGGCGGGCCCGTCTTTTGCCTATCAACGGGAACGCAAAGCTCCAGCCTAGCAGAAAGCGGCGCTCTGTGCGCGGCGATCCCAGGAAAAGAAACCGGTCGCTCAGGCCTTCGGCTCGGGGGAAGCGTTATTGCAGTTTAATATTGAACTGATTCTCGCCGCGCTTGATTTCAAAAGTAAGGCCGGACTTGGCAGCTTCGCCGTACTTTTCAGGAATGGGGAACCAACTTCCCTTGGCAGGCGAGACGGCGCCGACTTGAGGACCATCCGGGCGGACTGGCTTCTTGGCCAGCAAAGGGTCCATCGGAACCACCGGGTTGGGATTGGGGCTATCGACTGCAATTTTGGCCAGGCCCGGGGGAATGTTTTCGATCTTGAATTTTCCCGCCTCATCCAGGGCGGCAGGATAAGCGCTGTTATCGGGACCAGTGACGGTGACGGTCCCGGTTTTAAGCTGTTTGCCCTGGAATTCCACAGTGCCGGTCAGGGTTCCAACCCCGCCGCATCCCGCAAGCAGAAAAGCCCCAAAACCGAGAAGAAGGCTGGCAAAAGAAATCTTCATGGTTTCACCTTGCATTGGCGTTTAAAGAGTAAAGGCCTGGGTTTCCCCAGCCCTAAAAGGAAACACTTTTCAATAATCGGATATCACCTCGAAATTTTTCATCGTCCCCATGCCGGGGAAAATCGTGGAGGCGGAATAGGGAATAAACCTGACGGCTCCATCGGCGAAGAGCATTTGCGCCCCGCCCGAGTGACTGCTCCACGGATGGTTGAAGTCGCAATCGTTAGTTTCTTTCCCCGGGCGAAAGGTGTCGGGCCGTGGGCAGGCGCCGCTGCTGCCGGTTTGGTCGGTTGTGTAAATAGCATTGATTTCCCGCACGCCGACCATGGAATCATAATAGGTGGGGAAATCCCACCAGCCCCAGAAGAGATCCGGGCTGGGCGGGTGTTCTGCCAGGAACAAAGTCTGGCTGGTGCCGTCCTTGACATCGGCCATGCGGGTGACGGAGTACATGAAAAAAATCCCGACGGTGGGAGTGGTCAGGTTGTCGTAAACGCTGTATCCAGAGACGGCGCTGTAATCGGTCATGCCGAAGGTCCCGAAACCGCTGGAGCCGCTATAGATGCGCAAACCGCGTGGATCGGAAGGGCAGAGAAACATCTTGACCGCCGTGGAGGCGGGAATGCTGCCCACCTGTTCGAAGTAGGTGAGGAGATGCCTGGCCCAGGTGCCTGCGGTAACCCCGGTTTGGGCCCGATTGGGTGTGACGGTGTTGTAGCCATAGCCGGGGGGAAACCGTCCTTGGTTATCGTGGAAGTTGTGAATGGCCAGCCCCAATTGTTTCATGTTGTTGGCGCATTGTGACCGGGAGGCGGCTTCGCGGACTTTTTGCACGGCGGGCAAAAGCAAGCCGATCAAAATCGCGATGATGGCAATCACCACCAGCAATTCGATCAGGGTAAAAGCAGAAGGATGGCGTTTCATGAAAGGCTCCTGAAAGAAAAAAAGAAAGGAGGCGAAACAGGCTGAAAACTCCCAAAGATATAGAGAGCGGTCCTATCTCTCACTGATCCTTGATGATAAGTTCATTAGAAAATGAGTCAAGCGAAAAGTTGAGAGTTGGCCATTTTTAGGATAATAAGTGTCAGGGTAACCCTATTTAAATAGTTAGTGAAATAAACTTAGCGACCGCCTTGGCCATGTCGACGGCGAAGTTCCTCCCCGGCCTGCGCCAATGCTTGCAGCTTCCCCTGGGCGATTTCCGCGCCGGAAACGGGGTTGTCCGCGAAGGTGGCAAAGCCGCAATCCGGGTTCAACATCACGCGATCGGCCCCAAACAAGGAAACCGCCTTGTCCCCTTTGGCCACAATCTCTGGCACCGCTTCTACTTGCGGACTTTTCGGATTGACCATTCCCAGGCCAATTTGCACCTCTTCTGAAAGGCTAGAAAGCACTTCCATTTCTCCCGCCCGGGGGGTGCACATCTCCAGGTAGAGGATCCCCACCGGAACTTTCTTCAATAAGGGAATGAGGGGGCGGTAATCCCCTGCCAGGGCCACCGATTCATCCGGACTCCAGTTTCCCCTGCAGATATGCAAGGCGAGTCGGTCGCGGGGAAAGCCCTGAAGCACGGCCCGGAGCAATTCCCCGGCAAAGGCAAGTTCCTGTTCGGGGTCTTTTCGTTCGCCCAGTGCGCCGCACATGAAACTCCGCTGTTTTTTGGCCTGGCCGAAAACGACTTCTGTAAGCACGGGTTCGTCCAGCTGAACGATGCGCGCCCCACTTTCCAACAGTTCGCTGATTTCCTCTCGCAAAATGGCCAGGATCGTTTCCGCCAGGTCTTCCCTTTTGCGGTAGACCTTTTCCGAAACGCATTCCAGCCACAGGGTGCGGGTCAACAGGTAAGGCCCCGGCAAGGCAACCTTGGCGGGCTTTGAGGAAACTTTTCTCAAGAACGCCAGTTCATGGCCGGCCAGGGGCTTTTTCCTGGACAACTTTCCCAGCACCGCCGGGTGATGGATCTCCCCCGCCGGGACATCCAGAGCTTTTAACTCCTGGGAAAATTTTTCTGGGTTATCGACATAGGGCAGGAGATCGGTGAGGGGAATCAGTTGGCAATTTTCCAGTCGCGAGCCAACAAACCCTGCGTAGGAATCGCGCCTTTGTTCTCCATCGGTGACCAGATCGACCTTGGCCTGCTCCTGGGCCTGGACAGCCAGGCGAACAGCATCGTCGGCGATGGCCTGGAAGGCTTCCTCGGAAAGGCGGTTCTCCAGGGAATCGTGAATGGCTTTCAACATCCAGGGCGGTCGGGGCCAAGAACCGATGCCGGTGACGGCGAAGCGCGGCAAGGGAGAAAGGAGCGCCGGTTCCCTCTCCACCAAGGGGGCCAGGGGTTGCAACTGGGGTTTGTCCAATTCTTCTCGGAGGGAGCCGGCCTTGCGCACCAGGTAGCTGCGCCTGTCTCCTTCTTTCACCTGGGACACCAGGATGTTGCCTGTTAGCCGCGCCCAGGCCGGAAGGTCTTCCTCGACCGTGGCATCGGTGGAAAGGATCTCCAGATATTGCCCGGGATCAAGCGGGCCCAGGTGTTTGCGGATGAGCAGGAGCAGGCCGTTGCCGCAATCGAGATCCCCGCCGTCGAACGAGGCGCGAGGAGTAAAGTTGTGGTGGGAAATCCAAGTCATGGGAAGCCTTAATAAGAAAGGGAAGGCGCGCCAGCGGCCATGAACTCGACCAGTTTCGCTCCGCCGACAATCACGGCGCCAGCCACCAGGGCGTTTTCAATCAGCTTCCGTTTCTTGAAGCAAGGCGAGCAAACATAGATCTTGCCGCCCCCCTCGGCAAAATTTTTCATCAGCTCTTTGAGCGGAGCGAATCCTTCTTCGTGAATCGAATCGGCGTAGCCCTGCTGCGAAAGGCGCACCCCTTCGACATTGAGGAAGACCACGGTGTCGCGGTCGCTGCCGAGGGCGGCGTTGGCCACGACAAAAGCCACTGTGGCCTTGTCGGTGTTGTCGGCTGCACAGGTCAAACTGATGACAAATTTAGGATTCATTATTAGCCTTTGCGTTGGATGAAATAGTCGGGATGAGAAGCCCGCAGGAGTGAGTTGCCTGTCAAGCGGCACCAGGAGGGTATGTCCTCGGGGGCGCCGGGGTCGAGGGCGGTAAGGCGCAGGATGTCGCCGGGGTTCATGGCCTTGAGTTTCGTTCGCAATAGTAGCACCAGGTCGCCACACCCCAGATTGCCGGCGTTCCACCAATCGGCATGGGCTGGGAAATCGCCTGTGGCATCCGGGCCGGAGTTGGAGGTTTCCTCGGCTGGCGCCAGCGGTCCACAGGCAACTTCATGGGCCTTCCTCAGGCAGGGCCGACGGCGGATGTGGTCGAGCAATTGCCCCTGCAAGTCGGCGGCGCTTTTTTTCAATCCCCGGGCCAGGCAGGCCAGACAGCGGACCGCGTCCTTGAACCCCAGCGCCGTGCTGTAAAGGACATCGGCGGGGAGAATGTCAGCGCGGCAATCAAGGCACAGCCCGCCGGACAATCCGCGCATCTGGGCCACCAGCGCTTGGAAACGCGATTCTTCCTCTTGAGTTAGTTCATTCATGGAACAATCCAGCCAGGGCGACACCCAAGTCAATTCTAGGACCAGGGGAGATCGGTACAACCCTAGGCAGGGCTTGGGCATCGGCTTTGGCAGTTGCGCTGAGAAAGATTTTTTTCATTCATGAATTATCTTGACTTCTCTTTGCCCTCCTTTAGTTTAATCTTACTTTTGGGGTTTTCATAAGTTATCATCCATTGGATTTTTCAAAGTTTCACTGCGCCATCCGTGAACTGAACAGGAGCAATTCCAACATGTCGGCACAACCGCGTAAGCGCCGCCTCGAAGTGGAGGAGATTGGGGATGTTACGGTGGTTAATTTCGTTGACCGCAAGATCCTTGACGAACAGAACATCCAGATCATTGGCGAACAGTTGTTCGAATTGGTGGATGTCGAACAGAAGAAAAAGATTCTTTTGAATTTCGGCAATGTTGATTACCTCTCCAGCGCGGCCCTGGGCAAACTGATTACGCTGAATAAAAAGGCGAATTCGAGCGGCGGCAAGCTGGTCCTGTGCAACATCAAGCCGGAAATCAAGGAAGTGTTCGAAATCACCAAGCTGGATAAGTTCTTCCGCATTCAAGGGGACGAACAGGCCGGCCTGCAATCCTTTTAAGGATGGCAACCAAGCAAACACCGAAGCCAGTTTAATTTTTTTCATGCGATAATGGCTGGCCGGAGTTTGTGATGTAATTAAGGCCCTCGGGCTTTTTCTGGTTTGCTTGCAAAACCAGGGTGGCAGAGAGAATAATTGTTTTGAGGTTTTGAAAAAATCCGTGGCCGACTCAAGCAGTTTACGGGAAATAATCCTCCCCTCCGATACCATCGAAGCCCGCAAGTTCCAGGATGCCATTGAGCAGGAACTTATCGAAGTGGATGCTCCGGACAAGGATGCCTTTTGCATCCGTCTGGCCCTGGAGGAAGCCCTGGTCAATGCCATCAAGCATGGCAACCAGATGGACCCGGCAAAAAGCGTCAAGGTGCAATTCCTTATCTGCCCCGAGGTTTTCGAAATCGTCATCACCGACGAGGGCCCGGGTTTCGACCCCGAGGATGTCCCCGATCCGACCGACATTGAAAATTTGGAACGGCCCTGCGGTCGCGGCCTCATGCTCATGCGTCATTACATGAACGAAATCGTTTACAACAGCCTGGGCAACTCTGTCCGCATGAAAAAGATCTTCAAACGCAGTTAAAAAAGGTGTCCGGACCCTTTTTTGGGAATCCATGTCCACACCGATGATGCGGCAATACCTGGAGGCCAAAAACAGCCATCCGGGCATGTTGCTCCTCTTTCGCATGGGCGATTTCTATGAACTGTTCAACGACGATGCCAAAACCGCATCCCGTATTTTAGGCCTGACCCTCACCAGCCGCGACAAGACCGTGCCCATGGCTGGCTTTCCCCACCATGCCCTGGACCACCACTTGCCCAAGCTCCTTCGCGCAGGCTTGAAAGTCGCCATTTGCGATCAAGTGGAGGACCCGGCGCTGGCCAAGGGGCTGGTGCGCAGAGAAGTCACCCGCGTGGTCACCCCGGGGACACTCACCGAAGAAGACCTGCTTGACCCAAAAGTGAACAACCACCTGGCCTGCGTTTGCCCGCTTGGGCGGGGCCGATGGGGGCTGTCGTGGGTGGAGCTTTCCACCGGGCAGTTTCACGCCGCCAACCTGAGCGAACCCGAGACCCTCGACCTGCTGGGATTACTCGGCCCGGCGGAAATCCTTTATTTCGAGGAACGCAAGGAACCTGGGCCGCCGCTCCATCTGGAAAGCCGCTTTCCCGAGGCGGCGCTGACAGCGCGCCCCGATTGGACCTTCGACCTGGGGGAATGCAAGGCCCGGCTCTTCAGTCACTTTGGCGTCTCCACCTTGGCTGGCTTCGGCTTCGACGATCACGAGGAAAGCCTGCGGGCGGCGGGAGCGCTGCTTGGGTATTTGAAAGACACGCTGAAGGCCTCGCCCGGGCATTTGCGCTGGCTGCGGCCCTATTCCCGCTCGCGCATCTTGGCCCTGGATGAAGTCACCCGGCGAAGTTTGGAATTGACCCGCACCCTGCGCGATGGCAATCGCCAGGGATCTCTCCTTCACGCCATCGACCGTACAGCCACTTCCATGGGGGCGCGCTTGCTGGGGGAATGGCTGCTGTCGCCCTTGGCGGAAGCAGGGGGAATTCAGGAGCGGCTCGACGCGGTGGAGGTGTTTCAAAAAGATTTCCGGCTGCGGCAGGAACTTCGCGGGCAACTCAGCCAGGTATTCGATCTGCAGCGCCTGGCCTCGCGGACGGCGACCCTGCGCGCCGGGCCGCGCGATCTGGGCGCCATTGGCAAAACGCTGGAGGTTCTGCCGCGGGTGCGCCAGCTCATGGAATCGTGCCGTGGGCCCCTGCTGCCTCGGCTGGCCTCGGCCATCGACCTCATGCCTGCGCTGCGCGGGCGCTTGCAATCCGCCCTGGCCGACTCGCTGCCTATTTCTCCCAAAGAAGGGGGCATCTTCCGGCCGGGGTTCGACCCTGCGCTGGACGAGTTGAGGCAACTGGCGGCTAGCGGCCAGGACTGGATCACCCGCTTTCAGGCCGAGGAGATCGCGCGCACCGGCATCAACAGCCTCAAGGTCGGCTTTAACCAGGTCTTTGGCTACTACATCGAGATCACTCACGCCCACAGCAGCCGTGTTCCGGACAATTACCATCGCAAGCAGACCTTGAAAAACGCCGAGCGCTACATCACCCCGGAACTCAAGGAACAGGAAGACAAGGTTTTGCAGGCGCAAGACCGGCTGGAGAAAAGGGAATACGAGCTGTTCGCGCAACTGCGGGAGGAGACTGCGGCTTGCGCCGGGGCCCTGTTGCAAACGGCGGAAGCGCTGGCCGCCGTCGATGTCCTGTGCGGCCTGGGCGAGCTGGCCAGTGAACGGGGCTGGTGCAAGCCGATGCTTTCCCAGGAGCCGGCGCTGGAAATTTCCGAAGGCAAGCATCCGGTTCTGGAACAGTCCATGCCCGCTGGCACTTTCGTGCCCAACAGCGCCTCGATGGGGCCCGACGCCGGCATGGTTCTGCTCATTACCGGGCCGAACATGGGGGGCAAAAGCGTCTACATTCGCCAGGTGGCGCTGATCACTTTGCTGGCCCACGCCGGCAGTTTTGTTCCCGCCCGCCAAGCCGTCCTCGGGCTGACCGACCGCATCTTCACCCGGGTCGGGGCCAGCGACGAACTTGGCCGAGCGCAAAGCACTTTCATGGTGGAAATGACCGAGGCAGCCAACATTCTTAACAACGCCACGCATCGCAGCCTGGTGATCCTCGACGAGATCGGGCGCGGCACCAGCACCTACGACGGCGTCAGCCTGGCCTGGGCCATCAGCGAATTCCTCCACGACCACATCGGCTGCAGGACCCTGTTCGCCACCCACTACCATGAACTGGCGCAACTGGCCGACTCGCTGGCCCGTTTCCGCAATTACCAGGTGCGGGTGCGCGAGACCCAAAGCGGCATTTTGTTTCTCCATCGGATTGAACCGGGCAGCGCCGACCAGAGCTACGGCATTCATGTGGCGCAAAGGGCCGGAGTGCCCGTCCCGGTGCTGGAGCGAGCCAGGCACATTCTCCACGACCTGGAAGACCGCCATCTTTTGGCCCAGGAGAACCCCGGCGCCATCATCCGCAAACCCAAAATCATCCAGGGGAGTTTGTTTGCCACCACCGAAGATCCCCTGCTCGCTTCACTACGCGAGACCGATTTCTCTAAAATGTCAGCCGAGGAGGCGCTCAAGTTGGTTCAACGCTGGCAAAAGGACCTGGGAAAGGATAGTGCTCGGCAACAAGGGCCCTGACACCATTTTCGGAAAACTATGGCGCAAACTTCCAACGCACCCCTGCAACGCTGCCGCGATGCCCTCCAAGAAGGCCGGCTCAATGACTCGGTCCGCCTTTTTCTGGAGGCCGGCAAGCCGCAGCAGGCCCGCGGCGCCGAGGTGGCTCAGGCCATCGCACGCGCACTTGTCCAGCGGGCAGGCAGGCATCTCGAGAACGACAACGAAGACGATGCCTGGCGCGACCTGCTGGAAGCGGAACGGCTGCGCACCGGCATGGCGGGGGTGGATAAAATCCGCCACCGGCTCACCCGCCTGATGATCGCCCGGGCTCGAAGCTGCCTGCGCGAAGGGGACCCGCGCCGCTGCGAGGAGGTGGTGGGGAAACTGCGCGACCGGGGCGGCAAGGCCTCCGACATGGATCTGCTCGTCACCAACTGTCTTACCTGGCTGGAAGGTCGGGAATACGGCGAACGGGGAGAGTTTCAACCGGCTCTCGCCGCTCTCGACCGAGTCCGCCGCCGCCTTCCCGCGGATGACCAGGGTATTCAAGAAGAGATCGGCCAATTCCAACGCAATCAGGAAAAGTTTGACGAGCTGATGCACCGTTTTTACCACGCCGCAACCAGCAAGAATGACGCCCTGGTGCTGGAACTGGCCGATCAGATCCTGGCCTTAGCGCCGAGGCACAACGAAGCCCGGCGAATGCGCGGCATGGCCATGGCCCGCCTGGTTGGCCCCCACCCGTCCTTGGTGGAGATGGCCACCATGCTCCACCCGGGCCCACCGAACAGTGAGCAAGATCGCCCACAGGACGCTTTGCAGGATAAATCTTTTTTCCTGTGGATCGATGGCGTGGGTGGGTACCTGGTGCTGAGCGGGGATCACATAACCATCGGGCACGCCGGGCCCGACCAGACCGCCAACTTGCCCTGGGTCGCCGACATTGCCGGCATACACGCCACTTTCCAGCGCGAGTCCGAGGGCTTTTCCCTCATCCCGCACCAGTTCCTTACACTCGATGGCCAGCCGCTTGAGGGGCCGGGAAAACTCGGCGCCGACACCGTCATCACACTGGGCAAAAAGTGTAAGTTCCGCTTCCTTCTGCCGGTGCCTGGCAGCCTGACCGCCCGCTTGCAACCTTTGAGCACCCACCGCCCGCCGGTGCCCGTCGATGGCGTCCTCTTCATGTCGCAATCGCTGGCGCTGGGGAAGAAAGAGCCGGCGCACATCCGCGTGCCCGAGCTGGAAAAACCCCTGGTGCTGTACCGCAGTGGCAATTCGCTTAATTTCCGCTCGGAAGGAATGATCCTTGTTGATGGTGTAAAAAAGTCCGGCACGGGGCCGCTGCGGAGAAACTCCTCCGTCATGGCCGGGCCCATTTCCTTTTCCCTTGAACCCGCCTCCTCCAGGCTTGGATTCTGAGGTGCCCCATGGGTTTCGGGTATCAATGCGGCGACCGGCCTCTTGAAGGATTCACCATCAAGCGGGGGATCGGCAGCGGCGGGTTTGGCGAAGTTTACTTGGCCATTTCCGATGGCGGCAAAACCGCTGCCATCAAATGGATCCGCGGACACAACGACCGCGAGGTCGAGCGCCGCGGCGTATCCCAATGCCTTAACCTCAGCCACCAGAATCTCCTCTCCCTCTTCGATCTGCGCACCGATGACCGCGGCGAATCCTGGGTCATCATGGAGTTCATCTACGGCCCCACCCTATCCGCCCTGGTCCAGCAAAACCCAGAAGGCATGCCGCTCGATCTGGTGGAGCAATGTTTCATCGGCATGGCCAACGCCATCTCCCACTTGCACGACCACGGCGTTGTTCACCGCGATCTCAAGCCGGGGAATGTCTTCCTCGAAGATGGCGTGATCAAGGTCGGCGATTACGGCCTCAGCAAGACCATCGGCCAGGGCATCCACCGCGACCACACGCAGGAGATCGGCACCTGCCATTACATGGCGCCGGAAATCGCCACCGGCCGCTACGACAAGCGCGTCGACCTTTTTGCACTCGGGGTCATCCTTTTCGAGATGCTGACCGGGAAAAAACCCTACAGCGGCGACCACTACGCCGAGGTGTTGTTGAAACAGTTGAACTCGCGCCCGGATCTTTCCCTGGTCAAGGAGCGCGAGTTTCTCCCGGTCCTTTCGCGGGCCTTGTCCCTGGAACCGGAGGACCGTTACGACGACGCGGCGGAGATGCTCCGCGATTTCCAGGTGATTTTGTCGCGCTTGCGAGAAAAGGCCGGGCCACCTTCACCTGCTGGCCCAGCGCCGGCCATTTCATTGTCTTCCCCGGTCCCGGCACGCTTTTCCCTTTTAAAGAAACTCGCCCCCGTTTTCCGCACCACCATTCTCAACGCCATTGGCGCTGTCGTGCTCGCAGCGCTCGGCGTTTTCCCCGACTGGCAATCGGCGCTGGCGATTTTCTTCCTGGCCTCGCTTGCCGCCGGAGGCATCTTTTTCGCTTCCCTGGTCTGGAATCCTAAAATGCGCGATTCCCTCGGCTTGCGCTCGTTGCAACTGGCCATCGGCGGGGTCACAGGGCTGGCCGCCTGCTTTTTCCCAGGCGCACCGGCCGAGCTGACCGTTTCCGTGGGCCGATCCGGCCCGACCCTGGCCTTGCCCGGCTGGGCCAGGCTGATTCTCTTTTACTTCGCCGCCATGGTCTTCCCGCGCTGGTGGAAACTCTCCTGGCGCCGACGAAGGTACCGCATCGATACCTTTGCCTGGGGCGCTGGCGCTGCCTGGGCCCTGCTATTAGATCTTGTGTTCCAACTCGATTTGATTCACGCAGCTGTCATCGCCCTGTTACTGCTGGCTGTGCAAGCGGGCTTCTCTTGGCGCGACCGCACGAGGCAGCGGAGCTTCAAGTGACCTTGCCAACTTTTTTCTTGCCGTGCCTACCCTGAAACTCCACCCCGAAGTTCTCCAAGTCGAAATGTTCGACCGGCGGCAGGGCTGGGTCGATGGCAGGCCGTTCCAGCGTCACCCGCACCAGCGCCCAGATCGAGGCCGGCTCCCCAAAATGATCGTACCCCGCCATGTTCACATCTCCTTCGAGAACCCAGCACCACAACCGCCGTTCCGTCCCGTGATCGGCTTCTTCCTCCCAGCCCATCATCACGCGGTTGCAGACCCCCACGGCCAGGTTCCATTCCTTCGTCTCGTGAATTTTCAAAACCAGTTCATCGGGTTTTTCCTCAACGGTTCCGCTCGCGATCTGCCGTATTTGATCGAACAAGCGGTGCTCAATGGCGGAGGCTCGCCATGGAGACCACAAGCGCACCACCACAGCGGGTGTATCGAAAACCAAACCCATGAGTTCCGCTTGCATGCGACTTTCCTCCCCGCGAATTGCTGTCAATCTGTTTTCTTAGCAAGGATGCCAGGCAATTCCAACGGAATTCCCTGGGCCGTTTGAGCGCGGCCAATCAATCTGCCAGGCTGGTGCCTGGCGTTCCCAGGAGAAAGAAAACAGGCGGGTCGGTCGTTGCGTTAGCGCCCGCCATGGCATCAGAACCCCAAGCACGATCGGTTCTTTCCCGGGATCGCCGCGCAAAGAGCGCGGCCAATCAATCTGCCAGGCTGGAGCCTGGCGTTACCAGGAGAAAAACCCGGGTCCCCTAAATCCGAAATGTGGTTTTATTACTTCGCATCGCTACATCGGCGGGCGTTCGTTTTTCTTGGGCTCGCCCGCGGGTGGCGGGCCTTTTCCCTCTGGCGGGCGTGCGCCCCCCCCTGGTGCGCCCCCTCCGCCAAACCCTCCTCCTCCGCCTCCCTGGCGCATTTGCTCGAACCGTTGTTTTTGGTCCTTGGTCAGGATCGCTTGCAATTTACCATCGACCTGTTTTTGTAAATCCTCGAGTTGCTTTTTTTGTTCTGTTGAAAGCTGCAAGGACTCTTGCAGGGTGGAAGAAAGGACCTGTCCTGGCACGGGCCTGGGAAGCCGCGCCTTGTCCATGCCACCTCCGAACCCGCCAGGTTGGCCGCCAAATCCGCCACCCCCGCGACCTTTACCCATTCCTTCCTTGCCGGGTTGTTTGGCCTTTCCTTCTCCCTCGCCCTGTTTTTTTTGCAGCGAAGCAGGGTCGGGTGTTTTGCCCGGCGGCTGGGCCACGGAAAATGCCAGCGACCCCAAGATCGCGCCGGCAAAAATCGCTTGCACCACTTCTTTCATGGCTTTCACTCTTTTAAGGAACTGGGCCAACCCCAAGATTATACTTGGAAGTCGCTTGGCCTCGCCAGGAGCAATTTTCTCGAGTAGAGGGATTTCATAAATGGGTGTGTGCCGGGCAATTCCAGGTGTGCAGAAGGCGCTTTAATTCCTTCTGGTTGACCCAGGTGCCCGAATTCCTTTCAAGCAAGTCGAGAATTCTAACCTTTTCTTTATCTGAGAAAAGAAACCCGGGGGCTAAAAACCCGTTTTCTCCCCGGTTTTTTCCACATTTCCCCTGGCGACAAGTGGCATCTAAACCACAGGCAGGCCCTGCCAGAAAAATACCCAATAAACAAGTAATTAAATTTGACACCCTTATTCTTCTTCCTTATCATCTGTGAAAGTTGTCTTTTTCTAATTTCGGCCCCTTTTCTCAATTGGGCCATGGCATTTCTTTAGGAGTACTTCCGATGTCTCGCAATCGGTCTGCCTTCACTTTGATTGAATTGTTGGTGGTCATTGCCATCATTGCGATTTTGATTGGTCTGCTTCTTCCCGCCGTGCAAAAAGTCCGCGAAGCCGCCGCCCGGGCGCAATGCACCAATAATCTCAAGCAACTTGGCGTTGCTGCTCACAACTTCATTAGCACTTATCAAAAACTGCCCTATGGCATCATGCGCAACGATGGGGCTTTTCCCCACGATGACCCAACCAACACGGGTAAAAGAGGGATGGTGATGCACTATCTGCTCCCCTACATCGAACAGGAATCCCTATTCAAGACTTGGGATTGGTTGAATTACAACAACAATGTGAATGCCGGGTTCATGACCAAGGTGGTAAAAACCTTGACTTGCCCAATCAACCTGCCCTTGGATGCCATCAGCATTCCCGTGGACCCCGCTGACCGCAAGTATTTCATCGCCAGTTACTATGGCAATGCCGGTAGGCGAGCCTATCCCAGGAACAACACCGGTCGGCCTTCGCTCAGGTATCCTTTGGCTCCAGGGAATCTAACCCAAAATGTGAAAGGTGAAGGGTTGTTTTTCAGAAACCAGGCCATGAACTTTGCCGACATCAAGGATGGCACCAGCAACACGCTGATGTTTGGCGAACGCCATTTCTATGATCCGGAATACAACCGCAGGGCCGGTGACAACATAGAAGACTGGGGCTGGACTTGGTTTGGCGGCGAAGCCGATGCTCACTTGGGCGGCAGCGTGTCGATCAACTTCCGCTGGACTTCAACCACCCCGGCAAATAATTCGACCTTTGATGACCGCATCAATGCCTATGGCAGCGGCCATACCGGCGGGGCCAACTTCTGCATGGCAGATGGCGCTGTCAAGTTTATCAGCCAGGCGCTGCCCGTGGCCACCTTGATTGCCCTCTCCACCCGGGAAGGGGGCGAAGTCGCCAACACGGATTAATTTCAAGAGCTTTCCCCTTCCCTGGAAAACCAGGGGCGGGGAGCTTTTTTGAATGCTTCTTTCTTCCACCACCATTGTGCAAAGGAACCTTGAGATGTTGAATTGGAAACTTGGGCTGACGGGATTCTTCGTTTTTGCCCTGATTGGCTGCGGCGGATCGGAAGCCTTTTCCACTGCCGAGGTTACAGGGGTTGTGAAGTCCAAAGGTAAAACCCTGGATGGCATCCAGGTGGAGTTCCATCCAACCAGCAAGGGAGTGGTGGGTCAGGCCGTCACGGATAAAGACGGAAAGTTTTCTTTTAAGGCCACCGTGGGGAAAAACATGGTTGTCCTCTTGGACACGGCCCACCTGACCGTGGGCGGGAAATTCGGCCGCAAATTTGAGGATGTCGATCTCACCAAGGATAAGGATGGCAAGCCCAAGGCCATTCGCATTCCCGCTGAGTTAGGAAATTTGTCCACCACCAAACTCGACAAGAATGTCACTTCCGCCACCAACAATATCGAAATCGATATTCCCTAATGGCAGCCTGGGCCAGGTTCACGCGGGGGGAGACATCCCCCCGTTTTTTTTTCGAGCAAGAGCAATTGACGGGATTTCCCCCGGCCCGACATGCACTGATTCACCCGGTCAAGCCATTCTATTATAATCCCTTTTTTCTGGGGAGGGCTGTGCCATGCGCTACCTGGCGCTATTAATGGTGATGACGACCACTGCATTTCTTTCCGCCCAGGTGAAACTCATCGACCCAGGCCAGAGGCCCGAGGCGCCACCGGCGCCCCCCGTTTTCAAATTGAAAATCCACAAGCAGGCCGCTCCTTCGTCTGCCTTGCGTTACCGCCTGTACCCGGAAACCCGTGAACTCGTGGAAGGGAACGCCGCCCAGTCTTACTACCGCGCCTTCGCTCCGAAATGGCAGCGCCTCACCCACGCCAAGGACTACGCGGAAAAATCCGAGAAATGGCTGAATCAGCCCTTGAGTGAATTCCAGGAAAAGGAAGTGTCGTTTGCCCAGCACCAGGCGGGCGAGGTGCGGCAGGGAAGTTTGAAAACCTATTGCGAATGGGAGCTGACCCCGCGCTTTCGTGACAAGGGCTTCGAGACCTTGCTGCCCGAAATTCAGGGTTTCCGCGAACTGGCCCGGGTGCTGGCCCTGGATTGCAGGGCGCAATTGAAAACAGGCCGCCTGGACAAGGCGATCGAGGATGTGCGCTCGGGGCTGATCTTTGGCCGTCATGTCGCCGACGGACCAACTCTCATCCAGGGGTTGGTCGGGGTGGCTTGCGCCAGCATGATGGCGCCCCGCCTGGAGGAAATCCTACAGCAGCCAGGCTCGCCTAACCTCTACTGGGCGCTGGCCAACCTGCCCAAGCCGCTGATCGATTTTCGAAAACCCCTGGAAGGGGAGAAGATCGTCATGGATTTTTTCCTTCCAGGTTTTCGCGAGATGCTGAAGGTGAAAAAACCCCAGGCCATGTCGCAAGAACAGTTGCTGGCCTGCGTCGACCGCTTTCACCGCCTCACGGAGGAGCAGAAGGAAAGCGGGTTTTCCGACTTGATGAAAAAGGCGGGATTCTCCGCCATGGCGGCGCTCAACCAGCCTGCAGCGGTGAAACTTCTCAGCGAACACGGCCTCGATGCCAAGCATGTGGAAAAGTTGCCGCCTTTGCAAACAGTCTTCCTGGCGGAACTGCTGACCTACGACCAAATCTTTGACGAGATGTTGAAACGGCGAGGGGCGCCCTTGCCTCTGCTCAGGGAAAAACTCATGGACCTTGAAAAAACGATGAAGCAGCCCTTGCCCAAGGTGGCTTCCCCCATTCCCCTGGGAACCCTGTCACGGCTGGTGGTTCCGGCGGTGCAACGAGCCATGCTGGCCCCTTACCGTCTGGAGCGCAAGCTGGCCGCCTTGCAAACAATTGAAGCGATCCGGCTGCAAGCGGCGAAAGACAAGGCCTGGCCCGCCTCGCCCGAGCAGGTCACCATGGTCCCCTTGCCATGCGACCCGGAGACCGGCAAGCCATTTCCCTTTTTGAAGGAGGGCAAGCGAATCGTTCTGATGGTGGGCCCGCCGGCTGGGGAAAAGCCCCTCTATTACAACTCTTACTCCTATGAATTAGAGCTTGAATGACCTGGACCGTATTTCTTCACCCGGCCATGCTGGTTGGCCTGGGCTGCGCCGCCGGAGGCGTGGCGCGGTTGTACTTGGGCAAGGGAGTCAACGCGCAACCCTGGGCGGATGGCTTCCCTTGGGCCACGGGGATCATCAACATCCTGGGGTCTTTTCTGCTGGGAATTCTGGCCGAGCTTTACCTGGAACGAAAATCTTCCGAGTTTCGCCATGAAATGTATTTGCTTCTGGGCACGGGATTTTGCGGCGGCTTCACCACCTTTTCCACTTTCAGCCTGGAACTGCTTCACCTGCTGCGGGATAACTCCTTCTGGCCGCCCGCTGCTTACGCCCTGGGAAGCGTTCTCCTGGCCCTGGCTGCCGCCTGGCTGGGAATCAAGCTGGTGCAATCCATTCCCTAGTTTCCGTTATGGCCGCGCGGCTTCAGCGGTTGTAAGTTCCAGGTAGGATCCTTCCTGGAGGCAGCCAATGACCCGCCGTGTGCTAACCGTTGGGCACAGCCCCGACCCCGACGACGCTTTCATGTTCTACGCTTTGTCGCATGGGAAACTCGACACCGCGGACCTGGAGTTCATCCACGAACTGCAAGACATTGAAACGCTGAACCGCAGGTGCTTGCAGGGCGAGTTGGAAATCTCCGCTGTCAGCATTCATGCCTTCGCCCACCTGGCGGATCGCTACGCCCTGCTCTCTTCCGGTTGCAGCATGGGCGACCGTTACGGGCCAATGGTGGTGGCGAAGAAGGCGATGTCCGCCGAGGAGCTGGCCCAGGTCAAGATCGCGGTGCCGGGAACTTTGACCACTGCCTTTCTCACGCTCGGGCTTTTCCTGGGGAAAAAGTTCACTTATGAAATCGTGCCGTTCGACCAGATCCTGGAGGCGGTGGTTTCCGGCCAGGCCGACGCAGGCCTGATCATTCACGAAGGCCAGCTAACCTTTCAAGAGAAGGGGCTGCACCTGGTGGCGGACATGGGGGTATGGTGGCAAAATCACACCGGCTTGCCACTTCCCTTGGGGGGCAATGTAGTGCGGAAAGATCTGGGAGAGAAAACCGTTGAGCGCGTGTCGGATTTGCTGCTGCAAAGCATCCGTTGGGGGCTGGCTCATCGGGACGAGGCGCTGGGTTACGCACTGCAATATGGCCGCGATCTCGATGCCAAGCTGGCGGACAAGTTTGTCGGCATGTATGTGAATGATTGGACGCTGGATTACGGGGAGCGCGGGAGAAAAGCGGTGCGTCGTCTGCTGGAGGAGGGCCACCGCGCCGGGCTGATCCCCACGCTGCCGACGGTGGAATTTGTCGCCCCGCCCGAGGCCG
>SHZZ01000002.1 GCA_009692005.1 Gemmataceae bacterium | reverse complement strand
GCCATCCCTTGAAGGACTTCCCCATCGTAGGGGAATCGGCCTGGGAAAAGTAACGGTGATTTTCAAACCCCCGGCAACAAGGAATGAAACCCCGGGCCTTTCCCATTTAATAAAAGGTAGGGAACCATTGGCAGGTAGTTATTCCCAAGAGGAGGCGAGTTCTGATGAGGGTAAATCCTGTAAAACGCAAAATTCAAAAGGGGGAATTCTCCCTGGGCACTTTTGTTCTGGAGTTTAACTCCCCGGGGATCGGCAGGCTGGCTGCTGAGGCAGGCGCCGAGTTCGCCATCTTCGACATGGAACACACCGGCTGGAGTGTGGAAACTATTCGCATGCTGGTGGCTACAACCCGGTCCACCGCCATGATTCCTGTGGTTCGCATCCCGGCAACGGAATACCACTTCGTGGCCCGCGTATTGGACATGGGCGCCATGGGGATCATGGCGCCCATGGTGGAGAGCGCGGAACAGGCCAGGAAATTGGTTGCCTCGGCCAAATACCCGCCGGTGGGCCGACGGGGAGCCGCTTTCACAATCGCGCATGACGATTACACCGGCGGCAGTGTTGTGGAGAAGATCACGGAGGCCAACAGGGAAACATTGCTCATCGCCCAAATTGAAACGGCTCAAGGGTTGAAGAATGTGGAGGAGATCGCCCAGGTGGAGGGGATCGATGTTCTGTGGATCGGACAGTTTGATTTGTCAAATTCGCTGGGGATAGTGGGCCAGTTTGAGCACCCGAAGTTTAAAGAAGCGGTGGGCCTGGTGCTATCGGCCTGCAAGCGGTTCCAGAAAATTCCTGGGTTCCTTGCCTGCGATCTGGCGACCGGGAAAGAATACCTCGACCTTGGGTTTAAAATCCTGGCCTATGGTGGCGACTTGTGGCTTTACCAGACAGCGCTAGGCCAAGGGCTGGAAGAATTGACAAAGCATACCCAGAGAAAAAGGCAAGGGTAAAGTGGCCAGGGAAGTGGCGGGGAATTTTCCTCAATTAAGCCTGTTGCAAGGAACTTAATTAAAGAGTCTGCCCTTGCCAGTTATGGAGTTTCTCAGTACAAAATATGCTTCCGGTTTATCCTCTCGGCTTTGGCCATTGGATTGCTGCCAGGTCCAATGGTTTTAATTTGGAACACGCTTGGTGTTTCCTGCCTCGGTCCTGGAAATTCTTTTTAGGACCAAGTATGAGCTTCGCTTCTTTAGGATTATCCAAATCTTTATTGGATTCTATTTCGGCTGAGGGATACACCGAACCCACGCCAATACAAACCAAGGCCATTCCGCCGATTTTGGAAGGCCGGGATTTAATGGGTTGCGCCCAGACAGGCACGGGGAAAACCGCCGCCTTTGCCTTGCCGGTGCTGCAGTTAATGTCGCAAGAACCAGGGCAGGGGGGCAACCAGCAATTCCGCACTTTGGTTCTTTCCCCCACCCGTGAGTTGGCCTCGCAGATTTACGAAAGTTTCAAGACCTATGGGAAAAACACCCGCTTGCGAGCGACGGTGATTTATGGCGGAGTCAGCCAGGATAGGCAAGTGCGGGATCTGCGCCGAGGCGTGGACATTGTGGTGGCCACCCCGGGCCGGTTGATGGATCTTACCAACCAGGGCCAGGTGAATTTCAAGGGTGTGAACACCTTGATATTGGATGAAGCCGACCGCATGCTCGACATGGGTTTTTTGCCGGACATGAAACGGATTATTTCCCTTCTGCCGAAAGAAAGACAGACATTGTTTTTTTCGGCCACGATGTCGCCCACGGTAGCCGGCCTGGCCAAGGAGCTGCTGCAAAATCCTGTGGAAATTCGGCTGGCGCCTGAAAAAAGCACCACGGCGCTAATCTCGCAATCGGTTTACATGGTGGACAAGGAAAGGCGCGGCGATTTTCTTCAGAGTTACATCTGGAGCAAGCATTTTGAACGAGTGTTAATTTTCACGCGGACCAAGCGGGGGGCAGACCGGGTTTCCAAACAGCTTGGAAAGTCTGGGATTAATTCTACCGCGATGCATGGCGATAAGAGCCAGTCACAAAGGCAGCGCATTTTGGAAGGTTTCAAAGCGGGCCGCCCGCGAATCCTGGTGGCCACTGATTTGGCAGCCCGCGGCATTGATATCCCGGGAATTTCCCTGGTGGTGAATTACGACCTCCCCATGGATCCGGAGACTTATGTGCATCGGATCGGCCGCACCGGCCGCGCCGGGGAAAAGGGCGAGGCCATTTCTTTTTGCTCGCCTGAAGACCGCGGGCTTCTGCGAGAAATTGAAAGGGAAATTAAAGCCAAGGTTCCCTTGGGAACCCATCGTGAAAATCCGGGTTCCCAAGCCGAACCACAACCGCGGCCTGAACATTCAGAACCGCTGAAGGAAACGCGGAGTTTTGAAACTTTTGGGCAGGAACAGGGAGGAACCGTCCCTGATTTCAATTCCCGGCCCAAGCAAACCGAGCGCTCAAATGTAGGGAGCAGTTTCCCCCAGCAACGGACCCAAAAGGGAAAAAAGAACAAAAGCGTCAAGAAAAAATGGTCTTTTCAAAAAGGGTTTGCCAAGAAGAAAACCCATTATTAATTTTTAACCAGGGATTTTAGCCAATCTTGAAGGTGGATTTCTTCCACCTTCAAGGATAGGTCCTTCCCTCCATCCCGGGTTCCATAAGCTCCCTTTGATTGCGGGAATTGCAGCGCCAGCCCGTGATGGCTAAATAGGCGATTCCCCCCATTCACCGGTTGCGTAAATTGCACGGGCATGGGGAACAATGCCAATGCAAGAAGGTCGATGTCGCCTGCGGGAAGAATTCCTGGCACGACACTGGCGTGAGGAATGGCCACAAGGAAATGGTCCAGGACAGGGCGGAAACCGGCCACGCCTTTGCGGACCTGAACGCCGGCTACCTTGCCATCGAACAAGGCGGCAGCCAAGACGGCTAACTGGGTTCCCGGCTCCGCCAGGGCAGGCAAGGCGGAATCGTCATCCCGGGGCAAAATCTGCGGAAGGCTGTAGGAGTTAATCTGAGCAGGGGAATCACTCACCAAATAAATGGGCCGGTTGCCTGGCCCATGGGTTTTTCGCAGCCAACCAAGGATGGCAAGTAAATCGCGGGTTTGGCCGCCAACCAAGGGCAGCCCTTCCATGAGCAGTGAAGAGGAATAAGCGGTGGCGGTGGAATTTCTTCCGCGGCTATTTCCCAGGGCAGTTTCTCCGGTGCCACGCAGATCGGGCAGGCAAACTGAAAACCCCGCACTTAACAAACTTTCAATTTCCTCGCTTCGCCGTTGCAAGAGGCCTTTCTTTCCATCCTGGCTTACGAACACAACAAGCGGCTTTTCCAATTTCTTTTCCCCGTCTCCCTGGAAGAATAAAAGCGGAACAACCAAATCCCTTTCTTGCAAGAGGATGACGCTGGAATAGGTCAGTCTTCCATTTTTGCCAGGTTCATTTCGGATTACCTGGGGATCCTTGACCGGGGAATTCAAGTCGAGGATATTCCGCCATTGGTCCTGCACCCACTTTTTTCTTTCGGGGGCAGGCTGTGAATTCATGGCAATTTTGGCAGCTTCAATTCGCTGATCGGCCAGTTTTTTCAGGGCTTCGAGCGGGTGGCCTGGGGCAATTTCCTTGAGGGCCTGAGGGGTCCAACAGTGCAGGGATTTGGCAGGCAACCGGCGGGAATACTCTTCCCCTGGTTTGACCACGATGCCAAACCAGCGCTCTAGCGCCTGGTGGATTCTCACCCGGTGAATGGAGCCAATGTGCGTACAGTGGGAATCCGTCGGGGAGTTGCCTGTCAAGTTTCCTTTGCCCAGTGTAAAGTCCAGGGACCCTTCAGCGTTGTAAAAACCATAAATAGTTTTCAAGCGTTTCCAAACGGGATCGCGTTCCTGGTCCCATTGGAATTCATGCGAGTAAATCAGTTTTCTAGGCGCAATACTCCCAATCAAAACCCAAGGGAGGAAGCCGTCGCGGTTTGACCGAGCCAGGTTGCGCGTAGGTTCCCAACTGCCCGAGCCGGCGTAATTGAACGAAGTTTCCGCGTCGGCGGGAAGGGGGAAGCGGGTCTCCGGCTGGGGCCCGCCGAAATTAAATGGGGCAACGCATTGAATGCGCTTATCCAAAGCGGCGGCAACGGCGGCCGGGTCGCCACCGCCGGCTACAGATCCGAGCAAAATGATTTTTTCAGTATCGATCCCTTTTTGCGCCAACAGCAGGTCCACGCTCCGGTGGATGTCCCAAACCATCCAGCCCATCAGGCTGTCGCCGAGCAGGTGAAGCTGAATTCCAGCATCGAAGCGGAAATAGTAATCCTGGCGGCCAAGTCGAAAGGGTTTGGAAAAGCTGGCGGGATCAGCAAAAGGGTGCAGTCGTCTTTCACCATGACCAAACTGATCGATGACCAGGACCAAACAACCTGCGCGGGCCCAAGTCATGCCCATGTCTTGCAATTCGCCATGCTCCTTGGATGTGTGGTGGGCATGCACAATGAGGATGCCGGGCATTTTATCCTTCGGTTTTTCTGGTTTATACAGGTTTCCTGTAACCCAAACTCCACTCCTGCTTTCAAAGACAAGATTCTCGATCAGGAAACCATCGCCTTTAAGAGTTCCGGTGATTTTGCGGGTGGGGTTTTGTGGTGGTTCGGGGAATTCACCCAGGGACTGGGCCAAGCCCATTAACCTGACATTGCGAAACTTCTCCCATTGAGCTTGAGAGTTGATTTTCTGCCATTCAGTGGAATTGAAAAGGTTAGCGCCTTTCCTCAAGGCCCGGATATCTTTGCCAATCATGTCCTCAAATTGGTTTTTTTCCTGAGAGGAAAAGACTTGCGGATTCACCTGAGAAACTTGGAAGGGATTGCCCTCCTGAGCCTGGCAGATTGTCTGACTGGCTGTAAATCCCAGGGTGAAAAGCCAAATAAAGCCTCGCGCCATGGTGGAATCTCCGGCGTGTTTCAAAATTGAATCCCCTTGACCACCAATTCCAGGAATTCTCTTGCCCGCCTGGCTAGGCCATCAATGGAGTCCGGGTCTTTGGGCCGGGGCAAAAGGGGGGCGAAAATATTCTCACAGCAAAGCGGAATGGTCCATGATGCATTCGCGACCGGGGCTAAAAGCTTGTAATGGTCGATTTCCCCCAGCCCGGGTCCGCAATCTTCGTCCTTGGGATATTGCCGGTGGTCCTTGATGCAAAAGCTGCGGATCAGGCCGGCGCATTTTTTTAAGTCGGAAATAGGATCGATCTTGTGGTAATCCATGATGTTGCCGGCATCGTAGTTTAATCCCACCCCGGCATCGTTCACTTCCTGAATCACCCGGGCGCATTTATCCCCCGTCCCGGTATTGCCTCCATGCTGCTTTAACACCACCATAACGCCATGGTCTCTGGCGAAAGGTCCAATTTCCTTGAAGTTCTTCACCCAGAGTTCCAGGTCGTTTCCCCTGGTGTTTCCCATGACAAGAATTTGCGGAACCTTGGCGGCTTCGGCTTGAAGAATGCGTGCCTTCAAGGGATCCACCTGGTCCGGAGATGGGCCGAACATCATGACTGGTTCCAAACCCAGGTCGCGGAACCTGCCGGCGGTTTGGCGGGCAGTTTCCAGGCTGGCATCTTGAGGCAAAACCGGGTCCGACTTGCCAGGCGTGTTTTGATGCGTAGTTCCCATGGCGGCAAAACGGTAGCCAGCCTTTTTTAGCCCCTGCAAGGCCCTGCTGAGCGGGAAGGCGTTGTAGGGAAGGGTCATGCAGGCGATTTGAAACTGAGTTTTCTGCGCGGGTTTGCCTGAAACCTGGGCGCGGATTTTCAATGAAACAGCGTTCAGCGTTCCCAACGCTACTATTCCCTTTGTCATGGCCTGTCGGCGATTCAAGATGTTCACAAATGATTCTCCAAACTCGCGGCTTAGAAAAACTTCGTCTTGCCTGGCATGGCCACGGTTGGGTCTGGGAGTTTGCCCTCCCATTGAAAGTTTGGCGGGGACAAATCTTCTTTCGAATTCAAGGCCATGTCCCAGGTGATTTGCTGTCCGGTGTAAGCGGCCATTCTGCCCATGATGGCCAGCAGCGTGCTTTTGGCCATGTAATCGCCGTTGTTGACCGGCTGGCCTTTGCGAATGGAATCAAAGAAAACATCGTGTTCTGTCTGGTAAATATCGTTATTCGGCCCTTCGTAGACCCAATCCTTTTGCCCTCGAATGACCAGGCCTTTGGCTTTTTCCACCAGATGCGCCCGACCCTTGGAGCCATGCGCGTGAGCGCTCATGTCGTTACGGCAGCCAGGCTGCTGACGACAATTGCTGATCAATTTCACCCCATTGGCGTATTCATAAATAATTGAAAAGTGATCGTAAATATTTCCATAATGTGTTTCGGTTAAAACCTGCCGCCCGCCCAGCCCCATGGCCTTTACAGGGTATTCGTCCCCCATGATCCAGGCGCACACATCGAGAAAATGCACATGCTGTTCCACATTGAAATCGCCGGATAGCCAGGTGAAGTTGTACCAGTTGCGCATTTGGTACATCATGTCGGACCAGCCCGGCTGACGCGGTTTGTTCCAGCGCCCGCCGCGGTAGTCATTGGCTTCCAGGCAAATCAGTTCGCCAATTGCCCCGGATCGCAGGCGGGAAACCATTTCCTGAAACCCAAAGTGGTAGCGCAGGCACAGGCCGGAAACTACCGAAAGTTTTTTCGATTTGGCCAGGGCGCAGGATTCTAAAACCGAGCGCACCCCCGGGGCATCCACTGCCACCGGTTTCTCCGCGAAGACATGTTTGCCTGCTTCAATGGCGGCTCTCAGATGCATGGGGCGGAAGCAAGGCGTGGTGCAAAGAAGGACAACATCGCAATGCTCCAACAGCCTTTTGTAGGCATCAAAACCGGTGAAACGGCGAGTAGCTGGCACCTGGATTTTCTTGGTCAAATCCTGATCCTTGGCCAGGTTGTCGAGGGAGAATTCCAACCGGTCGGAAAAAGCATCGGCCATGGCGGTCAAGCTTATATTGCGATCAGCTTTCAAGGCTTGCGCCGCCGCGCCAGTGCCCCGTCCTCCGCAGCCAACCAGGCCGATGCGCAAAGTGTCGGACCCGGCGGCAAAAACCGGCGGTGCAAACGCCAAGGCGCTTCCAGTGATTCCTATTTCCATCGCCTGTCGTCGTGTTAATGGAGAAGTCATTTTTTTCACTCCAGGAGGGTAGGCAGGATATGCAAAAATATTACATTAGACTGTCAGCGAGTGGGAGAGTTAAATTAGGGGCAATCCATTTTTCAGGAGGCTGGCCATGCTCGGAGTCCTTTCGCGCTTTTCAGGAATACTCACGGGTGTTTTATTTCTGGGGTTTCTGGGGCAATATTCCGGGGAGGCAGCCGCGGCAGATCCGGTTCCTGCCAAAGACTGGATTACGCTATTCAATGGAAAAAACCTGGATGGTTGGACCGTGAAAATCCAGGGGCACGAAGCCGGCGACAATTTCGCCAATACTTTCCTTGTGGAAGACGGTATTTTAAAGGTCTCGTACAAGGGTTATAAAGAATTTAGCGGCAAGTTCGGCCACCTCTTTTATAAAGATTCCTTTTCCCATTACTTGCTGCGGGTGGAATACCGTTTCGTCGGAGACCAGGTGAAGGGCGGGCCAGGGTGGGCCACGCGCAACAGCGGGGTCATGTTTCACTGCCAATCGCCACAAAGCATGGGCAAAGATCAGGATTTCCCAGTTTCCATTGAAGCGCAATTCCTTGGCGGCCTGGGAAAAGGCGAAAGGCCAACTGGAAATGTCTGCACTCCCGGCACCAATGTGATCATGAAAGAAAGTCTGGTCAAGGCGCACTGCACCAACTCCAAATCGAAGACCTACAACGGGGACCAATGGGTAACCGCTGAACTGGAAGTTCGGGGAAGCGGGAAAGTTCGTCAAATCATCAATGGGGAAACCGTTTTGGAGTATGAACAGTGCCAGCTCGACCCCAAGGACAAAAACGCGGCCAAGCTGATTAAAGACGGGAAATTATTAATCGAGGGAGGCTATATCGCCTTGCAGGCGGAGAGCCACCCGGTGGAATTCCGCAAAGTCGAGATCCGCATATTGTCAAAATAAAAGAATTACCCCAGGCATTCGAGCAGGGGGAATTGTTTTCCCAAGATTTGTTTGCTCGGGGTCTTCAGCCATTTTTCCAAAACAGTGGCGTAAACCGCGCGGAAATCGCTGTGGAACTGCAGGTCCCGACCAAGGTAGAGATCTTCCTTTTTTAGCCCGGGGTGTTTGCCTGAAACTCCCCCTTTAACACCCGCGCCGATTAAAAACATGGGCGCCGCGGTTCCATGGTCCGTTCCCTGACTGCCATTCTCCTCAACCCGCCTGCCGAATTCGCTCATGGTCATGAGGAGGACCTTTTTGCCTCCTTCCAACCTCTCCATGTCTTTGCTAAAAGCCCCGACCGCCTGGTTCAAATCAGCCATCAATTTGTCGTGGCGCGCCTTTTGCCCGGCGTGCGTGTCGTAGCCATCTTGATAGACATAATAAACGCGGGTGCTGGCGCCGCCGGCAATCAAGGAGGCCACGGTTCGCAGCGCAGCCGCCAAAGGAATATTGAAAGGATAAACCACCGGGGTCCGGTAGTTGCCCGAGATAGTGTTGATTTTTTTCCCGGCTTCAACGGCATCGACAATGGTTCGGGTGATGAAGTCCAAAGAAGAATTTCCCGGCTGGTTTTTTTCCTTCGACAGCCGTTCCATGGCTTCAACGCGGGCTTTATCCTGGGTGTTGCCAAATAGGCGAAATCCACCCTGGCCCTGGACTGCCAACCCGCCATGCCTGCGGCTCTGAATCGCCCGCGGAGTTTGGTTGAAACCGACCGCAATGGCCAAAGTGGAATCCGGTTTGTCCGGGTAAGCCACATCGCAATACTTGCCCAACCACCCCTCAAGCCCCGAAGTGGCAGAGGGAGAAGGCGATTCCTTGGTATTGGCTTCGCCTGAATGCCAAATATCCATCGAGGTAAAGTGGCTTTGGTTGGGGTTGGGATAACCCACTCCTTGAATCACGGCCAATTTTCCCTGATCGTAAAAGCCCTTGAAGTCTTTTAAGTTGGGGTGCAACCCCACATCATCGTTCAGGCGAAGGACATCTTTGGGATCCAGCCGCGTGGCCTTGCGAGCGTTGTGGTAAGCCGGGTCCTGAAACGGAATGACCGTGCTGAGGCCGTCGTTCCCGCCACTGAGTTGCACCACCACGAGGATGGAGTCGCTATCTTTTTTTGCTTGCGCGGCTTGGGCAGTGCGGAATAAAAACCCAGGAGCAGCGCCTCCCATGGCGGCAAGCCCCATCCCGTACTGCACCATCTGCCTGCGATCGAACTTTCTTATTTGAAGCATGGCGCCCCCCTTGTGAATAATGAAATCAATGCAACTGATATTCAGGCGATGCCAACAATAAGGACAAAAGGCCCCTTAGTTTGCTGTTTACCATCGGTTTTTGTTTTTCCCATTCGCGAGAAGGCGGAAAATTCCCCAGGTATTTCACCAACTCCGCCTTCTTGTTTTCATTCAAAGGCACCGCCAGATGGCGACGGACCATGTGATTGACCACTTCAACAGGTGAATTGAAAACGAAAGGGGCCAGCAAAGCCGCGACATCGACTTGCGTTAGCGCCGGCCGCTGCGCAACAGGGGGGGCAAAAACCAGCGGGCGGTCTATCAAGCTGCTGGTCTGGTTAAACCGGGTGACCAGGGAGTTGGCGTTAATCCAGGATTTGCCACCTTCCCAGCCTTTTACATTCGGAGGATTAAAGAGTTCCTGCCCCATGGCCCGCATAGCTAAATCCAAGCCGGGGTAATTAACTTCTTTTTGGCCAAGTTCTCGATAAAAGCCGACCACGAGTTCACCCGGACTTTTCACCTGGCTGGCCATAGTTTGCGGATGATAAAACTCTTCCGATAGGAACAAATTGCGCAACAACGGTTTGATTTCAAATTGCGCCCGCCGCAGCACCGAGGCCAGCCTTTCCACGGAGGCGCGATTCGTTTCTTGTCTGGCAAAGAAAGCGTAGAGGCGGTTGGCCGCATGGCGAGAGGTTGCGGGCTGCCGCAGTATCAAATCCACGAACTCATCCCCAGAGAAGTTGGCGGTTGTCCCGAAAATCACCTTGGCCCCAAAGTCGTGATTCACCGAATCAAAGCGGAATTGGCAGGAAAGAGGATCGTAAACAAACCCTGTAAGGGCGCGGGCCCCTTCCATGATGTCCTTTTCCTTGTAGCCATTCCCCTCGCCCATGGCGAAAAGCTCCATGAGTTCCCGGGCCAGATTTTCGTTGGGCTTGCTCTTCACATTGGAATTGTTGTCGAGGTAGCGGAGCATGGCCGGATCGTGAACGATGCCATGCAGCAGGTGGGAAAAATTGCCGGCCGCGTTTTCTCGGAATAGTTCGTTTTGCCGGTACATCGCATGCGCATTCTGCACCACACGGTGCTCGGAAGTGAAATGGCCATGCCAGAATAAAACCAATTTTTCCTGCAAGGGCCGTTGTCCTTGCACCATGCGTTGCAGCCACCAGGATTTTAGGTTGTTTAACTGAGCGCCATCGGCTGCCCGCCGCCGGAATTCACGATTCTGAATCTCCATGGGGGTAAGGAACATTTCCCCTGGCTGCGCCGCTTCAGGCAATTGACTTTCAAAAGGAATTTGCGAGCCCGGCTGGCGTTGAAACTCCAGAAGGAAATCAACCGCCAAGTGCAGACCCATCTGTGTCAGGGCATCGACTTCCTGTGGTGTGCCGCCAAATCCGGCCCGGTTCAACAGGTGCCGGGCCTTGCTTCGGTCCCACTGTCGGGCATCCAGTGGCTTCAATCCTCCAAGAGCCAGGGCCTCAATGGCTGCCGCTTCATTCACCTGAGCAACCAGATTTTCCTTTTGCTGAGAAAACAATTTTTCCGTCTCTTCACTTGCCCGTGCGAGAATCTCAAACTTTTCTTTGGCTTTGGTCGCTTCAATGAAAGCCTTTTGTTTGGCCAGTTCTTTCACCACCATTTCTTGCTTGGCTTGATCTATTTCGCTTTTATTTCCATTGATCAAAACAGCGAGTTTCTTCCTGGCGGCTTCCAAGTCCCCCAAGGCCTTGAGGGAAAAAATCGAACTGTCTGCAGCCTTCAACAGAGCCGTTTGGGTTGCTTCTATTCTCCCTTGGAGGAATTTGTCGAAAGCCGCGATCTTTTTAGAATTAGCGTCGATGGTCCCCCTCGCCAGATAGGCCTTTTTCAACAACTCGGTCACAGTGGGATCGGCAGGGGGCTCGGCTTTTTGAAATGCTCCCGCGGGAACTAATAAAAAACAGGACCACGCCAGGATTGACAGGAAAACGCGGTTACGATTCATGAAGCATCCCGAGGTTGAAGGAAGTTATTTTTGAAGGGGGGCTCCCAAGAGGTCGTCGAACGCCTTTTTTTGGGCAGGGGTCAAAGTGGCAGCCAAGATCTTCATGGTCAATGCCCGGGTTTCCCGGTCGAAGGCGGCATAATCCCCGAAGTTCCCACCCGCGGAGCGGTACAAATCCACGATCATCTTGCCAGTGTCGGCCCGTATTTCCGTTTGCGCCTGCTTTTGCGAATCGGAAAGCGCCAGAATCGCCACAACTTCTGGATCGAGGAATACACTGTCCCCAAGCTGTTGCAAATAAACTTGGCGAAACCTGCGGACCTGTTCAGGCTGCAGGATTTTCCCCACTTCATTTTCATTGTTTTTTTGCAGTTCCTGGATTTTTTTCGACCAGGCCACGCGGTCGCTTCCAGGATTCTTGTAAATCTCTTGCATCTTCTCATTCAACAACTTTAATTTTTCAGTTTGCAACTGTGTTAGCTTCAATTCCTTTTGAAAAATTGGCTGTTGCAAGTAATAGAACCGGTTAGAAAAGAACCCGCCAGTTCCCGCTTGCGCCCTGATTTGGACCAACTGCTGATTGACTTCGATTTGAATTTGAACGGTTTGCCCCTGGGATATCCCCAAAGAGAAAACCAAAACGAGGGCAAGTCCACCGCGTAGTTTCCACATGAGAAATATACCCCCCGGTAAGTGTCCCTCGGATTTTCCCAATTCCTTTGACGAAAGAAAAGGGAAAAACCAACCTGAGTGAAAGTCCTTTCCCCGCCTCACCTTGATATTTTTCACTCAGCAGTAAAATACCCGAAAGGAACCCCCGCCTGAAACAAGTCAATGAATAGCAAAATACCATTCTTTTTCCCTGGTCTGACCACGCTAGTTGTACTCGGGGCATTTACACCACTGAGCCTTGCCGCTGAAATTACTGGCAAGGAAATTTACCTGGCCAAATGCGCCACTTGCCATGGCCCCAAGGGCGAAGGGGTCAAAGGAAAATACGCCAAAAAGTTGAATGGGGCCCTCTCCATCTCGCAACTGGCGCGGGTCATCCAGGAAACCATGCCTGAAAAAGACCCCGGTTCCTTGAAATTGGCTGAAGCGGAAAAAATCGCCGGGTATATTCATTCCGCCTTTTATTTTCGGGGCTCTCGTGATGCCAATGCCGAGGTTCGGGTCGAGTTGGCTCACCTGACCGCCACCCAATATCAAAATGCCGTCGCAGATCTGATTGCTTCATTTCGCACCAAGGAAACACAGGATGGCCCAGCGGGTGTGCAAGGGGAGTATTTCAAAGGACGGAATTTCAACAAGGGTGATAAAGTTTTAACCCGGGCTGATCCAGAAATTCATTTCGACTTTCAAATCAACAGCCCCGAACCGGGCAAGATCGACCCCTACGAGTTTTCTATCCGCTGGACCGGCAGCTTGCTGCCAAAAGAAACAGGAATCTACGATTTAGTCGTGCGTACGGATCATGCTTTCCGCCTGTGGGTCAATGACGAAAAAAATCCATTAATCGATGGCTGGGTCAAATCGGGGAAAGAAACGGAATTCAAATCAGCAATTAGGCTCCTGGGTGGCAGGGCTTATTTCCTGCGGCTGGAATTTTCCAAGGCCAAACAGGGGGTTAACGATTCCAACAAAACACCCAAGCCGCCGGTCAAGCCGGCATTCATCAAACTTTATTGGAAAGCGCCGTTTGGCGCCTTGGAACCTATACCATCCCGAAATTTTCTGACGAAAACCAACCCTGAAGTATTTGTTTTGGACACGCCATTTCCCCCTGACGACCGCAGCCGGGGTTGGGAACGAGGTGTGGGATTTTCCAGCGAGTGGGAAACCGCGGTGCGTGAAGGAGCCCTGGAAACTGCCGCCTATGTGACGACCCGTCTGGAGGAATTAGCCAAGGCCCCAAATGCCGCCGGTGACAGAAAAAACAAGCTCAGGGATTTCGTGAAAAAGCTGGCCCGCGTCGCTTTTTCCTCACAGTGGAACCCGGAAACCGACACCAGGATTGACAAAATCTTTCAGGATAACGCTGATGGGGAAATGGGGGTGAAAAAATCTTTGCTCCTGATCCTCATGTCGCCCCGTTTCTTATACACCCGCTTGCCGGGCGCCGATGCCAAGGCTCAAATCGCCTCCCGACTGGCCTTGGGCCTCTGGGATTCAATTCCCAGCCCGGAGCTGTTGGAGAAAATCTCCACCGGCCCCGCCCTGGACCTCAAGTTCCTTGAAGCAACCGCCAGACAGATGATGAATGATCCGCGGGCCAAGCAAAAAGTCATGCGCTTTTTTCATTACCTTTTGAATGTGGAGCATATTGCCGACATCCAAAAAGAAAAGCTCAGCTTCCCCAAATTCAACGACGCCGTATTGGCCGACATGCGCTTGTCACTCGATTTGTTCGTTGACGATGTTTACTTTTCACCCGGCTCCCAGTTTTCCGAATTGTTGCTTTCACGCAACCTTTATTTAAACTCGAGGCTAGGGGATTTTCTTCAAACCGCGGTGAAGCCTGGGGCGGGTTTCGCCAAAGTTCCAGGGGACGAGTTTCGGTCTGGCATTATCACCCACCCTTATCTTTTATCCGTTCTGGCTTACCCCGGGGAAAGCTCCCCAATTCATCGCGGCGTTTTCCTTGCCAGGGGTATGCTTGGCGTGGGCATGAATCCTCCTCCGGAGGCGGTGGCCCCCCTGGCGCCGGACCTGCATCCTTCTCTTTCCACCCGGGAACGGGTGGAGATGCAAACCCGGCCAGCCTCCTGTTTAACCTGCCATGGAATTATCAATCCCTTGGGGTTCACCTTGGAAAAATACGATGCCGCTGGCAGGTTCCGTCGAGAGGAAAAGTCTAAAGCCATCAATGCCCAGGGTTCATTTGTCGATCGCCAGGGAAAGGCGCACAACTTTTCCACCCCGCGGGAGTTGGCCCAGTTCATTTCGCAATCTCGCGAGGCTCAGGAATACTTTGCGGAGAATGTTTTTCACCATGTCACGCAGCAACCGTTGCGAGCCTATGGGAATGAAACATTGCAATTTCTTCTTCCCAAAGAGGAAGGAATTAACATGCGGGAGATATTCATCCGCGCCGCGGTCCGGGATGCCCTTGGCCCAGTTAAAACACCGCAACGGAATTAAACCCAAGGCCAATCAATCTGCCAGGCTGGCGCCGGGCTATTTGCATTGTGAACCGGGTAAAATAAAATTGTCTTTACCGCAATAACTGAAAATATGTTATGCTTGCTAATTGGAATTACGGAAGGAACATCATGGCAGCAAAGAATCGTCGGGATTTCTTGAAGGCATTGGGGATTTCGGGGGCGGCGTTGCCATTTCTCGGCAATTTGCCGGTATTCGGCGCGCCAGCCAAACCGAGACAGCGCCTGGTGATTTTCTTCAGCCCCAACGGGGTGGTGCCTGGCACTTTCTGGCCCGAGGCCCAAGGCCCAGATTTTTCCTTCAAGGAAAGTCTTAGCCCCTTTGAACCTTTCAAAAAACAATCCCTGGTTCTCCACGGTGTTTGTGACAAAGTTCGCGGCGATGGCGATAATCATATGCGCGGGATTGGCTGCCTGCTGACCGGGGTCGAATTATTTCCCGGCAACATCCAGGGTGGGTCGCATACCCCCGCAGGGTGGTCCAGCGGAATTTCCATCGATCAAGAAATCAAAAACTTCCTGCAGAAAGATCCCGCCACTAAAACCCGGTTTGGCTCGCTTGAATTGGGTGTTCTGGTGCCTGAACGCGCTGACACCTGGACGCGCATGTCCTACACTGCGCCGAATAAACCGGTTACTCCAATTGGCAATCCTTACCAGGTTTTCGCCAAACTCTACGGTAAGAGTAAAGAGCGTGAGGTTTTAAAAAGCGTCCTGGACGACCTTCAGGGCGACATGAGGAAAATATCCGCGAAACTTCCCACGGAAGATAAAAAGATTCTGCTGGAACATGCCGACTCGGTGCGGGCGCTGGAGAAGGAACTGCAGGCGGAAGTGAAAAAGCAAACCCATGCGGAACCCAAACTGGAAGCAGGTATCCGCGAGGAAAATGAGAACATTCCCAAAATCACCCGCATGCAGTTGGATTTGCTGGTCAATAGCTTGGTCGCTGATTTCAACCGAGTGGCGACTTTCCAATTTACCAATTCAGTTGGCATGGCGCGGATGAACTGGCTGGGGATTTCCGAAGGGCATCACACCTTGTCGCACGAACCCGATTCCAATGGGGAAGCGCAGGGAAAGCTGACGAAGATCAACAAGTGGTATTGCGAGCAGATCGCCTATTTCGCCAAACGATTATCGGAAACGCCGGAACCAGGCGGGCAGGGGACCCTATTGGATAACACCCTGATCGTCTGGGCCAACGAATTGGGCAAAGGAAATTCCCATACTCTGGAAAACATCCCCTTTGTTCTGTTGGGCGGTTTACCCGGGATAAAGATGGGGAAATCGCTGAAGCTGCCCAAGGTGCCTCACAACCGGTTGCTCATGTCGTTGGCCCACGGGTTCGGGTGCCGGCTGGAAAAATTTGGCAATCCTGAATACTGCAAAGAAGGCCCGCTTTCCTTGACTTAAACAAGGCGGATTTTTCTTCCCCAAGAGAAGCCCCTCCATTATTTTCATGTCAGGTTGCACCCTCCTGCCTTGAGATCGGTTGATTTTACGAAGGGAAAAGTCATGAAATACCCTCGCTTGAATTTCTTGAGAATATTGGCAAGCATTTTTTTGTTCGCAGGGTTGATATGTAACTTGCGGGCGGAAGACAAGGAAGCCGCCGAGGCCAAAAAATGGAAAGCCCTTTTCAATGGCAAGAACCTTGATGGTTGGAAGGCTGCGGATTTTTTCAAGCCGGGGAAAGTCTATGTCAAGGATGGCGCCATCGTCATGGAACCCGGAACCAAAATGACCGGGGTCACCTACGACAAAAAAGATTTCCCCAAGGTGAACTATGAAGTCGAGTTTGAAGGGAAACGGATTAACGGCCGGGATTTCTTTGGCACCGTGACCTTTCCAGTGGCCGATTCCTTTTGCTCCTTCGTCGTGGGTGGATGGGGCGGATCGGTGATCGGGTTATCCAATATCGACGGAGTGGACGCTTCGGAAAACTCGACCGGCCAGGCCAAGGATTTTAAGGACAACCAATGGTACAAAATCCGGGTGCTGGTAACCAACTCCTACCTGGGTTGTTGGATCGATAACGAAAACCTGGTTGATCAGGACACCACGGGGATGAAAATTTCCATCCGGATCGAGTGCAATGAATCGCGGCCATTTGGTTTTGCCACCTACGATACAACGGGCGCGGTGCGCAACATCCGGGTCCGGCCCTTGACCGAGGCTGAAGTCAAAGCGGCCAAACCCAAAAAGTAAGCCCGCCAACATATTCCAAGTCAATGAATCAGGAGTGAAAAATGCAATCAAGGGTGGCTTTGGTTACTGGCGGCGGCACGGGGATTGGCAAGGCCGCATCCCTTCTCTTGGCCAGCCGAGGTTGCAAGGTGGGGGTTAATTATTCTCGCTCGGCCAAGGAAGCGGAAGAAACCTGCGCTGAAATCCGCAAACAGGGGGGAACTGCCATCCCGCTGAAAGGTAATGTCGCTGATGACCAGCAAGTGCGCGCCCTGGTGAAAACTTGCGAGGAACAATTCGGCGGCCTGGATATCCTGGTCAACAACGCAGGCACGACGCATTTTATCGATCACGCCAATCTCGACGCCCTCACCGACATGGTCTGGGAGGACATTTTTTCGGTGAACATGCGTGGAAGTTTTTACGCTTGCAGGGCCGCCATGCCCGCTCTAAAAAAACGCCATGGTTGCATAGTCACAGTTACTTCAGTAGCTGGGTTGCAAGGCAGCGGCAGTTCCATTCCCTATGCCATGAGCAAGGCGGCGTTAAACTGCATGACCAAGTCGCTGGCCAGAGCCTTTGCTCCCGAGGTGCGGGTGAACGCCGTCGCCCCGGGGCCGGTGTTGACCCGCTGGCTGGCTCCACATCCCCACATGGTGGAAGCGGCCATGGGGCAAACTCCCATGAAACGGGCTGCCACGCCTGATGATATTGCCTCGGCGATTGTGTTTCTTTCGCTGGATAATTCCCTGATCACCGGCCAGGTCTTGGTTGTGGATGGCGGCCGCACGATGTGAGTTTTCCAAAAATTCCGCGGCCCAGGAGAATATTATTGTCTCTCCCAGGCTAGTGGTTTAGCCTTTTGAACCACCCTAAAGGTTCCCTGCTTGTCCTCCAACTTTCCTCCAGGGCGCGATACCATGGTATTCCTCGTACGCATTGCTTGCTTTGCCACCGTAATTTCTTTGGTATGGGCAGTTCACGGTGAACAACCCAAAGGGAAAATATTGTCGCCCCAGCCGGACGGGTTAATCATAGCCGAGGGAGAAGACTTCACCTCAACCGGGCCCGGATGGAAGGCAGGGAAATGGGGTGAAAATTATTACGCGGCCACTTTTGCCAATTCGTTTCTCAGCCGCAAGGCCTTCCTGGGCGCCAGTGAGCAATGCGAAAAAGCTGCCGCCTCCCAAAAAGTGCAAATTGCCAAGGCGGGGAAATACCAGGTTTTGGTGCGCTATGAAGCGGCGTACCGATTTGAAACCCAGTTCACCCTAAGCGTTCAGCAGGGTGGGAAAAAAGTGCTGGAACGGCTATACGGCGCCCGCAAGAACTTGAAAATTTGGGCCTTTTCTCAACGGTTAAAGGATGAAGTCGCCTGGGATTGGGGGGCGGGAGAAAATCTGGTTTGGGAAGGGCACGACGCTTTCGCGGACCTGCAAGCGGGGGTGGCGGAAATCACCCTGATTGCGCAAAAGCAGCCGGAACCCGCCGCCCGCAGAAATATCGACCTGGTCATGCTGACCACGGATCATGATCAAGTGAAGCAACGGATCGAAAAAGAAAATTACCTCCCACTCGATGGCATGCTGACGCAATCGGGGGATGTTTGGCTGCGAGTTTCCAACCCGGGAAACCAGGTATTAACTTTTGCCAGCGCCAAGGGGCATAACGGCGGAAACTGGCAGGAACACTCCCCCTACTGGGTTCACATCAGAAAATGGCAACCAGTGTCCGTGCGCGTCGAGGAAGGAAAAGCCAGCGACTGGGTCGAGGTGGGCGGTTTGATGGATTCCCTGAACGACGGGCAATGGACCTGGACGAGCGATGGGCCGTACAAGGCCGAGTTTGCCATGGGCAGCGACAAAAAAGAAATCATTGGTATTTTTTCGGGTGGCAAGGGCAGCCTGGTTCTAGCGGCAGACGCTGACACTCGACGGTCAAAAAGAATACGCAAAATTGACCAGGTGCTTTACGACCTGCTCGACTACTTGGATAAGCAGCCGATTCATGGAAAGACACCCACCCGCACCCCGATCTTCGCTTCCACTTTTACTCCCCTGGAAGAGGGCAAACACCAAGCGGCAGTTGCCCGTTTCAAAAAAATGTTTGCACTGGCCGAAACAGAAGGCGAAGGAAAAAGCAAAGGCAGGGGCTATGTCGATGTGCGCGGCGTGGCAACGGAAAAGCTGGCTGAGTTCGCCCAAAAAATGGGTGACAAGGCCAAGGAAGTTGTGGTGGTCAGCCTGGGGGATGAAATTGGCCTCCCTACTCCAGGAAAAAGCGAAGCCACCAATGTGGCTTTTCAGAATTGGCTGAAATCTCAGGGAGTTACTCCCCAAGAAATTAGCCCAGCCTTTTCCCAATGGCAGCAAGTGATCTTTTCTCCCGAGGTGGGAAGTAAAAGTCAAAACCCACGGGTTTTTTATTGGTCGCAGCGCTACCTCTATCATTTTGGCATTCAGGGCATCAAGCAGCGGACTGATATTTTGCGCGGGCATTTTCCCAACGCAGGCATTGGAGCCAACTTTTCCCCCCATTATCCCACCGAGCATATGTTCCTCGGCGAAGTCTTCAAATGGATTTCGGTATTCAGGCAGGATGGCATGACCTTGCCGTGGAGCGAGGATTACATTTGGCAAGTTCCAGTGGGGACTCCGCAAATGAACAACATTTCCCTGGATCTTTTCCGCGCCGGGATTCGTGGTAAAGAGGGGAGAAAAATTCACTATTATGTCATGCCGCACGCGCCCAACAACACTCCGGATATGTGGCGCAGGCTATTTTACGGCGCCCTGGGTCATGGCATGAAAATGGTCAACCTGTTTGAATTTCGGCCGGTTCAGGTGGCCTACACGGAAAACCATGTCTCCGACCCCGCCATGTATGCCTCGGTGTTGCGTGGGTTTAATGAATTGGGACTGTTTGAGGATATTGTTCAGGACGGCAAGGTGCGGGAAGGAGAAACCGGCCTCTGGTTCAGTGAAACCTCGGATATTTGGGGTGATACACATGGATCGTTTGGGGCGGCCAAGCGCGCCCTTTACATTGCCATTCGCAACCAGCAAGTTCCGTTGGATTTTCTGGTCGATGCCGACGCACAGGATGGCACCCTTAAAAAATACAAGGCGCTGTATTTAACGGACCGGCATATCACCCGTCAGTCTACCGCGGCGTTAATTTCCTGGGTGAAGCAAGGGGGAACGCTGTTCTTGACCGCCGGGGCCGGTATGCGGGATGAACTGGATCAGAAAAACTCTCCTTTAATGGAACTGGCGGGCATTCAGGATGAAATGCTGGTGGAACCCAAAGACGCGCAAGTGAAATTTATTAAACAAGACCTTCCTTTTGCCGAGCCGATTGATTCCGTCCACTTTGAAAACGGGAAAACCATTCCTGTAATTGGCGTGAAAAGCCAAAGCAAAACCCAAGGGGTAAATGTTGAGGCAAAGTTCAAGGATGGCTCTCCGGCGGTATTCTCAAAGACTGCAGGGAAAGGCAAAGTGATCTATTGCGGTTTCCTTCCTGGACTTTCCTACTTCAAACCTGCAATCCCTAAAAAGCCGTTTGACCGGGGCGCCAATGAAAATGCCATGGTTCACTTCCTACCCATGGATTTCGATAGCGAATCGGGCAAATTGATTGGCTCCGCAGTTCACTCTCTGGTGAAACCGGTCAATTGTTCCAATTCTTTGGTCGAGTCAACCATAATTGATTCCCCCCATGGCCTGGCAATTTCTTTGGTCAATTGGAGTTCCAAACCAATTGTCAATTTGCAAGTGGAATTGAATTTCCAGGTCAAAGGGCAAGTCACCCTGGCCAGCGGGAAAAAAGTTGCGGTGAAACGGGATGGCGTAAAAACTCTTTTGCAATTAGATTTGCAAGTGGCGGACACACTCATTTGCCGTTGATTACCTCGCTTGAAACATGGCTGTGAAGCGAAAAACCTGGCTGGTGTATATTGTTCAATGCGAGGACGGCACCCTATACACGGGGATAACCAACCGCCTGGAACACCGCCTCGCCATGCACAACCTGGGAAAAGGGGCCCGGTACACCCAATCCCGTCGGCCCGTAACCCTGGTTTATCAGCAAAATGCCAGAAATAAGTCGTTTGCTGCCAAAAAAGAGGCCAGGATCAAAAGCCTTTCCCGCCAAGAAAAATTGACTTTAATCCGGAAAACATCCTTAAACCGGGAACCCGGATGATCAGGCCATGGCAGGGTATTCCATTTTCAAAGGTTAAATCTTTCTTATTTTTTATCAACTTAACAAGGCTTTAATCAATTTTGGGTATCCTGTGGTTTGAAAGTTGCCAAGCAGTTTATTTCAATAGGAGGTGTTTATGATTCGTATTATCAAGTTTTCCCTTTTGGGGACAGTAATCTGCCTGGCAGGCCTAGGCGCTTTGGTTGCCCAACCACCAGGCGGTCAGGATAAAGGCAAACAACCTCCGGGAAAAATCAAAACCACTCGCCCGGAGCCCAAGGCCGATCCAGTTGTGGATGCCTGGGTGAAAACTTTGACAGATAAAATGACCGATCGGCACGACACGGTTCGCAACAGCAGCCGTGCGGCCTTGGTTGCCATAGGTCGGCCGGCTTTGCCTGCATTGGCTAAACTGGCCGAGAGCCAGGATTCCGCCGTGGCCACGGCCGCCAAGTCGGTGATGGGGAAAATTGGCGCCGGAAGCAAAGGGTTCAATAGGCCGGCGCCTTTTGGCCTTGGCGGCTTCCAGCGGTTCGATCCGCGCAAAGGGAACTGGGGCGGTCAATTCGGCAAATCCACCAGGCCGGGTTTCCCCGGGGAAAGCGGGTTTTCTCCAAAAGGGTTTGCACCAGGAAAAGGGCCGATGGGCCCACGAACCGGAAAGGAAAAAGTTGGTCCTCAGCCAGAATTGAAAAAGTCACCCGGCGAACCTCCCGCCCGATCCCCTAACGATACCAAAGGTGATGGCAAAAACCGTGGCAAGGGGGATGGTAAAGGTAAAGGGTTTTCTAGTGTAGGGTTCGGCGGCTTCCCCTACGAGCGATTTGGCAAAGAGCTGAATCTTTCCGACAAACAAAATGAGCAGATCAAAGCCGCCGTTGAGGAAAACAAGAAAAAGGCTGGCGAATATCTTGATAAACTTCGCAAGGACAACCAGCGACCGGACTTTTCCAAAATCCCCGAAGCCATGCGTCCGTTGCAGGAGGAAATGAAGAAAAAGATCGATTCCATTTTGAACGCGGAACAAAAGAAAAAGCTGGAAGAATTGAAGAAGTCCGGCCCGGGGACTCGGCAACCAGGCAACCGGCCTGACAGTGGACCTGGAAGGCGGGGCGGTTCTCCGGAGGGCAGGCCTCCGGAATAATATTCCCCTCAATCACTCAAGCCATGCTGAAAAGCATGGCTTTTTTTATTTCCGTTTCCCTCCAACTCAGCTAACTTTGGGGTATCACGCAACTTTACGGGGGGACGCATGTTTGCGTTTATCAAAAAAGTATTTCTCATCCTGGGAATTATACTTGGCTTGCTAGTTTTGATAATTTTCACGCTTGCAACAATGATCAAGCAGCATGATCCAAGTCGGCCGGCTTGGATAGGCGCGGGAATGGCGCTTCTGGCCTGGATCCTGTGGATGAAAATGAGGAGCCTCGATCGCAGAAACGCCATCTTGGCCGGCGCCCCGCCTCTTCCCATCCGTCTGGTGAATGTCGATGATGATGTTTGGGTTCATGGCGAAATCGCCTGCGACAACCCGGTGCAAATTCCTTACTTTCCTCTTTTAGCGGTTAATTATTCTTATTCCGTTCAAGAACAAGTCACTACAACCAGGACTGATTCCAATGGGCGGACGGTTAGGGAAACAACTTGGGTAACCCGGGAGTCCGGCAGCGATTCCTCACCTTTCCGCATTGTGGATGGCGAACATTTTCTCTGGCTTGACCCTGCCCAGGCGACTTTTTACGACCAGTGGGGTGATGGCTACCAGGTAGGGGTTATGAGTTATTCTTGCACCTATACCCCGGCTGAGGGTCCCGCATCCGCGGTGGGAGTGGTGGCCGAGGGAAAACAATCTCTGATTCCCAAGGAACATATTCCCCTGATTGTCACTTTGAAGGATCGGCCCACCTTTCTCAAGGATGCCGAGGCCAATGAAAAGACACTCGGCCATTTTGGCAGCACTTTCGCCTTTTTTGGTTTTTACCTCGCCTTTTATGGCCTTGGCCGAATGGTGGAAGGGGAAACTGCTAAAACCGATGAATCCTTTTCCAAGATGGGAATCGGTTTTGGGGTCTTCTTGGGCGTTCCCATGGTTTTCCTCCTGTGGTTCATTCGCGTATTCAACACGCTGGTCATCTTCAGGAACCGGGTTCGGGAAACCTGGAGCCAGGTGGATGTCATTTTGAAACAGCGCTACGATTTGATTCCCTCTTTGGTGGAAACTGTTCGCGGGTATATGCAACATGAAAGAGCCGTGCTGGAAACTTTGGGGGAAATCCGCGGTCGGGCCGTGGCAGGGGGTTCCTCGGTGCGCATTGGCTCGGAAAAAGACATGGTGGGTGGGATCATCCGCCTCATCGCTTTGGCCGAGAACTATCCCGAATTGAAAGCCAGCCAGATGTATTTAAAGATGGGTGACGAGATCACGGCTCTGGAGGAGAAAATTGCCCACGCTCGGGCTAATTACAACAACGCCGTCACGGAGTTAAACACGCAAATCGGAGTGTTTCCCGAACGGATAGTGGCGGGCCTGTTCGGCATTGGCGAATCCCAGCTATTTGCCGCGGAACTTGATGCCATGAGTGTCCCACGGATCAGTTTGGGAAACACTTGATTTTTTCTCCACCTATTTTTGCATCATAAAAAAGGAGGTCGCCAACCCCTTGCCGAGCTTCGTTTGAACGGGGTGGCAACACATAGTTACCATCCAATTCCTTTTACTTTACAGTTGCCATTTAATTCTGATGGATCACCATTTTATATGGCACTGGACCGGAATTCCATGTATGGTGATTTTCACTTTGCTTGTTTTTTTCACCAGAGATCACCATGAACACACTTAGCAAAACCTTGGCGGTTTCTTTCTTTTCTCTGGGTTTGGCCGCATTGGCCTATGCGCAAGAAAGGGCTGAGGACAGTAAGGCCCCGGTTCAACGAGCAATCATAGATGGCCAGGGCGCTGGCTGGAAAAATCTTGAAGAGGACGACTTTCAGAATGTTAATTGCGATGCGGAAACCTGGACCTGGAAAGATGGAGTCATTTACTGCACAGGGAAGCCAGTCGGAGTGACCAGGACTAAAAAGTCTTTTACGAATTTTGAGATTGTCCTGCATTGGCGGCACATGAAATCGGCGGGAAATTCGGGTGTCTTCCTTTGGGCCAGCGAGGAGGGCCTTCAGGGATTAAAAGGCGGCCAACTTCCCAAGGCCGGAATTGAAGTGCAAATTCTCGATCACGGCTACGCTGAGAATTTTGAGAAACAAAATAAGAAGAAACCCGATTGGTTTACCACCAACGGCGATGTTTTCGCGGTTGGCAAATCAAAAATGAAACCCTTTGCTCCCAGCTCGCCCAATGGCAGCCGCAGCTTTCCGGTTAAAAACCTGAGCAAAGGCGTTGGCATTTGGAACCATTACTACATCCGGGCCATCAATGGCGAAGTGCGCCTGTGGGTGAATGGGGAAGAGGTTTCCGGCGGGAACAACTGCACTCCCAAGGAAGGGTTTATCTGTTTGGAATCGGAAGGATCGCCGATTGAATTCAAAAATATCAAAGTCAGGGAACTTCCCTAAGAACTGAGGGCAACCATGGTGAAGAAGAAAGTAAATCGCCGGGGGTTTCTAAAAACTTCTGCGATGGCGGCTGGGGTGCTGGCGTGCCCGGGGTTCCTTCGGGCCCAAGGTGCAGTCAACAAACTGAATATTGCCATCGTTGGGGCCGGAGGCCGGGGCGCGGGAAACATGTCCGGTGTTTCCTCGGAAAACATCGTGGCCATTTGCGATGTCAATTCCCAGGCAGTTGAGCGCGCGGGGGCCAACCACCCCAAGGCGAAAAAGTTTACCGACTTCCGTAAAATGTTCGACCACGCAAACGACTTCGACGCCGTTGTGGTCAGCACTTGCGAGCACACCCATGCCTTTGCCACTTTGCCCGCGCTGAAGTTAAACAAGCATGTTTATTGCGAGAAACCCCTTACTTACAACATTTGGGAAGCGCGGGTGATTCGGGAAGCGGCTGGAAAAACCCGGGTGGCCACGCAAATGGGAACGCAAATCCACGCCGGAGATAATTACCGCCGCGTGGTGGAGTTAATTCAAACCAATGCTATTGGGCCGGTGCATGAAGCCCATGTCTGGGTTGGCCGGGCCTGGGGTTTACAGTCGGAAGAAGAAGCGAAAAAACACCGGGATATTGTTTATGTGACTGAACGGCCGAAGGAAACTGTTCCCGTTCCCAAGGAGTTGGATTGGGATCTGTGGATTGGTCCAGCGCCGTTGCGGCCCTTTCATACCGTTTATTATCCAGGGCCGAAATGGTACCGCTGGTGGGATTTTGGCAACGGCACCATGTCGGACTTGGGCAGCCATTGGAATGACCTGCCCTTTTGGGCCCTCAATTTAAAATACCCCTTGACTGTGGAAGGAAAGGGGCCAGCCCCGCATGGGGAAATCGCCCCGGCTTCCATGGAGGCGGTTTATGAATATCCCGCCCGAGGCGCTATGCCCCCAGTGCGGTTAACCTGGTATCAAGGAACGCACAGGCCCCCGCAACTCATCCAGGGGAAAATTCCGAACTGGAATAGCGGCGTGCTTTTTGTCGGCTCCAAGGGCATGTTGCTTGCCGATTATGGCAAACACCTTCTCCTGCCCGAAGAGCAATTCAAGGATTTCAAAAAGCCGGAAGCTTTTATTCCCAAGTCCCTGGGCCACTACCAGGAATGGATTCATGCCTGCAAGACCGGCGCGCCCACGACCTGCAATTTTGAATACGCCGGCTGGCTGACTGAAGCCAATCACCTGGGCAATGTGGCGTTTCGCGTCGGCAAAAAGTTGGATTGGGATCCGATTGCCATGAAAGCCCGGAATTGTCCGGAGGCCGATCCCTTCATCCGCCGGGAATACCGCAAAGGCTGGGTTTTGGCCTAAGTGAGAATTTCCTTTACCACCCGGGCGGGTTCTACCCCTGTCAGGCGCAAATTCAAGCCCTGGTATTTCACCGCCAGGCGCGTGTGATCCACACCCAGTAAATGCAGCATGGTGGCGTGCATGTCGCGCACATGAACCACATCTTTCGAGGCGTGGTAGCCAAGTTCATCGGTTTCCCCATGGCTCACCCCGGATTTGATTCCCGCACCGGCCATCCACATGGAAAAGGCTTTGATATGGTGGTCGCGCCCCGGGCCGCCTTTTCCCTGGAACATCGGTGTTCGGCCGAACTCCCCGCCCCAAATCACCAGGGTATCGTCAAGCAGCCCGCGCCTTTTTAAGTCTTGGATCAAGGCAAAGGCGGGCCGGTCAGTCAGGTCGGAGCAGATGCCCATGTAGCGAACCAGGTCGCCATGGTGATCCCAGCCGCGATGGTAAAGTTGAATAAAGCGCACGCCCCGCTCGGCCAACCGAACCGCCAGCAGGCAGTTGGAGGCAAAAGACCCATCGGCAGGTTTGGCGCCATACATTTCCAAAACCTTTTGGGGTTCTTTAGAAATATCCATGAGTTCCGGAACTGCGGTTTGCATGCGAAATGCAAGCTCATAGGCTGCGAGGCGAGATTCGATATCCGGGTTTTTTACTTGCTCATTCCTTTTTGCATCCAATACCCTGACAGCGTCAACCAGCCCTTTTTGCAAATTGGGAGAAACGCCTGGTGGATTGGCCACATAAGAGGCAGGTTCCCCGGTCGAGTTGAATTCCACTCCTTGGAATTTCGGGGGCAAAAAACCAGCATCCCATTGACGCGAGGAAATCGGCTGGGGGTTTCTCCCGCCGACACTGGTAAGAACAACAAAGCCGGGCAGGTTTTCCGTTTCATTTCCCAGGCCATAAGTCACCCATGACCCCATGGAAGGCCGGCCGGAAATACCCGTGCCGGTGTTCATGAAAGTGTGGGCCGGGTCGTGATTGATTTGCTCAGTAACCATGGAACGGATGACGCAAATCTCGTCTGCCATTTTCGCGGTCCAGGGGAGGAATTCACTGACCCATTGCCCGGATTTGCCGTACTGTTTGAACCCTGCCAGGTGGCCCTGGACCTTCAAGGCCTGGCCCTGGAGCTGCGCAATTGGCTGGCCCTTGGTAAAGGATTCCGGCATGGGCTTGCCATCCATCTCCTTCATCTTGGGCTTGTAATCAAAAGTCTCAAACTGGGATGGCCCGCCTGACATGTATAAGTAAATGACTCGCTTGGCCCTGGCTGGATAGTTTGGAAAGCCAGGCAGCCCCTTCTGGGGCGGACTTTTGCCCGACTGAGCGTTTGCCTGTCCTTGAAGAAACTCCCCAAGGGCAACTGAACCCAATCCCAATCCGGATTGGTTTAGAAATGTTCGTCTTGCCAGGGAACGGTTCATAACAATCCTAGTTCAGTTTCGGAAATTAGTTTCCGCCAGGTTTAAAAGGACTCTGCACACGCTGACCCAAGAGGCAAGTTCAACGGAATCGATCTGGCCAGTGATTTTGGCCAACCCGGTTTGAAGCAATTTCTCGGCCAGGGCGGGTTGCGCCCGGAATTCTTGGCGAGCCTGGGCCAATACTTTCAGTAATACCTCGGTCTCTTTCTTTTCTGGATTCCGCGAAGTGACGCGGAGAAAACATTTTTGCATCCTTACCTCGTCGTTTTCTGCGGATTCCTTGGAAGCCCCAAACGCCATGATCCGAGCAGCCTCGACAAAAGTCGGGTCATTCATCAAAACCAGGGCCGAAAGGGGGGTGTTGGATTGCTGGCGCTTGGCGGTGCATTCTTCCCGCGTTGGTGCGTCAAATGCTTTCAACATCGGGTGCAAAAACTGCCGTTGCCAATGAATATAAACTCCCCTTCTCCATTGGCGCGCATCCGCATGGGGCACATATTCCCGCTTGGGAAAATTCAGATGACGGTAGTAACCGGCTGGCTGGTAGGGCTTGATGCTGCCGCCCCCAAATTCCGAAACCAGGAGCCCGCTTATAGCCAAGGCATTGTCGCGGATCATTTCCGCAGGCAGGCGAAAAGAACTCTGCCTGGCGAAAAGCCGATTATTAGGGTCCTTGGCCAGCAGGTCTGCGGTCCAAGTTGACGATTGACTGTAGGCGCGGGACAAAACGATCAGGCGGATCAGAGCTTTGACATCCCAGCCTGAATTTTGGAATTCCAACGCCAGGTTGTCGAGCAACTCGGGGTGAACGGGGAATTCTCCCTGGGCCCCAAAATCATCGAGGTTTCTCGCCAGGCCATTGCCAAAAAAAAGGGACCAAACCCGATTGACAAAAACCCGGGCAGTCAACTCAGCAACCCCTTCCTTGGTATCGAACAGCCAGTTGGCCAGGTCCAGCCGGGTTTGCGTCTTTTCCTTGACGGGAGCTTTCCCCAAAAATTGGGGCACAGCCGGTGCCACCACTTCGCCGGTGTCATCCAGCCAGTTTCCCCGTGGGAGGACTCTGATGGTCCGCGGGGTGATGGCCTGGGTCACCATGACCAGCCGCTTGCTTTTCTCCAACTCTTTCAGTTTTTCTTTGGTCTTGCCAATTTCAGCCTGGTGATTGCCCTGAGGATCGTTCTCAAGCTGGGCCAGGGCTGCCTTCCACTTTTCTATTTGCGCGAGTTCCCTGGAGGAATGCAGGGCCACTTCCGGCAGGCGTTTGGTGGGAATGGAGTCGGCGCCGCCCTTCAAATGTTTGGCCTCGTCAATATCGGCGAAGAAAGCGGCCAGAGAATAAAAATCCTTCGTGGTGTAGGGATCGAATTTGTGGTCGTGGCACTGGGCGCAACCGAGCGTGCCGCCCAGCCATACGGCAGAGAAATTCCTGACGCGGTCGGCGCTGTAAATCGCCAAATATTCCTTCGCCTGGACTCCACCCTCATGGGAAGTCTGTAACAACCGGTTGTAACAGGTGGCAATTAACTGGTCCGAGTTTGGCTTGGGGAGGAGATCCCCGGCAAGCTGCTCAATGGTGAATTGAGCGAATGAGAGATTCCTATTGAAGGCATCGATAACATAATCACGGTAAGGGGAAGCATGATGATCCTGGTCGCCATGATAACCCACGGTATCGGCAAAACGAACCAAGTCGAGCCAATACATGGCCATGCGTTCGCCGAAATGTTCACTCTTTAAAAGTTGATCAACAACTTTTTCCAATGCCTTGGGGCTGGTGTCTTTCAAAAATATTTCAACCGCTTCTGGGGGTGGCGGCAATCCAATGACATCGAAATAAACTCGGCGAATAAGCGTGGTTTTCACGGCATCAGGGGAAGGGGAAAGCCCTGCGTTTTCAATTTTCCACAACAACCATTTATCAACCCAATTCCGTGACCATTCCTTGTTTTTCGTCGAGGGCGCCTGGCGAAGAATTGGTTTTTCATGGGCCCAATGTTGAGACCACTGCGCCCCTTGCTTGACCCATTGGCTCAACCCCTGGATTTGATCCGGGGATAATTTCTTACCTGATTTGGGTGGAGGCATTATCTCTGCAGAATCTGCCGATTGAATCCGGGAAATCAATTCGCTTTTACCGGGGGCGCCCGGGACAATGGCCGTGGTTCCTTTTCGATTAGCTTTGGCCTCATTTTCCTTGTCAAGCCGGAGTCCGGCCTTGCGCTGTGATTGGTCAGGTCCATGGCAGGAAAAACAGTTTTCCGCCAAAACCGGCCTGATGTCTCGATTGAAATCGACCTTGGATTCCTGCCCAGAAACAGCTTGGTTTAAGGCCAGGAAAATTCCCAGGAGGAAAACTAGCACAGTCGAAAACAATCGACCCATGTTAACCCTTTGCGGAATTCTAAACCGTTGAATCTTAACGATTTTACAGCCGGGGTTTCAAGCCAGGACAACATTCACGGCTATTTTTAGTTTAGCAACTTTTTTGCCAACAGCCCGGGCCAGGATTTCCACCAAGACAGTTTTTTATTTCAGGTCAGAAAACTCTATCCCGCGACGATCAAGTCATAAATCACATGGGAGCCAATGGCGATGGCAAACCCTCGATAATAATAAATCAACCCCAGGAATATCCCCGCCAGCAAACGGAACACAAACACTTCCGTGACCCAGGATTCCCCACTGGCGCCCAGGTGATGCGCCGAGGCAAAGAAAATCGCGGAGGCCACGACTCCGAAGCCAACCGGGGCTATCCCTTTCCTGGGGAACAAGAGCAAAAGGCCTTGGAAAGCCAACAGGCGAAAAATGGTCTCCTCGTAAATTCCCGCGCCCAGCAAGGTGATCCAATTGGGCAGGGCCCTAGTATCAACGGAAAAAACTCCAGAGTTCCCCCACGCCTGGGAAAAAAACCAAAGGGAAACGCCAAAGATTCCGCCCTCCAGGAGAATTCCCCCAATGGTTTCGGCACATTCGAACGGCCGCGACCACCATTGCAAAAAACTTTGAAAACCAAAGTAAAACAAAAGGGCCAAAGGGACAAACCAAATGAAAGTAACGCCCTGTTGTTGTAAAAAATCGCGGAGCCACCAATCGGCGCCATTGCGGATGCCCGAGCCGCGCGAATCCCCTAAAAGGACAACACCCATTTCATAAATGGCCACCAGGGGAAGAAGAAACAAAAAGTTCGGCCACGGATGCCGGGTCGCTTGCAGATAGGATGTGTATCGCCAGGGCAACATTTTTTTCTCGCCTAATTCCATTCCGGGTGGCTACCCGACAAAACTTCTTCTTTTTCTTTTTGCGACAAACAACGAAGGATGGAAGGGGAGGAATGGCTGACCAGGTCTAAAATTCGCGGGCGGGTGGGAACGGTTCCATCCGCTTCTCTGAAAATGGCAATAACCTGCCCATGTGTTTGCGATTCATCCAAGGTCGAATTGGGAGTGGCCAGAACCATGCCCATGGAACCATCGGAAAGTTCCACCGCGGTTCCACAAGGGTAGAAGGAAAGTCCAAGCAACAAATTCGCCACTTGTTTATCCAATCGACCTTCCTCCCCGTCCTGTAGTGTCGTGGCCAGGGCGCTCTTGGATTTAATCCCTTTATCCAACGGGCCGGACAAACAACGCGAGACATATCTTTCACACGCCGAGAAAAGGCGAACCGCCCTGGACAAGTCGGCAGCTTTCAAACCCGAAGGAAAACCGGAACCATCCAGGTTTTCATGGTGTTTCAAGGCGGTTTCTGCATAAAGCGATTGTTCCGGAAACGATATTTTCAACAGTTCAGAACCGGTCCAGCAATGGGATTCCAATTGCCTTGGCGGAGTATCCCAGTTTTTTTCCACCCCCTCGGGGACTGAATGTTCACCAGGGAGAAATCCCACATCCATGACCAGGGAAGCGCAGACCAATTCCAGAGCATCCTTGCGGTAACTCCCATCCTGCAGTGAAACCCGGGCAATCACCCTGGCCAGGGTGATGCTTTTGCAGGCCAGATGGCGCTCCAACCGGGAAGGATCTTCCCTTAGGAATACCAGAGGATCGCCTCGCCGGGCTTCTTGCAATAGCGTGTCCCCAATCGCGTGTAATTCCGCCAGATGAACCTCTTCGCCCCGGATAATTTGACCATGCAAGGAAACCAGTTTGCGAACTTTATGGATTTCGTTTTCGTTGCGAGCGCAAGCTCCCTTGAGAATTCGCAACCGCTGAGAGACCACCTGAAAAATGGCTTCCACCCCAGCGCATAACTGAAGTTGCCCCGAAGGGGAGTCGGGGAAGTTGGGTATCATCCTCAGGGCCGTATCAGCCATGGAGGCTGTTTCCTTGTAGACCTTGATCAAAGCCGGAGAAAATTTTTGGCCAGTATCGCCCTGAGGTTCCAAAAGGCCTTCCAAAAGGCAAAAGGAATTCCCCAGGTCCTTTAATTCCGTTACCAGGTTTTTGCCAAAAACAAGGAGGCTACGGGCTTGCGAGGTCCACTGGGTGGGAAAACGGCGGGTTTCATCCTTTTTCAAGTCCTGAATCAAGATGGTGTCGTAGTCATCGCTTTTTTCTAAACGGGACCGCAGTTCCAATATCCGATCGTGGGGTGGGCCGTCTTCAGGACGCGACAACGGTTCCCGGGCGGTCTTTTCCAATCGTTCCCGAAGGGCCGCGATTTTTCCCAAGAGCATCTGGGGTTCTGTCATGTTCATAAATTCGAGTCCGCTGGACAAATTTCCCCTGCCTGCGCAATGGGGGCAAAAAAAACAAGGTTTCCCCATCTTTTATCGGTTTTCCGATCTTGCTTACTTTAACGAGCTTAAGGGCATTTTTTGCTGACCATGCCAAGGTTTTCCATTAAGAATAGAATGGCCTCTCGTTCCCATAATTCGGTAAAAGCGGAATGTTTTCCCATGAAGCAGAAAGATGAACAACCAGATCCCAGGCCCGGAGAGGGAATTAAGGTTTTGATTATTGATGATGAAAAGTCGCATTCGGAAGCGCTGAGCGAGAGCTTGGAAAGGGTCGGTTTTGAATGCCATACTGCCAATAGCGGGAAGGAAGGGGCCCGGCGGATTGAAAATGAAGACTTTGATGTGGTTTTGACTGATTTGCGGATGGCGGACCTGGATGGACTGGCAATTCTAAGGAAAGCTCGAGAGGTGTCGCCGGAAACCGAAGTCGTCGTTATCACCGGGCACGCCGATGTGAAAACCGCTGTCGAGGCCATCAAGCAAGGGGCGGCAAATTACTTGACCAAGCCGGTTGACATTTCTGAGTTGCGGGCCATCGTGGCTCGCTCCTCGGAAAGGCTTAAGTTGGCCCGGTTAAACCGGGATTTGAAAAGCCAGCTCAACGAGAAATTTGGTTTTGAAGGGGTCCTGGGAAACAGCCCCAAGATGCATGAACTGGTTTCCAGGTTGAAAAGCATTGCCTCGACCAGCGCCACGGTTTTGATTCAGGGAGAAACAGGCACAGGCAAGGAATTGGTGGCCAAGGCGATTCACAACAATAGCAATCGAAAAAATAAACCTTTTGTAGCCATGAACTGTACCGCCTTGAATGAAAACCTTCTCGATGATGAATTGTTTGGCCACGATGCCGGAGCGTTTACCGGTGGGGATAAACTCCGCAAAGGCCGTTTTGAATACGCCAATGGGGGAACTTTATTCTTGGATGAAGTGGGGGATATGCCTTTGCCGTTGCAGGCCAAGCTTTTGCGCGTGCTGGAAAATGGCGAGGTGGTGCGAATCGGCAGCAATGAACCAATTAAAGTCAATGTCCGGGTGGTGTCGGCAACCCACCGGGATCTGGAGTCGGCGGTCACGGCAGGCACTTTTCGCCATGATTTGTACTTCCGTTTGAATAAGTTAAGGATCCGCATCCCTCCGCTTCGAGAGCGAAAAGAAGACATCCCTCTTTTGTGCGCCAGTTTCCTGAAAGAGTTCAACGAACTCCATGGGAAAAAAGTGACTGCCATTTGCGAGCCAGTTCGCAGGTCCATGGTTGCTTATGACTGGCCAGGCAATGTCCGCGAATTGCGCAACCTCGTGGAAAGCATGGTGGTCTTGGACCAGGATGGAATTTTAAACCAGGACGACCTTCAGGAGGGAGAACTCGCCGACGGGTTCCAACTCAAGGACTCGACCAAACCAGGGGATAACCTGCTGGGCCGTCCGTTAATGGAAGTCGAAAGGCACTTCATCGAACAGGCCTTGGTCCTGACCAAGGGAAACCGGGAAGAGGCCGCCAAAATGCTGGGGATTGGTGAACGGACTCTTTATCGAGTTATCCAGGATTGGAAAATGCAAGATCGGATCAAAAAGGCTCTGGAGCAAAACAACAACGACATTTCCCTGGCGGCAGAATCCTTGCAAATGTCTGCTGACAGCCTGAAGAAAAAGTTGAAAAAGCTGCCCGGTTCATCAGCAGAAGGGTTGGAGCCCGAGGGGTTGGATACCCAGGAATTCAATGGGGCCTAAGGACTAAAGGTTAAGGAGAACCAGAAATGCAGGCCACTTCCAGAATCCGCCAGTTGCCACAGAATGTCGTCAACCAAATCGCGGCGGGCGAGATCATTGAAAGAACCGCAAGTGTGGTCAAGGAACTGGTGGAAAACTCGATCGATGCCGGCGCCAGCAGGATTGAAGTCGAAATCCAGCAAGGTGGGCAGGATCTGATCCGTGTAACGGACAATGGGCACGGCATTTACCCTGAAGATCTGCCTTTGGCCATGGCCAGCCATGCGACCAGCAAGTTACATTCTGCGGAAGACCTGGCGCTGGTGGATACCCTGGGATTCCGCGGCGAGGCCCTGGCCTCCATAGGTAGCGTGGCCAAGGTGGTCATTCAATCGTGCCCGCATGACTTGATCCAAGGGGGGCAAATTGCATCTGATGGAGAAAGGGTTTCCGCACCGGCTCCCTGGAACGGCTCTCCTGGCACCCGGGTTGAGGTCCGCCACTTGTTTTTTAACTCGCCAGTTCGAAGAAAGTTTTTGAAATCCCCGGCGGCGGACACAGCTCAAATCAGCGAGATACTTTACCGGCTTATCCTCTCCAGAGCCCATGGAACCCATGCCAGTTCCGACTTGCATTGGGTTTATCGAAATAATGAAAAAGTGGTTTTTCAAATCCCTGGGGGAACAGGGCTGGTGGAAAAGGCTGCCCTTTTGTTTGGAAAGGACTTTGCTGACGAGTTGCTCCCTGTCGAGGAAACCGTTTCTGGTTACAGGCTGACAGGGTTTATCGGCTCGCCCAATTTAGACCAGGGGTCTTCGCGATCACAATATTTTTTCCTGAATGGCCGTTGGTTTCGTGATAAATCGGTGGCCCACGCGCTGCAAGAAGGTTTTAAGGGCCACCTGATGACCGGCCGCTTTCCCGTCGCATTTTTATTTTTGGACATGGCCCCAGAAAAAGTGGATGTCAATGTCCATCCTGCCAAATCCGAGGTGAGGTTTCGCGAAGCTGGCATGGTTCACCATTTGGTTCATAACGCGGTAAAAAAATCCCTGGCTCTATTGAATCCCGCCTCCCGGTATTCCTTCCCGGATAAAAGCCCGCCAGCAGAGGGCCAATTACCAGCGAGTTTCCCAGGCCCATTCTCAACCCCTGGAACTAATCAAGAAAGGCAACCGTTCAGCCTGCAATCTGGGCCAGGCCCGCAAAATGAACTGCCATTGCCGAGGCTTCCATTCAGACAGGAATCAACTTCAACGGCTTTGCCTTCATGGCAATCTGCAATATCGAATTTGGGACAATCACAGGGCGCGGAAGTTGGCTCTGCCGAAAGCGCTATTTCCCCGATTCAGCAATCCTGGGATTCCCCCCTAAAGGCGATTCAATTTTTTGACTCTTACATCCTTCTTGAGACAGCGGAGGGGGTACTCGTCATCGACCAGCATGCCCTGCACGAGCGGGTGCTGTATGAACAACTGAAATCCCGTTTACAGGAAGGGAAGGTACAAAAGCAAAAACTGTTAATTCCTGAAACAATTGAGCTGCCGGCTTCAGTAATGAGTCAAGTAATTGAAAACCTCGATAGTTTCGCTGAATTAGGATTCGAAATCCGGGGAACTGGCGCCAAGGCCCTATTGTTGGATGGCATCCCCGCCATCCTGGGAAATAAATCTCCAGGAGATCTGTTTTTAGCTATTGTGGACCACCTTTATTCCAAGGGTGCAATGCCATCCCGGGAAACCCTACTGCACCAGGTCATGAGCCTGACTGCATGCCATTCCGCCGTGCGGGCTGGTGATAAACTCACAGGAACGGAAATGGCGATGCTTGCCCAAATGCGCCATTTGTCCAGGTCAAATTACCATTGTCCTCACGGTAGACCAACTTCGTTATTAATCCCAAAAACGGATTTAGAACGGCAGTTTGGGAGAACCTGAGGCTCTGGGTGGCCAATTTGCCCCAGCCTTTTCTTCCTTGGTTTTCGCTTCAATTCTTTCCCAAAATTCTGACCTATACACCCTTTAGGTTTTTTCTTAAATGGTCCAACAAGGAAGGATTCTTCCAGAGCGAGCTTTATGACCAATGCCTTTCAATCCGGGCCCAAGGTCCAATGGACCAGCCATGGATCACACCCCAAAGTGATTCCTCTTGGAGACTCCGTGGTTGTTGGGACGGTTCCCGGATGTGATCTTCGCTTGCCCGCCGCGGGATTACCTCCCCTGATTTTTCAAATCACCAAAAGCCCATCTCAAGGTTTCCACATCAAGACTTATTCTCCCTTATGCGGCCTTACCTTGAATCAGGAACCTTTAACCGATGCCTTCCTCAAGCAGGGGGACAAGGTTCAAGTGGGTGAGCATGAGTTTTCCTTTTCGATTCCCAGCGAAATAATGGAGCCCTCTTCTCCCACCCTCAAGGAAAAAACCAAAGGTGGGAAAAAGTTCCTTTCCTGGCTTGTCCACAAAGCCCAAAAGAAAAACGCCCTTTTAAAAACCCTGGAGGCCAATCTCCAGGAAAAAGAATCTTCACTTGGGCAGAGGGAATTGGAACTTGCCGCCCGGGAAAGCGCCCTTCATTCGGAAAAAGGGTTTATTGAACAGGAAATTGTTTCTCTGGGGGAAAAGAACAAAAAGGAAAAAGCGGAGCTGGAGAATTCCCGAGACGATTTATTGTTGCAAATCCAGCAACTGGTGAAGGAAAAGGGCCAATTAGGCAATATTCAAGATTTGCGGGATTCCGATTTCGCGCGCCTGGCACGGTTCCAGGATATGTTGGACCGGAAGTTTCAGCACTTGCGGGAGCGGGCCAAGGATGTTGACCTTCGTTCCGGGGACTTGCAGAAAGCCAGCCGGGAACTAGAGTTGCAAGCAAGCAGCGTAGGGTCTTTGCATCAACAACTGAAGTTAGACCAGGAATGCACGCAAAAGTTGCAGGCGGAGCTACAAGAAAAGTCTGTCTTTGCCGCGCAAAAGGATGCGGCATTAGAAACGCAGATCTCCGAGGTTTGGGCGCTAAAGAAAGCCCTGGAAAAAAACCGGAAGACCCTGATCGAACGGGAAGGAGAGTTGGACCAACGGGATATCCAACTGGTCAAGGCGGAAAGTGAGTTCCAACAACGACTGCAGGAAATAGCGGCGGAATCCGGAAACCTGTTTATTGAAATTAAAAACCTGGATAGCGCCAAGGCCACGCTGGAAGCAGAGAAACTCAAGCTAGTCGAGGAACAGTCTCTCCTTGAGGCTTCCAGAGAAGAGCATCGGCATTGCGGCCAAACGCTGCAAATCAGGCTTTCGGAGTTTGAGTCCAAGGGAAGAGAACTAAAGGAAAAAGAAGAACAATGGAAAAACCAAGTTCTGGAAAAAGAAAACCAGACCATGGTTCATTTGAACAAAGAACGGGAAGTGGAAGACGCGGGTAAAAATCTGGCCTTTGTGCAAGAAGCTCTGCGCAAGCGATTCGAGGAAATGGAAGCATCCAACCAGGGGTTGGCTGAAAAAGAACAGCGGTTGGTGGTTGATTTGGCCACCGTGGAGGAACGCGCCCGGGAAATGGAATTGGAACATCAAAATGCTCTGGCCAGCCTGGTTGCCCTGAAAGAAGAATTAGAAGCACGAGAAAAAACACTCGAATCTCGGCATGAGGAGTTAGAAAATCGGCACGCCAGGCACCTGGATGAGCAGAGGGGAAACATCCAGATCAGGGACGAGATTTTCGCCGCCCTGGAGAAATTGGACTCGGAAAAACGCCAGTTGGAACTGGAAAAAGCGCATAACGCGGACAACACAAAGAAAACCTTTCAGCAAGCCGAGGACCTTTCCAGAAAACTTGGCGGCATGGATGACCGTATTCCAGAACTCGAGAGCCTGGTGGAAAAATCGCTTTCTCGTTTGCTTGCGGCCAGGGAAACTTTGCGCGAACATTTGCAGGAATTTCATCAGTATTCCCATTCCGCCAGGGAAGAAATGGAATCCTTCCATACGGAAGCGTCCAACGGGGAAAGATTATTCCGCGAATTGGAAGCACGCGTTTTACAGGCAAGAGAAGATCACCGCCTGTCGGTAGCATCGTTCAAGCAAAACCTTTTGGAATGGCAGCATAAGGTCGGGGAAATCAAACTTAACCTGCGCTCGGGGGAAGAATCGCTGGAGAGGAAAAACGCGCAATTCCTTTTTCGCGAGAAAGAGATGCTCCAGCAAAAAGAGATTTTGGCCAAGAAGGAAGAAATTCTTCGCCAGGATCAAGATACTATTCGAGCCGGGCAGGAAGCGGTTCACTTGCATTTGGAAGAAATGCAAGAGTGGTACCGAAAAAAGATCAGGCAACTTTCCACTCAGGCGGCCTTGAATATTGGCTTGTACAACCCCGAACGGGCTAGCAATGCACTGCAATCCCGGGAAGGTCCGGGCATGGAAGCGGGCGAGCCGGGCGATAGAAAACTAGGCCAGCAGCTCCTCAAATTGGGGCTGATCGATTCCGCCACACTGGAATCCCTCCTTCGGGCTTCTTGCAATCAAAGAAAATCCTTCCGCAATTTGCTTTTGAACGGCGGGTTTCTTACTTTTTACCAGTTGGCCCTTATCGAGGCTGGCAACTTGGATGGCTTGATGATTGACCGCTTCCGGGTGATCGACCGTTTGCAATCCAATCCCAGGGAAGTGCGTTATCGCGTTTTCGATCCCGTTTTACAAAAAGAAGTGTTGTTCCGCCAATTATCTGAACAGGAAATGGAAGATCCATGCCACCCGGATGAGTACCGTCAGCAATTCCGAGCGGCTTTGACTATCCGCAACGAGAATGTGGTCCAAACTCTGGAGGTTCTGGATATCAAGGGCGTACCTTCCGTATTGGCAGAAATTGCCGATGGTTGTCAGCCAGAGGATTGGAGTTTTCTTGGAAGGAATATCTCAGCCTGGATGCAAATTGTTTGGCAAGCTATTCATGGATTGGACGCCATTCATGCCACGGGTCTAAGTTACGGTCCCTTGGCGCCCAGTTCCTTAACTCTGGAAAGCAGCGGCATGTTGAAATGGAATGGCGCGGGTTGCCCGACCTGGGTTCTTGCAGGACATGCAACCGCCGCTTATTCCAGGAAAACTGACATTCAATCCCTGGCCCGAGCGGCCCTGAGTTGGATCCAGGAAGATAATGGCTCCACCGAATTCGCTGGGAATATTCATCCCGAAAAAACAAAGGATTACTTGCTATGGCTGGAGGGAGCGGTGAAACAATCCCTTGACATCACCCTGCTTGACTGGAAAGAAAAGACGGCCGAAGTGATCAAGAATTTGCCCAACCTCGATGATGAGTACCTGGAATTCATCCGGGAAACATTTAACAAATCCGGCGCTCACAAGGCCCGACTATCTGCTTGATGGGATTCGCCTAATTGGGTTTCCAGCATTTTTTCCAGATCCGCTGCGGTCCACTGTACCCGCTTAATGGAAAGGGCTTTACCGCTGGCTGGATCAACCTCGATTAGTGCGCCCGACAACCGACAATCCCCCTCACTTACAGTAAACCGGTTTGGTCTGAAGGTCCGGTTAGTTTCCAGAACTGGGGCCGTGTTCCTCCCCAAAATACCATCATGCGGTCCAGTCATCCCCAAATCGCACTGAAAAGCCGTCCCGCCTTCGAGGAGCGTTTCATCGGCGGTTGGCACATGCGTATGGGTGCCAAGGATCGCAGTTACTTTTCCTTTCAAAAAGTGGGCCATCAGGTATTTGTCCGCGGTGGCTTCAGCATGGATATCGACAAAGATCATTTTGGCTTTTGTTTGGATTTCGGGAAGCAATCGGTCAATAGCAGCAAAAGGGCAGTCAACCGGCTTCATGAAGGTCCGGCCCAGAAGAGAAATAGCTGCCACTTGGCCCAGGGACTTGGTGGCGCAAATCGCATAAGGTTTTCCCGGCGCGCTGGAGGGGTAATTGGCCGGGCGACAAAGGCAATCTTCTTTTTCCATGTCGGCCAGAATGTCCTCCCGCTTATAGACATGGTCCCCAAGGGTAAACAAGTCGATGCCAGCCTTGCGGAGTTTTCGGAACAAACCCGATGAAAGTCCGGAGCCATTGTGCGCGTTTTCCGCATTGGCCAGAACCGCGTCCAATTGCAAGTGAACTCGTAAAAGGGGCAGGAAGCGAATCAGCAATTCCACGCCGACTGGGCCAACTATGTCGCCAGATACCAGCACTCTAGCCGGTTTGGGGTTTTCACTTGGCAACTTCAATGATTCTCGTTTCCCGAATGAGGGTCACTTTGATTTCTCCCGGGTAACTCAATTGGTTTTCTATCCCCTTGACGATTTCGTGGCAAATCCGGGCTGCGTCCTCGTCAGATGTTTGTGTGGAATTGACAATCACTCGCAACTCGCGGCCCGCCTGAATGGCGAAAGCTTGTTCCACACCTGGGAACCCGGTGGCGATTCCTTCCAAATCCCCCATGCGCTTGACATATCTTTCCAAGGAGTCTCGACGGGCGCCTGGTCGGGAAGCGCTAATGGAATCCGCCGTGGCCACCAGGACTGTGTAGGCACGGTCAATGGACAGGGTTTCATGATGGCCTTCAATGGCATGCAAGACATCCGGGCTGGTTTCCCCGTATTTCCTTGCCAATTCCGCCCCAACTTTCGGGTGGCCTCCTTCCATTTCGTGATCCGCCGCCTTGCCGATGTCGTGAAGCAAGCCACAGCGCCTGGCCAGTTTGCCATCAAGGCCGAACTCCTCGGCCAGCATGCCGGCGATGTGGGCAACTTCCAAACTGTGGCGCAATACATTCTGACTGTAGCTTGTCCGGTACTCCAGCCGTCCAAGCAATTGAATCAACTTATCATGCAAGGGAGCGACATTGGCTTCTTCCCAAGCTTTTCTCCCTGCTTCCTGGATCTGCTTTTCCATTTCTTTTTCGGTGGCTTGTACAATTTCCTCAATCCGGGCCGGGTGGATCCGCCCGTCCTCGATCAACTTGATCAAAGCCAGTCGAGCAATTTCCCGCCGCACACGGTCAAAAGCGCTGACAACAACCACGCCTGGCGTGTCATCAATAATGACATCAACACCGGTCAGTTTTTCAAATGCACGGATATTTCGCCCTTCCCGGCCTATGATCCTGCCTTTGACATCGTCATTGGGAATATCCACGGTGCTTACCGTGGACTCTGTGGCAATTCCGCCCGCGAAGCGTTGAATTGCCATGATCAAAGTCCTCCGGGAAAGCTCCTCAGTGGAAGACTTCAGATTATCTTCAAACCTTCGAAACCGCTCATTAGTTTTTTTGGAAAGCGTCCGATCCAGATTATCAAACAGCTTCCTTTCAGCCTCCTCGCGGGTCAGCGAGGTGATCGTTAGCAATTTTTTTTCCTGGTCGCGAAGAACTTCGTCGAGCTTTAGCGTTCTTTGTTCAGCTTCGTTTTTTTGGCCTTGCAGTTTTTTTTGCAGCGAGTCAGTCAGGCGTTCGCGTTTTTGCAGATCCAGGGCCCGCTCCTCGACCTGGTCTTCCTTCTTTTCCAGGCGCTTTAATTGTTCCCAAAGGTTTTCCTTTTCCTTTTGCATTTCAGCCAATAAGGCTTCTTTGCGTTTGATATTATCTGCTTTGCCCTTTATTTCAGCGTCGCGGGTGATGGCATCCGCGTCCTCGCGAGACTTGCGGGCAATGGATTCAGCGTTTTCAACGGCGGAGCCTAGCTTTCGTTTGTCGAGCGTTTTCGACAACAAATAGCCGAATCCCCCGGCGCCTACGCTCACGAATAAAAAACTTAGAATTTGATCAAAACCCATGAACTTCCCCAAAGAAATTCCCTAAGGAATCATTTGGAGGAAAGTCGTGGATAATTACAACGCCAAGGGTTTCACCTTCCAAGCCAAGCAAGAAAGGTGTTCTGTTTATAATTGCCCCGGTCCCTGCTGGGCATAGGATTGTTTTGAATAATCCTTCCTCCCGACAAGGTAATGACAAGAAACAGGAAAACAAATCTCTTTTGCCTTCTGGCCAGAAATGGTAACAGGAAGCGGTTTGAATTCTTTGCTGAAAAGCCATTAATAAACTTGCGACAAAAGCAAACAAATCAGCCCCTTTAGAGAAAACCCCTTAGCATTTGGGGGCCAAACCCCCGCTTTTTACCCAGAACTTTCGCTCCGTTTGTTGTTAAGTCAAAGCCACACAATGTATTATTATGACAACCCTATGGAAAAACTGCCAACCAAAATATATAAAAAGAAGGTTAGTTTCCATTTTGGGCCCGGAAACAGTGAAAAGGCTATTCGCCAGCATTGACGAAACTGCCCTGAAAAATAAAATGGGTTCTTTGGTGTTTGGAGTGATTTTTATGAAAACTTATTTGGCCAAGCCTGGGCAAGAGCCTATTAAACGGTGGCTTGTCATTGACGCGGCCAATCAGATCGTTGGCCGTTTGGCGGTTCAAATCGCCAATATTCTGCGGGGTAAGCACCGCCCGCAATTTACTCCCCATCATGACACCGGCGAATTCGTGGTTGTTTTGAACGCCTCCCAACTGGTTTTCACGGGAAAGAAAATGGCGACCAAAACCTACCGCTGGTACACCCATTTTCCTGGCGGTTTGCGTTCCGCCACTGCCAAGGAATGGTTGGCGAACCATCCTGACCGCATTATCCGTGAAGCGGTAAAGCGAATGATGCCCAGGTCGCCTTTGGGAAGGCAGCAAATAAAGAAATTGAAAATCTACGCGGGAAGCGAACATCCCCATCAGGCTCAACAACCGATTGAACTCAAGGTTTAATGGAGAGAACCGTGGCCGAAACCAAGGCGAAAAGGGTTTATTACTGGGGTGTTGGGCGGAGAAAAACCGCCGTTGCCTCCGTGCGTATATTCGAGGGAAGTGGCAAAATCCTGGTGAATGGAAAGCCGCTGGAAAAGTATTTTTCAGAGGAAAAGGACAAGCGATTTATTCTCGGTCCCCTGGAACTTGCTGATATCACCAAGGGTGTTGATGTCATCGCCAAGGTTGAAGGTGGCGGGATCTCTGGCCAGGCCGGTGCGGTGTCTCAAGGGCTTGCCAGGGCGCTCAAAAACATGTTCGGTTTGAAAACCGTTGAGGAAGTGGAGGGGACCCCTCCGGTCACCCTGGCCAAGAAACTCAGGGATTCCGGGTTCTTGACACGGGATGGCCGAATGAAAGAACGGAAAAAGTATGGGCGCAAGGGTGCTCGCAAGAGCTTCCAGTTCAGCAAGCGCTAATTTTTTTGAGTTATCCAACAGAGCGGGGGGTCAAAAAGTCCCCCGCTCTTTCCATTTTCCCAACCGCTCAAACCATTCCACCAGGCGAAATTCCATGGCCGGTATATCCACTGGTATTTCACCCTTTTGCATCCAGGCAAACCAGTTGGCGATCGAGGCCAAGATCCCCATGGCATCCAGTTTTCTCACCAGGCGGACTTCCTCCAGGGAAATATCTCCGTAATAATCCAACCCTTTAGTGAACCAATCAGGGTGGTCAAGGCAAAAGTCCCCAAGGAAGCGGGCCAGGTCAGATGCAACCCCATCCAGGCGCAGCCCGGCGACATCAATGAAACCGATCACCCGTTCGTCCTGAAAAAGGAGATTGTCCGCCCGGGCATCTCCCCAACAATATTGAATGGCAGTCATCGGAGGCGGTTGGACCAAAGATTCTTCTAATTGATGACAACACCACTTTACCTTTTCCAGAAGGTCCTCAAGAAAAGTCGGTTCCAACAAGAATTTTTTTCCTGAGTGGGTTAAAGAATTGAAATTGCGAACCAGCCTGCGGATAGCAGCAACCCTTGCCTCCCAGGCAGGCAGTGGTAAATATTCCCCCTTTTTTACTTCCTTGAGAAAATGATGGAAATCTTTTAACCCTTTCATTCCCGCTTTTAAGTGGGCGAAAGTTCGGTTTTTTCGCAGGATCGGAGATCCAGGAATCCATTCCATGAGTTCCCATAATCTGTCCTTGTGAAGAACAAGCGAATTTCCGTCTGGAGTAAATGTCAGTTTGGGGAGTAGTGAAAAATTCCGTTGCTGGGCCAACAATTGAATCGCATGCGCTGTCTGCAGTTGAGCGGGGTTTCCATTCAGCCGGTGCCCTTTGAGGCAAAATGGTTTTTCACCAAGGACTGCTTTGAAGGCCCAGGCCCCGCTTAAGCCTCCAGGGAGTTGCTCCACTCGCGAATCTATCAGGTGTTTTGAAAAAAAACATTGGAGAGCCTGCGAGGCAATACTTGATCTATCAACAGAGGGGTTATTGTTTCCCGTCCGCAAGCTGGAAGGGTCCATGAATTCCGGCTCCCTGAGCAATCGGCCTTTTTTCGATCAACTCCTGGTAAGCCTTGGGTTTCAAAAGCAGCGAAGGATAAATTCCCAGGACGACGGTGATCAGAAGGGAGGCCAGGATTGGAATTAGCACTGGCTTGAAGGAATAAGATTTATCCTCAAGCCAAATCACGGGTTTGAGGAATATACCGGAAATCAGTTTCAAATAGTACCAAGCGGCCACGGCGGCATTGAGAACAATTACCAATGCCAGGAGAATAAAAAGGTAATGGCTTTCCCAGGAAACGGGGTCATCCAGGGTAAAGGGAACATTGGCACAGCAATAAACAATGGCAAACTTTGCCAAAAAACCGCCAGTCAGGGGAATCCCGGTCAGGCTGAAAAGGAATATCGCCAAGGCGACCGCCAAGACGGGATTATCTTTGGAAGTTCCAGCCAGATCGTCCCAATCGCGGATCGGTTTTCGGCCCTGTTCCAAGTAATGCAGGATTGCGAAAATCCCAAAAGTGGAGAAGAAATAAACTATCAGGTAAAACATGGCCGCCGAAAGTCCTGTAAAGGCGCTGTCCGGCGCCGCCTTCGATGCCACGGCAAAGGCTGCCAGAATATACCCAGTGTGGGCGATACTGGAATAAGCCATAATTCTGCGGATGTTACGCTGTAACAACGCCAGAAGGTTACCCAGGGTGATTGAAATAAAAGCCAAAATCCAAAACAATACTGGGATGTTGTCCCGGGCAAAATCCGTTGGGGCAGGTCCGCCATGGTCCAGGGCAAACGCAAAGATGCGGATTAAGCCAGCGAAGCCGGCGATTTTCGGCATGGTTGCCAGGACCGCGCTCATGCGATATCCCGCCCCCTGGTAGACATCGGGAGCGTAGAAGTGGAAGGGTACCATGCTAATTTTGAAACCCAATCCGGCCAGGATTCCCAAAATGGGAATGAGAAGCAAGCGATGAGCTGCCAAAGCATCGGCTCCGAATAATTTGGCAGGATCTGCAAGGAGAAGGGCGTCAGAAATTGCGGCGATATTGGTTGTACCGGTCAAACCATAGAGAAAAGCAATTCCCAGCAGCAAGAAAGCCGACGACAGAATACTCAGAAAGAAATATTTCATGGTTGACTCAGCCGAGTTCGAGTCGCCATGACAATACAAGAGGATGTAGGAAGGAATAGTGACGAGTTCTAAGCCGAGGTACAAAACCGTCAAATCGTTGGCCATTCCCACCATGGAGCTGCCACCGGCCAAGATCATGAGCAAGCCTACGGTTTCGGGTTGAAACCGATCGCGATCCCAGAAAAGAAAAAGGAGGAAAATCCCGGCCCCAAGGGAGAAATGCCGAATTAAATTGGAAAGTGTTCCGCCCAAGACAACGCTGGCGTAGGGGTTATCTCCCGGGCTGGCGGTGCCCGCTTGCATCAACAAAAGAAGATAAGAAACCAGGAACCCAATCAGGGAAACCAATGGCCAGGAAACCTTTTCCCGGAAAAAAGGCCCAATTAAAAGTATCAAGGAGGCAAGAAGGAACAGGGTTCCTTCCGGTGAAAGAAATTTCAGCAATTCCATGGGGATACTATTGTCCATCTGGATATTCACCGGTTCTTGGGAAGCGCTGGTGCGACCGCTTCCTTCACAAGGGATACTACCTGGTTATTAGCAATTTTTGAAATCAGCCTAACTTCAGGCCGGATAGTTTCAATTACGGGTTGAGGAAAGCAACCAAGGTAAAGGCATGCAGCGGCCAAGGGGAACAAGATCGCTTTTTCCATGCGGCTAAGGTCTCCTGGAATTTCCTCATTGCGGAAAGGCGGTTCTTCCACGGGGCCAAAAAACACTTTCATCAGGAAATTCAGCAAATACCAGGCGCCTAAAACCATGCCAAATGCCGAAGCAGCAGCCAAACAAGTTCCCGAGTAACCCGGATTGCGGGAATCAAACATGCCAAACAAAGCCATGATTTCCCCGACAAACCCGTTGAGCAAAGGCAAGCCAGCCCCGCACATGCAAAAGAACATGGTCATTCCGGCAAAGACTTTCAGGCGAGCGCCCAGGCCACCAAGGTCTTTCAACCGCGTTGTGCCGTAACGGTCGCCAAGGCCAGCGATTAAGAAAAGCAATGCGCCTGTGATTAACCCGTGGTTGATCATCTGAAGAACGCCCCCGGTTATGCCCGTCTCGTTTAGTGCGAAGATGCCAATGAGGCAAAATCCCAGATGGCTCAAACTGCTATAAGCGGCCATTTTCTTGAAATCATCCTGAGCAATGGCACAACCGGCACCATACAGGATTCCGATGGCGCCCAACCAACCGAGTAACCAGGCCATGTCCATAGTTGCCATGGGAACCAAGGGCAAAACAATTCTTAAAAACCCGTAAACGCCCAACTTGGCCAGGATGCCGCTCATGATCAAGGTAATAGGAGTGGACGCTTCAAAATAAGCGGTCGGTTGCCAAGTGTGAAAAGGAACCGCCGGGACTTTAATGGCAAAGCCAAGGATAAGCGCCAAGAAAATCCATTTTTGCATGTTGGCGTAATGCCCGGAAGGAGTTCCAAGTTTGGATAACCCCTCGTCGCCCGGAGCCATATTGTTAACTAACGCGCTTGCTTTCATGGAATCGGAAACCAGATCGGGAATACTGAAAGTCACCGGGGTTGGGGTATTAGACTTGCCTGGGTTTTGCCCCAAAGCCGTTACCAGGGCAATTAACCCCAACAGGGTCATTAACCCGCCAGCCAGGGTGTACATGAATAATTTTTTTGCGGCATATTGCCGGTTCGGTCCGCCCCACATGCCGATCAAAAAGAACAACGGGACAATGGTTAATTCGAAGAAAATGTAAAAGAAAACCAAGTCGAAAGAGAGAAAAGCCCCGAGAGTGGAAAATTCCAAGAAGAACAAAAGCCCATAGTAGGCGCCGGGATTATGCTTGACCGATTTCCAGCCAGCAATTACGCCCATGAGGAAAACAACGGTCGTAAGTTGAAGAATAAAAACATTTAACCCATCGATTCCAAGGTAAAAACGGATCACGCCGGCATCCGGCCGGGTGTCGGTGGCAGGCTGGAAGCGAAACAATTCCTTGATAACCGTGCTGCCTTCCACCGGAGCGAAAGTATTGCCTTTAGAAACAATTTGAGAGTGTCCCGAGACTAATTCCAAGTAATCCCAGGAAATCTTGGAGGTAAGCGCCAACAGCGCCAATGAAACCGCCAGAGCAATTGAACGGGTTATAGACCCTTCCGCCTTACGCAATAGAAAACAGGCGGCTGAAGCAGCCAGCGGGATAATTAAAATTGCGAGCACAAGGGAATTCATGTTTTGTCACATCGTTTTGGAAAGCGCCAGGAGAAACACAGTCAAGGCAAGCAGCATGGCCAGGGCGTAAAATTGCACCAAACCATTTTGCATGGGTTTAAAAACACCTGCCAGGAGTCGTGGAAAATGCGCCAGCAAATCCACAATCCCGTCTAACAAATAGTGGTCGAGCACTTTCCAAAGAAGAAACAGCCATTGAAGAGGATGCACGATCAACAAGGAAAAGAGTTCATCGAAATAAAACTTATTTTTGCCTAATTCTGCCCAGATTCCTGTCCTTTCCTCGAAAGGGACAACCCCGGAGTTTTTGCCAAACTTAAACCAGGCCAGGGCTACTCCGCCAAGGCCCGCTGAGGTGGCCAGGCCAACGGTAAGCCAATCATGCCCCTGGGGCGGGACATGGGGAAGACCCGGGACATGGCTGAGAAACGAACTCAGGGAGAAAATGGAATCCGGGGCCAGCAACCATCCAGCGAACAGTGCAAACACGGCAAGAATAATTAAAGGGCAAGTAAGTGTCCACGGGGACTCGGATGCTTGGCCGTGGACTTCCTCGGGAAGTTTCAAGGGACCGTGAAAGACGAGGAAATAAGCGCGGAAGGTATAGAGCGCGGTTAGGAAAGCGGTAAAGATCCCCACGATCCAAACTAAAATGTAAAACCATGGGAAGGCGGATTGACCGGAAGCGGCATGAACAACGGACAAGATTTCGTCCTTGCTCCAGAAACCGGCAAAAGGTGGAACCCCAGCCAAGGCCAAGGCGCCAAACAAGAAAGCCAGGTGGGTTATGGGCAGGACTTTTCTCAGCCCGCCGATTCGTCGCAGGTCGCCCACATGGTGCATGGAATGGAGGACGCTGCCGGCGCTCAAAAACAATAGGGCTTTGAAAAAAGCATGGGTCATCAGGTGAAACATCGCCGCTGAAAAAGCCAGAAAAGGCAATCCCGATTTGCTGTCGAAGCCTGATCCCAAAGCCATGAACATGTAGCCAAGCTGGCTCATGGTCGAATAGGCCAGGATTCTCTTCAGATCGGTTTGAAAAAGGGCAATCCAGGCCGCCATCAAACTGGTAATTGCGGCGATTCCGGTAACCGCCATTTGCACATCGGCAACCGAAGCAAACAAGGGCATAAACCTGGCCAGGAGATAAACTCCAGCGGTAACCATTGTGGCTGCGTGAATTAACGCGCTAACGGGGGTAGGCCCTTCCATGGCATCCGGAAGCCAGACATGAAGTGGAAATTGCGCCGATTTTCCGCAGGCGCCCAGAAACAACAACAAGCAGGCAAGCCCTAGGCCACCCGTGAAATTTTCCGGATTGAGAATTGATTCAAAATCAAGGCGGCAACCGCAATGGACCCACAGCACAGCAAAGCCCAGGAATAAGGCGACATCACCCAGGCGGGTGACTAAAAACGCCTTGCGTGCGGCTCGGGCCGCTGAAGGTTTTTCAAACCAGAAGCCGATCAGCAGGTAACTACAAAGGCCAACGCCTTCCCAACCTGCGTAAAGGAGAACTAAATTGTCCGCAAGAACCAGCAATAACATGGAGCCAAGGAAAAGAGCCACCTCGGCAAAAAATCGGGGGTAACCCGGATCGCATTTTCCGTGATGGTCGCGCAAATACCCTGTGGCAAAAAAGGCAATAACGGTTCCCAAAAAGGACACCATCAGGGCCATGGAAGCGGATAATGGGTCGAGGCGAAGGCTAAATTCCGCGCGCAGGCCACCAGCTTTGCGCCAGCCGTCTCCAACTAAATTCGGGTCACCCGTGCGAAACCATTCAAAATAGGAAACGCTTACGGAAGGCGGGTTCACAATGTCCAAGGCCTTGGTGGCAGAGTGAACTTCCTTGAAAACTATTAAAGCGCAAACAAAGGACAGGATTCCGCTCAATATGCAAGGAAGGTAGGAATATCTGCGGAATTTCGGACCAATAATAAAGGTCAACAGCCCCGCCAGGAAAGGGGCGGTTGGGATTATCCACAGGTAAGTGGAAGCGGTTTCATACATGGCTGGTTTCCTCGCCGCTTTGAGGTTTGATGCCAGCCAGGGGTAGAACTGGGTAATCGGGTTTCTCCGCCGGAGCCCAGGCGCCTTCTAAATCATCCGGAGAATCCAAGCCCTCTTCACGCAGGTCGCTCCATTTTCCCGAATCCAATGAGTTTTTCAGCCGGTAAAGGGTGTAAACCAATCCCATGGCAATGGCAGCTTCACAGGCGGCAACGGTGAGAATGAATAACACAAACGACTGACCTTGCCAGTTGCCACGGAAACGGCCAAAAGCGAGAAAATCCACCGCCACTCCTTGCAACATTAATTCCGCGCTGAGAAACATAATGATCATGTTTCTTCGAGTCAAGAATCCAACCAGGCCCAAACCAAACAAAATGGCGCCAAGGACCAGGTAAGCTTTCAAATCAATGGGGCTCATGGGTTGGCCCTCGCACTGGGGTTTTTCGCGATGAGGATCGCCCCGATGGTAGCCGCCAAAAGGAGCAAACCCGCCAACTCCACGGATAACAAGTAATCGGAAAACAATGAGCGACCAATAAAAGCGGAGTTTTCGGCGGGCATGGCTGGCTTTCCGCTAGCATCCTTACGGATTTCCGAAATTGGCAAGCTCGGGTCAGTTCCACTCAGCGTGGAGAGAGCGTGCCCCTTAATTCTTGGTGGATGGAGGAAATTCCGGTCGTAAAGAAAATCGTTGGCAATCCCCTCCAGCCCCGTAAGCGCCAACTTGACCTCTTTGAGGTCTTTGGCTTGCGTGAAGGAGAACCTTCCTGATTTTTGGATATCGGTTTCGATGCGCTCCACCCAATACCCGCTGCCGCCAAACGCCGCTTTATAGCGCGATAACAAACTGCCTTCACCTGCCCCCGCCTTTTCCCGTAAGGCTTGCAGATCGTTCATTTTCCCGATTTCGATGGTCTCTTTCACCAAGGCCTGCAATTGATTGGCAACCGCTCCGGTCGAACCGGGGAAGGCATCCAGGAGAATATTTGTCATCGTTGCCATGAACAGGAAACCGGCCAAGGAAGCCAGCAAAGGATCGCGGGACTCTTGATCTGAAAGGTCGCTTCCATTCTGGCGGGCAAGCATCAAAAGGAACAGGAAGGTAACAATGATGGCGCCAGCGTAGACAATAATGGTGGCAGCCATGACAAATGGCGCGGCCAACAAGAGAAAAATACCCCCGGTGGAAATAACGGCCATGGTGAAACTCATGGCGCCGCGAGCCGGGCTGGCGGAGAGGACCAATCCCGCCCCCCCGACAATGGCCCCGAGAGCAAAAAAAAGAAATAGCAGGGTTTCAATATTAAACCGGTATTCCCGAAAGTAAAGGGTCAACCCAGCTCCCAGGCAGCCGAGCAGCACAGGAAAAGAAATCAACAAACGCAATTTCCCTTCCCTTCGAGGAAGGGCAAGGAAAACTCCCGCCCAACCGAGAAGGAGGACCAAGTTAGTCCAAGTCATCCATGTGTCAAACTTCATTGCCACTCTTCCAAATCTCCAGCATTACTAAATGCCCAATTACTTTCACGATTGCACGCTTGAGGAATCCGTTAGACCATCTCCCGCCGGTTCACTGGCAACGCTTAACCTGCCGGCCTTGGTGCGGACCGGGTCTTTTCCCATGGCCACGGTTTGGTCAAAGACGCTGAGCAGTTTTTCTTTATTGAAAATCATTTCCTCGCGGCTGAGCCCTGTCAGATCGAATAGGCTGGTCAATTCAATGGCGTCAACCGGACAAGCTTGCTCGCACATGCCGCAATAAATGCAGCGCAACTCATCTATCACAAATACCTCGGGGTATTTTTCCCGGTCCGGCCAAGGAGATGGGGCGGCAACAATATCAATGCAATGCGCCGGGCATGCGGTGGAACACATATAGCAAGCAACGCACTTGACCCGGCCTTCCTCATCCCGATTGAGACGGTGGACACCGCGGTAATTAGCGGGCAATTCTGGTCGTTCTTCCGGGAAATACTGGGTGACTTTGGCCTGCGGACCTCCAAAAACGGTTTTGGCAAAATGCCCCAAGGTCGTTCCCAACCCAGAAATTATCGCGGGCAGGTATATCTGGTCCATTAACCCAAAAGTCGGCGGTTTTACCCAGGTAATCTCTTCAGGCTTGATCATTAAAATTCCACCTTTTCCAGCCGGGCTTGGTTCGTTTGACAGACAGGACCAATTCCGCCGGAGCCATGCCCGAGATTGGGAACATGCGACCGGGTTGGACTTTTTGGCAAAATAAGTCCCAACAATCCCGCGCCCAACAATAAACCCAGGGAAATTGGCGGCATTACCCATGGAGTAAGATTCCCCAGCGGGCGGAAATGGGTAAGCCCTGCCAATGCCAGAAAACTAAGCAAGGACAAAGGCAACATCACCTTCCATGCCAGGTTCATTAACTGGTCGAAACGGAATCGCAAAATGGTCCAACGAATCATCATGTAGAAGAAAATAAAGGCCAGCATTTTCCCACAGGTTATGCCCACCTTAATCAGAATGGCAAACAGGCCGGTCTGGTCCGGGGAAGTCAAGAAGGGCAAATGCCAGCCGCCAAAAAAGAGGGTGACGATCAGGAAACTGGTGGTAATCATGTGGGTGTATTCGCCCAGGAAGAAAAGGGCAAATTTCATGGCGCTGTATTCCGTGTGATAGCCCCCAACCAGTTCTTGCTCCGCTTCAGGAAGGTCGAAAGGAAGGCGATTGCACTCGGCAAAAATCGCGGTGGCGAAAAGAATCATGGCCAGAGGTTGGAAGATGAAATTCCAGCCATTTTCCACCTGGTGGTGAATGATGCGTTCCATATTCAGGGAACCGGCAGCAACCGCCACTCCCAGCACAGATAGCCCCATGGGAATTTCATAGCTGATCAATTGCGCGCTGGAACGCAACGAACCGAGCAAACTGTATTTATTATTGGAGGACCACCCCCCCAGGATGATGCCATAAACCGCCAAGCTGCCCACCGCGAAAACAAAAACAAAACCAATGTCCACGCCGGGAGAAACGACGCACTGAAAAGTTGCGTTGTATTTTTTCAGCTTCTCTTCGTAACTGGGGGTTTTGGAATCCTGGGAGAATTTCCGATCCGCTTGCAGAACTTCCTCTAATTCCAAAGTCACGGAGGGAAAAACCATTTTGCCAAAAGTAGTCGACCCGGGCCGATGGTCTACAAGGGCCGGTGGAGGAAGGGTGGAACCGAAAGGCACCACCGCAATCGCCAAAAAGGCGGTTCCCAGGGCAATGGCGGGAGCAAGCAGATAAAAGAACTTGTCCACATGCGCTGGAATGACATCTTCTTTTAAAAGGAACTTGATGCCGTCCGCGATAGGCTGAACGATGCCAAAAAAAGCGCGATTGGGGCCAACCCGGTCCTGGACATAGGCGGAGATCTTCCTCTCAAAAAGCGTCAGATAGGCCACCAGGCCATTCAGGCACGCCATCAAAACAATGATGGTTGCCAGGGTCACAATCAAGGAAAACTCAACAACCATTTGATCCTCTTAATTCACACGCAGCAAAAGTTAGCTGCCTTTTTCCAGGTTAACGCCTTGAGGGCCCATGGTAAGCAGGGGCGCGAAGCAGGGAACGGCGCTGGCGATTTCCTTATGCAAGCTAAAAGCATGCAGCAAGCCTTTCCGACCCAAAAGATCCAGATAAACCTGGCCGTCCGTGCGTCCTTTGCGTGGACCCGAACAAATCCTCTTGATGCCTTGCGCCAACCCGGCGTGATTGACAAAAGTTCCTTCTTTTTCAGCAAAGGCGGCAGCAGGCAGCAGGTATTTCGACTGCCCAGCAACGGCATTTTCAAACAGATCCTGGTTGATAATCAGAGGCGTCTTGGAAATTCCTTTTGCCAAGTTCGGTTCCAGCCAAGACTGGGTTGAAGGGGGATATCCACCAGTTAAAAAAACGGCCTCAGCTTTTTCACCTTGCAGTGAATCCCGCAAGTGGACGATTTTCCCCTCAAAGTGTTGCAGGATGGCCTCAATACCTTTGCGGTTCGGGCACTTTTCCTGGCGGATGGTGAATTGCACTTTTGCCGGCTGGCCGTTTCGGGTTTTCGGGTAGTTGTCATCCTCTCCCGTAACGGGGATAGGGCCAAGCGCCAGTCGCGCATCCTTGCTCAGTGATTTCAAATATTGGGCCAAAAGAAATCCTTCCTCAACAGTGAGGAAAGGGGAAAGCACCCCAAGAACGCCCTTGGGATTCACCGCAGCAACGGCTCGCAGATCGTTGTCAATTCCACTGACAATTTCCTTCCAGCCAGTTTCCTTCCATTCCTGTCCAGAACGGATCTTGGGAGCGGACAAGCGATTTTTTGAATTTGCGTAATGGTATCCCAAACGCCCATCGTCACACATGAAATATCCCTGGGCCAAGGGATTCTCACGAGGCCTGAGCCGGTAAACCACATCTTTGTTGGCATCGATATGAATACTGCAACCGGTGGAGCAACCCGGGCAGACGCTATCCACGGTTTTTAAATTCCAAACGCGGTGGGAATAAAGAAAATCCTTGCTGGCCAAAGCGCCAACCGGACAAAGGTCAACGACATTGGTCGCCAGTTTATTGTTCAAGGGGTCCCCGGGAAAAACATCAATTTCAGAATGGGTCCCCCGGTTGACAATATGTAGTTCCGACGTGCCGGAAATTTCCCGTGTGAAACGCACGCACCGAGAGCACATGATGCAGCGATCGGTGAACAGATTAATGTTGGGGCCCAGGTCCGGTTTGTTGGGTGGAGTATTTTTTTCGTCCACCATTCGGCTTTCGGCAAACCCAAATTGATAGCTGTAATCCTGTAGTTTGCACTCGCCTGCCTTGTCGCAGACCGGGCAATCCAAAGGGTGGTTCAAGAGCAAAGCTTCCAGAGTTTGTCCCTGGGCAGTTTTGCTTTTGGAAGTTGCGGTTTGCACTACCGCGCCATCCTTGGCTGGGGTCTGGCAAGCCGGCACTACCCTGGGCTGCATTTGCACCGAACCATCGGGGGTTTTTTCGCCCAGTTCCACCAAGCACATCCTGCAACTGGCAACCACCGAAAGTGCAGGGTGATAGCAGTAGTGGGGAATGGTGACACCGGCGAGTTCGGCCACCTGCACGAGGTTTAACCGCTTGTCGCCGATATCCACGGCTTTGTCATTGATGTATACAGTTGCCATTCCTACCCACTCCGGTTCAATGCGATGCCTGGGCCATTTGCAGGCCAACCAGGGGCTTTCTACTTTCGCCCCCTTGAATGTAAGTCTCAAATTCCTGTCGGAATTTCCGAATCGCGTTTTTTACCGGCCAGCCCGCGCCGTCCGCCAAGCCGCAGATCGTGGTGCCAGGCATGATGCCGATCTGGTTTCCCACTTCCTCAAGAATATTCAAGTCTTCTTTCCGTCCGTGCCCATTGCGGATGCGGCCGACCATTTTGAACATCCAAGATGTGCCTTCCCGGCAGGGGGTGCATTGCCCGCACGACTCATGTGCGAAGAAACGGCAAATGTTGTAAAGCACATCAACAATGGAAGTCTGGTCGTCGAAAACGGTGACAGCGGCAGTGCCTAAACCGAGGCAACCCACGGTGCCCGGCCCGTTAAAGTCCAGGGGAATATCGAATTCCTTTTCCGTCATGACCCCCATGCTTATGCCGCCGGGAATACCCCCCTTGGCTTTCCGCCCTTTCCAAACTCCTTGGCCATGCACATCAATTAACTCGCGCATGGTAATGCCCATGGGGAGTTCCACCAGGCAAGGGTTTTGCACATGGCCGCTGATGCAGTAGAGTTTGGGCCCGTAACTGCCGGCATCGCGTGGGATGGCCGGGTTGGGAGGGACTCCCATCGATTTAAACCAATCGACTCCAAGGTCGACTATTTGCTTCACGCAGGCAACTGTTTCGATATTGTTGACAATGGTAGGCTTGCGAAAAGCTCCTTCAACAGCGGGGAAAGGGGGTTTGATTCGCGGCCAAGCGCGCTTTCCTTCAAGGCTTTCAATCAACCCGGTTTCCTCACCGCAAATGTACGCAGCCGCCCCGCGATGCATAACCGCATCCAGGCTATAGGGTGAACCCTTGATGTTTTTCCCCAAAAACCCTTTTTCATACGCCTGGCGGACTGCCATCTCCATGGCCCGGTAAGCTGGCCCATATTCATAGCGAACATAAATAAAAACCTTGCTGGCCTGAACCGCGTAACAACTGAGGATGATCCCTTCGAGCACCTGGTGCGGATCTTTTTCCATCAACACCCGGTTGTTGAAAGTGCAAGGTTCGCTCTCATCGGCATTGACGCAAAAGTAAATGGGCCCGGGATGATCCTTGGGGAGAAAAGTCCATTTCAACCCCGTGGGAAACCCCGCGCCGCCCCGGCCGCGCAAACCAGAATTTTTCACCAGGTCCACCAATTGCCCGGGAGAATATTCTTTTAGCGCCCGAGTCAAACCCCGGTAGCCTCCATCGGCCATATAGGTGCCGATGGAATCGGAATGATCCACGGCAATTCTTTTCAGCAATACTGGTTCAAACTTGGCCATTCAACCGGTCCCACTTCCCAAGATTGCAATTCACTTCTGAAGGTTATCCAGGATCTTTTCCACATTCTCAAGTGAAACATTGGAACAAGGCACATCATTGATCAACACGCACGGTGCGCCTTCGCAAACGCCAATGCACTCCGCCTCTTCCAGGGTGATGGCGCCATTGGCGGTGGTTTGCCCCGGGTGGACTTGAAGTTTTTGCACGATCTTTTCCAAAACTTTTTCCGATCCCCGCAATTCGCAGGCCAGGCTGCGGCAGACCCACAGGCGATTTTTCCCCAAGGGGTTCGCTTCGGTTTTATAAAAACCATAAAAGCTCATGGTGTCATGAACCTCGGCCGGGCTGACTTCCAATAGGGCCGCAATGTCGCGGATGGCCGCTTGCGGCACACATCGGTAATGGTCTTGCACCAGGTGCAATGCCGGCAGCGTTACGGCCTGACGGGCCGGGTACAGCCCGATCAAGGTGCGGATCTTTTCAGTAATTTCAGAGTTAAGGAAACTCATCGATCCAACTCCGCGGCAATGATATTGATGCTTCCCAGGATGGCCGGCACATCGCTTAGTTGATGCCCGACTATCAAATGGGGGAAGAGGGAAAAATGAATGAAGGAGGGCGGCCGGGTGCGTGCCCGGTAAGCCACGCCACTGCCATCTGACACGATATAAAAGCCCAGTTCCCCGTTAGGCGACTCGGTGGCAGCGTAAACTTCCTCGACCGGCGCATTCCATTTCCGGTTGGTCATGTTTAGTTCAAAATGCTGGATCAGCCCTTCGATACTGCGGTAAACCGACAACTGGTTGGGCAGGGGGATTTTTGTTTCCACATCCACATTTATGGGGCCACAGGGAATATTTTCCACGGCCTGGTGAATGAGGCGATTGCTTTCCACCATTTCTTCCATGCGCACCAAAAAGCGGGAATAACAATCGCCCTCAGTCGCGCAAACCACCTTAAAATCCAAATCGCCATAGGCCAGGTAGGGTTCGTCTTTGCGCAAATCCCGGGTCACTCCGCTGGCGCGAGCAATTGGGCCAGTCACACTGCGATTGATGGCTTCCTCCCGGGAGAGTACACCAATACCCCGGCAGCGGTCGACAAAAATTCGGTTCCTTTGCAAAAGCTTCATGACCTCGGCGTGAGTTTTTGGAAAGGACCGGACGAAATCACGCACTTGGGCAATCCAGTGGTCATCAACATCCTTCAACAATCCACCAACCCGGGTATAACTGGGGTGGAAGCGCTGGCCGGACGCCCGTTCGCAAATGTCGTTGATTTTCTCCCGCAAGGTAAAGGCATACAAAAAGGCCGTGAATGCGCCCAAGTCAAGAGCGGCAGCGCCGCAACAGAGTAAATGATCGTGGATCCGCATCAATTCCGCGAATATCGTGCGGATATATTTGCAGCGAGGAGTCAATTCAATTTCAAACAGTTTTTCCACCGTATGGTGCCAGGAGATTTCGTTCGACACGGGGGAAATATAATTCATTCGATCGACAATGGTGACATACTGGTTGAAATCGAGGTGTTCGCCCAGCTTTTCAAATCCGCTGTGCAGGTAGCCGATGTCGGGTACCGCATGAACGACAACTTCTCCTTCCAAAGTTAGAATCAGGCGAAGAGTGGTGTGGGTCGCAGGATGCTGGGGGCCAAAATTGAGATTCCAAAGGAACTCTCGCCCCTCGCCGCCAGTTTCCGGAATTGCGTCTGCCAGTTTTAATGGCATGGGACATCCTTTGTAATCAACCTTCCGAACGGATAACCGGCTGAAAATTATGCCTTTCGCCCAATCCGCGAAGGGGATAATCTTTCCTCAGTGGAAAGCCTGAGAATTCATCCGGGAGCAAAACCCGCCTCAGGTCCGGGTGCCCGTCGAATTCAATGCCAAACATGTCGTAGACTTCCCGTTCCATCCAGTCAGCGCCTTTCCAAAAGGAAAAGACCGAGGCCAGACGGGGATCGGGGTCATCCACACCGGTGCGGACAATCAAGCGCGTCCCTGCAACGGTGTTCAAAAGCGCATACCAGACCCCGTAGCGATGCTTGGCGCCTGGGTATTGCGAATAATCACCCGCCGACAGGTCCACCAGCATATCGAAGCCCATTTTATTTTGCAGAAATTCCAGAAAAGAAAACACATCCCCAGCGGAGACATCGGCCCGGTTATTATTTCTAAAAGAAGAAAAACGAACTTCCACTTGGGAAAATTGATTTTTCACTTGCTCCTGGAGTTCCTGAAAATTCACGATGATTATTTTCCTAAGGGACAATCAGGAATGGACACGGGTGGAAGTGGAAAAGTTGCCCGGCGCAACTAACTTGTCCTTATCGGGCAAGGTAAGTTGCAAGGGGCGGGGCCCTTCCGGTTGGGTCCGCTTTTCAAATTCCAGCCCAAAAATCGTTCCGGTGCTGGCCACTTTTGCTTGCAAGTCAATGACAGCCTGTAGAAGCTGTTCGGGCCGGGGCGGGCACCCAGGAATGTACAGGTCCACTGGAATAAAGCGGTCAATTCCCTGGACCACGGCATAGGTATCGAACACGCCGCCGCTGGAAGCGCAAGCGCCCATGGATATACACCACTTGGGCTCGGGCATTTGCTGCCAAATGCGCTGGAGGACCGGAACCATTTTCATGGCCACCCGGCCGGCCACGATCATCAGGTCGCATTGACGGGGAGAAAAACGGAAAGCTTCGGCGCCAAAACGGGCAATATCATGGCGGCTGGCACCGGTGGCCATCAGTTCAATGCCACAGCAAGCAGTCGCAAAAGGCATGGGCCAAAGACTGTATTTCCTGCACCAGTTGGCGATAAAATCCAGTTTGGAAACCAAAAAATTGTCTTTGAGAAAATCTAGCGCCATTGAAAAACCCCGGCTTTCCACGCATAGACATAGCCAATGAGCAGGGTCAGTGTGAACAGAACCATTTCCACGAAGGCCGGCGTGGAGAATCTCAAGGGTAAAGTAGAAGTTTCCGCCCCATAAGCCGATGCCGCCCAGGGATAAATAAAGAGCAGTTCCACATCGAAAACCAGGAACAAAATGGCGATGATATAAAACCGGACATCAAACTGTTTCTTGGCATCGCCGAGCGGATCCATCCCCGACTCGTACGGCATGCCTTTAACTTTGGTATCTTTTCTAGGGCCCAAAATATGGGATGCAATCAAGGCACCAGCAGCAAAACAGCCAATTAACACCGCGTAGATAAGGATCGGGTAGTAGGTTGAAAGGTCAAAATCCATGAACAAAAACCCTCACGCCGGGTAACAACTGAATCCCGAAACTTTTCCTTATGTTCACTAGTACGCATTGAACCCAAGGATCGTCAAGGTGCTAACAGTGTAATTGCCAGGAATGCTGGAGTCACTTTTTTTAGCTGGAAAATTGGATGACTAAATTTTGCCTTGGAGGCTTTGAGGAAAACGCCTTAGATCTTTTTTCCCCGCGGATGAAAATTTGCATGAATCCACTTCAACCGGGTTCGGTCAACATGTGTGTATAACTGGGTGGTTCGGATATTGGCATGGCCTAGCATGTCTTGCACGGCGCGCAAATCCGCACCACCCGAAAGCAAGTGAGTTGCAAAACTGTGGCGCAGGGTATGGGGACTTATTTTCCCCGTCAAGCAAGCTTTTTTTGCATAATACTTGACCAGACGCCAAATCTGAATGCGGGACAGCCGGTTGCCGCTCTTGCTTAAAAACACCGGACCACTGTCGCCAAACATCAGGGTTAACCTGGGACGAGACTCTTCCAGGTAATCCCTCATGGCTGCCCTGGCCTTGGAACCCAAAGGCACAATTCGCTGCTTACGGCCTTTGCCTTTACACAGGCAAAAACTAGATTCCAAATGCAAATCCTTGAGTTCCAAGGTCACAACCTCGGACACCCGGCAACCCGTGGCGTAGAGGCACTCCAATATGGCGCGGTCCCGCAAATAGTACCGATTAGATAAATCTGGAGATTCCAAAAGCTTGGTGACTGATTCCGGACTCAAGACAAAAGGAATTCGGGCCCAAAGGGACGGGGCCTCCAGCAGTTCCACCGACTGATTTGTGCTTTTTTCTTCCAGCCGTTGAAACCTGAAGAACCCTTTCAAGGAAATCAGGTGTCTGGCAATGCTGGAATGAGATAACCCCGCTTCCTTCAAGAATTCCACGAAATCCAGAAGGTTGTCCATGGAGGGATCCAAGCAGGTTGGCACCTTTCGAGAAACGGTCCACGCGTGATATTTTGTTAAATCCCTTAAATAGGCGGCATAAGTGTTTGCGGACACGGCCATTTCCGACTTCAAATAAACCGAATAAGCAGCAATTTCATCAAAGAGATTGGCGGCAATTTCTTTAAGGCTGGCCATGAGGAGTCCATGTATTTAAGGGTCAATAATAGTTAACCCTAGACTCTCCCCGGGGACCGTGAAATGAACACGGGTGGAAAGGGCGGGAATTACCCGGGATAAAAACCTGAAAAACCCCTACAACCCATACTTTTTTCTAATTCCTTTGACCCTGGGAGTTTATTTGCTGAATGGAGATTATTGTATTTTGGTTCAATAAATGTTTGGATTTTATGGAGACACCCATGCGCAAGTTCTTTTTTGTATTCGCCCTAGTTGGCACAATTTCCGGTTGCGGCCACATGGCAAACAAACCCCATGGCGGGTTCATGCTTTTCCGCAAGTTACGCAATCCAGCCAATAAAGATGCAAGTCCGCCAACTCTCTTACCCAATTCAGCACACCAACCCGCGGGGTTTGCCCCGCCTCCGGGAGCGATCATCCCTGGCCCGACGGGAATTCCCCCTGGGGTGGTTGGTTCCATTTCCCCTGGAACACAATCCAGCATTTCTCAAAAACCGAATGGCAGCCAGGGCAATTCCATTAATCTTTTAAAACCAGAAACGCTTGACAATATCCCGGGGAAAACAAAGGAAAATGTGGCGAATCCAACGAAAGAACCGCCGATTATTCAAGCCGATTTGCTTCCCAAGGATAATCCCCTGGACATTCCCAGCTATGCGGCGGTTACAACAAAAATTGCCACCGGGCTGCTACCTTTTCCCGACGGCATTGACTGGCTGAAATCCAGCGGATTCAAATCGGTTTTATTTTTGCATGAACCAGGGGGGGAAACCAAGGCCATCGAACTGCTTTTCCAAAAGCGCGGCATCCCGTTGACATTACAACCTTTGGATGAAAAAACCTTGGCCAAGGAGAACTTTAAATTACTTCTATCCCATTTGGAAAAAACCGAACGGACTCCACAATTTGTCTTTGACCTGGATGGAAATCAGTCCACGGGGTTTTGGTATTTGTTTTTCCGAAAAAGCCAGGGACTATCGGAGGAAACCGCCCTTAAAGAATTAAGCCGCCTGGGCCTCAGCCCAAACCGCAACCAGAAAGCAAAAACGCTTGTGCAGTTGATAGAAAATGCAATGAAGCAATAATCAACCTCGCATGGAGAACCGGGGGAGGACACCCATGAAATATTCCAATCCCTTGGAAAACACGGTTTTTTTCAACTCGGTTTATCGTTTCCATGACTTGGATGCCTACGAAAATTCGATCGCGGAGGGCGAATTCATCTATGCCCGCGACGGCCACCCGAATGCAAAAATTTTGCAAACACACTTGGCCGAATGGGAACACTGCCAGTGGGGACTTGTGACTTCCAGCGGCATGGGAGCGATTTCCTCACTAATTTTCGCAATGCTTTCTTCGGGGAAAAAGCTGCTCGCCGGCATGCGTTTGTATGGCCGTACTCTAAAGGTATTTCAAAAGGACCTGACCCGTTTTGGCATTCAGGTAACGCTTGTGGACGAGTGCGATCTAGATGCCGTTCAAAAAGCTCTGCAAGAGAAACAGGATTTGTTTTTCTTGGAATCCATCACCAACCCAACCCTGCGAGTCCCCCCCTTGCTAGCTATCAGGGAGTTAACCAGGGAATACGGATGTTTGCTGGCAGTGGACAACACCTTTGCTTCGCCAGTAATTTTCAGGCCGATGGATTTAGGTGCGGATTTCGTCCTGGAAAGCCTGACCAAAATCATTTGCGGGCACAGCGACTCCACACTGGGATTTGTCGGAGGAAATGCCTGGAAGACCGAAGTCACCCGGTCAGTATGTGATTTGGGATTTAACGCCGGCCCGTTTGATTGCCATTTGCTTTCCCGCAGTCTGGAAACTTTGGAAATGCGTGTTAAAAGAAGTTGCGAAAATGCCAGAGAACTGGCCCCCTGGCTCAATGAAAACTATCCGGCGCTTCGGGTTGAATATCCGGGATTAAAAAACCACCCTGACCAGGTTACAGCCGAGCAGCAAATGGGAGCCCTACCCGGTCATTTACTGTCGGTGGATATTCCAGGTGGGCGGGAAGGAGTCAACCGATTTCTTCACGCCGCCAGGGACATTCCCTTTTGCCCATCTCTAGGTCATTCCACCACCACTTGCAGCCATTCATGGAGCACCTCCCACCGGCAACTCGAACCGGAGGAGAAAATTCGCCAGGGGATCACGGAAGGCCTGCTGAGGGTTTCTTTGGGATTGGAATCCCAGGAAAAAATCCGGGAAGAGTTTGCCAAAGGATTGAAGGCGGCGGGGACTTAATTATTCCGGCCGGGCTTTTTGCCTTCTCTTTAAATACTCTTTTTTCATTTTTGCCATTAATTCAGGCAACTGATCCATTAACCTTCGTAATTTTCTTGGCTTAGTTTTTTGCATGGCATACTGAGTAAGCAAGGGCAGGGCAACGGTGGAATCCAAATAGCAAGTAACAGTGTCGGGTAGTTGCGCTTCATCGACTTTGCCCCAAGTCATGGCCTCTTGCGGGGTGGCGCCACTCAAGCCGCCGGTGTCAGGCCTGGCATCGGTAAATTGCAAGAAGTAATCATGGCCTTTCTCATCCAGTCCCAAAACTTCCTGGATTTGCGGCTCCGTTTGCAGGATAAAGTTTTTAGGCGACCCGCCTCCCAAAATGACGACGGCGCTTCTTCCTCCTTTTTTGGCCGCGTAAACAATCGCCGCAGATTGATTCACATCCACCAGGGGGTCCAATTTCAAGCCGTTTCCTTCGAGGTCCAAGGCTGCCAAGTTCATGCCAATCGAGCTATCCCCCGGGGAGGAAGTAAACACGGGGACCCCGCAACGGTAGGCCGCGCAAAGGAAACTTTTCCCCTGACGGCCGGCTTTTTCCTCTTGGACGGATAAGTACTTCCCCGCCAGGTGATGAAACTCCGCTGTCCCCATCGATTTCTGAAAAGCCTTGCCCCGGCTTAGCTTTCGAAAAAAAAGGTCAGTCCCCAGCAGATTTTCATAATCAAAAACAATGTCATAGATGCGAATGACCTGGTGAGCTTTCAATTGGTGATCGTCCAACCCTGGCCGGGATTGGTGAAGGTCCATCCCCAGGGCAAAATGCGCGTCGTGGTAGATGTTGGCGCCAGTGCTGACAATCCAATCCACAAACCCGGCTTCAATCAGAGGCACCAGGCACGACATGCCGAGCCCGGCGGGGGTCAGCGCACCGCTGAGGGATAGCCCAATGACGGTGTCCTTTTCAAGCATTTTGTCGGAAAAAATCCGGCAAGCTTCCCGCAGTCTCCCGCTGTTGTAAGAAAGAAAAACCTCATCGATCAATTGTCTGGTTGAAAAATCCCCGGTGAGGGCCGGAGGATCAATTTTCCCCTGGCTGATCTTTCGGATGTAATGGGCGCATTTGGAATCGTGGTTTTTCATGAATCACTCGTGCCTAAAACTGCCAACCCGCAAGGCGGTTCCGCCTTGGTGAAGGTAGTGATTTTAATAGAAAAATCGCAGCTTATTCGGAACGAAAATCCCTGGCAAAGGCCGCGGGGGAAAGCTCTTTTCCCGTGGCGTGGCGGGTGAGTTCATTCCAAGGCAGTGTTTTTCCCGGGGCAAACACCTTTTCCTTCATGAATTTACCCACTCGGAGGTCGCCAAAATAAATAACTTCCTCCGCCCGTTTTTCGGGATAAAGGGAATCACAAATCGCCCGGTGGACCTGGGAAGCGAATAATTCCCCCATCATGTAGTTGTGGTAATAAACCGGAGCGGAGACAACATGAATCTTGCTGGCATAGTCGGGGGCATTCCGCCCTGGGGGTTTTCTCAACCCCTGGTATTTTTCCACCAAGGACCACCAAAGGGCATTCAAATCCTGATCGGGGTTTTCATACATCCTTTTCTCAAAGCGAAACATCACCTGGCACCAGCGGGAAAAAATCAGCAAACGGTGTTGCAAATTTTTCAGCGCCGCTTTGTCATAGGAAGCCGGGTCCGGCACAGTCAATCCCAAGGCTTTTAACAAGGCAGATTTCTTCGTCAAGCGTTCAAACATCATGGCCACGCCTTCCGTGGTCAGGATGTGGGCCTCACCACGAAGTATATAGGGCAAGGTGTCGGGAATATTCAGGCTGCTGTAAACCGCGTGACCGAATTCATGCAACAGTGTGGAGGCCCAATAATCATCCTGTTTAATATTGGCCAAGACCCTGACATCGCCAGCTCGGTCAATGTCGGTGCAAAAAGCGTGGGGACTTTTCCCTTTCTTTTCATAAAGGTCGCTACGGGCAATGACCCTACCGATGGGCAACCCAATGCTGTCGTAAAACTTCAGAGAAAAATCAAGCAAGTCAGCCTTGACGAAAGGCCCATCCAGGTTGACGCCAAAAATCGCGGGGGCCTCCTGGAAAAAAGGATCGTGATAGTGCCAGGGCATCAAATCGCTTTTTTGAATCTTTAATTGTGTGGCCAACTTGGCATCGATTTCCTCCTTGACTTGGGAAAACGGCGCGCGCACCAGATCATCCAGTTCGTTAAAAAGGCGGAGGAGCTCCTTGCCATTTTGCTCATTCAGGTGCAATTGCAATTCATGAAAATGGGCAAAGCCCAAAATCCGGGCTGCTTCATTGCGAGCTTTTACCAATTCCCGCAAATCCTTTTCCAGAATGGCGCCGACCTTTTTCCCAGCTTCCCATGCTTCCTTTCGCTGCCCGGAATCCAGGGAGTTTTTTAAAATAGAGCGAACCAGGTTTTCACTGCCCTCATTACCATTCAAAACCGGACGGAAAGCGTTAAAGGCTTGTTCCACTTTGTTGGAAAGCGAAGTGATTTTTTTCAACAAGTCCAAAGGAACTTGCTTTTCCAGATATTGCAGGAAAAGCAAATCCACTCCACGAGCCAGAATGCGGTCGTCGATTTTATCTCGATTTTCCTTTAAAGCCTTGATCTCCTTAAACCGCTCCGGGTTGGAAAGGGCCTCGTCAATCTGGTTTTGGACCTTTTCCTTGCGGGCAAAAGCCGCCTGGTCTCCAGTGGTGTTTGCATCCCACCAGGCTAATCCGGCCGCGATTTCCAATGGCTTCATTTTGGCTTCATGGCGGGCGATAAAATCCTTGGCCCGAGCAGTCATTATCTGGTCCCCAAGCACATTTGTTGAAAAAAAACAAATTCCAATGATTACCAAACTTCGCTTCATGGCAGCCTCCCGCTTTGATTCCAGCCCATGACATTATGATGGCTTTCTGTCACGCTGGCAAAAGAATATAATTGGTTTAGCGCCACCACGGAAAATTCATGCCGCCAGCCATCTTGCTAATCGAGGACGACAAACTCACCCGTCTGATCCTTCAAACAAACCTGGAGGAATGGGGCTATCAGGTAGTCGGTGCATCCTCGGGCGAGGAAGCCACGAAGGCAATCGTGCAACAACCTTTTGCCGCGATCCTCATGGATCACTCTCTTCCTGGAATAGATGGCACCGCGTTGGGTGTCGTTTTCAAAAACCATGAAAAACACCGACGGACTCCCGTCCTAATCATGTCGGCAAATCCCGATTTTCTTGAACCTGGGAACGAAGTATTTGATGGGTATATTCTAAAACCGGTTTCTCTGGATGCTCTGCGAAACAAACTTTCAGAACTCACAAGCCACGGCTAAACAGTTTTAATTTCCATTTTGATATTTTCGTTTTAAGTATTGGACAAACACTCCTGGCGACAACCCTGTCCCCGTAGCCTTTTCGCATAACTCATCCGCGGAATATAATTTTCCAAGGGAATGAATATTTCTTTTAAGCCAATCCCGCAATTGTAAGAGCGCCTCTGGGGAACAGGGTGTTTTTTCCAAACCCAAAACCGTGGATGCCTTTTGGTAAATCTGCGCGGAATACAAATTTCCCAAAAGGTAGGTGGGAAAATAGCCGATTAGCCCGGCGCTCCAATGAATATCCTGAAGGCAGCCGGAAGAATCGGTGTCAGACTGCAAACCCAGGGACTCAAGCATTTTCACATTCCAGGCATAAGGCAAATCTACTGGGGACAGGTTTCCCTCAATAAGCATTTTTTCCAGTTCATAACGGAGGATGATGTGTTGATTGTAAGTGACTTCGTCCGCATCAACCCGGATCAAACCAGGAACCACCCGGTTAATTTCCCTGAGGTAGTTTGTCAGGGAGGTATCCTTAAGTTGGGCGGGGAAGAATTTTCTTGCCCAGGGGTAACACCATTCCCAAAACCAACTGGATCTACCAACCTGATTTTCCCACAAACGCGATTGCGATTCATGAATACCCAAGGAACAGGCGGAACCTGTGGGGAGGCCAAAGTCCTCAGAAGGCAAGCCCTGCTCGTAAAGTCCATGCCCGGTTTCATGCAGGACGCCGAAGAATCCCATGAAAAAATTGCCAGGATTGAAGCGGGTGGTAATGCGACAATCTCCGGGCCCAATGCCGCAGCAAAACGGATGTGCGGTGGTATCGAGGCGGCCGGCGGAAAAATCAAACCCGCATTGCGCTGCGGTCCACTCGGAAAACTTTTTTTGCGCCTCCAGGGGGTACTCAACCGCTTGATGCTGTTTCACTTGGGGGCAAGACAATTCCAGTTCTTTGGCTATGCGGGTCAACTCCGGCTTCAGACTGGCAAATAATTTATCCAAAAAATCGGTGGTACAGCCAGGTTCATACTCTTCCAGCAAGGAATCGTAGGAAGGATCTCCACCAGAATAGCAACGCGATTCTTCCCGTTTTAACCGGAGGATTTTTTCCAACCAGGGCAGGAAGGAAGGAAAATCATTTTTCGCACGGGCTTCCACCCATGCCTGTTGAGCGAAAACCGAGGCGCTGGCAAATTCCTCGACCAAGGCGGGAGGCACCTGACTAGCTCTTTTTACCAGGCGTTTCCACTCCCGGACATTCGCAGAAATTTTGGAATTGTGGTCATTTTTGTGGAGGTTTTGCTCCAGGAATTCCAAAGAATCCTTTATCCAGGGCTCGGAGACCCAATCGTGGAAAAGCCGCGCCATGGCGCTGGATTGCTCTGCTCGCAGGGCGCTCCCTGACGGAGGCATATAGGTTCGTTCGTCCCAACCGAGCAATTCCAAACAAGAATGAAAAACACCCGCTTTGCGAAAATGCGCCACAAGGCGGGAATAAGCAGTCCGGGAATCCTCCATGAAAAGGAATCCTCAGGCCATGTTCATGTTTAACAAAAACTCGACATTGGACTTACTCTTCCTCATGCGGGAAATCATCAATTCCATGGCATCCACGGGATGCATATCCGCAAGGACCCTGCGCAATGCCCGAACCCGTTCCATTTCATCCGGGTGCATGAGCAACTCTTCTTTGCGAGTTCCGGACCGGGCAATGTCGATGGCTGGCCAAACTCGCTTATCCACCATTCGCCTGTCGAGGTGGAGTTCCATGTTGCCTGTGCCTTTGAACTCTTCGAAAATCACTTCATCCATGCGTGAGCCGGTATCGATTAGGGCAGTAGCCAGAATTGTTAGGCTGCCCCCATCTTCGATATTCCTGGCGGCGCCGAAAAACCTTTTGGGTTTCTGCATGGCGTTGGAATCCAACCCACCGCTGAGAAGCTTTCCACCGGAAGGGGCTTCCGTGTTATGCGCCCTGGCCAGGCGAGTAATGGAATCCAGAAGGATCACCACATCCTGGCCATCCTCCACCATCCGCTTGGCTTTTTCCAAGGCGATTTCACTGACATGAACATGTTCACTGGCGGGTTCATCAAAGGTGCTGGCAACCACTTCCGCGGTAGGACCCGACACCGTGCGCACCATGTCCGTTACTTCCTCAGGCCTTTCGTCGATTAGTAGGACAATCAGGTAAGCCTCGGGATGGTTTTTCTTGATGGCCAGGGCGATTTTCTGCAACAGGACCGTTTTTCCAGCCCGCGGAGGCGAGACAATCAAACCTCTTTGGCCCTTGCCAATCGGCGTCACAAGGTCGATCACCCGGGTGGACAATTCATCCCCCAAGGTTTCCATGATCAACCTCTTATTGGGGTGGAGTGGGGTGAGGTCTTCAAAAACCGTGGCTCGGGATTTATCATCGGGGATACGACCGCGAACCAGTTCCACCTGCATCAAGGCAAAATTGTCCTGGCCTTCAATGGGAAGCCGAATTGGGCCCTCCACCACTAAACCAGTTTTAAGTCCCAGGCGGCGAATCTGACTTGGCGAAACATAAATATCTTCTGGCGACGCCAGGTAATTGTGGGCAGCGCTACGCAAAAACCCATAGCCATCGGGGAGGACTTCCAAGGTCCCGGCCCCACGAACCACCTGGCCTCGTTCAATTTGCCTGCGGACCACGGATACGATCATTTGAACCCGGGTCATGCCAGTGTGTTCGGCAATACCTTCCTGTTCGGCCAATTGAAACAAGTTGGGCATCGGCAGACGATAAAGATCGTCCAACCGTGTGCCTGGCTGGTTTTTCAAGGAAGGGTCGGCAGGGGTCTGGGGTGCGGGTGACGGGGTTTCCTGGAAGGGTTCTTGCGGTTTTCTCATGGGCCTTCTTCTGGCCATGGAACCGGAACCTTCGTCGCCATGCGCGACGGGCATTGGAATTCCTCCTAAAGTTCAAAAAACAAAAAAACTGATAGTTCCTTTTTCAAAATTCAAACCGATAAAGTGGGCAATGGTGGGTAACTAGCCAAAAACCATTCCAATAATCGCTTGGTGCTAATCCTTCAAAGTGGGATTTTTGCTTGGACGGAAGGAAACTTAACTTTTATAGCTTAAGTATTTCCAAAATAAATGCAAGCGCTTTTGGCCAGCACCAGAGAAATTTCCCCGATATTGAATTTCTCTTGAGGTTAGGCCCTTGGTACGATTACCGTTTTCAATTGGTCTTCAATTCCGAGGCTGTTCATGAATTCTCTCCGGCTTTCCAGGGGAAAATGCCTTCCCCTGGGTGCAACTGGTTTTCCCGAGGGGATTAATTTTTCCCTTTTGTGCAGGCATGGCACGGAGGTCCACTTGGCCGTTTATTCCTTGGATGGCGCAACCGCCTTGGCGGAAATTGTTCTACACCCAAGAAAAAACAGGACCGGTGACCATTGGCATATTCTGCTCGCCGGCCTTCCTGAGGAATTCTGCTACGGCTGGCGCGTGAATGGCCCCAACGCCACCGGCAATGCCTTCGAACCAGACCGGGTCCTCATCGATCCGGCGGCAATTGCTATTTCTGGAGGCGCCACCTGGGCCAACAACAAAGACCTGGAACCACCTCCGGAACGGTTGGGAATGTTTTCCAAAAACATTCTGACCGGGTTCGAAGATGTCCACCTTTGCACGCCCATGGAAGACACCATTATCTACGAACTCCATGTGAGAGGATTCACCTGGCATCCAACTTCTTTGACCACCCAACGGGGGACCTTTTTAGGGTTGACGGAAAAAATTCCTTATTTGAAAACCCTGGGCGTGACTGCGGTTGAATTGCTCCCCATCCATGAATTTGACGAAAAGGATTGCCCGTTTTTTGATCCAGTCACAGGAGAAAGGTTGCGAAACTTTTGGGGTTACAACACTTTGGCATTTAGCGCCGTCAAAGCCGCTTACGCCAGTTCAGGCCCGGCCAATCAGCAAATTGTGGAATTCCGTGACATGGTCCGTTCCTTTCACCAGGCCGGTATCGAAGTCATCCTCGATGTGGTTTTCAACCATACAGGGGAGGGGGACTACCGGGGAAAAACCCACAGTTTCCGCGGGCTGGACAATTCCACTTATTACATGCTGGATGCCAAAGGAAGCTATTTGAATTTTTCCGGTTGCGGCAACACTCTGAATTGTAATCACCCAATTGTGCGTGAATTAATCATCAATTGTCTGCGGTTTTGGGTGGCGGAAATGCAGGTGGATGGTTTGCGATTCGATTTGGCTTCCATTTTGGGCCGGGATTACACGGGACAAGTATTAATCGAACCGCCCATCGTGGAAATGATCGCGGAGGATGGAGTTCTCGCTGACACCAAGTTAATCGCGGAACCCTGGGATGCAGCCGGGCTTTACCAGGTTGGAATGTTTCCCTTTGGCAGGCGTTGGAGCGAATGGAACGGTATGTACCGGGATCATGTCCGGCAATTCTGGACTGGGATGCCGGGAATGGCCACTCAACTGGCAACCCGGGTTTGTGGGAGTTCCGACTTGTATGAACCCCTGGGAAGAAAGCCGCGGCATTCCCTCAATTTCATTACTTGCCATGATGGCTTCACCTTGTGGGATTTGGTTTCTTACAACGAAAAGCAAAACTATCGGAATGGTGAAGACAATCGGGATGGCTGTAATCATAATTACAGTTGGAATTGCGGGGCGGAGGGTCCCACCGATGACCCTTTCATTCTGGCGCTAAGGAAAAGGCAAGTGCGCAACCTGGCGACCACGCTTTTTCTTTCCCAGGGAATCCCCATGATTCTGGCAGGAGATGAATTTCTTCGCACTCAGATGGGAAACAACAATGCCTGGTGCCAGGACAACGAAGCATCCTGGGTGGATTGGACATTGCTGCAAAAAAACGCTGACTTTCACCGCTTCATGGTGCTGCTCATCAAGTTGCGAAAAAACCATTCCGCTTTGAGGCGGCGGTCCTTTCTCAAAGATGGCGATATTGTTTGGCATGGATTGGAACCCCTTGAACCGGACTTTTCAGAGACTGCCACCTTTCTGGCATTTGCCCTGAATGGCTACCGCACTTCCCGAGAATTGGACCGGGACTTTTTCGTAGTATTTAACGCATCACAGGAAGCCAAGGAGATTCGCATTCCCGTTTCCCCCACGGGAAGGATTTGGCGCAGGGTCATCGACACTTCCCTGGCGCCCCCTTTGGAAATTGTTTCCACGGATGAAGGGCCGGTGGTTCCTTTTCTGGGAACTTACCCGGTGGGTGGTTTTTCCACTTTGGTATTAATTTCAGAAAAGAAAAGTTAACGGCGCGGAGCCTTGAGGGCCGCGCGAAGAATGGCCCGGGCTTTTTTCCGGGCTCGGGAATCCGCCGGAGTGTTTTTCCCAGCCAAGTCCGCACGCAGAACCTTTTCCGCCGACTTGGTGTCCAGGGCAGATAATTCCAAGGCGCGTGGCGTAAGAATGGTTACCACATTTGCAGCGACCTGAACCGTGCCCCCCTCAAGGAACAACAGATTTTCTCCCATAGTGGTTTTTAGCCGCAGGCAGCCAAAGCCCAAACGGGAAACCAAGGGCGCACGCCCCGGCAATACACCCAATTCCCCATCATAAAGCGGGATGGCGATATATTCCGCTTCTTGGTCCAAGACCGCCCTTTCGGGGGTGACCACCGAACAACGCAAAGGGGTTTGGTTGACTGCCATAAATGCTTCCTATTCCCCGGCCAGCTTTTTCGCTTGTTCCGCGGCCTCTTCGATGCCGCCCACATACATAAAAGCTGCCTCGGGCAAATGATCCCATTTCCCTTCGCATAATTCCTTGAAGCTGCGAATGGTTTCTTGCAAAGGCGTGACTTTTCCCGGCTTGTTGGTGAACACTTCCGCCACAATGAACGGTTGTGACAAGAATCGTTCGATACGGCGGGCCCGGTTTACTACCTGCTTGTCTTCTTGGCTGAGTTCTTCAACGCCCAGAATGGCGATAATATCTTGAAGCTCACGGTAGCGCTGCAGGATCTGTTGAACCCGCCGTGCCACCTGATAGTGCTCCTCACCGACCACGCCTGGATCGAGAATATTGCTGTAACTGGCCAAGGGATCTACGGCCGGGTAAATGCCTTTTTCGGAAATCCGGCGTTCCAAGTAAATGAAGGCATCCAAATGCTGAAAGGCATTGGCCGGCGCCGGGTCGGTTGGATCGTCGGCAGGAACATAAACCGCCTGCACCGAGGTAATAGCGCCCTTGGTAGTGGAAGTGATTCGTTCCTGAAGTTGGCCCATTTCCGTGGCCAGGGTAGGTTGGTAACCGACGGCACTGGGCATGCGGCCAAGCAAGGCGGACACTTCCGACCCAGCCTGGGAAAACCGGAAAATGTTATCGACGAAAAGCAGCGTGTCCTTTCCCGTAGCATCGCGGAACCATTCTGCCATGGTCAAGGCGGTCAAGGCCACCCGCAAACGCGCGCCCGGCGGTTCGTTCATTTGGCCAAACACCATGGCAGTTTGGGTGATAACCGAGCGGTCGGTTTTGCCAATTTTCGTTTCCTGCATTTCCAGCCAGAGGTCATTTCCCTCTCGGGTGCGCTCGCCCACCCCAGCGAAAACGGAATACCCGCCGTGCTGACTGGCAATCCGGGCGATCAACTCGGTGAGAATGACAGTTTTTCCCAAACCGGCCCCACCGAACAGCCCGGCTTTGCCTCCGCGGACAAGGGGCGTGAGAAGGTCAATGACCTTGATGCCGGTTTCAAAGAGCTCGGTTTTGGGGGAAAGTTCGGTAAATGCAGGGGGATCTCGGTGAATCGGGCGGAATTCACTGGCAGTGATTTCGCCCCGTCCATCAATGGGTTCGCCAAGGAGATTGAACACCCGCCCAAGTGTTCCCTCGCCCACGGGAACGGTCACCGGCGCGCCAGAATCCTGGACATCCATGCCGCGGACAAGTCCATCGGTGGATCCTAAGGCCACGCAGCGCACGCGGTTGCCGCCCAGGTGCTGCTGAACCTCGCCAGTCAGGCGGATTGTTACACCTTTGAATTCGGCATTGATTTTCAGGGCGTTATAGATGGAAGGAAGTTTTCCCTCGGGAAATTCCGCGTCAAAGGTGGAACCGATCACCTGGACAATTTTCCCAGTCGCCTTGCCAATACTCGTTGCACTAACCATTTGGAACCCCTCAAAGAACAACTAAACTCCGTAAAATTCTTTTACTCCAGAGCAGCGGCGCCGCCAACCACCTCGGCAATTTCCTTGGTGATTTGGGCCTGACGGGCCCGGTTGTAAAGCAAGGAAATGCTTTTCACCATATCATCCGCGTTTTCCGTGGCGGCTTTCATGGTCACCCGGCGGGCAATTTGCTCGCTAACCGCGGCATCAAGGAAACACTTAAACAGCGAAGCCTTGAACGATTCCGGCAGAAGTTCCTTGAGGATTTCTTCGGCATTGGGGAGAAATTCATATCCAGGGCCGGCGCCATGCTTGGTCGGGCCAGACCCTTCCGGAATGCGGGCAAAGGGCAGCAGAGTCTCAACCACGGGGAACTGCCGCGCAGGGCTTAGAAACTTCATGTAAGCAACATCGACAGCATCGACTTTCCCTGAAACAAATTCGTTGATGAACTTCTCCGCGATAGGTTCGATTTCCTCAAACTTCGGCTTATCTTCAAAGCAAGTGTAGCTGGCGTTGGACTCAATTCGCTGGTACTTGAAATAGTTGATCGCCCTTTTGCCGCTCAGTTCGATATGGAAAGAAGTCCCGGTTTTTTTCAAACCCTGGAAGTGGCTTACGGCTTCTCGCAAAATGCCGGCATTGTAACCGCCGCACAGACCCCGGTTGGAACAAATAACCAGCAGCAGGCGCCTGGTAATCTTGTCTCGTTTTTGCAGCAAGGGGTGCGAGACATCCTGGGCATGAGCGGCCAGGTCAGCGGTCAATTCCGCGATCTTTTTCGTATAGGCGGAAGACTCGGTGGCCCGATCCATGGCTTTCTTGAACCGCGCCGTGGCGATTAGTTCCATGGTTCGAGTTATTTTGCGAATGTTGCGAATCGCTTTTCTGCGAACAACAAGTTCACGGGTTTTTGCCATTGCTATCTATCCCCGATGGGGTCCGCCTAGGCCTTGAACTGGTAATTAAATTCCTTGATGGCCGCTTCCAGGGCCTTGGTCAAATCCGGGCTCAGCTTATTGCTTTTAAGCAAAGCATTGCGAACCTCCGCCTTCTGCTCTTTCATAAAAGTCAAAAACTGGGTTTCCCAGGCCAGCACTTTCGGCCTTTCCACTTTATCGAGGAACCCCTTGGTGGCGGCGTAAATAATCATGACCTGGTCTGCCACATGCATGGGCTTGTAGGGGGGTTGTTTCAAAACTTCCACCACGCGGTAACCCCGGTCTAATTGCAACTGGGTGACCTTATCCAATTCAGTTCCTAATTGGGCAAAAGCTTCCAACTCACGAAAAGCAGCCAAGTCAAGACGCAGTCCGCCGGCAACGGCTTTCATGGCAGGCACTTGAGCCTTGCTACCCACGCGAGAAACAGAAATACCCACATCAATTGCAGGACGAACACCGGAGTTAAACAAGGCGCCTTGCAAGTAAATCTGGCCATCGGTGATGGAGATCACATTGGTGGGAATGTAGGCGGAAACTTCGCCTTCCAAGGTTTCGATGATCGGCAAGGCCGTTAGCGAACCGCCAGAGGTCGGCGTTTTCGCCAGTTTGTGCCCGGGAAAATTTTTGAGGTCGTGTTTCTCCGCGTGTTCTTTTCCGGCAGGGCCGACATAAAGCACACCCTTGCCATCTGATCCCTTGTTCACGCCGCAATTTTCCGTGACTTTAGATTCGTCGGCGTTTCCAGGCACGATCACATAGGTATTGGCCAACTTGGCAGAACGCTCCAACAAGCGGGAGTGAGCATAGAAAATATCGCCGGGGTAAGCCTCGCGGCCCGGAGGGCGACGCATGAGAAGCGATAACTGGCGGTAGGCCGTTGCTTGCTTGCTCAAATCATCGTAAACGCAAAGGGTGGCGGCGCCTTGTTCATACATGAAATATTCGGCCATGGCGCAACCGGCGTAGGGCGCGATATACTGGAGCGGCGCGGGGTCGGCTGAACTTGCCACCACAACGATGGAATAGTCCATCGCCCCATTGGCGCGAAGCGACTCCACAACCCTGGCCACCGTGGAATCCTTTTGGCCTATCGCCACATAAACGCAAATGACCCCGGAGCCTTTTTGATTGATGATGGTATCCAGGGCAATGGTCGTTTTCCCAGTCTTTCTGTCGCCAATGATCAATTCCCGCTGGCCGCGGCCGACGGGTGTCATGGCATCAATAGCCTTGATGCCGCTTTGCATGGGTTCATCGACCGGTTGGCGGCCAGCAACCCCAGGAGCGGTGGATTCAACGGGCCGGGTGTGCGTGGAAATAATTGGCCCTTTGCCATCCCTGGGATTCCCCAGAGGGTCCACCACCCGGCCAATCATGGCCTCGCCAACGGGAACACGCAGCAGGGCGCCGGTGGTGCGGACCTCGTCCCCTTCGTTGATTTGCAGGAAATCGCCAAGGATGATTACGCCGACAGAATTCTCTTCCAGGTTAAAGGCCATGCCTTTAACTCCGGCGGCAGGAAAATCGACCATTTCCCCGGCCATGACACCCGTCAGGCCGTACACCCGGGCAATACCATCACCCACTTCCAGGACCCGGCCCACATCACGGGCATCCACCCGGTCCTGAAACTGGCTGATTTCCTTTTCAATGACTGACGCTATCTCGTCCGCTTTGAATCTCATAAGTAGTTCTCTCGATCAATTGACCGCGTAAAACCCGGTACTGGTTCAGCAAACTTCCATCCCAAAGCCAATCGCCGGCCCGAATGACCAGGCCGCCAAGAATGGTTTCATCAACCAAAAACTGCATGAAGGGCTTTTGCCCCAATTTTTTTTCCACCAGGGCCTGCAAGGAATTTTTCTGTTCCTGACCAAGCTCTTGGGCGGAGGTGGCCAGCACGATAACCAGCCCCTTTTTTTCGGCAACCAAGCCGCGGAAAGAACGAAAGATTCCGCCCAGCAATTCCAGTCGGTCGTGTTCATTGACCACCTGGACGAAATTGGAAATCAAGGTGGAAACTTTGCTGGAAAAAAGGTTCACAAGAATCTTGGCCTTGTCGGCGCGGGAAACCACCGGGCTTCCAAACAAGGAATGAAGCTTGTGTTGTCCGGCGTAAAACTCGTCGAAGGCGTTTAGTTCCAAGGCGATTTCGTCTACCTGATTTTTGTCCTCGGCCGCCTGGTAAAGCGCTGTGGCGTAGACACGGCAAACCCGCTGGGAAACATTATCCAGCACGGTTTTGTGCCGCGCCTCTTCAGCAAGCTTCTTGCCCAACTCCAGGTTGATATTGGCATCGACCATTAACGCGCCCCGGCCAGGAATTCACCTTCTCGTTGATATTTGTCCAACTCCCGAAGGCAATCGCTCACCAGAGCCTTGTGATCGTCTATAGAAAGGGATTTCTTCACCACGCGGGTAGAAATCAACAGGGCCAGATCGGAAACTTTGGTTAAAAGCTCCTTCATGGCCTGGTCCTGCCCCAATTGCATTTCCTTTTGCAACCGCTGCTTTTCCGTGGCTATTTCTTCACGGGCTTTGGTCACCATGGAATCCTTGAGTTCCTGGCCGTCCTTGCGGGCCTCTTCAATCATTTGACGGATCTGATCTCCGGCGTTGCGGAGCTTTTCATCCAATTCACCCTGCAGTTTTTGCGATTTTAACCGCGCCGCGTCGGCCTCATCAATGGCCTTGCGAATATTTTCCTCGCGCTTTTGCAGCCCTTCGAGCATCGGGCCCCAGGCCATCTTTTTCATGAAGAAAAAGAGGATCAGAAACAGGACCAAAGCCCACAAGCCAGTGTCGGCGGCAAAGCCAAAGATATCCCTTTGGCCCCCTGGTTCCGCCCCGGCCGCAAAGGCCAGGCACGAAGATTCAAACCCTGCCATGAGGCAGGCCAGGCACAAAACCGCCATGACGGAAAACCGTCCCAACATGGTTCCTCCCATCCCTCGCGGGGAAAAACCTTAGATCATGAAGCAAATGAGCAAGGCAAACAAAGCAACGCCTTCCAAAAGGGCGGCGAAGATGATGCTGGAATTACGCAGAGTGTTGGCCATTTCCGGCTGACGGGCCATGCCTTCCGCCATGCCAGCGCCAATGTAGCCCAGGCCAATGCCCGCGCCAACAATGGCAAGACCGGCGCCAATGCCTTTGCCAATTTGACCAAGCCCATCCGCCGCCATGGCTGGATCAGCCAGGAAGACAAAGGCCAACAAAGAGGAAACCGCTACGAAAAAACTTCTCATGAAAAAAACCCTCCACTAAAGATGTCATGAACATTTCAAAAAAAGCTGCAGTTACTTTCTTTACAACTTCAGGGACAACACGATTGTTTATTTAGGACCGTATTAAGCATTGTCAATACGAACCAAATAATCAGTGGTGCGCCGCTTGAGCCCCCTCGGCATGCTCCTCATGACCATGCCCGTCGTGCGTCGCCATTCCCATAAACAGGGCGGTCAGGAAAGTGAAGACAAAGGCTTGCAAAAAAGCCACGAGTATTTCTAATAGGCTTAAAGCCAAACAGGCCGCCAAACTGATTCCGGTTACACCCGTTTGCAGAAAAATTCCCTTGCCCGCGACCTGCACGCAAAACATCAAAATCGTGGCCAAAAGCATATGGCCAGCAAACATATTGGCAAAAAGACGCACAGCAAGAATGGCGCTGCGGATGAACACCCCGGTGAACTCAAGCACATAAAGCAAAACGCCAATTATTGGCCCCAGAACCGGCACATCAATTTTCATCCAGAAACCACCCAGGTAACCTTTCCAACCGCATTTGGAAATTCCCGTGTAGTTAATCATGAAACAACTGATCAAGGCCAAGGCCCCAGTGACCGACATATTGGCGGTAGACGAACCCAAGAAGGGAAACAAGCCAAATAAGTTTGCGAACAAAACAAAGAGGAAAATCGTCCACAAATAAGGAACATACTTGTCTGCCAGATCGCCCAAGCATGGCTTGGCGACCTCATTGCGAATGTAGGTTAAAAGGCTTTCAAAAGCATTCCAGAATGGGCCGCGAAGGATTTCTCCCTTGGCAACTTTCCGGCAAAGGGGAATGTAAATAGCAGCGATCAGGATGGCCGTCAGCAGCATTAATATTTTGAATTTGCTAAGCGAGAAAACCATGAACCCTAAATCGATATTCTGAAATGGGAGGTGAAAGGATAACCCGTCTTGGAAAATTCCGCCCTCATCGAAAAAGTGCCAATGACCCACCTGGTCTTGGACTTCATCCATCGGTTGAATCGTCTTCGGTCCAGAGAACATCAAGTCTCCCGGTCATCGCCAGCTTGAGGGGATTTCCCAAGGATTAATTCATTGAAATCATTTAAGGGACTGCGAGTTCAACTTCAAGACAGCCCCGGCCAAACTTGAAAAAATAAAAAAACCGACTCCGATCAACACCATGGGCCGAAGAATATCGGCTTGCACATTTTCGCGGAGGAAGGCAAAAACAACCAGGACGAAAAGAAGACGCGCCATGGAAAGCGAGATGAACAATAAAGGGTTGTTTTTCAAAGGGCCAAGTTTTTCCATCCAGGCCCCAATCCCCTTTGCCAGTGCCATGCAGGAAAAAATCCAAACCCCCGCATAGGGAATGGCGAAAAGCATGGGATTGGAACAGCGCAACGCCATTACCCCCCCCCAGGCCAACAAGAAAAGGAGGAGCATAATTAATTCATGGAATGCACAAATTTGGCTTGCCAGGGTCGGCTTACAAGGGCTTTGGGTTAATGGGTTTTCCTGAATCAAGAATTGATCCTTTTCACAATATGCAGAGTCGCCGCCGTGCAGCCTAGAACTATTCCCACCAAGGTCAGCCATGGTTTTACATTCCACATGGTGTCGAGAAACGCTCCAAGCCCAATGGGGATAAAAAGTTCCAGGCCGATCGAAGCGAGTTCGATGTAAGTTCTGAAGCCTGTAGAATTATCCTTGAACACCATCTCGGCTCCCATTATTTTCCATTTGTAAAATATTTCCAAGTCAAAATTACTAAACCGGTACGGTTTTACATTTTTCAAGGGAAATCCAGGAAATCACCACTTTTCGTTTGACTTTCACCCTTGATAAATTTATTTTATGGAAACCACCTAATCTCCGATTTCTCCAAGAGGTTTGCTGAATTTGGTAAAAGGCTAAAAGAAACATTTTTTGGTAGCCAAATTTCAGCGTAAGGGTAATTGGGATTTGAGTTTACGAAATCCAAAGGATTGGTTTCACCCCCTAAAATGACAAGGATGTCTTTTGCATCGCTTGCCTTGAATTAAAGGCAACTGGAGTGTCCTACCTATGTCATTTAAAAAACCCTTCCCAATGACCAAGCCCAAGAAAAACCAACCAGTTGCCATTTCGGTTCCCCGGTTGTCGAAGCCAAAGTCCAATCCTGGGAAAAATGCCACCCTCGCGGCCAAAAAAGCGCCACTCGCAAAAAAGCGCAGCGTGTCAAGAGAAACTGGTTCCGAGCAAGCCGTTGCAACTTCAAAATACATGGCAGGGGTGCCCACCAGGGATCTTTCTTGCAAGGCCCCCAAAGATTTGCCCAAAGGGTATGGCAAAGACCGAGTTGTGGTCATGGTCAGGGACCCCTATTGGCTCCACGCCTATTGGGAAATCACCCGCCAGGCAATTCAACGGGCCGAAGCCGCCCTGATCCACGAGTGGCATAACTCCAAGCCGATTCTGCGCCTCCTTGATGTAACCTCCATGGAAACTACCAGTTCCACGGAGACGATTATGCAGGACATTGAAATCCATGGGGGTTGCAATAGCTGGTACATCAATGTCAAGGAACCGCCGAAATCCTACCGAATTGACATCGGTTATCTTTCTGGCACGGGAAAGTTTTATGTTTTAGCCCGTTCCAATGTGGTTACCACGCCGCGGGCTGGGATTAGCGATGTCATCGATGAAAACTGGGCCGATATCAACCAAGACAAAGCTGACAAATTGTTTGCCATGTCAGGTGGTTTCGATCCCAACGCCAACAGCCTGGAATTGCGGCAAATTTTCGAGGAAAGACTGCGCCGCCCTTTGGGTTCTTCCTCAATCACCAGCTTTGGTTCCGCGGGGATGGTAGTGGGAAAAACGCGAAAGTTCGATTTCCACATTGATGCCGAATTAATCGTTTACGGTTCCACGGAACCCAATTCCCGCATGACTTTGCAAGGCGAGCCTGTCAAGCTTCGCCCAGATGGAACTTTTACCATGCGCTTCAGCCTTCCCAATAGCCGGCAAATTATTCCTGCCGTCGCAATATCACCGGATGGGGTTGAAGAGCGGACCATTATTCTTGCTATTGAGCGAAACACCAAGCAGTTAGAACCCCTGGTGCGTGATGAGGATGACTAATTTTCTTGACCGCCAAAATTAACACCCGCGCACCCCTTCGGTAATTAGAAAAATGGAACGAAGGGATTGGTTGAACCCGCTGCATTTGGCTCAACCTATTTGCGAGGCCCTTTCCCTCCTCATGGAGACGGGGCAACCCCAGTCGGAAAAAGACTCTTCCTTTTTCCGTTTTTCGCGCCGCGCCATGGCCACGGAGTTTGAGGTTTTGCTTCCCTTGGCCTGTCCCATGGCCCATTCCCTCGCTGACGCCGCTTTGGATCTTGTGGATGACCTGGAGTCGCAACTGACGGTTTACCGGGAATCCAGCGAGATTTCACATATCAATCGCACGGCCTATGCGAACTGGGTCCATCCTGAATTATCCTTGTGGAAGCTGTTGGAAAAATCGCAAACAATCGCCCGGGAAACGGAGTACGGTTTCGACCCTACCACCGGCCCTTTGATTCGTTTGTGGGGTTTTCACAGTGGGCCAAAGCGGGTTCCCTCGGCAGAAGAAATCGAACGGGTTTTGGAAAAAACAGGGATAGAAAACTTGGACCTTCAAGCCAAAGATTTTTCAATGCGTTTTAAACAACCAGGGATGGAAATCAATTTGGGCGCCATTGGCAAGGGATATGCACTCGACCGGGTCGGGCAAATGATCCGTGGACGGTTTGGCTGGAAATCCTTTCTGCTACAAGGCGGGCGCAGTAGCATCTTGGCGGGGGATAAACCGGTGGGCGCTGAACGAAGCTGGCGGGTGCGGATTTGCCATCCCTGGGAACAGGAAAAAACTTTGGCAGTCTTGGAATTGGAAAACCGGGCTTTGGGAATTTCCGCCGCCACCTATAATTACTTCGAAGCAAACGGTGTCAAGTACGGCCATGTGCTTGACGCAAAAACCGGATATCCCTGCCAGGGTGTGGCCTGCTGCGCGGTGCTTGCTCCGGATTGTGCCAGTGCGGACGCCTTGTCCACGGCTTTCTTCGTACGAGGCGTGGAAGCTGCGGAAAAGTATTGTTCGAAACACCCGGGAATCGGCGTATTGCTTCTGTCCGAACCGGGAACCGGAAGTTGCCAGGCCATTGGAAACACTGGCTTACTCAACTAAAATGGTTTTGATTTTGCCTGCCAACGGGTTTTCAATGAATCAATACACTTCGATCGCTCTCGTCTTGCTTCGGCTGGCCATTGGATGGCATTTTCTTTTCGAGGGATTCCACAAGCTCCATTCCCTGAACACCCCCAAACCCTTTAGCAGCGAAATTTATTTCCGGGAATCTGCCGGTCCACTTGGAAAAACCATGAGGTCCTATCTCGCGGACCCGGATCAGTCTCTTTTAACCCAATTAAACGAGAATTCTCTGGCGGGGGAAATGGACAACTATTATTCCCGCATCAAGGAATCAATGGATCTAACGCCTGAGCAAGGGAAACAAGTGGAAGCGGCATTGGAAAAGCAGAAAGCCAAAACGCTGGAATGGTTTAAAAGTGGGAAGAAAGAAATTGAGTTTTCTTCACCGGACGGCCTGGCCGCGGGAACATTGAAAACGGAGTATACGATCCCGAAATGGGTGGAATATTACCGTGAGAAGCTGGCGGAAGTGGAAAAGGTCCGCGGGGAGAATCGCGGTTGGGCCCTGGGCAAGGACCTGGATAAAGCTCGCCTGGCCGCCTTGAAAAGCGAGATCGTTAAAACCCGCAGGGTCCTACAGGAAGAACTCGAAACCCAAAAATCTGCTCTGGCAAATGAAATCCAAAAAAACCTGACCGCGGATCAAAAAAACAAGGCTATTACTGAAAAGGCCAAAAACCCAGGCCCCATTTATTGGATCGACCGCATGACCATTTGGGGAATTACCGCCATTGGCGCGGGCCTCTTTTTGGGCGCTTTTACCCGCCTGGCTGCCTGGGGCGGGATTGTTTTTTTGGCCATGACTTATTTTACTGTGCCGCCTTTTCCTTGGCTCCCAGTTCCCCCGATCAACGAGGGGAATTATGTTTTCATTAATAAGAATGTGGTGGAAATGCTAGCCATGGCGGTCATTGCAACCACCAACACGGGCAAAATCGTTGGCTTGGATGGGCTGATTGCACACTTTTTCCCCTGTTGCGGAAAACCAACCAATCCGCCACCCTAATGGTAGCTTTTTCGGCTTATTGGATGGAGGGACGAATCATGGCTTTAAATTTAACTCCTGACCAGCGGGAAGCTGGGAAATCGAATTTCCAGAATGTCACGCAGGATCTTTCCCGGCGAGGTTTCCTCAAGGGATTATCTGCGGGCGCGGGGGCAGCAGCCTTAACCCCAGCGGTTTATTTCGGTTACAAGGCCATGGAAGGGAACCCTGTTCGGGCAGCCCTCATCGGATGCGGAGATGAAGGTGGCATCTTGGTGGGCGCGCATAATCCGGAATACCTCAAATTCGTGTCGGTTTGCGATATCCGCCCGTACAACCTGGACCGGATCATGGCCGGCGATCCCAAGGTTCCCTTGCGGCCGGGCTTCAACAAGCTTTACGGCCCCGAAGCCAAGGGAATCAAATCCTATACCGATTACAAACAGGTTCTTGAAGACAAAACCATTGAAGCCGTGGTTATCGCCACCCCTCTAAGTACTCATGCCAAAATCTCCATCGACGCGATAAAAGCTGGGAAGCATGTCCTGTGCGAAAAACTGATGGCCTGGAATGTTTCCCAAGGCAAGGAAATGATCCGCGTAGCCAAGGCCCAGGGGAAAATACTTTCAATTGGGCATCAGCGCCATTACAGCATGCTTTACGCCCACGCAGCAGAAGTGCTTAACTCGGGGGTTCTTGGCGACATCAAGCATATTAGAGCGCTTTGGCACCGCAATAATTCCTGGCCGTTCATTCCCGACGCGGCGCCGAAATTCCCCTTGGCCAAGGAATACCCGGCGCCGAAATTCCGCGATGGCTGGTACCCCCCTATCTATCAAATCGACCAAGACGCCCTGAAAGATAAAGTGCAGGCCCACGGGTTCAAAAGCGTTGAAGAACTGGTGCGCTGGCGCCTGTACAACGAAACCGGTGGCGGCCTGATGGCCGAATTAGGCAGCCATCAACTCGATGCCTGCAGCATCTTTCTGGGCAAGGTTCACCCCCTGGCGGTCAGCGGCGTGGGCGGGAAATATTTCTATGGCCCGGAGCGCAATGACCGCGACTCCGACGACAGCATCTTTGTGACTTTTGAATTTCCCGGCCCCAATCATCCGCAAGGGTTGAAGAAGGGCCCCGACCGCAGCGATATCGTGGTGGTAACCTACTCCTCCATGAACACCAACGGGTTCGAGCAGTATGGCGAATGCGTGATGGGTTCAAGGGGAACCATGATCGTTGAGGCAGAACAAACCGTGATGCTTTACAACGAGAAGGATCCAGCGAAAAAACAGGGGGATCCACGCAGTACAAATGTCAGCGTGACCACAACCGCTGCCAATAAACCGGCCTTGGAAGCAAGTTCCACTTGGGGCCCTGGCGGGGGCGCAACAGCAGTGGGCAGCGGGCCAGCAGGGCCCGGGGCCGGGGCGGCGGTCAGCCGCGGATACAAGGAAGAAATGGAAGACTTCGCCTATAAAATCAGGGTTTGGGAAAAGTCATCAAAGGCCGAAGTGGATATGCCCCGTTGCCATGGGCGTGTGGCCATGGCCGATGCCATCATTGCCTTGACCGCCAACCTGGCCATGAAGAAAAAGCAGAGGATCGAGTTCAAAGAATCGTGGTTTGACCCGACTTCCCCAGATGTTCCCGACGGGGATTCCATCCCGCGCACCCCAGTGGTTTAATTCGGGTAAGGCAAATTAATCCCCTGGCCAGATCCGGAATTGCCTGAAGGATAAATTGGTGGTTGGGTCGTGCCCTTGAATGCTCAGGCAACCGGGTTCCTTGCGGAATCCTTCACGAGCATTCTTGTTGGCCGGGCGGGGATCACTCCAATCCGTAACCTGGATTCCATTTACCCAGGTGCAAAAATGGTTATCCACCGCAACCAGGGTAATGGTGGCCCATTGGCCATCCTCGGCGTTGACCAGCCTGGCGGGTTGCCGACGGTAAATGGCCCCGGTGCCAAAATCCACCGGTTTACTTTTATTTTCCCCTTCCCATTGGTTGCGGATCTGCACTTCGTAACCCTTCTGGTATTCGTCGGGAATACAGCGGAAAAACAAGCCGCTGTTCAAATGTTTGCCATTGCTTTTCACATCAAACTGCAGAATGAAGTTGCCAAAAGATTTGATGGTTTGCAAATCGCCGGGCCCATCTTGAACGCGAAATTCTTCTTCTGAAACGGTGAACTTGGATTTTTTGCCCGGGAAAATTCGCCAGCCCGAAAAGTCCTTTCCACTAAAAATGCTTTCAGGGAGGAGAGGCTTAACTTTCAGGGAATGGACCAGCAATCCTTTCCCTTGAACCCCCAGACACCCCCAAACTCCAGTCGCTTTTTCTCCCTTGGTGGAAGTGAAAATTCTCCCTCCTTGCACCTGAAAAAGGAATTTACTTTTCCCATTGGCCACCGGGAGTGGAATAGAATTCCAATCTTTCTTGAGGCTTTCTTTGGGGACAAAGAAAACCGCGCCATCCTTGGCGCCTTTCAAATATTCATAAGTCAATTCCGCTTGAAAGTTTCCGAATGCGGAGGAGGAAATTAAGTTCCCAGTATCCTCGGAGGGAAACTTCAAAACTCCTTTTTCCACGCTACAACTTTTCGCAGCTCCCTCTTTCCAGCCAAAAAGCGTTTTCCCATCAAACAGATCAATCCATTGCGAATCCCGAGGTTGAATTTCCTGAAAACCAAGGAACAAAAATACCAAGGGAAATGTGAAAGCCAAGGATTTCATGGGTGACTCCGCAAGGGAAAAGTTAAGTAACCGGGGAAAAAGGCATTGTTGGGTTTTTATGAACCAAAGGCATTTCCGGTTGGATCTTTTGAATTTCGGCCAGTGTTTTGGAGTATTCCGTTTCCCCTTGGAAAGCCCCTAAGGATAGATTCCCCACCCAGGCTGACTTGGGAGGCAGGACTTGAACCCGCCCGTTAGCCCGCTCAAAGTCGATAAAATTCGGGAAATTGGTGGCCGGCTCCAGGCCAGTAACAAAGCCTTCCTCTGCTGCGCCCAAGTTCTTCCAACAGGTAAAATAGGGCAAGGTAGAGGTGTCAAAACGAATAACGAAACCAAGTTTGTTATCCGGGTTATACAGGGATGCCATGGACCAGCGGTTGATATCTGCCTTGGGCTTGCAAAGGAAAACCTGTTCCTTGTAACCAGGTTGGCTCGGGCCATACTGGGGAAACCGGTCAATTCCTTTTGCCGCATTGGGGGTTTGCGGAGCCAACTCGGTCAGGGGCGCGGACCAAATGGAATTGGGCCCGAGCAAGGGTTTGCCCAAGTTGCAATGGTAAAGCAACTGAAATTCCGCGGGAGAATCGCCCAGGTTTTCCACCTGGTCTTGCACGCGAAAAGAATCCTGCCCTAACGGGAATTCATAAACGGTGGTCAAGCGCAGCTTGGGGGAAAACAAGGAAGTTTCTTCAATAATTCCAGTGACCCTGATCATTCCCGGGGTGTTTTCCGGGGTCTCAACCTTCACATACCGGGAGGGCAAATTAGCAATCCGGCCATGCAGGGTGTAGCGCTGGCCGTTGGCGCCAACACCAGGGGGGCCATTGGAAACCAGGCCGCAACGGCAGAACCATTCATCGAATCCGTCGAGCCAGCCCAACCCGCCACGCCGTTCCAACTCCACCCAGTGTGGATTGACCGGCCCTTTTACCGGTGATTTCCAGCCCAGGAAGTTGCCGTTCCAACTCCCGCGCCAAAGGCTCATGCCTTTTCCTGTGAGGATAGTGACATCCCACGGGCCGTTGCAGACTTGAATAACCTCCAATCCTTGGGAAAACCCGCCCTGAAGGGTACGCTTGCGGACATGCCAATTATGGGCGGCAGCCCCTGTAAGCTCAAAATCTCCGGGCCAGTTTTCTCCCTGGATCATTTCCACCGGCTTCATGATTGCACTGCCCCGCTTGGATTAAGAAACACCGTGCATCATGGAGGTTAACTTTCGGCTTATTAGCAAGAGTACAACGGCGGCGGCAGCCAGGGCCAGGGTGGTGATAGAAAAATATTGCAGGGGGGGAATACTGCCATAGGTTTCTCCCAAGGCGCCGGCGGCGAAATTTCCAAAGGCGCTTACTAACAACCAAAGACCCATGAGCATCGTGGCAAATTTCGCCGGGGCGAGTTTGTTCGCCATGGAAAGGCCCACCGGCGACAAGCACAATTCCCCCAAGGTGGCAAAAATATAGCTCCATAATAGCCACCAGGGGCTGACACGCGAACGGGAGGATTTCACCATCAACTCATCCATGCTGCCGCGAAATTCCGGGTCCGCGCCAGCGAGCAAGAGGGCCTTGACCCCCTTGTCGTCCAAGGAATTGGAAAAAACCAAGGTCCGCTCGTTTTCCTGGTATTTGACCGTAGTTTCTGACATACCAGCATAACGGATGTCAAACCCGCGGACCGATTCGGGAAGCCGAAACTTGTGGTTCAATTTCTCATTTTTGCCCTTTTGCTGCTCTTCGAGAGTTTCCTTTGCTTGCGCAAGCAATTTGGCATAGTCCGGAGGCGCGGTGGACCAGGCCACCCGGTCGCGGTCGATATCGGCCAAAACACCGCGCATGTGAAAGGTTTTATTGGCCGCGTCAAAATACATCCTTCCCCCCTGAAGCGGATGGCCTTCCTTGCTACCCTTCTCCATTAATAGGAGGTGACCTTGGGGGGATTTTTGAATGGATTTGGGCAGTTCTTTCCCCTTGAATTCCACCGAAACAGGCTGATTTTCAAAATAAGCGGAGGCGATCATGACCACAAAAGATAGGGACATGAGAAAAATGCCAAGGGTCATTTTCATGGGAATGGAGATTTGCCAGCGCAGCCAAAGCAAGGCAAAAAACGGAGCCATGATAAAAATGGCAACAGCATTGATCGATTGGAACCATGCGGTGGGGACCGGATCGACTCCCAAGGCGCCGGTTTGGCGGTTTTCCTTGAGTTTAAACATTTGCCAGAAACCCGCGGCAGCGCTGGTTCCATTGGCGCCGTTGGCCTGTGAAACTGCTGGTGGATCGGGGAATATTTGCACATCCGGCATCGGTTTCAGCAAATAACGATTGGTGGTATTATCCGCCCACAAATTCAGGGCATTGCCGGCTTGTTCAAACGCCGCCCAAAAGAAAATCCCAAAAAATCCCAAGGCCACAATGGTCAACACGCGGTCGCGCATGGCATTGTGAATTTGGTTGATAACCCAGACGACTACAAAGAGCGAAAGGCTGCAGAGCAAAGGAGTCGCCCCGGCGAGCAAACTGTGGAACCCTTTCCAAACTGCCAAGCCTAGGAGGAAGCAGGCCAGGGCAAACAAGGCTTTGACGGAAAAAGTGGATAGCCAGCCAATCTTGGACGGAGTGTTTTCGGCTTCCTTTTCCGAAAGGACCCGATTGTCCGCATTTATGGCTTCAAGAGGATTTCCCACCGGTTGATCGTTCAACTGGATTTCCTTGACAAAGGGCATCCCTAACAGGTAAATCACCAGGCCCAGCACCATGCCTATACCTGCCAGCGCGAATCCTGAATGAAAGCCCCCAACGGTGTTTTCCTGAACCCACCCGCAAGCCAAAGGCGCCAAGGCAGCGCCAAGATTGATGCCCATGTAAAAGATGGTGTAGGCGCCGTCACGCCGTGGATCGTTGGCCGGATAAAGCCTGCCGACCTGCGTGGACATATTGGGTTTAAAAAAACCGTTGCCAATGATGAGGAAAACCAAAGCAGTAAAAAAGATTCCCTTCGGTTCAAAAGCCATGAGGAAATGGCCAATGGCCATGAGTGTGGCGCCAATAATCACAGCCAAACGGTTCCCCAAATAGCGGTCAGCAAGAAAGCCGCCCAGGATGGGAGTGACATAAACCAGGGAGGTGTACCATTTGTAAATTGACGAGGCGTCCTCTTGTACCCAACGAAAATATTTCACCATGTAAATGACGAGGAGAGCCCGCATGCCGTAATAGCTGAACCTTTCCCACATTTCCGTAAAAAACAAAACATAAAGGCCAACCGGGTGACCCAGAAAGGTTTTTCCTTCAGGTTGGGTTTGATTCGCCGCGCTCATGAATACCAGCTCCTGATTAATTTTTTCGTGTCAAAACCATGGGCCACGGGCCTTTGGATTTCTCCAAAACATAAGGTTTGGAAATGGCGAATTTCTTGAAATATTCATCAGCTTTCTCTGGAGCAACTTCGCCGGCATGGACCCAGATTCCATAGCGCAGGGACAGGGAATCGTTTTTCGCCAGAGTTAATCCGTCCGTGAGGCAAAAGGCAGGGGACATCCACCCATCATCGCGAACATGCCAAGAAACAGGATGCCGGGGGTTGTCAGGGTGATCCATCCAGGTGGCGCCTTCCCAGGAAGAATTGGAAACCGGGCCGGAGTAATCCATCCAGTGTGCGGTTTTGGCAAAGACGGCCTTTTCAGTTTTTTCCCCGTTGCTGTTGGTCAAAATGCCACCGCCAAATTGGGCGCTAATGGTTTGGGCCATGCGCATGCCAATAAATCCAAAATTGGTTTTGCCAAGGGTTAGTTGGGCCAATGGAGTTGAAAACCGAGTCTGGATTTCCAACCACGATTCACCCCCCTCCAGGGGTGTGTAAAAGGCGATTAGGTCTTGTGTCATTAATTTGGCCAGGTGGGAATCGAACCAGCCAATCTGCCCAGCGAAGCCAGCTTCGGTATTTCCGGATTGAAAATGATGCCAGGTTTCCTGGATGATTTTTGGTTGGTTGCCTGGGGATTTTTTTTCAGACCAGAAGTCAACTCCGGCCACGGAGTTGTGCCCCCACCAAAGGGATTTATGGTGTCCATGGTTGGCCGCCGCGGGATGCCCCATCCTGGTTAAGCTTTTGCCGCAGGGCCCATTCACGGGGTAGAAAAAAGGACGGGGAAAACGGCCGGAGGCATTCCAACCCAAAACCTCCCTACCCTCAAGTTGAAATGAAAGATACTCATCGGCGCCGGGAATCAATTGGATTTTCGGAACCTGGTACTTCATGATGTTGGGATTGCCTCCTTTCAGGTCATGGCTTTGGGAAGGCCAGTAGTTAAAAACAGAATAATGCAAAACCCGGCAAACATGAAAAGGAAAGCGGGAGAAATGGCCAAGCTATTTTTCCTCGATTCAACATGGAACCTGAATCAAACCAAAAAAGAAAACTAAAAAACGGCATTCGCGATGCCACCATCGTTGCCTGGTTTTGGGCCATTAGCCTTTTTTGGTCGATCGGTTATTGCTGGCAGTACGGATACTTGATCCGAAAGGATCCCCAAGGGCAGGTTGTGTTGGAAACAATCCTGGGAATGCCTTCGTGGGCATTCTGGGGAATTTTTTCCCCTTGGGTTTTATGCGCCATTTTTACCGCCCTGTATGGTTTGTGCCTGATGCGCGACGACCCGCCGGAACCTGATCAATAATTCTGGAGTGACATGGGAATTGAAATCACCTGGGAAAGCTGGCAAGTGCTGGCCGCCTTTGGACTTTACCTTTTTGGAGTGGGGTACTTGGCCTGGTTTTCCCATTCCTATTTGAAAAAAGACAACTTCATCAGTGATTACTTTCTCGGCAACCGCGGCCTCGGGCCTTGGGTTTTGGCCCTGAGCGTGGCGGCCACTGCCATCAGCGGCGGGACCTTCATGGGATTTCCCTCCTTGATTTATTCCAACGGCTGGATCATGGCCTTGTGGATTGCTGGCTACATGGTGGTCCCTATGACCGGAATGATTTTTCTGGGTCGAAGGATCAATCATTTCGCAAGAATTTCTGGATCGGTTACTGTTCCCGATATTTTTCGCGACCGATTCAACAGCCCAATTTTGGGAATCTGCGCCTCCCTTTTCATTTTGTTTTTTTTGATTTTCAATTTGGTAGCTCAGTTCAAGGCAGGCGGGCTCTTGATGAAGGAAGCGCTCAGGATAATGCCCGCACAGGCCGGGGTGGAGGCCATGCGGGATATCGACAAAGGCGCCATTGAAATCGAATTCAAGTATGGCGACAACCGGCGGGAAACCCTTTCCGTGCAAAAGCCCCAAGTTGGGTCGACTCTGTCCTTGGAGTCTTCCAGCGTAGACGAGAAACTCAAAAAGGTAGAACTGGTTTTTCTCCTGGAAGGCAAACGGTACACAAAAACAGTGAATTTCCCCCTGTCCAAGATTCAAATCCCCTTTTTACAAATCCCCATTGATCTTGGGTACTTCCTTGGACTCATTATTTTTTCCCTGACAGTTATTAGTTACACGACCTTTGGGGGTTTCTGGGCCGTTACCTGGACGGATGTGTTGGAAGGAATTGTCATGCTTGTCGGTGTGGTAATTCTTGCCTTTCTTGCCTGGAACGCTGTGCCTGCTCTGGGGGAAAAAACGGGATTAGCCGCCGCAACTGAACATTTGAAAAACATGTCCTCTCCCGGTAGCGAACCTGGGGCTTTGGTCTATGGCCCGGGGCCCGGGCATTTCCTGACAATCGGATTGGCGTTTTCTTTTTTCTGCTTGTGGCCCCTGGCATCGGCGGGGCAGCCCTCCGCCATGGTGCGGTTAATGTCCTTCAAGGACACACCCAGTCTCCGTCGGGCCCTGGTCCTGGTATCGTCCTACTATTTGTTAACTTACTTCAGCCTGCTCGTGATTTTCATTTGCGCCCGGTCGATTTTTCCCACGCAATACTTGAGGGAAATTGGCAGTGAAGGGGTTCCCGATAGTATTATGCCGGCGCTGATAAGGCACCTGGCACACCCCATGATTGCCGGGGTTCTTCTGGCGGCCCCTTATGCGGCGATAATGTCAACCGTGGCGGCATTTTTGTTAATCATAAGTTCCAGCTTGGTGCGCGATCTTTTTCAACGGACCCTCTACCCCCAGGCCTCCGAGAAAACGCTCAAATGGATGAGTTATTCCGTGACCTTTTCGGTTGGCTTGATCGTTATGCTTGGGGCCTTGAGACCCCCTGATTTTCTGCAATATATCATCGTGTTTACCGGCAGCGGTCAGGGAGCGGCATTTTTATTCCCCATGACTGCCGTTCTTTATTGGAAACGAGCCACCCGAATGGGAGTTCTCGCTGGAATGGCCGGCGGGTTTCTCTCCTTGGTGTCGCTTTACCTGCTCGGCTGGATGGACAACTGGACGCAGGTACAACTTGGAATGAGCCAAGGGGGAAGTTCACTGGCCAGTACTTTACAAACCTGCCTGGGCTGGATTCCGGGTTGGGGGGAAATGCGCCACGATTCTTTCGCTCCGCTTTTTTTATGCGGATTGGATCCCGTAGTTTGGGGCTTACTGGCCTCGCTGGCATTAACTTGGGGCGGCAGTTTGTTAACCAGGCATGATGAAACTCAGGCCGAAAAGTTTTTCCCTTCCAGATAATCATGGCAAAATCCCAAGCGCCCATTTTCTTTTGCCCAACTTCCGAGGATTTGGGCCAAAGGGACATGGTTGCCTTGCAAATTGCACTTCCCAGCTAATGCGCCCAAGACCATCAACCAAAACATCGCAGCGGTTCTGAAATTCATAACTTGGCCTGGAGGTTTCCATAGTCCTCTTTCCCCAGGGGATCCCTTCGGGGTAGCCTATGCACATAAGGGAAGAAGGAAATTTGAGGAAGGGACAAATGACGGCACAAAATGGTGAAGGCGGTTCCATCGGAACGGGATTTCAAACCGCAAGGGGAAGGGACTGGCCCAGTGTGCGGCAATTTAATGTTTTTGTCGCCAATCGAGTTGGCGGACTCATGCGGGTTGTTCGCTGGTTTGAAATGACAGACATCCGCATCGTTTCCATCATGGTGGTCGATTCCGCTGATTGCGCCATCATCCGTCTGGTTTTAAGCGATCCGGAAAGAGCGATCGGGATTTTTGAGCAAGCTCATCTGCCTTACACTGAAAGCGATTTGCTGGTGGTCAAGCTCCCTGACCATTCCCAACCCATTTTGCACATTTGCAAAGCGCTGCTGGAAGCGGAAGTCAACATTCATTATGCCTACCCCTTGCTGGTTGGGCCATCGGGGTATGCCTCGTTGGCTCTGCATGTGGATGACCACGAAGCGGCGGTAAATACCCTTCGTGCCAAGGGCCATGTCATTTATTCCGAAAAAGATTTGAATCAGGAAGAATAATCGGGCCTAAACGGCGATTGGCTTTTTCCCCAACAATTGGATTTCCAGGCCAATTATTTGGTCCAACAATTCCACCGGGGAACCTCGCCCTTTTGCCGGGAAGGAGAGCATTTTTTCTACCAACTTGTCCAGGCCGGAAAAAGACAAGCCCCGCCAATTAAGGCGGCCTGCCAGGGGGTCACTTTGATGCCGTTCCAAGGTTTGGCCCAAGGTTCCTGAAGGATAGGGCAGGTAACCGGTCAACATTTCAAAAGCGGTCACCCCCAAGCTAAACAAATCGGCAGCAAAGCTCAGAGGGGAATTCCCGGCACAAATTTCCGGCGCCATGTAGTTGGGCGTTCCCGGTAGGGAAACACCGGGAAAAGGAATGTCCCCCAGGGGAGTCGAATAACCGAAATCAATTAAGCGAACACGATTGCCATGCTCCAACAAGATGTTATCTGGCTTAATATCGCCATGCGTTCTCCCGGTCCTGTGGAGGGGAATCAAGGCATCGAGAATTTGTCGGATTATGGTGGCGACTTGGGATTCAGCCAAGCGGAATTCACTCCGAAGCACATCTCTTAAATTTGCCCCGGGAATCATTTCAAGGGCAATAAAGCAAGGGCGGCTTTCCAATTGAAACCCCAACAATTTGGGAAAGGCCGGATGCAGAGCCCTTTGAAGAATGTTTATTTCGTTGCCCAGCGCCAACTTTTCCAAGGCGCTATTTTCTTCCTGACAACGCACGACTTTGATCACGCAGGGGAGGCGGTTCCTGAGGTCGACGCCCCGGAAAACCCGGGTCAAAGGGCCAGCGTGAAGTAGCGTTACAGCTTTGAAATGCCCCAAATCGGGGAATATTCCCATGACAATGTCCGTGAGAAGAAAGGATTGTTATCCATCGGCGTTGAAGGGGAATTACCTTTAATGTATTCCATGCGATTGGGGACTTTAAGAGTCAACATTCCTGGGCTGGCAAAACCGCTATTTCAACCTGGCCGTTTTCTTCAGCATAGCCTGGCAAACCGTATCAGGCAGAAATTTGCTCAGGTCGCCCCCCAGGCAAGCCACTTGTTTCAATAGGGAACTGCTTAAATGTGAATAAATATCACGGGCGAGTAAAAACACTGTTTCAATGCCTGGGTCCAAGGCCATGTTAGCCAGCGACATGGTGAATTCATAATCCAAATCGCTGGTGGTCCGCATTCCTCTAAGGATAATGTTTGCTCCGGAATCCCTGACAAAATGAACCACCAAATTCGTGAAGGGGAGAACCTTTACATTGGAAAGATGCGCGGTGGTTTTGCGAATCAAATCCACCCGCTCTTTCAGGGAAAATAAGGTTTTCTTATCGGGGTTGATGCCCACTCCCACCAGTAAGGTGTCGAACACCCTGGCGGCACGCTCGATTAAATCCAAGTGCCCGAAATGAACAGGGTCAAATGTCCCTGGGTAAACCGCAATGCCTGGTGCTTTGTTCTTTTGCAAGTTTCCCCTTTCTTTTTTCCCTGGGAACAGGATAAATACAACTCATGATACGACGGTAATTATCATTAGGATGCATTTTCCTCCCCTTGGCAAGCCATGTTCTTCGACTACAGACAAGAAACCCAGTTAGACCTTCACTTTCACCTATTTGGGGTTCTCGTGCGGATCCAGCCGATGTTCTGGTTGGTTTCGGTGTTGCTTGGCTGGAGTTATTTTAAAGCCACCAATGACCTGGCAGTGCTGGCTCTGTGGGTGCTGGCGGTTTTTCTTTCCATTTTGTTGCACGAATTCGGACATGTTTTAATGGGCCAATTTTTTGGCTCCTCTGGGTTTATTATTCTGCATGGATTTGGCGGCTTGGCGGTGGGAAGTTCGGACCTTTCCAACCGCTGGAAAAGGATCGCGGTCACTTTGGCCGGCCCCGGAATCCAGTTGGTTTTGTGGGGGATTCTCCAGGGAATTATTCATGCCAGCTTGGTCCCGGATAATCCTAAAATCAGGATTTTCATCCTTATGCTTTCCAACATCAATCTTTTCTGGCCCTTGTTGAATTTGATTCCGGTCTACCCCTTGGATGGGGGCCAAGTCTTGCTGGATTCCCTGACTTATTTCAGCGCCAACGGCCGAAAGCAAGCTTTTGGAATTTCCGTGGCTGCGGGGATAGGCGCGGCCATTTATTTCGGCAACTCGGGTCAGCTCTTTTTGGTTTTTCTTTTCGTGCTATTAATCATGCAAAATCTGGAACTGGTCAGGTAGGCCTGACTTTGCCTGGGCAGGTCCTAATTGGGATTGGCCAGGCTGTTTAATTTTTTCAGCAAATCCTTGTTACTGATGGGAGATTCGCTGTCCATGGATACAGGGGAGGCAATGGTTCCTTCGTTGGTAAATATTGCCTTGGGTTTGGAAGCGAGGGAAATCCTGCTAACGGGATGGCGGGCGATTACTAATTCAAAAAGCTTCAATTCCTGAAAATGGGTGGATGCCATGCTAAGAGGGGAAAATAGCCTGGGGACATGTGTGATGGGTATTTTCCCTTCCCAAAGGGTCATTGGCTGGACAGACCCGTGCAAATAACCATTTATCTTGCCATCCGCAAGCCCCACGCAATCCTGTAGGTCGCTGTGCAACCAGAAGGTTGGGCCAAAGCGGTGGCCTGCTTTCAAGGAATCAAGGTTGTCCCAAAGGTGAGGCATATTATTTTCATTCCACACGACAAACCCAGCCCGCAGAATTTCGATGGTTCGCAGAAACTCCGGAGTGGATAAGCCCTGGAATTTTCCGCCGCCAATCTCTTCCCCATCCACCAGAAGGGAAGACTCGAGCACCCCCATTTTTCTGGGAAAAGTTCCCAGAGGAATGGTTAGTGGAATCATCGCCTCGCCGGCCTGAGGTATGTTGGGTGTCCATGGCAGGATTTTTTTGTTTTTCCCCATGGTGAGGGCCAAGGCCAGAGTAGTGCCGAGCAAGGGCTCAAAACCATGGACAGATTTAATTATTCCGCCAATGGACATATTTCTAATCCCGGCGGGGTAATAACTCTTGCAGGCAACCGCCCCTTGGTCGTAAAGGCATGACAATGAAGCCTGATTAAAGCTCAGCCCTTTCAGGAATTTCTCGCGAGACAGGAAAGGAATGGCCATTTCATGGCGCAACTTCTTTTTGATGTACACCTTGGCAGTGACATTTTTCACGGGAGGATCCGCACGGAAGAGGACTTTCCCTGAATTAAATTCCCCTTCGGAAGTGATTTGAATCTCATTGCCAATCAAGGGGTCGTCATCGCCCATGGTGATCAAGAAATCCTTGGGAGCGCATGGGCTTTTTGGCGGAAAACGGATCAGCATTTCAACCAAGAGAGAATCCGCATTCCAGGGAATCAGGGCCCGGTCAATCCGCAAGCCCTGGATCTCATAACCAATGGTAATGGACTGTTTGTTATTCATGCGGAATTCACTCAGGAAAGCTCTGCCAGTTTTCTCTGTAATTGGGCATCCGCATCGGGAATATCACCAGGAGGAATTCCGCAGAACAGGCACCCAGGGTTCTTGGCAACCCCCAACCGGGTGGCCTGCCATTTCTCTCGAAAGACTCCGTCGATTTTCTCCATGGGAAATAAAAAGCTCCCGTAATCGGGCCGACCTTGCAGGAGTTCCAAGGTGCCCAGTGCATGCAAGGAGGCAATGGTGTTGATGGCCGCAAAGGAGGCTGGAATCCGCGCTTCCTTAACCATTCCTTCTGGATTGCTGTAATCCGGTTTTTTGTTGGCCGATGCTGTGTTTTCCCTTTTCAAATACGAGGAAATACAGCCATAACACGGGCCGTCAGGAGACACCACATGGACAAAACCCCCGATGCCACCGCTCAACACTTCACCCAGAGTCCAGGGAATCTTGTGTTTCCGCATCATGGAGCACCAGAGGTACTTGGCATTGTCGTTGTCCACGGCGCAAATTCCGGCTGCGCATCCATCCATAACCTTTTCCAGGTCATTCCGATAATTCGCATCTTCCAACCAGCAGGGAAATCCTTGAACTTCAATATCCTTTCGGCGGGTGCGAACCCATTCCAGGGCAGTATCCAGTTTTGGTTTCCCCACGGCTTGTGAGGTGAATAAATGCCTTTCCAGGTTATGGGTTTCCAGAATATCCGGTTCAATCAAGGCCAGAGAATCCAGGCCCGGAAACCGCAAAAGCATATCCAGGACTGCCATTCCTCCGCTACCCAGACCGATTTGAATCACTTTCGCCATGGTTTATCGGGCCTCCGGCAGCGGCCATTCCCCAGTTTGTTTCCATAGTTCGTAACAAGCCAGCCAGCGCCATGCCGCAAGAACTGCAAATATGCAAGTGAAGGTAGAGGGGTCCCAGCGGTTTGCCTGGCGGTCACTCCCTTGCCTCCAAAGGCAAACCAGTTGACCGGGCAAGAGGTGCGGGCATGGAAAATCCAAGGGCGTCTGGACCCGGGTTTCCGGCGGGATTAATGGGTACCCTTCCAGCAAATCGGTTCGCACCTGATAATCATTGTGTCCCGGTTTGAGGAGGTAGTTCAGGGAAAGACCTTGACGGGTAGTTTCCACCCGGATCTTGTATTCCTTGTCGCGATCCCGATTGTATTGCTCAATTATTGGGATCTCAACACGCAACAGACGCTGCTTCGTTCTCTCATCCCGAAGCAGTGCGGGAATGACCTGGCCCATTATCGCCCGTAATGGCAAGGAACCGAGCGAATAGCATCAATAACCCCTTGCTCGGTATCGGCAGGGGCTTTATTGGTGAAGGAAGTATCCTTGGGGTTGATTCCGATCGGGGTGCCCGACTCGGAATTATTCCGGATCGCTTCGTACAGGTTTTTACGCTCTTCGTCGTTTAAAGGTCTGAAGTCCATGCCAGCCTCCCTAAAAAAGTTACTTGGACAATTCTGCCAAGACCATGAACAAGCCCCGATCCAGCTTGTTTTCTTGCAAATCGACTGCCATCATTTCCCCGCGCCGAGAAACGAAGAACCGGATATTTCCTGCCCCCAGTACCGCTTGAATCTTTGTGTCCGCATCGCCAGCGGGAACCTCAAGAGTTATCACGGGCTCTCCCTGGAACACTGAGGAAAAACACCGGGCGCCATTTTGACCCGATAAAATCCGGTTGATTTCCTTGGAGTTTTTTTCCAGCAAGCCCCAGGCCGCATGCCAGGGTTGAGCCAAGTCCGGGGCCAGCGACCAAACAAAAGGCAGCGGTTTGTAATTTGACTCCTTCGATGCCAGCGAATACCAGGTGAAACGGACCCCGCCCATGACGAAAGCATTTTGCCCAGTTTTGCTGGCAAAGGGGGAACAATTAACAGGACCGTCGGCGGTGCCTATGGCAAAGATGCCTTCCTTCCCAGCCAGATGTTCCACCCAACTAATATCGCCCCGATAATCGCCCGAGGAAGGATGCCGCATGGAACCGGGGTGCGTGTGAACAACTCCAAGGACAACAAGGCGCTGGTCTTTTTGTCGAACTAGCCGGGCGGCAATTTCCTGAGCCTGAGAGTTAAAACGAACATGGGTGGAACTGGATTCGCGGAATTCCCCCGCCGGCAACGCCGCCAAGACCACAGCCTTGGTACTTTCACGGTACCCCAGAAGAACCCAGCCGGTTTCTTCTTCACCCCGTTCTTGCGACAGGTGATTTTTGAAACCATTCACCAGGGTTTCACCAACGCCAGAACTCAGCAGGGCTTTTTTCAGGGGCAAATAGACGGGAATCGGCCCTTGAATGGCTGTTTGCCCGCCAGTGGAGGCAACCAACCGGTTTAATTCTTGAACCAACCCACGGACCTTTTTCATGATCCATCCGGAGGCGGATTCTTTTTCCATGCTCTGTTCTTTATCGGTGTAGATCATTTGCTAATATTCCCAGCCATGGCAAAGCCTTTAATTTCTTATTCGCCGAACTCAACACCATATTAGCCTACTTGGGGAAAATTTTCAAAACTCCTTTTCCATCAGGGGAATTCCCTTGGAAGCACCCCCCTTCGTTTGGTACCTTCGCCTCACTTTCAGGAGACCGCATTCATGCCGGGGAAAAAGCAAGTCATTTGCGCGGGAATCATCGTGGCGGACCATGTCTGCTCCCCAATTTCCCATGTCCCTGCGGAAGGGGAACTCGTGCCTGCGGAAAGTATGTTCCTCACCCTTGGGGGATGCGCCGCCAATGTCGCGGTCGATCTGGTGAAATTGGGGGTCAATGCCACCCCCCTGGGCAAAGTTGGGGATGATGCCCTGGGGCACCTGGTCCTCTCTCTACTGAAAAGCCGCAAGGTGGAATCTTCCCAGGTTATTTGCCAGCCAGGTTTGGAAACCAGCCAAACTTTGATCATAAATGTCAAAGGGCAGGACAGGCGGTTCGTCCACTCGGTCGGCGCCAACGCGGAATTTTCCGACAAGGATTTGACGCATGAAATAGCGGAACAAGCCGACCTGTTTTACCTGGGCGGCTATTTGCTGATGAAAAAGTTATCCTCAGATCACTTGGCCAGCATCTTGCACCGGGTGCAAAAACGGGGAGGAATCACCGTTTTGGATGTCGTTACCCCGGGGCCAGGGGATTACCTTCCCCTTCTCCAACCGGTCCTTCCCTATGTTGATTACTTCTTTCCAAACGAGGATGAAGGGCAATTGATCACCGGGATACGCGACCCTTTAGAACAGGGAAAAGCCTTCCGAAAAATGGGCGCAAGGAACGCCATTATTACCCTGGGAAGCAAAGGGACAATCCTCTGCTCCCAGGAAGGCTCCTGGAGGGCGGGTATTTTTCCCGTGCAATTCGTGGATGGCTCGGGCAGCGGCGATGCCTTTGCTGCAGGGTTTATTTCCGGTCTCCTCGAGGGAAAAAATCACCTGGAATGTTTGACCCTGGGAAGCGCGGCCGGCGCCAGTTGCGTGCGCGGGACGGGAACCACTGAATTCGTTTTCACCCAAGAAGAATGTCATCAATTCATTCAGAACCATTCTCTGGGAATTGAAAAAATCGCTTAGGCCTGATCGACCGGAACGGTTTCCAGAATGCTTCTGAGGATGTCGTCTGGGGTTTGGCCTTCCGCCAGGGCTTCATAAGAAAGCCCGATTCGGTGCCGAAAAACCACAGGCGCCATTTCCTTAATATCTTGGGGCAAAACAAAAGTTCGTCCCCGAAGCAAAGCCAGCGCCTTGCTGGCTTTTAACAAATGCACTGTTCCCCGCGGTGAGACTCCATGCTTGATAAACCCAGGATTTTTCACACCATGTTCTTTCGGCGACCGCGTGGCACGAGCAAGGCGCGCCATGTAAGTTTTTAGCGATTCCTCCAGGTGAACTTTGTCCACTTCGCGGCTGGATTTTTCGATCATGGAACTCGAGGCCACCTTTTCCGCTTTGGCTCCCACCTCAATTCGCCCATGCCGGCCAAGAATTTCCAATTCATCCTCCAGGGTAGGGTAGCCAACCTGGATTTTCATCATGAAGCGGTCCAACTGCGCCTCGGGAAGGGGATAGGTGCCTTCATGGTCCAAAGGGTTTTGCGTGGCCACCACGAGAAAAGGGGAAGGCAGGGGGTGAGTCTCTTCTCCAAAGGTGACTTGCCTTTCCTGCATGGCCTCGAGAAGGGCGGATTGAACTTTGGCGGGGGCGCGATTGATTTCGTCGGCCAGGACAAGGTTGGCAAAAAGCGGGCCTTTTTTGCTGCGGAATTCCCCTGTTTGCTGGTGATAGATCACCGTTCCAATCAGGTCGGCAGGGAGCAAGTCCGGGGTAAATTGGATCCGGTGAAATACCAAATCAAGGGTCGAGGCCAGGGTGCTGGCCAGCAGCGTTTTCGCCACTCCAGGCATTCCTTCGATTAACACATGCCCCTGGGCGACCAGGGCAATCAACAACTTTTCCACTATGGGGTTCATCCCCACAATCACCTTGTGGATCTCACCCGACAACTTCTCACTTAAGCCTGAGAATTCATTTTCCCCGTCCACGGGACTGGAATCATTCATTCGTTCCCCTTTTCCCTGCCCGGTTGTTCACTTAATTTATTAACTGGGGCTTTATTGCTTGTTCCATTCTGCCATGAAAGCTGCCATGCCGCTAATGTCCATGAGTGATTTTTGCCAGGAAGTTCAACGGGTGATGTCGACCCTGCCAAAAGAATTCCATCCCTACCTGGACAATGTTGTGGTTGAGGTAGAGAACTATCCCGACCGGGAAAAATTGCTCAGCGCTGGTTTCACCGAAGAGGAAATCGATGAAGGCGAATCTCTTCTCGGACTTTTCGAGCCCCTTGAACTGACCAGTATGTTTGGGTCCGACGCGGTCGATACGGAAAGTATGCTGCACCGGCTGACGATTTTCAAAGGCCCCTTGGAAGAGGAATTCCCCAGTCTCCAGCAACTAAAAATTGAAATTCGCAAAACAGTCATTCACGAACTGGCGCACCATTTTGGTTTCACCGACCGGGATTTGGAAAAATTTGACAACACCCCCAACCCTTTCCAGGATTAACTCCTACTTTATCGGTTAGGCCCAGGCCAAAGAAAACACCCACCCGGAGAGGCAGATGAAAATCAACCCGGTGAAAAAGGCGTTAAAAGAGGGAAAAGTATCAGTTGGAACTTGGTTATCGCTGGGAAGCATCATCGGCTCAAGGTTTATGGCACGGGCCGGTTTTTCCTGGCTAACCGTGGATGTGGAACACACGCTGGTAAGCTGGGAAACCACGGCCCATATGATTGGGGCAATTGCGGATGCCGGCTGCGTTCCACTGGTGCGGGTGCCTGCCAACCGTCACGACCATATTAAAAGGGCCCTGGATAACGGGGCGTTCGGCGTGGTGGTTCCCATGGTGAACAGTCGGGAAGAAGCTGAACAAGCGGTTTCCGCCATGCTTTATCCGCCAACGGGAACCCGAAGTGTCGGAGGCAATCTGCATGCCTTGAATTTCGCGGGAACCCCGGCCGAGTATTTCAAAAATGCCAACGGCGAACTCCTGGTGGTTTTGCAGTGCGAACACATCCAGGCGGTCCGCGACGCCGATCAAATTTTTTCCGTCAAGGGAATTGACGCCATATTTGTAGGTCCAAACGACTTGGCAGCCAGCATGCGCAGTGCGGATGGCAAACCACCGGGGGCGGAGGAGTTCTCCGCCGCTTTGGCAGACATCTTGGCTGCTTGCAAGCGGCACGGGGTTGCCGCGGGTATTCATTGCATGAATCCGCTTGAGGCCAAAACCAGAATTCAAGAAGGCTGGCAATTTATCGCCATCAACAGCGAATTGAAAATGATGATGGAAGGGGTTGCCAATACCTTGAAGGAAATTGATTACTCAACCAGCACAGCGGAATCAGCCAAATACTAGAAAAATAATGATCGCTTGACGCCCGAAAAAGCTTTGCCACATTTTTGCCGGCGTTGGTGAAATCGCCTTTATTGGCAACAAAACTCAACTTACCCCGGAAGGTAATGATTTTTAGAGGGCAAATACCGCTTACTTTTTATTTTCAATGGCGCCAAGGATCATTACCATGGCCACGCGAGGGCGTAGTTCCCTGGCAACGATGGGGTCTGCGTCTTTTTTAGGCGGAGGCGCTTTTTTCTCGGCCTTGTAGGCCAAACTAACAGTCACCAACTGTTGGGCGGTTAGGGAACCGAAATCCGCAGGAAAGCCTTTAAGCCCTTTTTCCGAACCCTTTAATTCCTGCAGTTCCTTAGCAGTGTATTTTTTGAGCCGCCCTTTGTCGTCGAACGCTTCGGGGGGGTTGGCCTGCCGAATTTTCACATCGTCTTTCAGTAAATACTCCACATCGGTGGCCTTATCCTGAAAAAGAGTTTGCTGGGCGCGCATAATTCCTCTTTGCGCCTGAACCCTGGCCTGAGGACTTTGCGCCATGCGAGCGGTCATCATGGCGGATTGCAACTGCTGTACAGCCGCCGGATTGAGGGCCTTTTCGGTAATGGTCAGGACCATGGAGCGGTCGCTTTCCCGCACTTCCCGGATTATTCCAGTCCATTGGCCTGCAGGGATCCACTTTTCACTGGGAGTTTTTTCGGCGGTCTTTTTTTCTGCTTTCTTCTCGTCTTTCTTTTCGTCTTTTTTGGCCTCGTCTTTTTTCTTATCTTCTGTTTTGCCTTTATTGTCCTTGTCTTTATCTTGGCTCCACAGCGGGGTGGAGAAAAGAATTAGGACAACTACCATCCATGAGCAAAATCTAAAAACGCCCATAATAACTTCTCCCAGGGTACAATTGTTTATACCTGGAATTCACGGATTATGGAATACGGAGGCAGGAAAAAAATAACTGACAAATTTACTGTTGACCGCCATGCCGGTAGCCAAAGGCTTTCAAGTATTCTCTCCCGGGGAGTTGCTCCCGGGTGGGATAAATACTGTAACCTTTGGTTTTTTGGTTGGTAATGGTTGGCAGTTTGGGGAAATAATCCAGGATGGAATTACTGCGTGGAAACATTGTCATCGGCTGGGCCAAAGGGGGAGAGCGTTTTTGCGGCTGGTTATTAAACCAGCCAAGTGGGTTCCAGCTTGAACCCGCCTTCTGATTTGGAAGCAACGGGGTTTGCCCAGAGGATATTGACATTGAGGTTAGAACAACAAAAAGGCACAAACATAACTTGAAATTCATGGCATCCTCCAAGACTTTGGCCCAAAGTAATTGGAGAGGCTGATACCCGGAAACCAAGGTATGTCAATTAACTTTTTTACAATTGGTTTAGTCGGAAAACTCGAAAGGAAAAACGCCAGCCCCCGCTTCGCCTATTCCTCCTGTTTTGAAAACCGGCAACTCAAAAAAACCTACCCCTACAAGCCCTCGGTTTCGGGAAAACCATGCATGAGGTTAAAATTTTGAACTGCCACGCCACTGGCCCCGCGAATTAAATTATCCAAAACAGCCAATACCACCACATGTCCCCCAGCCAGTAGGTAATGAAGGTCCAGGTAATTGGTGCCAGTCACATCCTTGGTGGAAGGCAAACGGTCTACAATTCTGACAAAGGGATGTCCCTGGTAAAATTCTTTGGCCAATGCATTAAGCCCTGTTTGGGAAACCTGCCGAAGAGGCCGGGCATAAATCGTGGAAAAAATCCCCCGGTCCATGGGAATGAGGTGCGGAGAAAAAAGAATATGTACGCTCTCACCGGCGACTTTGGATAATGCTTGTTCCATTTCAGGGGTGTGGCGGTGCATGCCTACCTGATAGGCGCTAACCGATTCATTGCATTCAGGAAAATGGGTATGGGGTTTTGGGTCCCTGCCGGCGCCAGATACTCCGCTTTTGCTATCCATGATGATGTTTTTAGGGTCGATGAGCTTTTTTGCCAGCAAGGGGGCCAGGCCTAAGATTCCCGTTTGTGAATAGCAACCCGGGTTGGCCACAAGGCGTGCGGCGGCAATGGCCTTTTTGTTTAATTCAGGAAGCCCATAAACCGCATGTGCCAAGTTGACTGCATCACCATGTTCCTCACCATACCATTTTTTGAATAGGGCAATGTCTTCAAGGCGGTAATCGGCGGAGAGATCAATAACGCGGATTTGGCATGCGAGGAGCTTTCCTACCACCTCCCTGCTGGCCCCGTGGGGCAGACAACTGAAAACACAACTCACGCCTCGGGATCGCAACTGCATCGCATCCAATTCTTCACAGGTCAGCGATGTCCGTTGATACAGCGAGGGGTGAACTTCGTGCAATGGCGGCGCTCCTTCCTTTCTTGAAACACAGGCGACCAACTCAGCTTGCGGGTGCCGGAGTAAAATCTTGATTGCCTCCAACGCCGCATAACCAGATGCCCCTAGAACTGCAACTTTAACCATGATAATTTAATGCCTTCTCTAATTGGTTTTTGGCAGGTTCCCATTCACTCAAGGGCACTTTTTGAATGAATTCTATAGCGACCCTATCCACCAGTATACGGCAAGGACTAATTACACCTACTCAACTGATGGAACTCTGCTTGGAATCCATCAAGAAGTGGGAGCCCACTGTGCGGGCTTGGGCCTTTTTAGATCCCAACCAGGCGATGAAAGACGCGGCCAACGCCGAGCGCGAATTAAAAGCCGGCCTTGATAAAGGCCCGTTGCATGGCATTCCGATTGGCATCAAGGATATCATGGATGTCAACGATTGGCCCACGGCGGCAGGATGCCCGTCTTGGGAAAAAAACCTTTGCCGAAGCGATGCCGGGGTGGTTGCGAAATTGCGCCAGGCAGGAGCCAATTTTCCAGGAAAAACTGTGACCACTGCTTATGCCAGTTTCGATCCGCCCCCCACCAAGAACCCATGGAATTTACAGCGGACCCCAGGTGGATCAAGCAGTGGTTCCGCGGCGGCAATTGCCATGCGCATGGTTCCCGCAGCCCTGGGATCCCAAACTGGAGGATCGGTTACACGGCCTGCAACCTATTGCGGTGTGGCTGGGTTCAAACCCACCTATGGCTGGACCAGCCTGGAGGGAATTCTCCCCCTGGCGCCTTCCATGGATCATGTGGGAATGCTCGCCCAGGACACTGCCGATTTGGAAATCCTTTGGAATGCCTTGCGCAATTCCTCCAGGCCCGCCCACACACCAGAAAAAATTACTTTGCCGCACTTCGGGATTTTGGGTGGGTTCTTTGAGGAGGAAGCAAGTCCGCAGGTGAATCAGCACATGAGAGAATTGGCCCAGCGTTTGGAACAGTCCGGAGCCACGGTATCAAGGCTTTCCACGCCACCGGAGTTTTCCCAGGTCATTCAGCGCCACCGGGTAATCATGGCCAAGGAAGCCGCGGCGGTTCATGCCTACTGGATGTCACGCAGACCTCGGGATTACCCTCCTTGCATCACTTCTCTAATTCAAGAGGGGGTACAATATTCCAATCAGGAATATCAGTCAGCGCTAGAGGCCAGAAGTTTTTGGCGCAGCCAAATGGTCAACTTGAAAGGGGATTGCGATGCCTTGCTGGTTCCAGCAACCTCGACTCCCGCGCCAGAAAGCGCCACGACAGGGAACCCGATATTCAATTCCCCGTGGAGTTACACCGGAATGCCGTCGCTCTCCTTGACATCCGGATGTTCGGAGGAAAAGTTGCCTCTGGGGTTTCAAATCGTTGGGGATTATTGGGAGGAACCCGCCCTGCTTCAACTGGGAAAATGGTGCGAAAACGCCTTGAACATCGTACCTTTGGTCCCGCCATTGCTTAAAAGTTAAAGGATTCATCCATGTCATCATTTTGGACTTTTGTCAAAACGGATTGGATTTTCGCCATACCCATGATCGTTATGTCGTTTACCGGCATAACTTTGATCATTTGGCGGATTCTGTTGAATCGTGGCAGCTTGGCAGAGGCAGACCGGATGCTAGCTCGCTTGAAGGAAACGCTTCCCCGCGATGGGATAAAAACCTCGTTGGCCGCGTGCCAAGCAAAGGACGATCAGGTATCGCAAACTCTATTTCAAGCCGGAGTGCGGGGGCTGGCCCAGGGGGCGCTTGGGGCCAGGAAGGATCTTTTCCATGCCATGGAATTTGAAATCCTGCCCAGTTTGAATTTTCTCCTGCCTACCATGCTGGCCATTGCCAAAATCGCCACCATGGTGGGCCTTTTGGGAACGGTCATCAGCATGATCGGAACTTTCAACAAAATCCAAGAAGCCAAGGGCGGGGTATCGGAACAAGCAGGTTCCATCGGCCTGGCCCTTTACGCCACGGCTCTGGGGTTGATCACTGCCATTCCTTTGGTTTTTGCCCATGTCTTATTCAAAGCCCATATCGCTAACATGGAGTTGCGCCTCAAGCAGGTTATTCAAAGGTTTTTGGATCTGGTTTCGGGGTTCAAATCACCCGTCAAGAATTAGGACTGTCGCCATGTTACCTGAAGGGAATTTCTTTGATATTTGGTTCACGCGGAACAACGAAATTATCCGCGAGGTTCCCAAGGACCGGCTAGAGGTTTGGATTCGGGAACACCGACTGGCATCAATCGACAAAATCCGCCCTTCGGGAACCCAGGATTGGATTCTTATCCGGGAAACTCAGGACCCCTTGCCAGCCAAATCAACCCCACCCAACATTAAAGAAATGGGCGCGCTCGATTTTTTCCCTGTCCCTAAAAAAACTTCCGACCCTGGTGACGAGGTGGACATGATCCCTTTGATCGATGTCAGCCTGGTTCTGTTGGTTTATTACCTTATGGCGACATCAGCGGGAGGTGGCGGTCCAACGCTTCCCTTGCCTCAAGCCAATTACGCGACATTGGCCCAAATCACCAATCCAGCCTGGGTGGAAATTCTGCCCAGCGGGGATTCCCCCGGAGGGAAGATCCGTTTTGGAGTTGGCGAGGGAGGAAAAGGAACTCCATTCCAGGATGTGCCGCAACTCATCCAGCATCTTAAAGGCCAGGCGCCTAACGGCGGGGGAATATCCGAACTGACCATTTACGCCCCGCCCCAAATTCCAGCAGGTGAGATTCGCAACCTATGCACAGCGTTGGAAACCACCTTGGGTAAAGGCAAGGAACTAAAAATTCACCTTGGGGTGGCGGGGAAAAAAGAATGAATTGGTTCTACCGAGTTGGAAAGAATGATTCAGCAGGCGAGGCCATGCCCGCAGAGGTGTTTTTAGACCTGATCCACTCCGGCATAATTACTCCCGATGATGACATTAAGCGGGGCGAAGAAACTCTCTGGAAAAAAGGCTGGGAGTACCCGGAACTCGCGCCCCACTTCTCTCCCATTCCCAAGCGGGATTCCAACGAAGATGACCATATCGACATGAACGCCCTGATCGATGTTTGCCTGGTCCTATTAGTTTTCTTTTTAATTGTGACCTCTTATGCCAGATTGATTCAGCACCTGGAGGCGGCCAAAAACCAAGGCAACCAGGCTACCCCGGTATTGCAGGCCAGTCAGGTTGAAAAACTCGTGCGAGTGCGCATCGAAAAAAACGGCCAGGAAGTCCAGTACTTTTTGAATGGCGCCCCGGTGCAAGTAGCTAACTTGGTTGAGAGCCTGCGCCAGGCAGGCAAGATTGCTGAAAAAAAAGACCTGCTATTGGAATACCCTGACGAAGTTCCTTATGAATCGGTAATCAAGGTCCAAGACGCTGCCCGGGGGGCCGACTTCCAACAGATCTTGCAAGTCGTTCCCGGGGAAAAACCGTGATTACTTCTTAAACTTGATGACGGCTTCTGCCGGCTCGTATTTGTTGCCAGTTTTTTGAATGGTAAACCTCGTCTCAAAAATATCCTCTTCCTTGCGGCCTTGCAGGGCTTGCAGTTCTAGCCGCGCCAATTTTTCCTCGGTTCCAATTGGCAGGAAAACGACAAAGAAAGGCGGGGCGATTTTCATTCCCAGGGCAAACGCCAAGTCCCCAACTGACCGGGTTTTATCATCAATCCAGAAAATCTCATTGGTTTTTTCCAAGTCAAGGTCGGACCAAACGGCAGGGCGGCGGGTCAAGTCGCTTAATACCAGAAATTTACCGTTGCGCTCGGGATCCTGAATCCCCAAGCGGGCGCCCAAGTCCAGCAATTGAGCCAGGTAATCCGAGCCATTCACCTTATTCAAGGCAAGAACCCAGCGGACCATGCGTTGATCGCGGGCACCGCCGGGTCCAACTCCCGAACCGCTGCCTTTTCCTACCCCATCAAAAAGCTTTTTCCGGATACCTTGGTTGAGTTTGGCCAATGCCTGGGCCTGATTGGAAAAATCTTCCTGCAAGCTGGCCTTCATCTCACCCTTATCTTTTACTTTGGGATTGGGAAGGTTGGCCTTATCAAGTTTCGGCGGTGGCTCCAAGGGATCGTCCTTGTTATCCTTTTTTTTCCCTTCGGAGGGGTTAACCACCACATCTTCTTCGGTTGCTTTCGCCGATTTTCCCGAGGGAGATCCTCCTTCCAATTGGACCGTAGACACTCCCAACCGACGGTTGGCATTGCCAATGACCGCCCGGCGCAACCCTTCCCAGGTAAATAAGGCAATCACTCCCAGGATCAAGATGTGGGCAGCGGCAGAAAGAAAGAAGGAAACCAACGATTCATGGTTTGGGGAAACTTTTTTCCAGAATTCGCCCTGGCTTGACATCAACGAAATTCCTCAAGCGCAACTGGGGTTTTCCCTGGCTTTCAGTCTACCACGAAAATAGAGATTATCCCCCAATTGGTCACAGGCAAAAGAATTCACCGAGTGTTTGTGCAAAAGGGAGGAAATGCCACTACCTCCGACAGGGGAGAGTGCGGCCGCCCCGCCAATGACAAACGGCGCCAAGAACACATGAATTTCATCTACTTCACCGGCGTCAAAAAAGGCGCCTAAAACCTGATTGCCCCCTTCGATCAAAATATTTTGCAAGCCCATGCCAGCAAGTTCCTTGAGTAGGGGGCCAGGCGCAATTCTCCCTTTTTCCAAAGGGTTCAGCAAGACTCGACAGCCGCGAGAAATCAATGACTGTTGTTTCAATGTCGGCGATTCATTCCCCAAAACGATTAAGGTGGGTGTTTCCTGCGCCGTCTGGACTAACTTGCTTTCCAGGTTGATTCTTCCATGCGTGTCGAGGACCACTCGAATGGGCGTGCGAATCCCGGACGGCCTAACGGTGAGTTCCGGATCATCCTTTTCCACCGTACCCGCGCCAACCACGATGGCATCCATCCTCCCGCGCAACTGATGAACCTTTTGCCTGGAAAGGTCATTGCTGATCCAGCGCGATTCGCCAGAGGCGGTGGCGATCTTCCCATCGACCGACATGGCCCATTTGGCCAAGACAAAAGGTTTCCCTTGGGTAATGAATTTGATAAAAGGCCGGAGTAGATTCCTCGCCTCTTCCTCGAGGACCCCGGTGACCACTTCAACCTGGCGGGATTTCAAAATCTCAAACCCTTTTGTGCTGACCTTTGGATTCGGGTCGGCACAGGGGGCCACAACCTTGGCAATACCCGCTTGAAGAATCGCCTCCGTACAGGGCGGAGTCTTGCCTTGATGACAGCAAGGCTCAAGCGTGACATACAAAGTGGCGCCTTGGGCATTCTCCCCAGCGTTGCTAAGGGCCTCGACTTCCGCGTGGGGACCGCCAAATTTCCTGTGCCAGCCGGCGCCAACAATGGACCCATGCTTGACCACCACAGCACCGACCATGGGGTTGGGTTCCACCCAACCTTCACCACGCCTGGCTAATTCCAGGGCCAAGGCCATCCACTTATTCTGGTTTTCGTCCACCCAGCCCCACCTTTACTTCATTTCTCGTTCTTTTTATCGTACTTGTCAGGGCCTGAAAAAATACTAGCCCTAACAATCGGCTTTGCAATACAGGAGTATTATACATGAGGCCAAATCTAGCCATTGTGGGCGCCACCGGAGCGGTGGGGGAAATCATGCGCCAAGTGGTTGCGGAACGCAAAATTCCCTTCACCAGCATCAAGTTCCTGGCTTCAGAAAAAAGCGCTGGCAAGCCCATCTCCTTCCTTGGAAAAGAATACCGGGTGGAACTCATCCGGCCGGAAGCCTTCATCGGCGTTGACATCGCCTTATCCAGCACCCCTGCTTCCGTCAGCAAGGAAATCAGCCCCATGGCGGCGGCCAAGGGCGCAATTGTCATCGATAATTCCAGCGCCTGGCGCATGGACCCGGATGTGCCCCTGGTGGTTCCCGAGGTCAATGCCCATGCCCTCCGTTCCATTCCTAAAGGCATTATCGCCAACCCCAATTGCTCCACCATCCAAATGGTGGTGGCCCTGCAACCTTTGCATGCTTTTGCAAAAATCAAACGAGTTGTGGTATCCACCTACCAGGCCTCGTCCGGCAAGGGAGCCAAGGCCGTCCAGGAATTGGAATCGCAAATCAAGGAATATTCCCGGTCGGGAACTATTCCTCAAGCAACGGTACACGCCGACAGGCTCTTTGGGAATGTTTTGCCCCATGACTGGAAACCAGGCGAGGATGGGTACAGCGAAGAAGAATGGAAAATGATCTTGGAAACCAGGAAGATCATGGGAGTGCCCGACTTGCAGATATGTCCAACCACTGTGCGGGTGCCAGTGCGAGTCTGCCACAGCGAATCATTGGTTGTCGAGTTTTACTCCCCTATTTCACCAGCGCAAGCCAAAGAAATCCTGATCAAATCCCCCGGGATTATTGTTCAGGATGATCCCCATGGGAAGAATGTTCCTCTGGCGCTCGATTGCGAAGGGAAGGACGAGGTTTTTGTTGGCAGAATCCGCACAGACCCGACCGTTCAGCACGGGTTGGCCCTTTGGGTAGTGGCGGATAACTTGAGGAAGGGCGCGGCAACCAACGCTGTTCAAATTGCCCAAGAGCTGCTGCGGATGGGAATTCCAAAAGCCAAATAGAGTTTGCAAAAGCGGGCCATGCGTAACATCAAGATCACTCTGAGCTATGAGGGCACGAATTTTTTCGGGTGGCAAACTCAACCAGGAAAAAGGACCGTCCAAGAGACCACCCAGGAAGCATTGGCCAAACTCCTTGGGCATGAAATAAATTTGCGTGCCAGCAGTCGCACCGATGCCGGAGTGCATGCCTTGGGCCAAGTGGCGAATTTCCGCACGCCAAATCCCTTGCCCATTGAAAAGATTCTTTCTGGGACCAATGCCTTCCTGCCAGAGGAAATAGCCATTCGCCAAGCGGAAGAAGTCTCGGTAGATTTCGACGCCAACCGCGATGCCAGGCGAAAACTTTACCGGTACTCGCTTTATCAATCGCGAATCCCCGATCCATTTTCAAGAAGTCACACCTACCAGGTGAGGCAGGAACTCAATCTAGAGGAGATGAAAGCCGCCGCTACTGTCCTCCTTGGCACTCATGACTTCCGCTGTTTCGAAACGGATTGGCCTAACCGTGAATCGAGCGTGCGCACCATGAATCATGTGAGCCTGAGCCGCATGGGCCCCTGGATCTGGCTGGATATTGAAGGGGATGGGTTCCTTTACAATATGGTCAGAGCTATCATGGGTACCTTGCTTGAAATCGGACGCGGGTTCTGGCCTCGAGAACGCATGCGGGAAATTGTGGATGGCCAAGACCGGAAACTCGCTGGGCCCACCGTGCCGCCTCATGGTTTGTATTTGGTTCGAGTCACCTATTAATGAACATGAAACACCAGGACGAAAAAGTTTACCCCAAGGAATGGGCCTGCCAGCCTGTGGCAAAACCGCTCCTCGCTGTTTGCCCGGTGCCCGGATCGAAAAGCATCACCAATAGGGCCTTGGTTTTGGCGGCGCTCAATTCAGGCAACAACCCCATTATCTTGAAGGGAGTTTTGCAAAGTGAAGACACCGAGGTCATGATTCAATGTTTGCGCGATCTCGGGTTTTCCTTGAATGTCAACTGGACAGCGAGTGAAGTGATTATTCAATCCCCACTTGCTCCCGGGAAAATACCCGCTGCCAAGGCCAACCTGTTCACGGCCAATTCCGGTACGACACTGCGTTTTTTAACCGCCATGGTATCGCTGGGCCAGGGCAACTTCCGTCTTGATGGCATTGAAAGAATGCGGGAAAGGCCCGTGGCAGATTTGCTGGATGCTTTGAAACAACTGGGCGTTCAAGCCGATTGCGAAAAATCAAACGGCTGTCCACCCGTGATTATTACTTCCCAGGGGTGGAAAAGCGCCATTGCCAGTATTAAAGCGGAAACCAGCAGTCAGTTTCTTAGCGGGCTGTTAATGGCCGCGCCTTTTGCGGGATTGAATGTCGAAATCAACCTGGAAGGGCAGGTCGTTTCCCAACCCTACATTGACATTACCCTGGCCATGCTTCGGGATTGGGGATTTCAAATTCACCAGGCCAACTCAAGGCAATTTCTGATCCAGGGGGGGCAAGAAGGGAGGATCCGGGAATACACCATTGAACCGGATGCCTCGGCTGCAAGTTACTTTTTTGCCGCTGCCGCCATCACCGGAGGAAAAGTTACGGTTCCCGGTCTGGGAAAAAACTCCTTGCAAGGCGACATTCACTTTGCAAGTTTATTGGGTCAAATGGGGTGTCAGGTGGAGATGGAGCAAAATCAAACGACAGTAATCGGCGGGAATCTAAAGGGAATTGATGTGGATATGAATGCCATCAGCGACACAGTCATGACCTTGGGAGTGACCGCCTGCTTTGCCGAGGGCCAGACTCGCATTAGAAATGTGGCGCATATCCGCCATAAGGAAACGGACCGGATTCGGGCTATGGCAGTTGAACTTGGAAAGCTAGGAGCCAGGGTGGTGGAATTTGGCGATGGTTTGCAAATTCACCCCGGCAATCTCCGCGGCGCCGCCATTGACACTTATAATGATCATCGGATAGCCATGAGTTTCGCCCTGGCATCTTTGAAGATCCCTGGAATGGTCATCAAAGATCCGGGCTGTGTCCGCAAAACTTATCCGGATTTCTTTGAGGATTTTGAAAAAGCCATCGGTTGATCGGCATGAACCCTGGGGTTAAATTGCCATGCGCAATGCGATACTTGCTTTCAGTTTATTTCTCTTGCCGGGGTCAAGCGCAACCGCCTCATCGTTGACGGACCGGAATCCTTATTCGGTTTCCCTGGTATGCACTTTTTCCGGCCAACCGCCACTTTCCGCCTTACGCCAGGATTTACTTTCAAAGTCTTTGGAAAGCCAGCTTCAAGAAGGGTTGGACGGACTTGTCCAGGTAAAACAACATGAAATCCTATTGGCGACGGAATTTGCCACAAGAATTCAAAAACCGGGCGCTACCTTTGATAAAGTGTTTTTCATTTCAATTCAATCGGAAGCCAGGGGATTTTCCTTAACTATTCAGGTTGCCGACCAGGTGGGGGGAATTCTCTTTCTCCCGCAATCGGCCAAGGTTGCAACTCCGGAACAAATAGTTCCTGAAGCCACCAGACTGATAGTTGATATGTTTGGTACCCGGGGGAAAATCTTGGAAAAAGGGGAAGGGGAGAAGGTTAAAGGGGTCTTGAAAGCCGGATTGGCCGCCAGACAAGAAAAAGTACTGGTGAACCCTGGCGATTATTTACTGGTATTCCGTCGGTCCCGTGAGTCGGCAATTCCCGTTTACAAGAAACTTGTGGTCGAAGTGGGAGAAATCGCTTTCCAGGAAGGTTCCTGGAAATTTAGCGGCAAACTCTTAGCGGGGATTGCCGTTCCTGCCCTGGACGAACTCGAAGTTATGAGGATTCCCAGAGGGGGATTTCCCATCAATTTCCAGTTGGATATTCGCGATGGAAACAGCCAAGGCGCGGGAACCTATTTCCCGATGGAAATCAGACTCCATAAAAAGGGCTTTGAAGGGCCTTTGTTATTTCACGGACAAACCAGCCCCACAGGGGCATTCACTGCGGAATCCAAATTCACTCGCGAAACCCAGGGAGTAGTTTTTGTCGAAGTTTCCAAGGAAAACCGGGTGCTGGGACAATTCCCTTTTTTCGCCCTGAATGAAAAGAAGGACACAATTGCCCTGCGTTGGACCCCGGCGCCGGCTTATGAAAATCAACTGGCGACATGGAAAGCCGAATTGGATGATCATCTTGGTTTTTTGCGCGCCGCCTTTAGAGAAATCAACCAACCGGCCCTGACTCGGGATGAACTAATTGCCAAGGCCCGAAAAGCCAAGAAATTCCATCAGTTTTCCACCGACCGACGCAACCGGTTATCACAAGAAATAAGCCTGTTAAAGGAGCAATTCCCTGAAGTTCAAACTTCGGCGGAATGCCTGACCGGCTTGAAAAAAATCCAAAACGCCAACCTGTTTCTGGAAGAACTCCACCGCTTTGTTTTGCATGTCGGAGAGTTGGAAATTTCGGAAACTATTCAAGAAGATAACACCTTGAAACTGGCAGAGGCGAGACAGCTTGCCCGTGAAGGAGAATTTCCCAAGGCCATTGCCATCCTTGCCGCTCTCAGCCAGCCAGATGCGTTGGTTAAAAAGAACCTGGCCAATTACCGGAATATCTGGGAAGGAAAGAGCGCCCAGGTTCAATTGGCCCGTCAGTTTTTTTTGGAGCAATTCAAAAATACCAGCATGGCCCGCCTGGGGGAAAACTCTTCCATGCTGATTTCCCATCTTGACACTTGCGTTCAGGAAAAGGATTTGGCCGGGCCTGCGATTTTCCTGCGGAACGCCAGGGAATTACTGCTCAAATGGGAGAATGACACGGGAACGGGGGAAAAAGCCACCAGCGAAGTCAAGCAAAAAGCTTTGGATATCCTGGACACGCAAATCCAACGGGTGCAAAAATTCTTTGAATTGGAAATTAAAAAGGAATAAAACAAGCTGGGTATTAACAAGAAATGGAATTCTCTGGTTCCCTCGATGGCAAATCTATTTCCGCCTGGCCAGAATAGCCCTGATAGAATTCTGATAATTAAACCCAGCGCCATTGGCGATATTGTCAATAGCCTCCCTTTTCTCAAAGGAATACGGCATCGTTTCCCCCACGCCAAAATCGCCTGGGTCATCAACAAAGCCTATCAACCGCTGCTGGAACAACACCCGGATATCGACCAGCTAATCCCCTTCGACCGAGGTGAATGGCATCAGACCAAACTCGGGGGATTGAAAACCTTTTTTTTCCTGATTGGCCAGATCCGGAAATTCAAACCGTGCTTGACCATTGATTTGCAGGGCCTATTTAGGACTGGCTTAATGGCTGGATTATCCGGGGCAAAATTCCGCGTTGGCCTGGAAGATTGCCGGGAGGGATCGCGTTATTTTTATTCCCACCGCGTCAAGTACCTCAGGCCGGGTAAAATGCACGCCGTGGAAAGATACTGGGAAGTTGCAAGGTTTTTTGGTTGCGGCGAAATCATCCCCGACGCCCCAATGCAACCGGCGGATGATTCTCTGGCAAGAGTACGCCAGCAACTTGGAGCATTTCCCAAGCCCTGGATGGGCTGCGCCCCTGGGGCCCGCTGGCATACCAAACGATGGCCGCCGAATTATTTTTCCTCACTGTTTACAAAAGCCATGCAGACTCACGGAGGGACAGTAGTTTTTCTAGGCGGCAAAGAAGATTCGGAAATCGCCGGGGAAATTCAAAAGAATTTGCCCAAAGAAGCGCCTTGCGCAGATATGACCGGCAAAACTTCGCTGGGTGATTTAGTCGCCTGGGTATCCCAGTTAGACCTCCTGGTTTCCAATGACACCGGGCCGATGCACATCGCCGTCTGCCAGCATATTCCAGTTATCTCCCCCTTTCTTTGCACCCGGCCGGAATGGAATGGCCCCTTTGGACAATTGAAAAATGCGATACAAACCACTGTTTCCTGCCGTGGGAGTTATTTGAAAACATGCCCAAAAATGATTTGTCTGGATGAACTGGTTCCCGATCGCCTTTGGCCCACCCTGGAAAACGAATTGAACCAATGGAAATCAAAAACCCAATAATCCTGGCCAGCGCCTCGCCTGCCAGAGCGGAATTACTTCGGCGGATCCTGGCTGATTTTGAAATCGTGCCTTCCAATGCCAAGGAACCTGAGGAAGGGTTTAGCCACCCGCGTGATTTGGTTTCCCTGGCTTCCTGGCTTAAAGCCCGGGAAGTGGCCAATAGAGTAACCCAGGGGTTGATCATAGCCGCTGACACCATTGGATGGCTGAATGGATCCCCGCTTTTAAAACCCAAATCCCGGCAAGATGCCTTTGCCATGCTGGAAACAATGGCTGGCCGGCGCCATGAACTTTGGACCGGAATCGTCTTATGGAAGCAACCCAACGGCCTCCAATTATGTTGGCAAGAACAGTCCATTGTCGAATTCCGGGCCCTCTCGGCGGGGGATATCGAGGAATATCTCGCCACCAGGGAATGGAAAAACCACTCCGGTTCTTACGCAATTCAGGAAAAGAATGATCCTTATGTGCGCTTGGTCCAGGGGAGTTTGACCAATGTAATCGGATTGCCCTTGGAAAGTTTGCGGCAAAACTTGGAGCTTTTGGATATTCCGCTGACGAACGATATTTCGGGAAAGAAATATTAATACGGAATGGCTGAAGTTGGGAATTTCCCCCCTTTATTCCCGCGCCTGCATACCATAAAAATAATTCGTCGACCTTGGTTCTGGAGAAAAGGAATTTTCATGCTGGCAAAATTAGCTCTGGAAGACGGAACAGTTTTCACCGGCAAGGCCTTTGGCGCTAAGGTGGTTTCCCAGGGTGAAGTCGTTTTTAACACCAGCATGACCGGATACCAGGAAATCCTCACCGACCCCTCCTACAAGGGTCAAATCGTCGCCATGACTTATCCCCAGATAGGCAATTATGGAATTAACCAGGATGATGCGGAATCCGACAAGCCGCAGGTTGAGGGGTTTATTGTCCGAGAATTGTCGCAATTGAGTAGCAACTTCCGGGCCACCGGGGATTTAAATCACTATTTGGAAAAAGCGGGAATTCCCGGTATTGAAGGGATCGATACTCGGGCCTTGGTTCGCCGTTTACGAATTCGTGGGGCCATGCGTGGAACCCTTGCCTGCGGCGAATGTGATGATCAAAAGCTAATACGGCAAGCCCTCGACTCGCCATCGATGGAAGGCTTGGATCTGGCCAAGGCCGTCATGCCCGTAAAGATGTATGCCTGGGACCTTGGATTCACTAATGAACTGGTTCACTACATTCCGGAAAAGAAGCCAACCCACCATGTGGTAGCGCTGGATTTCGGGATGAAACAAAACATCCTGCGCTGCCTGGTGAGGATCGGATGCAAGGTGACAGTGATGCCTGGAAATGCCAGTGCGAGCGAAATCCTGGCGCAAAATCCGGATGGGATTTTTATTTCCAATGGGCCAGGCGACCCGGCCGCCGTCACCTATGGGATTCAAACTCTAAAAGAATTGATTGAAAAAAAACCGATCTTCGGCATTTGCCTTGGGCACCAGTTGCTTGGTCTGGCGTGTGGCGCCAGCACCTTCAAATTGAAATTCGGCCACCGGGGAGCGAACCACCCGGTTTTAAACATTAAGACCAAAAAAGTGGAAATCACCACACAAAACCACGGTTTTGCAGTCGCCACCCAGGACCTGCCGACCGACCTGGAACCAACCCATGTGAATTTGAACGACAACACGCTGGAAGGGATGCGGCACCGGAAAAAACCAGTCATTAGCGTTCAGTACCATCCGGAATCCTCCGCAGGCCCTCATGATAGTGGATACCTTTTTGAACAATTCCGTGATATGATGGGTTGAATTATTTCCCATTGAGGTGCCTCCCCATGCTTCGAGGATCTCTCTTTGCGGCCTTGTTCGTGTTTTTACTAGCCCCGGTTCAAGCGCCAGGAAAAGACCTTTCCTCCGAGGGCATTTTCAAGGTAGGAAATGCCAATCCCGAACCGGGAATTCCAAAGCAATATCACCTTGACCCGCAAACTCTCAATTACAAACTCTTTCCGAAATATAAATTGGAAGTTTCCCAGGTGGAGGTCTACCACTTGCAATTCCAATCACCTTTCAAAAGCAAACATGAAGTAAACAACTTGGTTCACGGGGAATACTACCTTCCACCTGGGGCAAAAAACGCGCCCGCCACGGTCGTTCTCGACATCACCGGGGGAAATCAAGCCTTATCACGCATGGTGGCCACCCACCTTGCGTCTCGTGGAGTAGCCGCGCTCTTCATTCAAATGGCCTATTATGGGCCCCGTCGGCCCCCTAACTCCAAGCTGCGGCTTCTCTCACCGGACTTGAACCACACCTTCCTGGCAATCCGCCAAACGGTTTTGGATGTTCGCGCCGCAGTGGCCTGGCTTGAGCAACGAAAGGAAGTCGACCCCACCCGGCTTGGCATAACAGGAACCAGCCTGGGAAGCATGATAGGGGCTCTATCGGCGGAAATGGAACCGAAGGTTTCCAAAGTCGTTGTGCTGTTGGGCGGCGCTGGCCTGGTCGATGGTTATTTCGACCATCCCTATGCCAAGGCATTGAGCGGAGCGTTTGTCCTGTTCGGCGGATCGAGAAACCAGGTCAAACAAATGCTATCGCCGGTGGATCCCTTGACCCGGGCGGAAAATTTGAAAGGCAAACAACTTTTGCAATTCGCCGGGCGCAAGGATGATATCGTGCCAGCTTCGATGGCTGAAGCGCTTTGGGAAGCTGCGGGGAAGCAAGAAATCCACTGGTATAATTGCGGCCACTATACCGCTGCCTGGTATTTCCTCGAGGTGGTCAACCACATTGCCGACCACATGAAGAAAGCGCCGCCAGAAAAATAAGGGCCCCCTTGCAGGGGCATCAAATATTTGAATTCAGGAACTCTTATTGGGCATTCCACCCTGAAATTGCCAGGGTGGGGTCAACACTTCAGACTAGGCCGCCGCATTATTGGGCCAGGCGGGCCTGCTTTTTCCGGTCATTTTCCTTGAGGTAAAGCTTCCGCAAGCGGATTGCTTTAGGGGTGACTTCCACCAGCTCATCGTCCTCAATATATTCCAACGCCAATTCCAGGGTTAATGTCCTGGGTGGCTTGATAATGATCGACTTATCGGACCCGGCGGCACGGACATTGGTCAGCTTCTTTTCCCGACAGACATTGACGGGCAAATCATTATCGCGGCAATGTTCCCCGATAATTTGCCCCTCATAAACCTCTTCCCCAATGGGAATAAATAAGGTGCCGCGGTTTTGGAGGTTGTCCATGGCAAAGGGTGTGGCTCGTCCAGTATCAACGGAAATCAGGACGCCATTTAACCGATGCGGGATTCCACCCTTGATTGGTTGGTAATCGTAAAAGTTGTGATGAACAATGGCCTCGCCGCTGGTCGCGTTCATGAGGCGAGTGCGCAGACCAATTAACCCGCGCGCCGGGATCAAAAACTCCATGTGAGTCATGGTGCCCCGGCCATCCATTTTGGTGCATTCCCCACGGCGGTTGCCCACCAGCTCCATGACGGCGCCGACCGAACTGGGCGGTGTTTCAATCACCAAATATTCAACCGGTTCCATTACCTGGCCATTCACAAGGCGAGAAACCACCCGGGGCTTGCCCACGGACAGCTCAAACCCTTCGCGCCGCATATTTTCCAAGAGGACCGAAAGGTGCAATAATCCCCGGCCAGAGACATGAAATTCATCTTTCTTTTTTTCATCAGGAGTAACTCGCAGCGCCACATTGGATTCGAGTTCCTTGTTCAACCTTTCACGCAACTGCCGGCTGGTTACATACGACCCCGCTTGGCCCACAAAGGGGGAATCATTGATGCGAAAAACCATGCTCAAAGTTGGCTCATCCACCTTAATCGGGGGCAGAGCCACGGGATTATCCAAATCAGCCAGGGTATCGCCAATTTCCACTTTTTCCAACCCAACAACGGCGCAGATATCCCCGGCCTCAACTTCATTAGTTTCCACCCGGCCAAGCCGGTCGAAGGAAAACAGTTGCGAAATGTTTTCTGCGGTGCGGGTGCCATCGTGGCGCATGTGGGAAATCCGCTGGTTCTTTTTAATTTTCCCGGCAAAAACCCGGCCGATGGCAATTCGCCCAAGAAACTCGCTGAATCCGAGCGTCACCACCAGCATTTGCAAGGGCAAATTGGTATTCCCCTCTGGCCCTGGCACATATTTCATTATGGCATCGAACAAAGGTACTAAATCTTTTGCCGGCTTGGACAAGTCATCGGTGGAGATCCCTTCTCGCCCCGAGGCGTAGATAGTTGGAAAATCCAGCGTCTTTTCGTCCGCCTCCAATTCGACAAACAAGTCGAACACGCCATTAAGCACTTCGGTAACCCGGGCGTCCGGCCGGTCGATTTTGTTGATTACCACGATGGGCCGCAAGCCGCAGGCAAAGGCCTTGCGGAGGACGAACCTAGTCTGCGGCATGACCCCTTCGGCGGCATCCACGAGCAGCAGCGCGCCATCGGCCATTTTTAATACCCGCTCAACTTCCCCGCCGAAATCCGCGTGACCCGGGGTATCGATCAAATTGATTTTTGTTCCGGCAATTTTCAAGGCAATATTTTTGGCCAGGATGGTAATGCCACGCTCTCTTTCCAAATCATTGGAATCGAGAATTCTTTCCCCGCGCAATTCGCTTTCACGGAACAATCCCGACTGCCTCATCATTTGGTCCACCAAGGTGGTTTTACCATGATCGACATGGGCAATAATGGCAATATTTCTGATATCGTTTCGTTGCATTTAAAGCTGTCCGCCAATTCCAAGTGGAAATCGTCAAAAGAAACTGGAATTATATGTAAGGAAGAAAGGTAACGCCCATAATCGGGTTAACCTTCCTGGCTTTTTCTCCCAGGGAAACATTCCACCCAGGCTGAGGTTGATCTATGAAAATTCTCCTTGTCCGACACGCGGAAGCTAAAGGTGTCAACGGGATTACAATCCTAAACGACCATGATCGCCCACTAACCGCAATGGGGAAGAAGCAGGGAAAACGCCTGCGAAAAAGCCTGAAAAACCTCGACTTAAAGGTCGACCTGGTGATTTCCAGCCCCCTGGCCAGGGCCAAAGAAACCGCTCATCTGGCGGTGCCTGCCATCAGCGAAAAAAGCGAATGTCATATCCTTTTGGATTGCCTTTCTCCGGGGGGAAATTTCCCGGAAGTATCCGGGTTTTTGGCTGGGAGAAACTTTACTCTGGCGGCGTTATTTGGCCATATGCCAGATATGGCCAGCCTGGTTTGTTATTTCACCGGGTTGAAAGAAGGAACAATTCATTTGGATAAGGCCGGGGCGGCCTTGCTGGATTTTCCCGGCCAAGTTTCGCCGGGAGATGGCAGGCTGGAGTGGCTAATTACTCCTCAATGGAAGGCCCGAGGTTAAATTTTTTCCAAAATTCCGTGGATGACCTGCCTTATAGGCTCTTCGTCAATATCCACCACCATTTCCACCGGCTTGCCGCTTTTGGGCCCCCAGCGGACATCGATCACACTCATCCCTCGGGTCAATTCCCCCGAAACTTCCACATCCACGGACACCTGCCGGCTTTTTAACAAATCAGGCGCCAGGACCGGGAATAAACCAAGTACATCCTTCAGGTGAAACCCCTCGATGCCATACAAGGAAGCGGTGGCGCCAATGCCATAGGCAACAATTTGCCGGAGAAACTTGGAGATGCGGGATTTTTGCGAAGGCAACTGTAAAAGTTCACTTGGTGAGAAGGCCAGCCGCCTGCTCACATCCAAAGGCACAAGGTAAACCGGGGCGCCACAGGCCAGGGTGGCCCGAGCGCTGACTGGATCGCAATGAAAATGGAACTCCGTCACCGGCCCAGCGTTCCCTGGTTCGTGCCAGGTCCCACCCAGCACGACAAGTTTGTCCACCATGCGCGCCGCTTCCGCATCCCTTTCCAACATCCTGGCAAACAAAGTGCACGGCCCCATTAGGATCACCGTTACATCGTGTCGGTATTCGCGGATTAACTCAGAAAGCACCTTGTCAGCCGGATGGAGATGGTGTAGGCGGACGGAGGGAAACTCCACGCCACCCAATCCGTTGGCCCCATGCAATCGGGTGCCATCGCTTTCATACTCGACCTGCAAAGCCGATCCCATGCGAGGCCATTTTTGGGGATCATTATACTCCACTATAAGGTGGGTGTTGGTTGTTGCCTGCTCGGGGGTCACATTTCCACCCGTGGGAAGGAAACCCACCAGATCGAGATTAGGGCATTGCATTGCCAAGGAGGCGGCAAAGGCTCCGTCAATTCCTGGATCGCCAACAATGATGATTTTTTTTGCCATCTAATCTCGAGTCAAACAATCATTGATCCACTACCCCTTGGTTATTTTAACCAGAGTCTCAAGCGCTTGCGCTGCTTTTCCAGCTTGAATGGCATTTCTGGCCATTACCACTCCAGCTAAAATATTTGAAACCCAACCGCAAGCCAATAACCCTGCGGCACTGTTGGCCAATACGGTATCCAGCGCCGGGCCGGCTTTTCCCTGCATGACCTCCTGAATCAGAGCAGCGCTCTCCAACGGGTCCTTGGCTTGAATCAAATGACTTGGACGCCTTTCCAAACCGAAGGAAGCACAATCCCACATTCCCTTTTCAATGACCCCGCCCTTAATGGAACAATACCCGGTTTTTCGATCCAGGAGTATTTCATCACCCCCCGTTTCTCCAGAAACAATAATTCCTTCCTTGTTTAAGGTTTGAAATGCCTGGGCATAAACCTCCAGGTAGCGTGGGTGGCTCACGCCTAATAATTGAAAGCGGACATGGCCCGGGTTGACCAAAGGACCAATAAAATTGAAAACAGTTCGAAAACCAAGTTTTTTTCTAAGCCCTGCAAAGTTCCCTAAAAAGGGATAATAAATTGGAGCAAAACAGAAACAAATATTTCCCTCGCGCAAAGCCGTTGCGCTGATTTCAGGAGTACAATCGATTTTAACCCCCAAGGCCTGGAATACATCCGCGCTTCCCGAGTTGCCGGATGCTGACCGGTTCCCATGCTTGATGACTTTCACCCCACAACCGGCCAAGACCAAGGCCGTTGCAGAACTGATATTAAAAGTTCCAGAGTAATCCCCTCCTGTACCGCATGTATCAATTGCCCCGGGCGCTTCTTGTCCAGGGAATACCTCTCCCCTTGCCGCAACCACTCGGGCCAAAGATGCCAGGACGCTGGAATCAGGTTCCCGATCCGCCAAGAGAGTTAGCAACGCGGCTTGGTGAATCTCCGAAAGTTTACCCTCCAGCAAATCTTTAAAAAGGGAAACAGTTTTTTCGATATTCAGTGGGTGAGAATCGAAAAGTGTCTGAAACTGTGTGGGAAAGCTGGAATCCAAAATGACCTCGAATCAGCGGGGTAAGTGAAAAAAAACAGTTGCAGGTAATTTAACCTTGTTTTTTTTGAAAATCAAATTACATATACCTATGTACATTGTACTGAAGTACAGGAGGCAGCCATGAACCAGGAATTTGGGCAAACAACCCAAAGGCAAAAGGAGATATTCATCTTCATTCGCGATAAAATCGAAACGCGAGGCTATGGCCCCACTGTAAGGGAAATAGGCCTAGCATTTGGGATAAAATCGCCAAACGGGGTAATGTGCCACCTGAAAGCCCTTGAAAAGAAGGGCTTAATCCTGCGGGAAAGCTTTTCCGCCCGCGCAATTCAAATCATCAACCCGCGTAAAGGCAAGAAAGGCTTGCCTTATTTGGGTGCGGTGGCCGCTGGGTCCCCAATAGCCTCGGTTGCCCAAGAAGATACCCTCGATTTGGAAAGCCTCTTTTCCGGCGACAACCATTATGTCTTGCAGGTCCGCGGGTATTCCATGATTGAAGACAACATTCAGGATGGGGATTACATCGTGGTCAGGAAGCAAGAAATTGCTGCCAATGGGGAACGGGTGGTGGCAATGATTGATAATGAAGTCACGCTAAAAAGATTCATTCAAGACCGCAATCAGGTTCGCCTGGAACCTTGCAATAGCACCATGCACCCCATCATCATTCAACCGGGAAGCGAAACAAAGATATTGGGGGTCTTGGCCGGAGTTTTACGCAAATGTTAGTTCCGCCAATTAAGGTTTGCCCCGGGCATACCAGGCCACCAACCTGTGGGTTTCCTGGCGAAATTGCAAAATCCCCAAGCTAAACCGCTGGCGAGCCGTCCCCAGGATTTTGTTGAAACCGAAATGGTCATCCGCAAGGCTGACTGCGGTTTGGAACCGGGTTAATTGATTTTCCCCTTCTTTCAAAGTAAAAGCAGTCCAGGCCACTACCGGAAAAGTAAGGATAAGGGAATGAAGCCCTTCCCAAAAAGGCATTTGGAAATTCGTCGCGCCGACAAATTGCAAGGAACCAATCTTGGTCAGATAATAGCGGCGCAAAAAATCGCTGGTTTCTTTTTCGAGCGGTTCTCGCTTTTGTTCAACCTCGTCAAAAGTGATATCGGTGGTAAAGGAATTGACCCTGGGAACCTTTCCCTGGCCCCTGGCGAAACTCAAGGCCGCCCCAAAAAGGGCCAGCCGCCCTTTCTTCACCAAACCCCGGTTGGGGCCATGGTCTTTCCTGGTATAAATCGCGCAAGCTTGGCGAAATAAAACCCGGCCTATCCAAGTCGGTTTAAGAACCGAGTAGGGGTCCAGGGGAATCTCGTTTTCCACTAGCCGAGATAAAATTTCCGCCAGTTCTTTCACCTGGATAGGCGAAAGAAGGTCAAAATTCATTTTTTTCATTTCCCGGGCGAATGCCAGGCACCGCCGCAAGCACAATTCCACGCTAACGGATTCCTTGGACATCAGTTCCAATAGGACATCGCGAAAAAGGTAAAGCGTTTCCCAGGTGCTTGGCTTTCCCGGCAAAAGCTGAGGCTTGTTCTTATTGTCAGTCAGCGAGACAGCGAGATTTTCTCTTATTTTAAGGTGGGAAATAAAATCGCGAATATCCTTTTCCTGTTGGACTACTGGAGTGCCTAAGTTTTTAGCAGCTGACGGACAGGCAAACCGCACCCCAACTTGCCACTGGTCCCCCGCAGGGATCAGCACATAAGGAAAAACCTGGCATGGAAGCGGCTTTTCGCTCAAGCCAAATCGTCCGTGGATTTTGCATAGCCCCTTTTCATCCAAGAACACACAGCTCCCATCAGGCCGATGATTCAAGTGCGTTTTTTTCCAGAAAATTCCCGTCCGCTTAAAAGGAGAATACCCCCCCAGATCCTTTTCCCTATCCCAACCCTGGCCCTGAATCTTTTCAACCTCATCCTTGCTGAGTTGAACCAAATACTCCTTGCAGCAGGTTCCGCAAGTGTGGCAATCCCAATTCTGCAACAGCGGCAAGCTGACTTTTTCAAAACCGGGTTGCATTTTTCTTTGAGTCCTTCCCGCCGAGAGTCCAGAGTTAGTTTACCAATTCCCCGTTCGCCCTGGCCTTAAACAGGCCATTCCCAGCCAAGCCAGGATAAGGACTAAAATAGGGAAGGCTCCCGCTTGCCACAGGGAATTCAAGCCCATCCCAAAGGGAAATAAGCTAATAAGAACTGGGCCCAATACGCTGCCAAGACAATTGAGCGCCAGGTAAAGGGCGTTTGCCCCTGGCTGCTGCGATTTGGGAAATTCCTTTTCCAAAGCCACCAAGGCAATTGCGTACTGGCATCCATAAGCCAGCCCCACCCCCCAGACCAAAGTTATGATCCAATTAATGGAATTGGAAAAACTCAAGCCCATCAGAAGGAGAAGGGAAATGCCGTGGGTCAGTGCCAGGATTCGAATACCACCAAAGCGGTCGGCAAGCCGGGCAACCCCAAGCATCGAAACTACGACCCCAAAAAACATCGAAGCAAAAACAAACGCGACTTCCCGGTTTCCGTACCCCAAACCAATAATTTGCAATCCCGCGAAAGTCAGCAGGCCTCCTTCGAGAAAGCCTTGAGTGAATGCGGTTGAAAACCAAACCCAGCATTTTAAAACTCGCGAAGGGCTGGGCCCTTCTAATCTCTGCTCCTGGGCCAGGGATGTCGGAATGGGCAGCGCCAGGACGGCGCCGAGAAGGATCACGGTCCCACCCAAGAGATAACTTAAACCAGGCTTTACGGTTTCCAACGCCGGACCCAAGGCCCCCCCAGCGCCGAATCCCAATGCCAAAGATAATTCAAAATACCCAAAAAAACGGTTTTTTTTCTCCACGGGCGATTGTTGAATCACCATGGTTTCCAATGGCACCAGAGACATTGCCGCGGCAAGGCCATTGCCCCCCCGCAACAACATCCAGGAATACCAATCTCCCGCCAGTGGAAACACCAAGCAGGTCAACCCGGCCATGACCATTCCGAAAAACACGCACCTTTTTCCAAATAGGGAAATGATCCAAGGAACAAACAACGAACTTAGCCCAATACAAAGGTAATAGGCAGAAGACTGAAGGCCAATTTCCCAATGGCTAAGGCCCGCGCTTTCCAAGGTCAGGGAAGCCACCGTGGCAAAGATTCCAAATCCAAAGGCCCAAAAAAAACCCAGAATCCGGAACAACCGGGTGAAGTCGCCACTTTGGTTTTTTTCTGCCATCACTACTTATTTTCCCCTGTGGTCGAACCAAGAGTTTAAAATGCCCTGGTAAAAACTTGAAGGCCAATTACTTGGGAGCTTACTTGTGAACCAAGGAATCATACTTGCCATTGACCAGGGAACAACATCCACCCGCGTGTCCTTGATGGACGCTAACGCGGTTATCCTCGATCAGTCATCGGAAGCAGTGGAGCAAGTCTTTCCCAGGGCCGGATGGGTGGAGCATAAACCCGAAGAGATTTGGAAATCGGTGGGAAATTTAATCAGCCAAATTGCCCAGCGCAATCCAGATAAAATCAGACTTCTGGCTGGGATTGGCATAACCAACCAGAGGGAAACTACCGTGGTGTGGGAAAAAGCCACAGGCAGACCCATTCATAACGCGATTGTCTGGCAGGACACCAGAACCTCGGATTTTTGCAAAGCCAATGCCTCCTTTGCGCCGGTGATCCGTGAAAAAACTGGGTTGGTTTTGTACCCCTATTTTTCAGCCACCAAAATAAAATGGATTCTTGATGCCCTGGACCCGCAACGAACACGCGCGAAAAACGGGGATCTACTCGCGGGAACAATCGACACCTACCTGATCTGGAAAATTTCCGGTGGAGAAAGTTTTTCCACCGATCTTACAAACGCTTCCCGCTCTTTGCTAATGAACTTGAATACTGGCTTCTGGGATGATGAGCTTTTGCGGTTTTTTAATGTTCCCAAAAATCTCTTGCCAGCACCCAAAGCAAGCATTGCTTTACATGGCAAAAGCAAGGGCCTGGGTTTCCTCCCCGATGGCATTCCCATCCTTGGGGTCGCGGGAGACCAACAAGCTGCACTTTTTGGACATGGATGCACAAAACCATTCCAGGCCAAATGCACTTTTGGAACTGGCGCCTTTTTTCTGGTGCATACAGGAAAAGTTCCTTTCCCTTCCAAATCCGGCTTGTTAACCACTCTGGCGGCAAACCAGGGAAAGACTTTGGAATACGCCCTAGAGGGAAGTGTTTTTGTCGCCGGTTCCGCCGTCCAATGGCTGCGCGATAATCTGAAAATCATTGAAAAAGCCAGTGACACACAGGAACTTGCTTTGGCTGCGGATTCTCTCGATACCCCATTTTTCATTCCCGCGCTTGCAGGTTTAGGGTGCCCGCATTGGGATAGCGATTTTCAAGGGACCATCCTTGGGATAACTCGGAAAACCTCCAAGGCCGACCTGGTGCTTGCAACCCTGGAAGGCGTTGCCCACCAAGTCGCGGATTTACTGGAAGCCACCTCGGCGGACATTCCAGGGAAGCTCAATTCCTTGAAAGTGGATGGCGGCATGGTCGCCAATCCCGTTTTTAACCAGATTTTGGCGGATATTACAGGCCTGGCTGTGGAACCGGCGGCGAGCCCAGAGATTACTTCCATTGGAGCAGGAAAACTCGCCGCGGTAGGCGCGGAGATATCTGCGGGAGATTTTCCCAGCCAAAAAGGAAACGCGAGCACCATTCCAGGCCCGGGGCGGGATAAATTTCTTCGTCGAAGAGATAAGTGGAAAGCCGCCCTGATTGCCCTTAAGGGTTTTTACCACTCCCATGGGTCGGCCGGTAGTTCTTGAGGAAACCAAAAACATCCGGCTCCTTTTCCAAATCGTGGTAACCCAATTTTTTTAATTCCTCAATTGCCTGAGAATTCGACCAGCCTTCGAATTCCATGCGGTAGATGGCGCAATAAGAACCGGTCCGGTGAATGCCCGCGAAGCAATGCACCAAGACTGGATGGCATTTCGGGTCATTCAAAGTATCAACAAATCGGCGAACATTCTCCATGACCGGTGGTTCGCCAACCTCCGCCTCCCACCTTTTTGGCGATAAGCGCAAAAACCGAATCCCCTGGCTTCGGGAAAATTCTTCTTCTTGAGCGTCAGGAGCCGGGCGGGAAGTATCGTGGGAATCACGCAGGGAAATAATGGTTTTGATTTGCAAATCCTTGACCACTTTTTTCACCCCAGCCAGGGTCATTTGCCCGCTGCGGTATAAAACCCCATTCTTGACAACCCGGAAGTTACGAAATTGCTTTTGTTGATACCGGGCAATCAAAAAGGGCAGGGTTAAAGCCAACCCAATTGCCAGAACGCCAATTATCGCTTTGCGCTTTATCATCCTTGAAACGCACTCCTTGTCTTCCATTAAAAGAAAAAATGGAAAACCGGGCTAGGCGGGTTTTACCTGGTTGATGCCCAGGCTGGGGCGAAAAATCACCATTAACAAAAGAGGCAAGTACCACAAGATATAAATCCCGCCCAAGTGGGAATACCAGAATTGAATGCCAATTAGCAAAGCAGCGGAAAGAGCCACTAATTCCCCCAGGTTTTTGGGATTAGGCCAAAAGAAAACCGAAACTGCAAAAGCGAGAAAGACTAATGAAACTGGCAAGCGGTATGCCCAATGAATCCCGTGCCAAAAACTTTGCGTATCGGCCAGGGGCTCTTTCCAGGGAATCCAATCCGACACCATCCAGGTGGAAGCCAGGGATTCAGCCGACCCGCCGTAGAAAGAAACAAAGGCGCCGGCGGAAATCACAAAGACCCCCAAGGCCATTGCCAGGAACCGCCAACGGGCACGGCCATGGAAATACGAAGTCCAAAGGGGCAGTAAAACCAAGGGAAAAAACAAACCGCCAAAGGCCACTCCCATAAAGGCTGCGGCAACCATGGGTCTCTTATGAAACACCAAGGCCCAAATCATGAGCGCCATCAAAAATGAATGGTCCCAACGGCCCACTTTCAAGCCGGCATACGGCATTAACAGATAGGTGTAAGGAAGCAGGAAATACAAAGTGGCGGCGCCAAATCCCAGGTGGTAATTCTCGTAATGCAGCCAAAAAAACAAAACCAACCCTACGCCAATCGCCAGGTGGCAAATTAGCGACAATCCTCGTTCAAGCCATAAACGAACGGAACCCGCAGAGACCATTTGGCCACCGCGGTTCTCAATGATTTTTTCCCCTTTCTCGCGCACTTTATCTATTGGGGTTTGCATCCGGGGGTCCCGGCCCCCCGGGGAATCCGGCTCGCGAATGGCAACGGCGACCAAGCTTAAATAAAAAGCCACACTCAGCCAAACCATGGCGGGAACATTCAGGTTCGGCGAAAAGGCCGGCCGCCTTTCCAGCAACAGGTCAATCAAACAACGCACCAGCCAGTAAAGGCAAGCCCCCAAAAGCCAGGCAAAACTGGTTCGGGCATCTGCCTTCCCTTCCAGGAGAAAAAGCAACCCGGGCATGAAGAAAAAGATCCCCAGAATATCCAGGTTCCGCATGCTGAAAACACGGGTGAATTTAAAGAAAAGGGCGCTGGCCAAAAGCAGGGAAAAATAAAACCAGGTCGAGGCATTCGGTAGTGCAATATCCAAAAAAATCGAATTGTTGGAATTCATCTGGATACCAAGGTGGACATTTTCCCATCAACAGAAAAGAATTAATAGGAAATGCTACCACTACTTTTCCAGCAAATAAACCGGAAAGCGTCAGCGGATGCACCCTGTGCTAAAAATCCTATTTGTTTTCCGAATTAGCCTTTATTTTTTGTTCGACTTCTTTTTTCTTGGCTTGATCCCGAGGTGAATCCGTGGCTGATTCCTGCGCCTTTTTCCACGCTTTTAACGCCTCGGATTTTTCCCCCAGCGCCTGATGAATGTCCCCAAGGTGATCAAGGATTTCAATGTTTTTCTCTTCCTCATCCTTTACGGCCTCCAGGATGACTTTCTTGGCCTCGGCAAATTTTTTCTTCTTAAACAACACCCAGGCCAGGCTATCCAAGTAGGAGGGATTATCACGATCCAATTCGGGGTTAATCCCGCCTTTTTTCTTCCTCGCTTCCCGATCGAGTTCCAGAGCTTTGTTTATCAACATTTCCGCCTCGTCAAGCTTTTGGTTATTGTCTGCCCAAATGTAGCCAAGGTCGTTGTGGTAGGTTGAATTGTCGGGGTGTTTTTCCAATAGATCCTTGAGGATTTTCCCCGCCTTGTCGATTTGCTTCAGTTCGACATACACATTGGTCAGGGTGTAGTTGACTTCTTCAGCGAAGTCCTCTTTTTCTTCATTTTTCAACCGTTTGTCTTGCTGGATTTTCTCCAGGACTTCGCCATAGATTTTTTCAGAATCTTTGTAGCGGCCAGCATCGCGGAGAATTCTGGCTTTAAATTCCAGGTTAAGCCAGTTTTCAGGCTGATCCTTCAGCATTTTGTCAACTTTTTCCAGGGCCACATCCACCTGGCCCATCCTGGCATGGCAAAGTACCATGCGGCGAAAAACCACCGGCTTTAATTGCAAAATAGAAAGAAAAGCCGCCTCATCTTCCAGGGTAATATCCAAGAATTCGGCACAGGTTTTTTCACATTCTTTGTACTTGCGGGTTTCAAAAAGGATTTGAATCAAGGCACCATATCCGCTGGCGATTTTTTTCCCGCTCCCCAGTTTTTTAACTTCGACGATATAAGCTTTGTAAAAACGGGCCGCTTGTTCCTGTTCCTTTAAAATTTGCCCGGCCCGACCCAAGATTTCCAGCGAATTGACATTAAAAAGATTGGCGTCTTTTTCCAGCTTGGTTGCTGCGTATTCAATTAACTTCTTCCCGGCGGCCTTGTCCTTGGTGATTTCTCCGATTTTTCGCCTGGAGGGTTCTTCCCCTGTGACGAATCGAAGCCCGGTAATCGCCCGATTGAGCGATTCTTCGTTGGCTTGAAAGGCATTTCCCCTTGGAACAAAGGCCAACAGCCCAAGCAAAGGCAGGATTACAACAATCCCAAAAATCCCTCGAATAGCCCCGAACCTCAATTCCAACATGGGAATTCCTTTCAACCTTAGGTCTGTCCAATCCTTGGATTATGCTAATCCAAAGGTGCAGTTCAATCCAGACCTGAGTGAGGAATCCCTGGCAAGAATTCTAAATCCAGAGGCTCGATGGTTACGGGCAGGGAGAATTGCCGCGAGGTTGATTCCAATTCCCCTGGGGCGGGGCGTAGGAAGTCCCCTGCGCTGGATAGCAAGGAACGCACTGGGGCGCTTGCTGATAGTAATTCGGGGGCGGGTAATGCGAATTATCAGACTGCTGGTGTTTATCGCACCAGCGGTCGCAAAAATGCCCGCAACCAGAAAACAAAGGAATTCCAAGAGCGAAAATTCCCAGCAACATCTTTTTCATGACAAACCACCTTTCCGGGAACTTCTCCCGAGATGGTTGCGCTATAGCTTGCTATTTTTTTCGATCAAGACCAATTGAGAAAGGGGAGCGATTGGAATGTTTAACAAGACGGTAGTAAATTAGGACGAATGAGTGCCTTGGCTTGTTCCGGGTTCTTCCGAAACCACCTCTCCACAACTATATTGACTGAATTCCCACCAGACCGGAGTTTCTCCGCCTTCCGTTTCGGTTACGGGTTTTATTAAAGCCTTCTGGCCAGCTTCCCCCGCTCGCAGACTTCCCGAGAAAACCGTGGCGCGAACAACACCATGGCAAATGGAGGTCCATAAAGTTAACTCAGAAGAAACCTTTTGTTCATATAAGCCATGAATTGCCTGGCCGCGCTTTACCTTTTGAATGACCTCCAGCAAATACCTCAATGCCTCCACATTTTCCTGGTAATTTTGCGCCATTTCAAAATCAAGTCGGTCGGCCGCCAATTTCCTTTTACATTCAAGCACTTCAAGTACTTCCTGCTCCTTGCCAGAAAAAAAACCCATGAGCGCTTTCACTTTTTTTCCGTATTCCCCTTGCGTGCACCCGCCCCCGCAAGGGCCAAGGCATTTGCCAATTTCCTGGCGGATGCAGGCGAAACCTGGGAATGCGCCGCCCAAGGGCGGAGAATCAGAAAAAACCATGGGAATGCGCGATGGGCAATCGCGCATTTGGAAGTAATCGTTTAATACCTTGACGGCATTCTTCATGGCACGGTTGTTGCGAAACGGACCAATCCGCGTTTTGGTATTTTTGGGGGAAAAGGCTGTGACTTTCAACTTGGGCGCCGGACCAGGGGTAAGAATCAAGTACCCTGGCCGGAAGGCGCAAATTTTACCCGCGACATTGGCCAGGGGGCGTTTCAAATTGATCACTTCTAATTCACGCAGCAAGGCCAGGAATTCCGTGAAAGTGTTTTCCCAAATTAAGGAGGCGGCCTTGCGGATGAGTTTCTTTTCTTTGGAAGGTTTTTTTCGGAAGTAGCTCAGGAGCCTGGCCCGCAGGTTTTTAGCCTTGCCCACATAAAAAAGCGCGCCATTGTTATCCTTCAATCCATAAATGCCAGGATTTTCTGGGATTAAATAGCGGACCTGGTGCTTTAGGCCTCCCGGCCCATTTTTGAAAAGGACGCCTGTTTGCCTGGGCAAATTTGCTGGCAGAACAATGCTGGGGCCAAAGCTTCCCTGGGAATCAAAAAGACAAGCATGCTTCATGAAGGGTTGAAAATGGTTCCAGAGGGAAAGTACCAATGGCCTTAATATTCCCGATCAATCCCTTGGAATCAACCCCTATAGGGCTAAGATGGTGATTACTAAAAAACAAAAAAGGGTTAGCCAATCCCACCGGTGCCATCACTGCCGGGAAAATGAAGGGCAGCGGACGAAAGACACCATGCCAAAAAGAACTGACATCAAAAAAATCCTAATTATTGGCTCGGGGCCCATTATTATCGGACAGGCGTGTGAATTTGATTACAGCGGGACGCAAGCTTGCAAGGCCCTGCGCGAAGAAGGCTACGAGGTGATCCTGGTTAATTCCAACCCCGCCACGATCATGACCGACCCCGACACCGCCACCAAAACTTACATCGAGCCCATTCACTGGGAAATCGTTGAAAAGATCATCGCCATTGAAAGGCCCGATTCCATTCTGCCCACGGTGGGAGGGCAAACGGCTCTGAACACCGCCATGACCCTTCACCAAAAAGGGGTCCTTGCCAAATACGGCGTAGAGATGATCGGAGCCAGCCCCGAGGCCATTGCCAAGGCTGAAGACCGAGCACTTTTCAAGCAAGCCATGATTAGGATTGGCATTCATGTGCCTGACAGCGGAGTGGCCAGAAATTTGGCCCAGGCCCAGGAAATTCGCGACCGGGTTGGTTTGCCCTGCGTCCTCCGGCCCAGTTTCACCATGGGGGGAACCGGCGGAGGCATTGCTTACAATCGCGAAGAATTCAACGAACTCATCAGCCGGGGATTGGAACTGAGCCCCGTTGGTGAAGTCCTCATTGAGCAATCAGTCATTGGCTGGAAGGAATTTGAACTCGAGGTGATGCGCGATGCTGCAGACAATGTCGTCATTGTCTGCAGCATCGAGAATTTTGATCCCATGGGAGTTCACACGGGCGATAGCATTACGGTGGCGCCGGCGCAAACCTTGACCGACAAGGAATATCAGCGCATGCGAGATGCCGCCATCAGGATTATCAGGGAAATCGGCGTCGATACGGGCGGAAGCAACATTCAGTTCGGTGTCAATCCCTCCAATGGGGACCTGGTGGCCATAGAAATGAACCCCCGAGTTTCGCGGTCCTCCGCGCTTGCTTCCAAGGCGACTGGATTTCCCATTGCCAAAATCGCTGCCAAGCTGGCCGTGGGCTACCGCCTGGACGAATTGCGTAACGACATCACCAAGGAAACCCCCGCTTGTTTTGAACCCACCATCGATTATGTGGTGACCAAAATACCCCGCTGGGCCTTTGAAAAATTCCCGGATGCCGATCCCACACTGACCACGCAAATGAAATCGGTCGGGGAAACGATGGCCATCGGCCGGACTTTTAAAGAATCGGTGCAAAAGGCGCTACGCGGATTGGAAACCGGCAGCTTTGGCTTGGGCTGCGACCGTAGCGACTTATGGGGAACACAAAGGCAGCCTTCCCGCGAGGAAATAATTTCCCACCTGGTGACGCCAAACTGCGACCGCATCTGGTATATCCGCTATGCCATGCTGGATGGCATGACAATAGGAGAAATCCATGATCGCACACGCATCGATCCCTGGTTCCTAAAGAACCTCCAGGAAATTCTGGAAGTGGAAAAGGAACTTCGGCAAGTGAAATCGCTGGCAGCGGCTGACCAGGCCTTATTCTTTAAAGCCAAGCAGTCGGGGTTTTCGGACCGTCAGTTAGCTCACATTTGGCAAACCAGCGAAATGGAAATCCGCCGGCAAAGAAAGGCCCTTGGGGTCAACCCCGTCTTCAAACGGGTCGACACCTGCGCCGCCGAATTTGAGGCCTACACCCCGTACTATTACTCCACTTATGAAGCCCCCTTTCGCCACCCCGATGGCCGCCTAGAACCCGAAGACGAAGCCGAGCCCTCCAGGGGCAAGGACCGCATCATGATCCTGGGAGGCGGGCCCAACCGGATCGGACAGGGAATTGAATTTGATTATTGTTGCTGCCACGCTTCCTTTGCACTGCAAGAAGCCGGTTACGAAACCATCATGGTCAACTCCAACCCGGAAACGGTGTCAACCGACTACGACACCTCGGACTATCTCTTTTTCGAACCTTTGACCTGTGAAGATGTTTTAAACATCTGCGAGCGGATGAATCCCAAGGGTTTGATCGTGCAGTTTGGCGGACAAACGCCCTTGAACCTGGCCCGGGCCCTGGAAGCAGCCGGAGCGCCGATCATTGGAACGAGCGTGGATAGCATTGACATCGCCGAGGATAGGGAGCGTTTCCAAGGAATGGTCAACCGCCTGGGATTTTCTCAGCCGCCCAACGGGACAGCCACCGATTTGCAACAGGCCATTCATGTTGCCAGAAAGGTGGGCTACCCGATTCTGGTGCGGCCCAGCTATGTGCTTGGCGGCCGTGGAATGGAAATCGTCTACGACGAGGAAACGCTGGTCCGCTCTGTTACCAAAGCCATGGCAGTCTCGCCGGGAAAACCCATCTTGCTGGATAAATTCCTTGAGTCCGCCATTGAAGCAGATGTCGACTGCATCTTCGATGGAGAAACCGCGGTTGTCGGCGGAGTCATGCAGCATATTGAGGAAGCGGGAATCCACTCAGGTGATTCAGCCTGTGTATTGCCTCCGCACTCCTTACCCAGGGAAGTCGTGGACGAGATCAAGCGACAAACATGCGCGATGGCCCGTGAGTTGAAAGTGTCCGGACTGATGAATGTGCAATTCGCCATTACCGGATTGCGCATGGACCACAACAAGCCTGGATTGACGGAAGGGAAATTGGTTCCGCAAGCCGATGGACAAATCGCGCCCCCTGTGGACATTCATGTGCTGGAGGTCAATCCTCGCGCCAGCCGCACAATCCCCTTCGTATCCAAGGCGATTGGAAAATCGCTGGCAAAACTGGCCGCGCTTGTCATGGTGGGGAAAAAGTTGCGCGATCTGGGCTTCACCCAGGAAATCACACCCAAGTATTTTTCAGTGAAAGAAAGCGTCTTCCCTTTCAACAAGTTTCAAGGTGTCGATATCATCCTTGGGCCTGAAATGCGATCGACCGGCGAAGTCATGGGGATCGACGATACTTTTGCCATGGCCTTTGCCAAGAGCCAACTCGCCGCCAACAGCGCCCTGCCGAAAAGCGGAAAAATCTTCATTTCGGTGGCCGACCGGGATAAAGGTGACATCATCCATATAGCAAGCAAGTTTCAAGACATGGGTTATGAATTAGTGGCGACCCGAGGGACGGCCAGCATTTTGCGTCAGGGAAATATTCAGGTCTCCGAAATCAACAAAATTCAGGAAGGTCGGCCCAACTTGCTTGACCTCATGAAAAACGGACAAATCGCCTTGATCATCAACACCCCCGTAGGCAGGGGGTCCCGCACGGACGAAGGGAAAATCAGGGCAAACGCCGTCTCCCATGGAGTCACCTGCATAACCACCCTAGCTGCGGCCCATGCTGCAGCCGAGGCTTGCCTGGCAATGCGAAGTTCCGATTGTTCGGTTCTTGCCCTTCAAAACCGCTTCTAACTTCGTTTTTTTTCCCTATTTAGTAATTCCCGCCTGCGCCTTCCCTGTAGTTATGTTATCATCATTATGGCTTAGTATGCCCATGGGGATTCCCTGCATGGCCATCCAACTTGTTGCACTTAGTGAAGGCGCCAGTTTCAACCTGGAAAAGCCTATTGTTTTAATTGGCCGTCACGAAGAATGCGACATTATCATTGATTCCCGGAAAGTTTCACGCAAACACTGCTGCATAGTCCTTTTCAAGGACCACGCCATGGTGAGGGACTTGGGCAGCACGAATGGAGTTAAAGTCGACGGCAAAAGTGTCATAGAAGGGAAAATTCTTCCGGGCCAGGAACTTTGCATCGGTGGCCACCATCGCTATGTTTTGCATTGGGATATTCAGGAACCCGCCGCGAAAAATGGGCATTCCTGACCATTTAACTGCTGGCGCTTTGATAGTGCCTGAGAGAATAAAAGAAAAACCAACGGCTTAACCAAATAAAAAACCCAGTTGATATAGACAAAAGGGCAATTCCACTCCAGTCGGATTTGCCCAGGAAATACTCCGCGGGAACGCTAACCGCCAACAGTGCGGGAATAAACACACCAAAGACCACCCGAATTGGCAGGGCCCAAGAAGGCTGATAAATCGACCTTGGATAGCGCATCAAATTGGTAAACAGCCACCAGATTTCCATCAGGCTTTGGTTGCGAACCAGCCACACTCCCAGAGAGGTTAAAACCAACAAGAAACTGTAAGCCAAGGAAAACCCCATAAAAAGCAAAACCAGGAACCAGAAAACCCGAAATGGTTCAAAGGTAATGCCCAAGTCCATGGCACCAATACTCATGAGGCCCAGACCCAGAAAGATTTTTGGCGCGGTGGACCAATCAATTTTCCTGAAGGTTAAAAGAAACTGCTCGTCAATGGGTTTCAACAGAAAAAAATCGAGGTTGCCCGAGCGAACCAGTTCTGAAAATTCCACGCAATTTTCCAGGAAGAAGGTTTCGACAAAACCTTCCAAGGTGTAATAGGCCCCGAGAAAAAACAGGTATTGATATTCATCCCAACCGCTGACAGAGCTACTTTTGGAAAAAATGGTTTTGTAAAAAATCAGGAGAATTCCCAGCCAAAGTACTTCCACCAGAATTTTGAGAAGGAAATTTACCCGGAAGGAAAGCTCTCCCATCAAACTGATTCTGGCAAAGGAAACCAGAAGGCGCAAATATCTCATGGATCAAGCCCCAAAAGCGCTGTACTGTTTCAATCCCAGATGCAGAATCACACGGGAAAGGCCCCAAAAGAAAATGGCCCAAAAAATTCCCAGGAGGAGTCTTCCTACAATCTCCCCTTCCGGCACTTTTCCCAAGAACAACGCCGCTGGAAAATATGCCATGTAGGAAAAAGGCAGGGCCTTGAGCGCTTCTACCCAGCCGGTTTGGTCCAGAAAATCCAAGGGAATCAGGTGCCCAGACAAGAAAAAACTCAAGGTAGTTACGACATACAAAAGGGAAGTGACTTCCAGGAACCAAAAACCAATCATGCCAATGCAAAGCTCAAAATAAAAACCAACCAGAAAGCCGAGGGCCAGGGAAATGAAATAATACACCCATCCCAGGCCAGAGGGAAAAGTGTCAAAGAAACTCAGGCATGCCAAAAAAAGCCCCGCGTAAGGAATTAGGCTGGTGGAGATGTAGGCGATTTTGTGAGCAACACGAGAAGACAGCAGAAAAGTGCACAAATCAAGCGGCTGGATGAGAAATTTTTTGATCGTCCCCTCACGAATATCGCGGGCTAAATTCACTGCCAATCCGGGCATGCTTGAGAACATCCGGCTAACATGGACCAGCAGCAAGTAGGCTATCACTTGGTTCAGGGAAAAACCGGATAATTGGTCCTGCGACGCGGAACCGAACACCGCCTTCCAAAGCAAAATCGAAGTGACCATGGGGAGAAAGCGCAGCACCGTGCTAAGGAAAAAGTCTCCACGGTAAACCAACCGCTCTTTTAGCGCCAATTTTCCAATATTCCAGTACTTTCCCATCAGGATTCCACCTGTGCAGGCAAAGTAGGCGCCTGAATGACTTGGCTTTGGAAAAATTTACTAATCACTTCCTCAATGGGAGGATCTTCAATGGAAATATCTACCACATCGTCACGCCCAGCCAGGTGGCTGATAAATTTGGGAATCTCTTCCCGCGAAACATGCCATTGGAGTTCTTCCCCGCGGACTTCACTCGCCTGCAGACCTGGGAGTATTCCCGGACTCACTTGTTTCCGAAAAAGCACGCGGATGGTTTTTTCGTTCCCGTGCCGTTTTTTAATCCCATCCAGCGTGCCATCATAAACCATTTTGCCGGAGGAAATGATCACCACACGCGAACATAATCTTTCCACATCACGCATGTAATGGCTGGTCATGAGGATCGTGATTTTTCTCGATCGGTTGTATTCCTCCAAAAATTTGTGAATGGAAGATTGGGCCACGACATCCAGGCCAATGGTTGGCTCATCGAGCAGGAGTAGTTTAGGTTCATGGAGGAGGGCGGCGGTCAGCTCCATTTTCATGCGCTCACCCAGGGATAATTCCCGGACCGGTTGCGCGAGTAAATCCCTGCATTGAAACAAGGTGGTCAACTCATCAACAGTGCTGGCAAATTTTTTCCGATCGATCCCGTAAATTTCCCGGAGAAGAAAAAAGGAATCGGAGGCCGGAAGATCCCACCACAACTGATTTTTTTGCCCCATAACCAGGGAAAAGGCCTTGCGAAACTCAATGGGCCGTTTCCATGGGGTATAGCCAAGGACCTCTGCCGTGCCCCGAGTCGGAAACACCAACCCCGACAGCATTTTCAGAGTCGTGGTTTTCCCCGCGCCATTTGGCCCCAAAAAGCCGACTATTTCCCCTTCTTGGATTTCCAGGTTGATGGAATCCACCGCCAGGACTTTTTTGGCTTTCCTATTGAACAGGTTGCGAAAAGCCCCGCCTAACCCAGGTTGCTTTTCGAATACCTTGAACTCTTTGGTCAGGTTTTGCGTTTTTATCACCGGCATAATTGTCAAGCAAATAGGGACATCAAATATCCAGGTTCGTCAAGTAACGAACACCATGTTGAATATCGCCAAGCCGTCCTTGCTGATCTCCAACCTCCCTTTCAATAGACATGGGGCCGTTGAAGCCTATCTTTTTAAGGGTTTTCAAAAACAGGGGAAAATTCACCTGGCCTTGGCCAAGGGGAACTTCTTCTCCCCAGGCGCCTTTCACCTTGGGACGGTTGGCATCTTTCAAATGAACGCTGCGGATATAAGGAGCCAATATTTCCACGGCTTCAACAGGGTTGCCCATGTCGTAAAGCAACATATTGGCAGGGTCAAAATTTACTTTTAGGTTTGAGCAATTCAGTTCCTTCAAGGTCGCGCTCAATAACCGCGCCGTTTCCTGCCCGGTCTCGAAGGCAATGGTTAAACCAGCGGCAGCGCCTAACCCGCCTACTTGGGCAAGCACTTCCAGAAACCCTTTGCGGCCAGGGTCGCCAGGCTCAGGGATAAAACCGGCGTGAAGCATCATGTCCTTCAAGCCCAGCGCCTTGGTGCGTTTAATAGCCCATTGAAACCGTTCCAACCTTTCTGACCGAGTGTCCGGATCGCCAAATCCCCCGGTTTTTTGAATGGTTTGCGGGGTGGTGTAATCCTCTCCAGGAAAACCCAGCATGGTCCCGGTCATATGCAACCCGGCATCCAATGCTTTCGCGGGCATATCCTCCCCTTCCTCCCAGGAGGCATGATGCGGATCCCCGCAGGCGATTTGCACTTGAGTCGCGCCGGTAAGCGTCATCAAGGATTGTAATTCCCCGATGGACTTTACCTGAAGCGACCAGCTACAAACTCCAACCCGATCCATTTCCATGGGAAACCTCCCAAAGGTTTTCTATGTAATAACGCTTTCAGTTTGCATTCAATGATGCACTGATGCAAAGGGAATGTTGAAAAAGAAAAGTATCAAGCAGCCTTTGACAACAATGGTTGATTTTGGTCCGCTGCCAGAGCGCGCATTTTTCCCAGACAGATCATGCCATAAACGAACAAAACAAAATTCGGGATCAGACAAAAACCCATTCTTTTTAACACTTCCATCTGTGGCAAAAGAGGAATTGCATTCGCCAGGCCATAAGCAAGGATTCCAAGTAGCAACCCTCCGGATATAAGGGAGCCCGGGTTTTGCTGCCAATGAAACACCAAGGTAGTCATGATCAACGGAACTGCCAAAAGGAAATACGAGGAGTGGCTAGTGGGGCAAACCATGACCATGAGGAGCAAAGCCAAGGAATAAAAATAGGCATCCTCCAGGGCGGTTCCAGCGCCTGGTTGTCCCTTGGTCCACAGTAACCAGCCCAAAAGAACCAAGCTCATGAGCAAGTAAATAATTTTAATGACTTTGGCTGGCTTGGGAGGTTTTTTGGAAAGGTCTGGGTTTTCCACACCATGGAGAAAAGCCAGGATGCTGTGGTTATCGGTGGAATTAAAGTCATTTAATTCCACTCCTCGGGAAGAATCGTTGGAAATTCCCAGGGCTGGGGCAATGAGAACCCGGTAGAGGTCGAAATAGGCATCCTTGGTTTTTTCAACCCCCAAAACCGAGGCGGGAATTAGCCCCAAACCAATCACCAATCCAACAAGACACCCAGAGAGTTGCCTGGCATCCTTTCGCCACATAGGTACGATCAGCAGGAAGGCTGGAATAATTTTCAAGCAAATGGCCAGGGCAATGAAAAAGCCGCTGGATATTCTCTGCCCCAGTATCTGGCACGACAAACCCAAACAAACCAGGCAAAGGAGGAATAAATTCACCTGACCACGCATCAAGGTGTGGGCAATAGGTGCCAGGCAAGCAACCAAGGCCAAAACTCGAAGATAATACCATTTCCGCTTTGTCAAATCTTTGAATGCTTCGTGTTGAGTGACTTCCAGGGCGCGGGAAAGAGCAAATAGAGCCAATATTAGCGACAGGAAACTGATTTTGTACAAAATCCCCACGGACACCGGGTAGGGTAAAAATCCAACCCGGCTTTCCCCAGTCGGCGGGTCGCCCAAGGGTGCCATGGATATGGCAAATAGGGGCGGATAGTTATAGTGCCAGCCATTGGGATCGGTGACTTCGTAAATGTTTTTCCCGGCCCGGACGGCCCAGCCGGCGCGAAAAAAAACATCGGCGTCCCCCATGACTCGAGAAAGGAACGCTGAGCGGATCAACACCACATCCGCGAAAAAAAGAAAGAATACCAGTAAGAAACCCAGGCCCCATTTTTCCCAGGTCTTCAAATTCCGGTCCATCATCTGGTTAATTGGAGCATCCATTCTTTACCCACCCAAGGAATTTCTCTAAGGAGAACCTATCTCACGGGATTCGTACAAGGCCAGTTTTTCTTGGCGACATTCCCCGGGCAGGCGGGATTCCTTAATGAAAAATAAGGGGCGCCCTTGGACCTGTTCAAATATTCGCACCAGGTATTCATTGGAAATGCCTTGGCTGCAAAGGATGAAGGCACCGCAAAGGCAAACCAATCCGCCAAGCAACATCTGGCCCGGCAACAGTGCGCCCAGGTTTTCACTTAAAATCCAAGGCAAGGTCCAAAGAACCAAAGTGAAAGCCAACAAAACAAAACTCAAGAAATAGGTTATTTGCAAAGGGCCCCTAGAGAAGGAGAATAAAGCATCCATGCCATAGGACAGTAACTTCAAAAAGCTGAATTTGGAAACACCCGCCAGGCGATCCACCGGTTTAAAAGCCAGAACTGCTGTAGGGAACCCCACATAGGCAACCAACCCGCGAATGAACTGGTGCCGTTCCGGAAACTGCAGCAAGGAATCGACCACGCGCCTGGAAAGCAAACGGAAATCCGAGTAATTCGCGTTGAGTTTTCCTTTGCTCCAGTGGTTCATTAACCAGAAAAACACTTTGCGGGCAAATGGCTTGATTCCAAACCCGGATTTTTCATCCCGGGATGTCAGTACTAAATCGTACCCTCCCCGCCATAATTCCAGCATTTGAGGAATCAGGGCCGGGGGGTGCTGTAAATCCGCGTCCATGTTGATAACCACATCCCCGGTGGCATACTGCAAACCGGCGGCACCGGCGGCTTGATGGCCAAAATTCCGGCTCAATGAAACATAATGAACCCGTGGGTCCAGGTCGGCCAGCTCCCGTAAAACTAACAAGGTGCGATCCCGCGAGCCATCGTCCACAACCAGCAGTTCCAACTCATGCTCTTGACCTAATTCCTCGAATACTTGGGATACCTCGGCGTGGAACCGTGCCAAGACTTCCTCTTCATTGAAGGCGGGACAAACCACGCTTATTTTTTTCCTTTGACCCAACATTTTTTCCTCCTTCCGCGGGTAAAGCCTCAAGCTCCCGTGCGAACTCCAGGGGCAATTTCCCCCAAACTATTCTTGGCTGGCAGGTTACACCACGTAATAGTTAAAAAATAAAAGAAGAATAAGCAAACGGCCGCCACCGGGTGAAACCCAAACGAATGAATTCGCCTGGTGGCCGGAAGAATTCCCGCCAGCACGGTTAGCACCAGCAACCCGGTGCCCGCCAGAAGTAAGGTTTTTTCCTTTCCGATTTCACCGCGAAACACCTGGATTAGCGACATGGCCAACCAGGGTGCAATTAAAACGAAAGTGCTGGATTCCGAGGATGGACCAAAGAGGAGAACCCAGGAACAGCCCAAAGCGGTTGTCCGGGTAATCCAGGTTTGGGAAAAACCTCTTTTCCACAAGGCGAACAGGGAAGCCATACCTACAAAACCGGCTGCAGCCAACTGAATCCAGCGATAGCTTTCAAAGAAAATCGGAGCGCCTGTCAAACGGATTAGCAACCAGAAATCCCTGAAAGAATCTGCCAAGGGCCTTTGAGAGCGGTCATCTTTAGCCAAAGAAGAAAACCACTCGGAATATTGGCTGGCAACATAGTCGGGAGTTTGAAAAAGGAAGGGTGTAAGGAAAATCAAAACCACCGATCCTATAAAGGAAGCGAAAAACCGGAGCGGGAACGCCATCCCAATCATTAGGGCAATTGCCAGGGGATAAATTTTCAAGCAAGTCGCCAGGGCAAAGACAAAGCCGCTTAAAGAAATACGGCCAAGTGCAGCCAGGGAAACCCCATGCATTATTAAGGCCGCCATTAACAAATTCACCTGGCCGTTATTCAGGTTGGTTAAGCCAAGCGGAAGAGAAAGAAGGATAAACGCGGATAATCCCACCCACCCTGGCTGCTTGGACAAAAAGATCTGGTAAACCAATGACAAGGCATGGAGATACAAGCCAAAATTAACAAACCGCCAAAGGATTCCACCCCATTTTTCCCCAAGAAAATGGAAGGGGAGAAACAAGGGTGTTACCGCGGGGGAATAGCGGTAAACATCCATCTCTCGCTCGGCGTTCTTGGTGAAATAGCAGCTTTTCCCGTCCTGCCAATTGGAAGCAGCAAAGGAGTAAATAGGAAATACGGAATGGGAAAAGGGTTTTAAATAAACCCTGGTGGAGACAACTGCCAGGCAAACAACAACCAATCCCAGGGTGCAAATTAAACACCATTTCCCCAAACGGGATTCCCTGATGTTTTCCGCGGATTCCATTCCCACTTCCTTTAGGCAACGAGTTTTTTAATTTCCCCGGGTTTCAACAGGTTGAATCCCAGCCCTTCCGCTGTTTCCTGGAACTCGCCTGTGCAAAAATATCGCAATTCTTGGTACCTCATGGCAAGAGCAGAATGCCCTTTTGGGGCATCCCGCCCCTCCAAGGTACAATCAGGCAACCCAGGGTGAGCCATCCATTCCACCAAGGGGCCACTTATCCCATTTAGCCTGCCTTCAAGAAATCCCCTGGCACCAACCTGACGGTAATCGCAAATCCCCAGCAGGCAGTCGGCACCAGGAAAGCCATTTTTTTTCAAAAGGAGGGCGTTTTTCTTTCCCTGCCAGGAGAGGAACGCTCTTTTTATCCTGGCTCCTTTGGAGCAAAGGATAGTTTCCCAGGGTTCGCGCACTCGGCGGAAAAATGGCCGTTGATTTATTTCCTGAAAAATTTCAATTAGGCACTTCCCTGCAGCGGAAAATGCGGCGATGTGCTGGTGCGAATTGACGACAACAGGGTAATAGCCGGTCCATTCCTTGAACCTGGCCAATTGCGCTCGTAATTCCCGATTGACTTCATCGGTCCTGATTTTCCCAGTAAACGAAAGCCAAAGGAATTTCCCCAAAGAATGGAACTTTCCTTTTTCATCGACCAAAGAAGGCACTTCACCGGGGGGCAGCACGGGAGAATCGAGGGTTAAATTTGGGTGCCATCCAAGGGACTCGCCAAGGCCTTCCTGTCGCCAACACTCAATGGATTCCTGGGCAAAAGGGCTGGTCACGATTAGGACAGTTGCAGTAATGGAACCGGCACGGAAGGCTTGAAGGATGCCCTCGCTGGTTTTTGGACCGATACCAAAGTCATCGGCAATCACCACGAGGTTTTTTTTCAGGGCCATTTAAATATTCCCAAAATCGGATTCTTGAATCCCGAGCCCTTTCGTGGCCAGCAGGTAGTGCAATTTCGTCAGAAATTCAATCATGGATTAGTTCCCTTTTTACCTTCAACCAGGCGAACCCAAGCAATCTCCGGCAGACAATTAAAGCGGTAGGGAAAACCACCAGCAATTCCCCGGCTAACATGCATAATCAATTTGGCAATTTTATAAAAGCCGTGATCGAATAATCGCCCATGAATGCTGGGAAGTAACAAAGGCCCGATAAAAGGAATGCGAACTTGGCCCCCATGGACATGGCCGCAAAAAGCAAGGTTTACACCTTGATTGGCTGCTAAAACAGCCTGGTCAGGTGTGTGGGCCAAGAGAATTGTGAATTGGGAGTTCCCCGCCGCCTCTACCTGGTTTACCTGATTATTCCAAGGCCTTTCATTCCCCAGCAGGGAACCCATATTCCCATTCCCAAAATCCAACTCCACCTGGCCATTTCCCAGACAACAAAACCCTGCCCGGCGAAGCGACTTTGCCACTTCTTCAGGCAGGTTCCAAAAATCATGGTTACCACGAATCGCAAATTTACCTCTGCGCGCCCTCAACCTTCCCAACAGGGGAACCACCCAGGACAAATATTCGGGCGCATCCACCAGGTCACCGGTAAAAAAAATAAAATCCGGAGTTCGTTTACTTGCCTCGTTAAAGAGGTTTTCAAAATAGCTGCGTTTATCATTCCCACCAAAGTGGGTATCCGAAAAATGGAGTATTTCCAATCCGTGCAGCCAGAGGGGAAGGTTCTCCACCGGCAACTCAATCGTTCGGATTTCCAGAAATAAGGATTGATTACCGGGAAGTCGCCAGGCCATTTTTTCCCCGGCCCAGGAACTGGGCCAATGTTTCTTTTCAGTTTCCAATTTGTTGATTGATACCGAATGTTTCAAACGCCATCTTTTGGATTCAAACCAAGGCACACCGATTAGGGCTGTCAGGATGGCAAGCAGGGAATAGGTTTCTGCCAAGGAATCCGGCCAGGAATTCCCCTGGTGAAAAGAAAGAATCCAGACCCCTTGAAAGACCCAACCAAGGCCCAGAAACCCCAAGATAACATGGAAGAGTTGCACCAGATCGCCAACAAGCCTGGGAAAGGGCTTGGCATAAAACCAATTATGCGAAGCAACCATCATGGCGAAATGACCCAGCCAGGCTGCCAGGAGGAGCAGGACAAACCAGCAGGGATTGCTCATTACAAAATTTAAAAGGCCGGTGGATTCGCGGTTACAAGTTTATTTGCCACTCCCAAGGATTCAAAAGTCCCGGCATCAGTCCAATACCCTTGAAAGGATTGGTAGCGGAGGCGGCCTACTTTCAGGTAATGCTGGTTTACATCGGTAATTTCCAACTCACCGCGTTTACTCGGGCGCAGGGTTTTGATTACCGTAAAAACATCCGGGGGATAAAGATAGATGCCAGCGACGGCAAAATCACTTTTTGGAGCCTTTGGCTTTTCCTCAATACTCAGGATTTTTCCATCTTGCATTTCCGCCACGCCGTACCTTTGGGGATCGTGCACCTGCTTCAGCATGACAAAAGCACAATCGGGGAAGCGGTTGGCTTCTTGAATGAAGTCATTCAATTGGTCTTCAAAGATATTGTCGCCAAGGATAACCAGGCTTCTGGCGCCATTTGAAAATCCTTCCGCGAGTGAAAGGGCTTGGGCGATGCCACCGGCCTCGTCCTGGACGCGGTAGGTCAGCTGGCACCGGTGATCTTTTCCAGACCCCAGCAATTCCACAAAATCCCCCATATGCTCCGTACCCGATACCAGGAGGATGTCCTCGATGCCAATCCCCGTCATTTTCTTCAAAGGATGATAAACCATTGGGTAAGGCCCAACCGGCAAAAGATGCTTATTGGTAACTTTGGTTAAGTCCCCAAGCCGGGACCCCTTGCCCCCCGCGAGAATCACTCCACGCAAATCCATTGGTGTTTCCCCCAAGTACTAATTTCCCTGAGGATGGGATACCAAAAGCTCAAGAAAAGGGGAACCTCGATATGGCATATTCATTGCCATATGCCTACTAAAGGCTAACCCATTCAATGCTTTATGGAGGTTGGGTTTTGTCAACGGCGGAGGGGTTAAACAATTCCACGGGGATATCTTCCACCACCCCAAGGTACATTTCGTTTTTTACATCGAAAATCAATTTCACCTTGGTGACTTTATTCAACACAGCCTGAATTTTTTTCGCATTGGGGACAGGGCCCCAAAGAAAAAGTACGCCTTCCCTGATGGAAACCCCTATGTTCAGGGGCGCTAATTCCTTGTCCTCGGCCAGTAATTTCCTGACCTTTAACACCAACTCTAAATCTCGAAAACGGTTTTTCGGGGCAACTTCTGGGTTGAGTTTTTTGTCTACTTCTTTGGGAAATAAAAGGGGGCCATTCTGGCCGGAAGCCAGGGAAAAACTGGCAACCAAGAAGACTGCCAGGCCCAAATAGTGTTTGTAAACTTTCCCCACATATTAATTGTGATGCCTGGGCAGGGCAAAATCGCCTGTAATCATTCACGCTTATTGGATTAACTGGTTCTGAATGCGGGAAATAAGGGATAAATTGGTTTTTCCATCAAATATGGATGGCCTTTTTGGACACCGCCAGAGCAGCTTCCCGAAAGGCCTCGGACAGCGAAGGGTGAGCATGGCAGGTCATGGCAATGTCCTGGGAACTCGATTGCGTTTCGATCCAGGCAACGGCCTCGGAAATCATTTCTGAAGCCCTGGGGCCAAAAATATGCGCACCCAGCACCCTGTCGGTTTTTTCATGAGCTAGAATTTTCACCCAGCCTTCCGTTTCCCCCATGGTTCTCGCCCGGCTATTGGCCAGAAAGGGAAACTTTCCCGCACGGTAGGGGATGCCTTCGTTTTGAAGTTGCTCCTCGGTTTTACCGACGCCGGCCAATTCTGGCCAAGTGTAAACGACGCTGGGGATGTTTTCGTGGTGTACTTTGGATTTGCCCCCGGCAATATTTTCCGCCGCCGCGATTCCTTCGTCCTCGGCTTTATGGGCCAGCATGGGCCCGGGAACCAAGTCGCCAATCGCATAAACACCAGAAACATTGGTCCGCAGGTAAGCATCAACCAAGACCTGTCCGGTTTTCGGGTCTTTTTGCACCCCAAGTTCCTCAAGCCCTATACCGGTGGAATTGGCTTTCCTTCCCACGCAAACCAGGGCTTTATCCGCGAGAAACTCCACCTTTTTTCCATTTCGTTCCGCTTGGATTTCAAGGCGCGATCCAGATTTCCTTCCACCCGTCACCCTAGTTTCAAAGGAAAAACTTAATCCTTGCTTTTCCAAACTTCTTTGCAAAAGGTGGGCCATTTCTCCATCACATTGGGGTAATGCCTTGGGCAGAAATTCCAAGACCACCACATTGCTTCCCAATCGTTTCCAAACCGATCCCAATTCCAAACCAATAAAGCCGGCCCCGATCACCAACAGGTCTTTCGGCGGTTCGGATAGGGAAAGAGCTTCAGTGGAACCAATGACCTGTTGCCCATCGACGGGAAGGGAAGGCAGCGAGGCGGTTTCGCTGCCCGTGGCCAAAATGATATTGTGGGCTTGAAGGATGTTTTTTTCCCCGCTCTCCCCGGTAACGCTTATTTTCCCCGCGCCTTCCAATCGCCCTTTTCCCCGAATCAGGTCGATCTTGTTTTTCTTGAAAAGCGAAGAGATCCCATCCCCCAAGCCCTGGATGATTTTCCCCTTCCTGCCCATCATGGCTGGAAGGTCCAAGGAAATGGCCCCCACTTTGATGCCATGGCTGGCAAAGGATTTGGAAGCCATTAAAAAAAGTTCGCTGGATTCCAATAAGGCCTTGCTGGGGATGCACCCAACATTCAAACAGGTTCCGCCAAGGAGCGGTCGCGATTCGACACAAACCGTTTTCAATCCCAATTGGGCGGCGCGAATTGCGGCCACATAACCGCCGGGACCGCCCCCGAGAACGGCAACATCATAAGACTGGTTGTTCATTCCGGCACGCCTAGTGTTTTGTTAAATTGGAAAATTGCCAGCATTCGAGGGCTAAACATCCAGGAATTGCCTTTCGGGATTTTCCAGGCATTCCTTGACCCGAACCAGGAAACTAACAGCCTCCCGGCCATCAATGTTGCGGTGATCGTACGAAAGGGCAAGGTACATCATGGGGCGAATAACAATCTGGTCGTCCACGACCACGGGCCTTTTTTGAATGGTGTGCATTCCCAAAATTCCGCTTTGAGGCGGATTTAAAATGGGTGTGGATAGGAGAGAACCAAACACTCCGCCGTTGGTAATGGTAAAAGTCCCGCCTTGAAGATCAGACACAGCGATTTTGTTATCCCGGGCTTTAGTCGCCAGTTCGACGATCTTTTTTTCAATTTCAGCAAAAGAAAGGGTCTCGGCATTTTTGAGAACCGGAACCATCAACCCCTTTTCCGTACTGACCGCCACGCCAATGTCGAAAAAATTGTGGAAGACAATATCGGAACCTTCGATCCGGGCATTCACTGCCGGGTAACTTTTCAACCCTTCAATTACGGCTTTGACAAAGAAACTCATGTAGCCCAAACCGACTCCATGTTTCTTTTGGAAAGCTTCCTTGTATTTGCTGCGGATATGAGAAATAGCGGACATATCCGCCTCATTGAATGTGGTTAGGATGGCACTGTTTTGTTGCGCCGCCAGCAAACGCTCCGCAATGCGTTGGCGGATCGGAGTCATTTTCTGGCGGAATTCGCGCCCTTGCGGCTTGGCTGCTGGAAGATTCTCTTTGACAGATGAGCTGCTGCCGGCGCTTTCCAAATGCTTTAAAACATCTTCTTTCAAGATCCGACCTTCCTTTCCTGACCCGGCGACCGCGGAAAGGGAAATCCCTTCCTTGTCGGCAATACTTCGGGCGGCAGGCCCGGAGGGCGGGGAAACTGCTACCCCTGGGCCATTGGCTTGATTGGGTGGTTGGTTCGTCGGGTTGGTAGCGCCTGCACCAGCAGTTTTAAGAATTCTCCCAACGATAGAACCAATCGGGACCTTTTCACCATCCCCTTTGAGAACGGTCAAGCTGCCCGAATCGGGGGCAGAAATTTCCGTTGTGGCTTTTTCCGTTTCCAATTCAAAAAGTGGCTCGTTCGCCTTGACTGCATCACCGTTTTTTTTGAACCAGCGGGTGATGACTCCTTCCGTTATCGATTCCCCAACCGACGGAACTTTGATGTCGATATTCATTGTTTTTCATCCAGGGACATGCTTCGAAGAACCTTGCGTCAACGAGCGGGAACCTTTTCCTCGGAACTGACGGTGGCGTCGCTTTTTAACTTACTGGCGATGGCAACCGCTGCCTTCACATAATAGGGCAGACTGGCTCCAAAGGCCGCCTCCACGAGCATGTTTTGTTCCTTTTCATGAATCTTTTTTGAACCGACCGCTGGGCTGGCGCTTTCATCCCTGCCTACATATTCCAACAAGTAACCAAGCGAGCGGAAACGCGGTTCAATAAACGCCCAAGCGCCCATATTCGAAGACTCTTCCTGTACCCAAACAAACTCGGTGGATTTGCCGTAGCGGTCGAGAGTTTTCTTTAAAAGGTCCTCGGGAAAAGGTGAAAGTTGCTCAAGGCGCAGAATTGCAGTGTCGAATTTTTCCTGATGCGCCCGGTAATCGACGAGATCGAAATAGACTTTGCCCGAACAAAGGAGTACGCGCTTGACACGCCCCGGGTCGACGCTTGAATCATCAAGCACTTCCGAAAAGCACCCGGAGATAAAATCCTCGGCCTGGGAAACAACGCTTTTATGGCGCAAAAGGCTTTTCGGAGTCATGACCACCAGCGGTTTGCGGAAATCCCTGGCAATTTGCCGCCTCAACATATGGAAGAACTGAGCAGGTGATGTCGGGTAACATATCTGAAGGTTGTTTTCCGCGCAAAGTTGCAGAAATCGCTCCAGCCGGGCGCTGGAATGTTCCGGGCCTTGGCCCTCATACCCGTGTGGCAACAGCAATACCAAACCGCTTTCCCGGCGCCACTTGGTTTCGCTTGCCGCAATAAACTGGTCGATCAGGACCTGCGCGCCATTGGAAAAATCCCCGAACTGCGCTTCCCACAACACCAAAGAATCAGGGCTATCGAGTGAATAACCGTATTCAAACCCCAACACTGCCGCTTCCGAAAGCATGCTGTCGAATGCCTCAAACCTTTCCTGGTTTGGCGACAGGTGGTTCAGGGGAACATAAGGGCTGCCGTTATTTGCGTCAAAAATCACCGAATGGCGGTGGCTAAAAGTGCCTCGACGAGAATCCTGGCCACTCAGGCGAACCTTGGTCCCATCGCAAAGCAAGGAACCGTAAGCCATCAATTCCCCCATGGCCCAATCCAGAATTTTTTTGTCGGCCAAGGACTGCGCCTTGGAGCGAACCAGAGCCGCCACCTTGGGATGAGGGGTAAATCCATCTGGCAGCCTTAACAGGCCTTTGGAAACTTCCTCAAACCTTTTCTCACCCATCCCTGTTGGAACGCTGGCATGAGAATAGCGCGAGGTATATTTTTTCCATTCCCCCTGGAAACAGGACATCCGCTGGTAGGCAACGGGATTGGCTCGCATTTCTTCGAGATTGCTTTGCAGCAGGTTTTCAAAACTCTGGGATAAGCCCGCCGATTCCTCGGCAGTAAGGACTCCATCTTGAATCAACTTCGCTGCGTAAATCGCCGCGGGCGACGGATGCGAACGGATCTTTTGGTACATTACCGGTTGAGTGAACGAGGGCTCATCGCCTTCGTTGTGGCCATGTTTCCTGTAGCAAACCAGGTCGATCACCACATCCTTGCCAAAGCGTTGCCGGTATTCCAAAGCCAGTTTGGTAATTCCAACCACGGCTTCAGGATCGTCGCCATTCACATGGAAAATTGGAGCCAAAATAATTTTGGCCACATCGGTGCAATATGTCGTGGACCGTGAATCTTGGGGATTCGTGGTGAAACCAACCTGATTATTGATGATTACATGAATGGTTCCGCCAGTGGAATAGCCTTCCAGACCTGCGAGGTTTAGCGTTTCCGGGACAATCCCTTGCCCCGCAAAGGCCGCATCGCCATGGATTAATAAAGGCAAACACATACGGCGGCTGGCATCCTGATAGCGGTCTTGCTTGGCGCGCACCCTGCCTTCCACCACGGGATTGACAAACTCCAGGTGGCTTGGATTGGGGGTCAGGGAAAGGTGAATGTTTTTCCCCCGTGAATTCTGCCGGTCGCTGGAAAATCCAAGATGGTATTTCACATCGCCATCGCCACCAATGGTGGTACCCAGGTAATTTTCCTCAAACTCTGCGAAGATTTCCGAATAGCGCTTGCCCATGATATTGGCCAAAACATTCAACCTGCCCCTGTGCGCCATGCCAACAACAATTTGCTTGCAGCCCAAATCCGGGGCCCTTTCCACCAAAGTCTCCAACAAGGGTATTAGAGAATCTGCCCCTTCGAGAGAAAATCTTTTTTGGCCGACAAACTTGGTGTGCAAAAAGCGCTCGAAGACCTCGGCTCTGAATAAGGATTCCAGAATGCCTTTTTTTTCCGCCGAGGCAAAGGTCCATTTCCCAACATTTTCTTCCACTTTTTCCAGCACCCAATCGCGAGCCTCGCCATCATGAAGGTGGGTGATTTCCACGCCAAGCCCGCCACAATAAATAGCGGTAAGGGTTTGCAGTAAATCTTCAATCGACCCGGACGGGCAGGGTGCAAAGCTGGGAATATGAAACCTTTTGCCAAAATTATCTTTCACCAGGCCTTGCAGCGATTTATTAAGGACCTGGTATTCAACCTTTTGCATTCCGAGCGGGTCCAAGTCGGCCTGCAGGTGGCCATAATCGCGATAAGCGGCGATCACTTTTTCCGCCAAGCTGCCAATGGAATCAGTGGTTTCGATATTGAGGCGGTTTTGCGAGGATTGCTGCAAGCCAATCTCGAAGCCCTCAAAGAAAATCCGCCAGGACTCATCCACGCTGGAAGGATCATTCTTCCAAGCCAGGAACATGACTTCAATTGCTTGTAAATTTGGCCGGAAACCTAGCGCCCCGCTGGACATAACTTTCTCCCAAACCTACCTCCCCAAGGTGGCAAGCCAACGCCCAATTCGTTGGCCACAATCTATTTTAGCCCATTTCGGGAAATTTTCCCCAAGCGGGCAGGCAAACGCGAACTAATTAACCAACTGAAAGTATAGGTCAGCCGACTATTAAATCCGCATGCCAATATCCCCTAGTATCCTACTCCCAAGCATTTATCGCAAAGGTTTTCAACCCATTCCATCATTGCGACAAGGGTAATCCCAGGCAAAACTCGGCCCCTTTACCTGGCTGACTCTCAATTCGGATCCAACCCTTGTGCTCGGTAATGATTTTTTTCGTTACTGCCAGCCCCAACCCGGTCCCCTTTCCCCCTTTGGAACTTTGAAAGGGTTGAAACATTTTTCCGCCCATTCCTTCCGGAATGCCAGGACCGTCATCCAACACACGAATCACAACCAGATTTTGTTGCCGTTCCACTTTCACCCAGACTTTTCCATAGCCTTTTTCCTCCAAAGCATCAATGGCATTATTCACCAGGTTCAAGAGCGCCCGATGAATTGCCTCGGAATCCAAATCCGCGAAAATCGGCTCTTGACTGGGCTGAAATTCCAATTCTACATTTTTATCCTTGGCCAATTGGGTGGTCAATTCCACCACTTCCTGGCACAATTCGCCCACATCCACCCGGGTTTTCACCGGCGTGCGCTCCTTGGAATAATTCAGCATTTCCATGACCAGATCAAATATCCGGGCATGGTTTTTTTCAATCAGGCGAATTCCTTGAGATAGCATGGCATCATCACGGTCTTTTAACCCCAATTTCAAAATTTCCCCGCCGCTCTTTAATCCTTGCAAGATATTCTTGATGTGGTGCGACAGGTAAGCAACGGTTTCCCCCACGCCTGCCAGCCGTTCATTTTGAATCCGGGCCCGGTAATGAATGGTATCTTCCACGGCCAGAGCCGCCTGATGAGCGATGGCAATGGCCAGGGTCAGATGATCCCGAGTGAAACCAGTCTTCAGATTGGCTGCTTGCTTACCCTCGGGGCCCCTCCGCGAATCCAAGTAGAGAACGCCCAATGTGATATGCCTGCCACGGACCGGTACGCAAATAATTTCCCTGACCCCCGTGGAAATGATGCTTTGTGCCGAGGCAAACCGCAGGTCCTTCGGAGCATCCGTGACCAGTACGCCAATTTTTTCCCTCAGCACATGGTCGACTACCGTTCGACTAACTATCAAAGGCGCCAAGGATTCCTCGCCGTCCAAATGGCAAGCTTCTTCCAGGTTTTCAAAAGTGGTGGTCAGGATCCCCTGGTCTTCGTGCCGTTCGGCGCTTAACTCGCTTTCCTTTTTAATGAGGAAACAACCTCTTTCCGCCGCTATCGTTTTGACCATCAGTTGCAGAATTCTTTCCAAAAGCAAATTGACATCGAGAATCTGGCTGCTGGCCTGAATGGTTTCGTAAATAGCCCCCAACCGGACCAGGGCGCTTCGGAGCCATGGCCCCTGGACTTTTTCTGGGTCGGAAAGGACCATGCTTCCCACTGAATCGGGGACTTTTTCCAAAAGCGAAAAAGTTCTAAAGAACTCCTCACCTTGAACCGCTTCGGGGAAAAGGTCCTCTTTGTTCACCCCATCCCCTGCATGGTCTTCATGGCAAAGAAAGAGGAAGACGGTTTGGCCGACCTGAACCTGGTCGCCTGTCCGAAGGAGAACATCCTGAATGGACTTGCAATTGACAAACGAGCCATTGACGCTGGCCAAATCCCTCAGACGGAAACCGTCCTGGGTAAATAAGATCTCGGCATGATTGCGGGATACTTCGGTGTCGTTGAGGCGGATCAAGGCGGTTGGGTCGCGCCCAATGGGAGAGGCGCCAGGGCCAAGGGTGAATTTTCTCCCCTCATCAATTCCTTTTACAACCACCAGGTCCGCCACAGATAGGACTCCCCTGGACAAATATCAACCTGGGCCAAACGCCAGGTCCCCCTTCATCAAACTGAAAAACCCGATGTCCCGTTCATGATCGAGAATCCGCACCCGCACCCCGGCGCGTTGCGCAGCCTCCAAGTCAATTTGCATGTCACCAAGATACAAGGTTTTTTCCCGGTCCGCACCGAGCCTTTTCATTCCTTCGATTAGCATTTCCGGGCCCGGCTTGCGTTCAGCGACATCTTCCGGCCCCAAGACTTCCTGAAAAAACCCCGCAATTTGCAAATAAACTAAAAGCCTCTTGGTAAAGGCCACCGGCTTATTGCTACAAACAGCCATGCGCACGCCTAGGGTAGAAAGGGTGGTCAAGAATTCCCTGGCACCTGGATAGAGCCGCGTTAGGGATTCCATGTGCGCTTCGTGGTGGTTTCGATAGGAATCTTTGGCCATTTCCAGGGGAACCCCTGGAGCGGTTGCCTGCATCAAACTATCCAGGCCATGCCCAACCCGGGTAATTACTTCAGCCAAAGAAAGGGGGGAAAGGCGGTTCACGAACCGAACATGATTGACACTCGCGGCAATGGCATCGAAGCTGTCGGCCAAGGTGCCGTCAAAGTCAAATAGCACACATTCAATTAGAATCATGAAAAATCCCTTTTCCGCCCGACTGGTCTGGGAATAACATAAGAGTAATCCCAAGGGTGTTGCATGCGAAAATTCCGCAAAGGCCTGTCTGTACGAACTACTTCCCAGGGAGACCACTGGCCAGTTTTGCTTAAGGAAATTTTAGGTTTAATTCAACCCTACCCGGGGAAAATCCTTGTCGATTGCACGGTTGGAACCGGGGGCCACAGCGCCGCTATCCTTCCCCTTATTCAACCCGGGGGAACCCTGTTTGGTTTCGATCTGGATGCCTCAGCAGAGGCGCGGGTGCAAAGCAAGTTAGGCCAGGAACCCTTGGGGTTCCGGTTTATCCATGGCAATTTCGCCGGGTTGCAAACAAGGTTGCAAGGACTCGATATTCAGGAAGTCGATGCCGTAATCGCCGACCTGGGAGTTTCCAGCCCCCAGATTGATGACCCCGAACGGGGTTTTTCCTATGTCCGGCCAGGCCCCTTGGATATGCGCATGGATCCCAGCCGAGGATTATCCCTGGCTGCGCAACTGGAAAAACTTCCGGTAGAGGAAATCGCCGAGACTTTGCGTGAATTCGGGGATGTGCAAAAAGCGGACGAAGTCGCCCTGGCCATAAAAACCGAATTCACCGCAGGCCAGATCCAAAATACCGTAGACCTCTCCAAAGTGTTGGCCAGATTTCTCCCCAAACCGCCAAAGAATCCTAACTCCGCCCAGGGAAAGGTCCGCCCAGCCAACCTATTCGCACAGGTCTTTCAGGCCTTTCGCATCCTGGTCAATAGGGAAATGGAGAATCTGAAAGCCTTGTTGCGCGTGGTTCCATTCCTTTTAAAACCTGGCGGCATTGTCGCGATTATTTCTTTCCACAGCGGCGAGGACCGGCTGGTGAAAAGCAATTTTTCCCGCTTATTCCAGTTAGGTGTGTTTCAGGAGTTTTCTCGAGACCCGGTGAGAACTTCTTTCCAGGAAAAAATCGACAACCCTCGCTCCCGCTCGGCCAAATTGCGTTGGGCACGGAAAGGGGATATCCTGCCAGGAGAGGCCATAACTTACCCAGGCGGAAAATCCAGCACATGACCTTATTAATTGGTTCATTTCTTGCAGCCCTATTATCCAGCCCGGGAATGGACCAAACCCACCCGGGGAAAAAATTCCTCTTGAGCTCCGAGTTCACCACACCCTCTTTCACACTTGGCGCTTACCAATCACTTTGGAAAAGCTGGGGGTTGGCGAAACCTCCCTCGCCTGAGGAATTTTCCAATATTCTTTCCTCCCGGTATGGCCTTCACCGTGCCCCTTATGAAAATCATGGTTTGCCCATGGGGCTGAAAATGGCATCGTTCCCCTTAACCTTGGGAACGGTCCAGGGGATAGCCATGGACTGCCTGATCTGCCATGGAGGACTCCTGGATGGCAAGCCGGTGATTGGCCTGGGAAACAACTCGTTGGACCTGCAAACATTCTTCGAGGACTTTCACCGGGCTGAAGGAAACAAAGGGCCCATGCGGTTTCGCTTTAGCAACACCAAGGGAACTAACGAGGCAGGAGCGGTTTCCGTTTTCCTAGCCGGCTTTAGGAACCCTGATTTGTCCCTGAAGCCAAAATGGGAAAACCTTGGACTGAGGGATGTCCTTTGCGAGGATGTCCCCCCCTGGTGGAATTTGAAAAAGAAAAAGACCATGTATTTCACAGGCGGGGCGGATGCTCGTTCGGTCCGGTCGATCATGCAATTCATGATGAGCCCAATCAACCCGCCGGCCCACTTTGAGAAAAACGAGGTTAATTTTGCCAAGCTGCAGCAATTTATGCACACATTAACGCCGCCAAAATATCCCTTCCCCATTGATCAATCTCTGGCGCTTCTTGGAAATAGCTTATTCAAGGATCATTGTTCAAAATGCCATGGCACCTACGGGCCCAATGGCGTTTATCCAAACAAAATTGTAGCGCTCAAAGAGATAGGAACTGACCCGGCCCGATTCCTGGGGATCTCCCGGGAATTTGCCCTGTTTTACAACTCTTCCTGGTTTTCCAAGGAAAAGCAGGGGTGGGCCGGAGATGAATACAAGGCGCGCGACACGGAAGGCTACCAAGCTCCCCCCCTAGACGGAATCTGGGCAACCGCCCCGTATTTCCATAACGGTTCCGTTCCCTCACTGTTAGCCGTTTTAAAACCCCAGGCGAGGCCAAAGCGTTTTCAAAGGGATTTTGAAAACCGTTTGGACCAATACGACAGGAAAAACCTGGGATGGGGTTTTACTCAACCACCGGGTCAAGCCAATCCAGGCCTAGACCCCTTGGAATCGAGAAAAATATACGATACCACTTTGCCAGGAAGGTCCAACCAAGGACATCTGTTCGGTGAAATCCTCAATGATGCCCAGCGCTACGCAATTCTTGAATACTTAAAAACGCTGTAGGGATTACTCGGCTACGCCGTCGTAGATTTGGTAATCCAAATCCGGGAAAAGGTTGTGCCTTCTTTCAATTTCTCCCAGCCATTCGCTATCGATTTCATTCTGCCGGATTTGCTCATAGAGATGATTGAAATTCAAAACATGGGTTTTTGTCCGGTTAATGGCATACTCAGTCATGGTGCCGGCCTTGAGAATGAAGGCCCAGTCACTCGACTGAGCCAGCAATAATTCCCTGGCCGCCTGGTTCAAGGCCCGACGGGTCAAAGCATCGGGGCTTTTATTCGCCTGGGCCAACTCAACCATGCGATCGGCTCCTTCATGCAAGTGGGGGTAAACCCATTCATTGGACTCATCCAGCCAAACTTCGCAATAGCCTTTGTAACCCCAACTCGACATGGCCGGCTGGGAGCGTTGGTTGCTTGGGTATTTTTGCAAATACTCTGGGAGAGTAATGCATTTGACAGTGTCCTGGTCAAAATGGATTTTCCGCAGGAGGAGGTTGATCCATTCCGGCCCTTCAAACCACCAGTGGCCAAACAGTTCGGCATCATAAGGGGCGACAATCAGGGCGGGTCTTCCCGCCATCGATCCGCTCAGCCATTCCACCTGTTTTTCCCGGTTGAACATGAAATTTGCGGCATGCTCGGCGGCCCGTTCCAAGGCAGCCCTGTGGTCGTAGGGTTGCTTGTGTTTCGTGCGGCCCGTAATCTTGAAATACTTAATTCCCGTCATCGAGCGGATGTTAGAAGCATGAAGGTGGGGTTTTAAATAATCGAGATCAAGGTCGAAACCGATGTCGCGGTAGAAATCACGGTAGCAAGAATCCCCCGGGTAACCTTCAATTGAACTCCAGACCTGTTTGCTCGATTCGGTGTCACGAGCCAGGGCAAAAACGCTGGAATTGGCGCATTGCAAGGGGGCATAAACCCCGAAGCGGGGCCTGGGTTCGGCGTACAAAACGCCGTGCGTATCGGTAAAAAAATAACGGATCCCTGAGGATTGCAATTCCTCCTCCAGGCCTTCGAAATAACCGCACTCGGGCAGCCAGATCCCTTGCGGCCTTTTGCCGAAATTTTTTTCGAACTCACGCGCCCCGATCTCGATCTGCGCTTTCCGAGCCGCTTTATTCTTAACCATCAAAGGCAGGAACCCATGCGTGGCGGCGCATGTGATCAGCTCCAACTTTCCCGTCTGGAAAAAACGCTTGAATCCTTCGAGCAAGTGATTCCGGTAACGGTTGACAAAAACTTCCCGGGCTTTTTGAAAACGCTCCAAGTACATTTCCGCCAAGGGGCGGAAATCTGGTTCCCAACGCGTCCTCTCCACTTCTTTTTCCGCCAGGGCAATTAAATTTTCTATGTGCCTCACATAGCGACATTGCAACAAAGGATCGTTCAGCATGGCGGCCAAGGTCGGGCTGATGGACATGGTCAACCGCCAGTCCACGCCGTCTTTTTCCAACGAATCAAAAATGTCCAAAAGTGGGATGTAGGTTTCGGTGATAGCTTCGTACAACCAGTCCTCTTCCAGAAAGTCTTCGTATTCCGGATGCCGGACATAAGGTAAGTGCGCATGGAGAACCATCGCCAGATAACCTAAGGGCATGGGAGCTCCTTCCATGAAAGGGAAATGAATTCCATAGTTGATACTCCCCAAGAAGTATAAATGCAAGAAGTTAATAAAGAACATTATTCATTGGGAAAGCTGTTTTGAAAAATCCATTTCCCATCGATCATGAGCCCTGAGCATGGAACACTGGAACCAAACAAGAATTCCAATGGTCCAGGATGCGTGTCTGGAGGAATGGGAAAACAACTGAAGGTCGCGGTTTTTCCCGGGGTGATGCTGCCCAACTTTTCCGCAAACCCTAATTGCTCCGCGCCGTTTAGAGTAATGGCTCGAAGTAAATCTTGCACAGGAAACTCGGGAAAATTTTTTCGAACCAAGCGGGCTTCATTAAGCACATTAAGATCCGGGGCAGAAGAGAGCCCATCCGTTCCCAAGGCCACCTTCCAGCCGTTCCTGCAGGCAGCCAGGAGGGGCAGTTCTCCTTGCTCAAATCTCGCCTGCGTCCTGGGGCAAATTGCAAGATAGCCCGACGGAAGCAATTCAAAATCCAGGCGCGTTCCATGAACCACCACCAATAACCTGCTCCCAGATAAATCGCGCAGTATACCCGACATGGAATCGCACAGCGCTTCTTTGTCGAGCAAACCCTTTTGCGCCAGCCATTTTTCCAAAAGGCCGACCTGTTTTGCCAACAATTCCATTTCCACAAGGGATTCTCCCAAGTGGACTTGAGTCGGCAAACCAGTCTTCCCAGCTCGAAGGAATGCCTCCTTGTGAACACTGTAGGGGGCATGGGGACTGATTCCATGTCCCGTTTTTTCCGTTCCCTGGTTGGAGTGAATCCAGGATGCAAATTGTTTCCAGCACTCCTCGCTCCTTGAACGAGTCAGGCCAATCAATTCAAAATAGACTCGGGAATAAAGGGGAGAATTCTGAAGGAGGGGAAAGGAATCCCCATGGGAAGAAATATCCCCCACCAGCGCCACACCTCCTCGGAGGGATTCCTCAATTCCCTTTTGGATTGCCAACCGTTTTTGTTCAGGAGATTGCGAAAGCCGATGAGCAATAACCGAATCCAGCCAGGGGATAAAGTCTATGATGCCGTTTTGGCTGGCGGGGTAATCGCTGAGATCCAGGTGGGTGTGAACATTGACCAGTCCCGGCAACAAAATAGTCTGGCCCAGGTTTTCCTCAGCCTGGGCTGCCCCTTCCGTTTCAACCGCCTCGATCCGGCCATTCTGGATCTTCACCACGCCCCACGGAATGGGGTCGCCTTCCACGGGGATAACCCACCTTGCGGTCAGCCGGCGGGCGTTTGGACTTGGTGCATTCATTGGTTCACAGCCGTCGTTTTACAACCGATGATTCGCGGCGGTCCGCCAGTCCCCTGCTCAGGGACGCCGCGCGCAGCACCGCCACTCCGTGGTGGTCTTCCACCGTGCCACAAGCAATATAGGGTCCGGCGGTCAAATGGGGAACCGGGGCGCACGATCCCGCAAAGACCACGATATCAGCCAGGCCGGATTCATCCTCCAGGGAAATGAAGTGCATGGGCTTGCCCGACTCCGTCGTGGTCCGCCGCGCGGTGGCGACCAGCCCCTCCACGCAAACCTCTTCGCCAATCCTGGCAGGCAGGCTGGCGCCGGGCACGCAGGGCAGCCCATCCACCCGCACGCTTTCTTTTTCCACCCGGCGGAACATTTGCAGCAGGGGCATGTCTGTAGTGAAGCCCAAGAGGCGCCATTCTTCCAGGGCTTTTCCCAGGCGAGAAAAGTCCACGGGGTTCCATTCCCCCGGAGCGCGGAAGCCGAACAATTCCCTGCCAGCGCGGCCCAATTCCGACTCTGCTTGCAGGTTCAGGAGCGGCCTGGGCGCGCCAAAGCCGTCGCAGGCGCCGGAACAGATCAGCAAGGCCAAGGCCTCGGGCCCCGTGGCAGCGCGAGAAACCAGATCCGCCAGATTGACGAATGGTCCGGAGCCCTCGCGCTCACGCAACACAGATTCCTTGACAGAATCGGGCAAGCCAGCGATCGAACCCAGTCCAACGCGGATGCCGTTTTTCTCCGGAGAAAACCCTGTCGTGGAGAAATTGACACAGGGGCGGAAAAAAGGGATGCCGGCGCGCCTGGCCGCCTCCACATAAACCCGCTTGGGATAGACCCCCTGATTATTGTTGAGCGCCGCCACCCAGAACTCCCGGGGAAAACGGGCCTTGAGCCACACGGCCCGCCAGGCGATCAGGCCGTAGCTGACCGCATGGCTTTTGCAAAACGAATACTGGTTGAATTTGGAAAGTTGCGTCCACAGGTCGGCCAAGGTTTCTACAGACAACCCGGAACCGGCGCACAAGGAATGATACTCCTTCTCAAGTAAATCTTTCTCGCTCGGGGTTTTCCATTTGCCCAGGCGCTTGCGAAACGCATCCGCCTCGGAAGCAGTCATTCCTCCCAAGGCCTGAAGCACCCGAAGCGAATCGTCCTCGTAAAGCAGCATGCACTCGGTATCGCCCAGCAGATGTTTCAACTCCGCTTCGGGCTCGTGGCCGGCGTATTTCCCTCGCCGCCTGCGAATAAATCTCTCTTTCATGCCAATGGAGGCAGCGCCGGGGCGGATCAGGGCCAGAGCGCGGATGACATCATCGATCCCGTCGGCGCGCATTTGCGCCAGCAGATGGCGCATGCCGGGAGATTCCAACTGGTTAACTCCCAACGTATCGCCACGCAACACCATCTCACGCGCCGCCAAATCCTCCTCCAGGCGTGCCATTTTCATTCCACCCGCCCCGCCCGACAGACGCCACGCCTCGTCCACCGTGGCCAGGGCGCGATTGCCCAGCAAATCGATCTTCACCAGGCCGATTCGCTCCACGGCCTCCTTTTCAAATTGAGTGACCACCACGCCTTTTTTCGACCACTGTAACGGCACATACTCCTCCAGCGGAGTTGGCGTGATGACAATGCCGCCGGGGTGAATGGAAAGATGGCGCGGCAGCCCAACAGCCAGCCGGGCATGGTGAAACATTTTCCCCCAGCTCTCCCGGGCCAGCGGCCAGGAGCGCGGAGGCGACGGCAGTTCCCCCGCATCGGCGCCCGAGACAAAGGGCGCCAGCCGCGTTTCGATCTCCGGGCCCAAGCGCGAGATCTGCTCATCCGACAACCCATGAATCCGCCCCGCTTCCCGCAAGGCCGACTTCGGCTGCAAAAAAAGGTGCGTGCTGATCCGCGCCGCCAAATGCCGACCGCGCTTCTCTAAAACCTCATCAATCAGCGCGTCACGCACCTTCCAGTCAAAATCCAGGTCGATGTCGGGAAGGTCCGGCCGTTCCAGGTGGAGGAAGCGTTCGAACGGCAAACCATGCCGCAACGGGTCGACATCGGTGATCCCCAGGAGATAGCAGACCAGGGAATTGCCGGCGGAACCGCGCAGGGCAGGGGAGTAGCCCCGCGAACGGGCCAGCCGCGTGATTTCATCAACGGTGAGAAAATAGCCCGGCAAGCCCCGGGCGCCAATGACATGCAACTCTTCTTGCAACCGCTGCTTCGCCGCCCCGTCGTCGTGCATTCCACGCCGTGACATTCCCTCGACGCACGCCAGACGCAGAAACGCCGCCGACTCCATCCCGTGCGATTCGAGCGGCTCGGGTAAGATGATTTTCCTGGGCAAAACATCTTCTTCCAGGCGGTCGGCCAGTAGTTCGGCATTCTCAAGGGCGGAAGGAAAATCGGCGAACTGCCGCGGCCAATAATCGAGAGGCGGCAGATGCTTCGCACGCCACGCCGCCCCTACACCGGCCCTTTCCAGCAACTCGCGACGGCCAATCGCCCGGGCGACTTCAAACAATTCGAAACGCGCGGAGTGAGAAAAGTAACAGGCATGCAGCGCCACGGGCAGAATCCCGGACCGTTCCCCAAACTCCAGCAACTCCCGCTGCCGCACCGGCAAGCCCAGGCCCAGGCCCGACCGCTCCAGCGCGATCCACAACCGCTCGCCGAACACTGGTCGCAGTTTCTCCAGCAGGTCGATGCGGTCGGCCAGCACATGCAACCCCTCGGCGCACTCCAGCATAATTTCAGGCAACTCTGGGTCTTTCGAAAGCAGCAGTCGGCTGAGTGTTTTGCACAGATTGCGGTAGCCGGTATGGTCTGCCGTCAGAGCCAAGCAATGGCACGAGGGCGAGCGCAGCACCGCGCCCAGGATGGGCTTGATGCCAAATTGGCGGGCCAAGTCAATGAACGGGACAGCGCCGAAGAGATTGTTGGTATCGGTCAAAGCAAAGGCGCGGTAGCCGAGACGGGCCGCATGATCGAGCAATTCCTCGGGAGAGGAAACGCCTTCGAGTAGCGAATACCAGGAATGGTTGAGGAGAGAGACCCGCATTCTTATTGTGTACATATTTACACTACAAAGGCCAGGCGGCATTTTCCCCCTAAATCCTGGGTTGGCTTAGAGTTCCTTCCCCTTTACAATCCTACCCCGCGAACCTTTTAAACCACGGAAGGGCATAATGAACTCTCATTTCGATGCTATTATCATTGGCGCTGGCCACAACGGACTAGTGACCGCGTGCTACCTGGCCAAGGCAGGAAAAAAAGTTTTACTCCTGGAACGGCGGCACTTGGTTGGCGGTGCCTGCGTCACGGATGAATCCACTTTCACCGGGTTCAAAGTTTCCAACGCAGCCTATGTCAACAGCCTCTTCCACAAACAAATTGAAAAGGATCTGCGCCTCCGGGACTACGGCTACAAGGTCCTCGAGCGCAACCCGTCATCCTTCACACCCACCGAAGAGGGAAAACACCTTTTCCTAGGCCCCGATGATCGTTTGAACCAAAGCGAGATTTCCAAATTCTCCAAACGCGACGCGGAGAATTATCCCAAGTACAACCAAAAGCTGGAACACCTGGCGAAAGTGATCGAACCCATTCTTTCGGGCAAGCCGCCCAATGTACTCAAACCCGGGTTAAAAGATTTGTGGAATATGTGGAAACTGTCGAGTTCCTTCCGCTCGCTGGGGCCAGATTTACAAGAGGCGATTGAGTTCCTCACCGGATCGGCCCGGCCCATTTTGGAACGCTGGTTTGAATCGGAGCCGCTGCTTTCCACCCTGGCCACCGACGCCGTCATTGGCGCCATGGCCGCCCCTTCCATGCCGGGCACGGGCTATGTCCTCTTTCACCATGTCATGGGTGAGACCAACGGAAAAAGGGGCGTGTGGGGATATGTTCAAGGCGGAATGGGCACGCTGACAAAGGTCTTGGCGAAAATCGCCACCGACCTTGGCTCCACGATCCTCTGCGAAACCCCGGTGCAAAAAATCCTGGTGAAGAATAACCGGGCCATCGGAGTGGTCACCACCGAGGGAAAAGAGTTCACCGCGCCGATCGTGGCCAGCAACGCCGATTGCAATGTCACCTTCAACAAACTCATGTCTCCGGATTGCTTGCCCGAGGATTTCAAGCGGGGAATCGACCGGATCAACTACGACAGCGCCTCGCTGAAAATCAATGTGGCTTTGTCGGAACTCCCCGATTTTATAGCCCTGCCTGGAAAAATCGCCGGACCGCAGCACCGCGGAACTATCCACATTTGCAAGGATCTGGACACCATTGAACGAGGTTATGACGATGCCAAGTATGGCGAACCTTCCAGGGTTCCCATCCTGGAATGCACCATTCCCTCCGCGGTTGACCCTACCGTGGCGCCCGAGGGGAAACATTTGATGTCGATGTTTATTCAATATGCCCCGTATAAGCTGAAAAACGGCAATTGGGACCAGCTCAAGGATGCCTTTGCTGACCGCTGTTTTGATTTGTTAAACACTTACGCCCCCAATTTCCGATCCTCGGTGATCGACCGCCAAGTTTTGACCCCGCTCGATTTCGAAAGAGAATACTCCCTTACCGGGGGGAACATTTTTCAGGGGTCCATGATCATGAACCAGCTCTTTTTCATGCGCCCGACGCTTGGGTATTCCTACCGGACGCCAATTCAAGGGTTATTCCTTTGCGGCGCGGCAGCCCATCCGGGAGGCGGGGTCACCGGAATTCCCGGGTGGAATTGCGCCAAGGAAATACTCGGCAAGTGGTAGCCTCCCTATAAAGTTCTCTGGGTGAAGCAGCATTTTTTCCTCACCTGGGAGTGATGCATGGGGACTTTTGTCATCCGCGGCGGCAGAGTGATCGATCCTTCCCAAGGCATCGACCGGGTCGATGATGTTTGGGTCAAAGACCAGCACATTCATTCGATCGGCGCCGGGCCTGGCGAGAAACCAGCCAAGATTTACGATGCCCAGGGAAAAATCGTTTCCCCTGGATTGATCGACATGCATGTTCATTTGCGTGAGCCGGGGCGCGAGGAAGATGAGACGATTGCCACCGGAGCGCGGTCGGCCATTGCCGGCGGAGTCACCTCCGTGGCCTGCATGCCGAACACCGAGCCGGCCATCGATTCCCAAGCGGCCGCTGAATTCGTTATTCTGCAAGCCAAGCGGGCGGGCTATGCCAATGTCTTTCCCATTGGGGCAATCAGCAAGGGCAGGGATGGAAAGGAACTGGCGGAGATCGGCGGACTGGTGAACGGCGGAGCGGTGGCCTTTACCGACGATGGATCGCCTGTGGTCAGCGCCGAGATCATGCGCCGGGCCATGGAATATTGCAAAGGCTTCGGCAAAACGGTTCTCAGCCATCCAGAAGACCTCGATTTAACCCGCGGCGGGGTTATGAACGAAGGGTTTGAAAGCATGCGCCTGGGGCTGCGCGGCATGCCTGCAGCCGCTGAGGAAGTAATGATTTTCCGCGAGATCGCCCTGGCGGAGCTGACCGGCGCACGGGCGCACATTCTCCATGTTTCCACCAGGGGAGGGGTTGACCTGATTCGTCAGGGGAAAAAGCGGGGGGTGCAAATCAGCGGAGAAGCCTGTCCCCACCATTTCACTCTTACCGACAAATGCCTGGGCACCTTCGATAGCAATTTCAAAATGGCGCCGCCATTGAGAACCCAGGAAGATGTCGAGGCCATCTTGGAAGGCTTGCGGGATAACACACTTGAGGTCCTTGCCACGGACCACGCCCCGCATTCGCCTGAAAAAAAGATGCGCGAATTCGACCAGGCCCCTAACGGCATCATCGGGCTGGAAACTTTCCTTCCTATTTGCGTTCAGGCCCTGATTCACACCGGCATTCTCACCTGGCCGCAAATGATTGGCAAAATGACCATCGAGCCCGCCAAGGTGCTTGGCATCGACCGCGGGACCCTTAAGCCAGGAGCCATCGCGGATATTACCCTCATCGACCCTGAAGTGAAGTGGGTCATCGATCCAACGAAGTTTCAATCCAAGAGCCGGAACTGCCCCTTTGCGGGCTGGGCGGTTCAAGGCCGGGCGGAGATGGTTTTTGTCGCTGGCGAAATCAAACAGGAGAAAAGCCCGCTGGGGTAAGTTGACCCAGCACTTTAGGCCGGGAAAAGAGCCCGATTCGAAGGATAACCGGATCAGGGAACAACCTCGGAAACTGGCTGGTTGCCTCAAGCAAAGATAAATTTCCTGTCAGCCTAAAACCTGACCCACATTCAAGATCAAGCATCCGTAGACATTTCTTTCTAAAGCTCTAACTTAATGGCTTGCGGGTGCCTGGGGTCGTTTTCGACCTTGGGAGAATAGGGAAGACGGTGCAAATCCGTCGCGGGGCCGCCGCTGTAACCAGCCGAGCCCTGGCAAAGCCACTGGAATTTTTCCGGGAAGGCGCCAGGGGGCCAAGGCAATCGCCTTGGCAGGTTGGAAGCCAGAAGACCTGCCTGCAATTTCGCTAATCCTTGTGCTTCGGACGCTTGCACGCGGAGTCGGGCTTTTCTCTCCTGCCCGGTTTATTAATGCGTCTTATAGTTGATTGAAGAGGTGTTTCATGCCGGCGCGCGCAATCCCCGGTTATTCCAGCAGGGCTTTTACCTTGATTGAACTTCTGGTGGTGATCGCCATCATCGCTATCCTGATCGGTTTGCTACTTCCCTCGGTGCAAAAAGTCCGCGAGGCTGCAGTGCGAATTCAATGCGCCAACAACATTCGCCAGCTTACCCTGGCAGTAATGCAATTTGAAATCACTCACCAGAAATTGCCTTTGAGTTTCACCACGCCCAATCCCTCGAACTGGCCCTATTCAACCACCTACTGGTTTGGACTGGTCGACCCAGCTAACAATGTGGACACCAGCAAGGGCCTGTTGACCCCGTATTACGAAAACAATAAGAAGGTCGCTTTATGCCCCGGCCTGATGACCGATCAGGTCAAGGGTGTTTACAACAGTTCCACCGGAGGGTATGGCTACAACCGCTGCCTTGGTTCCACTTATTGGAACACCGGAAACTGGACCACCGCCCTAAAATTGGAACGGCGGATTGGGGAATTTGCCACCTCCAGCACCTTTGTTTTTTCCGATTCAGCCCTGATCGCCTCGTGGACCAATCCGCCCGAAGCGCAGGAATCGTATAGCCTGGCGGCGCCAGGGGCCACTTTTCCTGGGTCCACTCCTCAACCCACCACGCATTTTCGCCATGCCTCGGGCACCTCCCTGGTTTCTTTTTTAGATGGCCATGTGGAAACCAGAACAGAAGTGGCTGTAGCCAACCCTTCCTGGTGGCCGGCCTCGGCCAACAAGGTTAAGCAGGATTTGCGCATCGGCTACCTGGCCGACAGCAACATCCCCTACGACGGGAAATAAGATTTATCGCTGCCTTTCACCCAGATTTTCACTATTTTTTCAGCAGGGATTCATCGGCCGACAAGAATGGGAATTTCATGCCAATGCGCAGCATGCTGAAGTCCAAGGTTCACCGAGCCACGGTGACGCACGCGGATTTGGAATACGAAGGCAGTTTGACCTTGGATGCGGACTTGCTGCGCCTGGCGGACATTCTTCCTCATGAGGAAGTTCATATTTGGAATGTCACGCGGGGGACGCGTTTCCGCACTTATGCCTTGGAGGGAAAAGCGGGATCGGGGCTGGTGTGCGTGAATGGTGCGGCAGCGCACCTGGCCGCTCCGGGCGACCTGATTATCATTGCCACCTACTGCCTTATATCGGACACAGAAACCATTCCCGAGCCCAGGGTGGTGTTTGTGGATGGAAACAACCGGCCCATTTCCCCCGGGAGAAAAGAAACCCCCGGCCCGGGGTAAACCCGTTTAATTTAGTGCGCTTTCTTTTCCACCGCAACCTGGAAGCAATTCGAAGAAGTCCTTTTCCGGGTTGGGTTCCGGTTTGCCAAATAGTTATCACTCAACCCTGGATGTTTTTGGTCTTCCTTGAAATCGCCTGCATTTTGAATGCCATTGACAGGTTTTTGAACCACTTTTGATTATTTTTAGTTTTTAATCCAAGAACAGATTAACCAGTTTGAAAAACCGGTCCGGGGAGGGGAATGGAGCCGAAGGGGATCGAACCCTCAACCTCCGCATTGCGAACGCGGCGCTCTCCCAATTGAGCTACGGCCCCGTGAAGCCAAGGTTACGAATCCCAGTATGCCCTGGCCATGCCATGGTGAAAAAAACTTCGCTCGCGCTCTGAGATTGGCCCCTTGGGGCCTCCGACGGCATCGCCTTCGTTTTTCACAATTTTATTGAGATGACAACCCATTTTATTTGGGTAAATCAACGGCCGTTTTCACCTTTTTTTGGAATTCATTTCCATCAAAAGCCGGGTCGAGAAGTTTTTCCCGCGATTGCCTGGCCCGGATCGGATCTTTCTTAACACTGTCAAATAACAGAGACAAATTGTAAAGGGCGCGGGCGTGCTCTCCGGCATCCTGGTTGTACAGAGTGTCAACCTTGAGGAAATTCCAAAAAGCCCCCTCGACATTCCCTTTCCCTAATAAATATTCGCCAAGCAAGTTTAACGCCTTTCCCCGGACCGCAGGTTCATCGGAACTATTAAAAACCTCCCTGGCGGCTTTATCGAAATTATCGAGTTTTTTTTGCAGAAAGTCGGATTCCAGCTTAAATGCCCCCACCTGAGCTTTGCGGGAATCATTGGGCGAGATGTAGGCGTCCAATTCCTTGATTTTGGCATCTGCATTGGCAATCTGGCCGGCGCGAACCATCAGGCGAATAGCCAGGAAATCCGCATCTGCGCGGGCCTCCGTAGGAACACCCGGCAACCTGGCAATACTGGCATAAGCCAAAACGGCCTCGTCGGTTTTTCCCGATCTTTCCAACAGTTCGGCCTGAGTTTTAATGGCGTGAAAGGTCATCCAGGAATTCGGGTTGTCGAGGCGAAAGTTAGCCAGGCTTTTGATCGCGTCCTTGGCGGTCTCGGGTTTATCCAGGGCAATTTCCGCCTTAATTTTGGCAACGCGGAAACTCAGATAATTTTTCAACCGTTTATCGCCCCCTATCTTGGCGATGAGGGCATTAATGTCCTTTTCCCCACTCTCCAACAGTTTTAATTTATCCTCCTGCTTGGTTGAAGGAAGCATGGCTTTCACTTCGTTCCCCAGGGCGCTTTTCACATCGATGGAAGTGATGCCCGACGAGGGATTATAAAAAACCGAAATAATGTCAATCGCGGGAATTTCTAGGGGTTCCTTGACGCCGGTTTTTTTAAACACTAGGCCTTTGACACTATCCCCGATTATGGCCCCATTGACTTCGGATATGCCTTTTTTAGCGCGGTCGTTGTACTTGACCGAATCCTGGGCCTGTAGAGCCATGCAAGAGACAAAAAGGCAAAAGAGCACTCCGGCAGCGGCCCTGGGAAAAATAAACCGGTTCATTGCTTGACTCCCTTAATTGATGGCAGCGGGGCGCTTCCCTTTTGCAGCTTCAAACGCAGTTTTTAAATCGATTTCAACGGCCAGAAAACCCTCCACGCGTTTTTTTGAATCAACGCTGCCGAAATCCGGCCAGGATCCATCGAGTTTTCCCAACAGCCCAGCGGCTTCTTGTATGCCCTTGGTCTTTTTGGCCCCGTCGGTTTGCGCCTGGGCGTAGCGGTAAATGCCCAGAACCATGTGGAAATAAGCGAGGAAATACTTTTCTTTGATGTGGTTGTCGCCGGTCTTGCTCACGAGCTGTTTGACTATGAGGCTGGCCTGGGAAGAGGAGGCGCCAAATTTTTTCTCGTCTTCCAAGAGGAAAATCCGCTCCATCAAGGAATCAATATCGCGCATTCCCCAGCCTGGTTTGGCCTTGGTGCCGATGATCTCGTCCAGGGCTGTTGTGGCATCAGTGAATTTTTGCAAGGCGCGCATTTCCCTGACCATTTGAAGTTGGATCCCCTTAAAGGCGCCCTGAGCCTTGGCATCGCCATCTTCCTTGGGTTTTTCCGCCTCCTTCAGGAGCTTAAGTGATTTATCGTGGAGTTTCATGGAGGAGTAATTCATCGCCACCAAGCGCACGAGGTCATTGGGAAGCTTTTTCTGTTTTGATGTGACATCGTCGAGGATGGCGGTAAAACCTTTGATGGCTGCTTCCTCGCCTTGTTTATCCTTCTTGTTTCGCACTTCGTTTATCTGGTCGCGAATGAGGGCGTTCAATTGCAGCAACAGGGTGTTGGCATTCCCGCCGGATTCCTCATCGCTGGAAAGGTATTGCAAAGCCTTGACTACCTTGCGAGCGTTTTCCAAGGCGCCGGCATGGATATTGGCTTGCAAGGCCATGCCAAAAAGCGCGGAGCCCAACTGGATGTTTTGCTTGATTTCAGGGAGGTTGCCTTTGCTGGCTTTGTCCACCAAAGGATCGAGGGTCTTGGCAGCCCCGATGTAATTTCCCTTGTTGTAGCTGCCATTGGCCAGTCCATAAAGAGCAAACAAACCGAGAGAGTTAATGTTGTTTTTTAGGAGTGCGCGGACCTCATCATCCTTGGTCTGGTCGAGGTCGAACTGATAATTGGGAAGCTGCTCATCGAGCGCGACGGCCAGGTTTTGCAATTCCTGATATTTCTTGGCGGCATAATATTCGCCACCGAGCCTGGCCTTGGCGGAGAAATAAACTTTGGACATGGCTGGTTCAGCCCCAGGTGGGGGTAAGGAAATCGCCTCAAAGGCTTTTATCGCCTTGGCCTTATAGGACCCGTCCTTTTTATTTTGCTCCTCGATCATGGCGTTATTCCCCAATTCAAACATGCAGAATCCGTACCCGGGGTAGGAGGGGTTCACTTTCTCAAAAAGAGCCAGGGCCTCGGGAATTTTCTTATCCCGGGCGAGTGTCAAACCGAGTTGGTGCCGGGCAGTATCGCCAGGGGTGTCGGAGGGCCAGCGGTCAACCATGATTTTGGCAAATTGAGCCATTTCGGCGCGAACCTTGGCGATATTTTCTTCTGGGGCGCGAGATTTTTCCATCTCCGCGCTTTTTTGCACCAGGGCGCTGAGAGTATAAATGGAAGCTTGTTCGGCCTGAGGAGACCGGGGTTCATCCTGGACGAATTGTTTTCCCGTTTGGATGGCTTCCGCAAGTTTCTTTTCATGAAGGTAAAAGAAGGTGAGCATGGACCGGGCATTATTCACGGTAAAGTGAATATCGCCAGAGCCTTTTTTCATGGTGTCAACAGCTTCTTTGGTTTCCAATGCCTTTTTCAAAGCTTGTAAAAGATCAGCAGTATGACCCTTCCTTTTTTGCTCCAGCTTTTCGGGGTTGGTTTCTTTGTTCTCGGCTTCTTGAAGCTGGATGATTTCGAACTGGGCCCGGGTGAAGCAATCCTCGAAAGATTTCAAGTCGGCGACCTTTTTCGAAAAGGCGCCTTGCTCCTTCATCAAATTTAGTTTGATGGCCTTGGCTTCCTCGGTGAATTCATTGTCCGCCTGTTCGACCTCGCGGAGTTGCACGCGGGCCTTGGCCAGGTAATCCGCTTTAGTCACGGGAGTAGCTGATTTGCTCCCGTACAAATTAATGTAACTTTTGGCCAAAAGCATACGCACGCCATAAGCTTCAGGAGTTTTTAAATAGGATTTGAATTCACTCAGCCAGGCATCGCAATCCTGGCGGACAACCAGTTCAATATTCTTCGCCTCGGCAGGTTCGGGGGAATCCTTCTTGACCTGAATGAGGAAATATTTGGCCAGCCTGCGGGCATCAGCGGCGGCTTTGCTGGCAGCCCCCTTGGCAATGATTTCACCCAGTACCGGTCGGGCCTTTTTCGGTTCCCCGTTCTCCATGTGAAACAGAGCAATCCAAGCCCTGGCGCGCCAGGTTTGCGGATTGGTCTCGCCCAAATCGGAGAGTTTTTCCATTTGCTTGGAGGCTTCCAGAATTTTGAGTCCTCTGTCGATGCGATCCTTATCCTTGCCAGTGTCAATAAAAGTTTTGGCCTCATCGTAGAAAGTAAGGGCCAGGTCCATTTCCCCGCGGGTGATTTTGTCGCTGAGGAACTTGAGCTCGGCCTTTTCAATTGGCGTCGTGGCAACCAATTGGCCTTGCTTGGTTTTCATGGCCGCCAGGGCTTTTTGCATTTGCACCCGAGCATCGCCAATTAATTTCCTGGCTTCGAGGGCGCGAGCCACCTTGTCATCCACTTTCCTTTGGGCCTGGGCTTCGGACATTTTTGTCTTGGCCATTTGCAGGGAAAGGCTGGCAATTTCGAAACTGGCTTCAGGCGCCCGAGGGCTACCCGGATTGGCGGAAAGAAAACGGTTCAGGTCACCCAAGACATTTTGGTACAAGGCCTGGCGCCTTCTTAAATCCTTTTCCAAAGCGGCTTTCACCAATTGGGTTTTGGCCAATTCCAGTGGGATGTCTTTTTTGAAAGCGGGCGAACCGGTTTTTTCCAGGATTTTCAGGTATTCCAGGGCAAGGTCGATATCTCCCCGGATACGAAGGCCATCAACAAATTGCAGTTCCACCTGCTCGCCGGGATCCTGAGACCATGCTAGCAAAGGAACCAACAGGGAAGCTGTGAGGAATAACGCAATCGTTCTCTTCATGTTGCACCAAGGAAGAACAAACTTTAAAGGGAACCGGTCCGCCGATCTGCATGACACTATGAATCATTTCAGATTAGATGTCAAAGGATAAGAAAGGTTCCCAGGGGCATGCCTATTTTGATTTTTCCGGCTTGGCGAGCAACAGGCCAAGGGTCAGGGCGGCGAATTCCACTTCTCCGTATTTTTCGGCATCTTTGAGCAAGGCGGGAAAGCCCCCAGGAGAAAGCAAACCAATGTCACGGTAAGCGGTTAGCCGGGCCACAGTTCCCTTGTCAATTTTCGAGGCATTTTCCAGGGCCTCCGGCCCTTTTCCTTTGGATTCCGGGAGCGAAGCCAGGACCATCCTCGGTTTAAGGAATTTACTGGAGGGAATGGCCGGGATTAGATTGTCAGAAGCCTTGCTCCACTTTTCAGGGGGCAACTTCAATTCGCTGGAAAGGGCGGATAATAAGAGGGCCCAGCGCATCGGCTCCTCTCCCGCGAATACATTTTTTTCCGCCAGGATTTCGGCAATTTTCTGATTCAAAGCGGGAGATTCCTTGCGCAACAGGGTGGAGTAAAACCCGGCACGCGCCAGGCAGGTAAATAGGCCCGGTGGGTCCCTGGGCAGGGCCTTGGCCTGGAGCCCATCTTCCACTTTACCCCCTTGCAAAAACACGCAAAGGTTCATGACAAAATTTTCCATTTCATCACCAGCTTTGGGCTGAAACTTGGGGAGATCCTTTTCCCTGGCGAGAACCATGGCCAGCAGAACCGTGGCCACGGAAGGGAGTTTCTCCGGAGCGGTTTTATAGCGGCTTAACACGGTGTCCAGCACTTGTTTGGCCTGATCGGCTTGTTTGGCCTGGAACAATTCCAGGCCGGCAATGGCGAACAGTTCCGCGGTTTCGTCCATTTTTTTATCACGGCCGTCGGGCAAGCCCGATTGGATTTGGGAAACTAATGAAAAGACTCGCTCGGACTGGCCCCCTTGCACCAAGCCGCGGGAAATATCCCGCACCGCCAGAACGCGAATTTCAAAAAGGGATATTTCATCGACCGCCTGCCGGAGAATCTTTTGGACATCGTCCCACTTTAAACGCACACCTTCGCGGGCTTGCGGTTCCGCCCCGCCAAGCGCCAAAGCGGCATGGCATATCGCCAAATAGGCGAAATCCCGGTCCACAACCGACTGGGCTTGCGGCTTTTCTTTCATCCCTTGCAGGCTGCCCAAAAGAAGCCTCCGGGATTTGGCGGCAGAGGGATCGGCAGTGTTTCGGACTTTGCACCTGGAGATGTCGCTGGCCAAGAAGGCTTTTCCCGCGGGGGAAAGTTCTTTGTAAGAATCCTTGGAGATTTTTCCCTCGATGAGAGCAACCTTGGAATCATCAAAGGCCTGCTCGCGCTTGGACAGGAAAAACAAAGTTGTCAATCCCCCCAGGGCCAGGAAAATCAGAACGAAGGCCGCACGAGAGAGTTTCTGCCCAAGGGTAAGTGGCTCGTAGTCTTCGACAATGGCACCGGATTCGAGCAGAGCTTCCTCGGACACCCTTTCCAGAGAGGAATCCCAGGCCCCTTCCAACTGGAGAACTTTTGGCAAAACAGCGCCCGCCGGCCTATTTGTCTGCTGCTGTTTCCACTCCGGCCCGGTTTTGTTCTCATGGAGGGGGATCTTGATAATTCTGCGGCAAGAAGTGCAGGGGGCGCGTTTCCCACCCATGGCCGGTGCAAACGATTGTTTTTCGTCGCAAAAAGGGCAGGGGAATTCAATGGTGGCGGGTCCGGCAGGGGCTTGCGGTTGTTCTTCATTGGCCAGGGCTTTGGCGGCTATGTCCTCGGCCGATAAAACAAGACGAGGGGTTGAGCCATTTCTCTCACTTCCGGAAGGAACCGCCAATCCTGGAATAACAACAGGAACTTTGCAATTCGGACAGGGTACGGACTTGCCCGCGAATTTATCCGCTGCCTTGAACTTTTTCTTACAGGCCTTGCAGGCAAAATGGATTGCCATCAATCGGGCCTCCGCCTTTCAACCCAGGTTTCAGCCGCGCGCCAATGGAAGGGCAACCCTTTTCTCAGGGCTTCCAAGCCCTATTTCTTCTTTCAAGGTGCCATTCATTTTCTCTTCCAATTCCCAACGATCGACTTCTTCCATCAACGCATCAACCATTTCGCTTTCCAGGACATGGCGGACAATTTCCCCGCGACGAAAAATCACTCCTTTGCCTTTGCCAGCGGCAATGCCCAGGTCGGCTTCGCGCGCTTCCCCCGGACCATTTACCACGCAGCCCAAGATGCTGATTTTAACAGGGGTTTTCTTCCCTTCCAGCCGTTTTTCAACCTGCGCGATGATTCCTTCCAGGTCAATTTCCAGCCGCCCGCAGGTCGGACAGGCAATTAACTCGGGTTTTCTCACTCGCCGCTGGGTGGCTTGAAGAATGTCGAAGGCGGCTATGATCTCGGGCACGGGATCGCCGAGCAAACTGATGCGGATGGTGTCGCCGATCCCATCAAGCAGCAAGGGAGCCAGTCCACAGGCGGATTTGGTAACCGCGTAAGGAGGTTTTCCAGCCTCAGTAATGCCAATGTGGGTGGGATAATCCGCTTGTTTAGCAAACAAGCGGTAGGCTTCCACCGCAGTTAGCACATCACTTGACTTCAACGAAACTACAATATCGCGCAGCCCTTCTTCCTCGGCAATTTCCAGATAGCGCAAGGCGCTTTCGACCATGGCAGGGGGACAGGGAAAGCCGTATTTTTCTACCAAGTCTTTTTCCAAACTGCCGGCATTCACACCAATACGAATGGGCAAACCTTTGGACTTGGCTTTCCGCAAAACCTGGCGATAGCGATCAAATCCGCCAATATTCCCCGGATTAATTCGGATCTTGTCAATCGGGTGGTCCATGGCCATGAGGGCCATGCGGTAATCGAAGTGGATGTCGCAAATGAGGGGGATATGGATTTGTTTTTTGATTTCGCCCAAGGCGCCGGCATCCTCGGCCTTTGGCACTGTCACGCGGACCAACTCACACCCGGCCTCCTCGAGCAGGTGAATTTGCTTCACCACTTCTTCAACAAAATGCGTATCGGGCGTGGTCATGCTTTGGACCAGGATGGGGTTGGTGCCGCCAACCACCCGGTTGCCAATGGCTACTTCCCTGGTTTTGTGTCTTTGAAATGGATGCTTATAGGACATACTCTCTCCCCGGAAAATGGAAGCAAAACGCTTCATGAAGAATCAATTATATGCGAACTTCAAAAAACCCAAAAGAGGACTCCGCCAGACTTGGGGGAAGATTATTTTCCAACACAAAACCTGCTAAACATGCGGTCAAGCAAATCGTCAGTAAAAACATGGCCCAGAACCATGCCAAGGTTCTCAACGGCTTCGCGCAATTCTAGGGCCAACAACTCCATCGGTTCGTTGAAAAGCGCCAAGTGGTGAGCCCGCCTCAGGTTTTCCAGGGCCTTTTTACAGGACCCCTGGGTTTTCTCCAACTCCTCTCCCAGAGGGGAATTCGAACTTTCGTAAAACAAGGAAACGATTTCGGCCCGCACTTTGCCCAACCCCGCTTGGGTCAGGGAACTGACTGCAATCCAATGGGGCGGGCCTTGGGACAAGTCGGATTTCGTGGCTACAGGCAAGAAAACTTTATCAGTAAAGCGTTTGCTAAACCTATCTAGCCAGGGCTGGTGATTATCCTCCGCGCAAAAAACAATCACGGAAGCCATTTCCCATTCCCTTGAAGCCAGTTCTTGGGCGGTTTTCTCCAAGCCGCCTTTAGCCGATTCCACCCCTGGAGTATCGACCAGAACCATGGTAATTCCATCCACAACCAAAGTGCTTTGAAGGAAATCCCTGGTGGAACCAGGAATGGGACTGACAAGGGCGCTTTTCGCACCCAAAAGGGAATTGAACAAAGTGGATTTGCCAGCGTTCGGCGGACCGGCCAGGACCACCCTCGGGCTTTGCCCTGTCAAGGAGCGGTTCTCCATTTTTCTGATTGTCAGCGTGACCTTTGCCAATGCATGGGTTATCCGGCGAAGCAAGTCCTCTTCGGCTATGAACGAGATGTCTTCGTGAGCGAAATCGAGATTGGCTTCGACATCCGCAAGCAGGTTGAGTAAATCTTCCCGCGATTCTTTCAAAGGGGTTAACAACCCACCCGCGAGGCGCGAAAGGGCGTTTTCCAGAATATGGGCATCGGTGGCCTCAATGACCTGGTGAATGGCATCCACCTGGGAAATGTCCAATTTACCATTGAGGAATCCGCGCAGAGTAAACTCACCCCTTCTGGCCAGGCGAACGCCCTGTTGAACGAGGGAGTCCAGAAGCGAGTTGGAAAAAACGCTGGAAGCTGGAAAGTGGATTTCCGCTAGATCCTGGCCCGAATAGGAATTAGGCGCCCTCCAATGGTAGATCCTTAGTGCAAAACTAAGTCCGTCGCTCGATTGATAGCTGCCCAAATGGAAACCCTTTTTCTTTTCAAAGGGGTTTGGGTCATTCAAGGAAATGATTTTTGACAAGTGTTGAAATACGCTCAATCCGGTGACGCGGATCACAGCTTCCAGGGCGGGTCCGGGGGGAGTGGCCAGAGCGGCAATGTCGTCCTCAAGCGCCTCAATTTGGTAGCGCATGGCAAACTCCCCGTGGGGAACTATTTCTTTTCGGCCTTCCGCTGGATTTCTTGCCACCACCCTTTCAACTTTGCCAAGGTGGATTTTTCCGCGGGGTTGGTCCCCGTCGCTTCCTTCTTGCCATTGCGAGAATTCTTTATGGGCAAGGCCAGGTCCTTCTTTATTGCAACATCACCCGCCCCTGCAAAGGCCGGGTTGGAGCCGTGCTTCTTGGGCAGTAATTTTCTTTCCGCCAGACCCCATAGGCTGCTGGCAATAAAGTAGATGCACAAGCCGGCCGCAACCTTGTAGAACATGAAGCCCATGAAGATCATCATGTAAGTCATCATTTTCTGCTGGGTTTCCTGCTGTTCATCCGTTGGAGGGGGCGTGAACATCTTCTGCTGAACTACCATTAAAAAGATGGCACATATGGGCATGATGTTGAAATAGGGCCCCAGGTAGAGGAACCCGCCATAATCCTCGGGGCGGCTGAGGAAGGGAATCGACTCTCCCCAGTTGATCAGCATGTCGGGGGCGGCAAGGTTTGGCATCCACAAGGGCCAAAAAATTGCCAGCCGGAAGTGAATACTTTCTTGCAAGGCGAAATAGAGGCCCATAAAGACCGGCATTTGAATTAGGATGACCCAGCAGGTTCCCAGCGGATTGACATTGTGCTTGCGGTAAAGCTCCATTTGGGCCACACCCAAGCCTTGGCGGTCGCCTCGAAACTTCTCCTGGATTTTTTTAAGTTCTGGCGCCAGTTCCTGCATCTTGATGCTCATCACGGCCTGTTTCTTGCTCAGAGGAAACATCATGCCGCGCACCAGAATCGTGAGGAAAATAATCACCAAACCGAAATTTGGTATGACCAAATACAGTTTCCAAAGCACCCAATGCATGAGATTGGTGCATTTAATCACCAGATCGGTCCAAAAGATGGAACTGCAAAAGGAGCCAATCCACCCGGGGGATTGGTAATCAGTCAAGGTGTTCAAGCCAAGGCGGGAAACATACTTTTCCAGGGTATCGGGATTAACGGCGGAATTGCCCGAGAAATCGCCCAACAAACTCGGTTTGACCGGCCCATTGTACAAAAGGAACTTGTGGGAAACTGTCTTCCCTGCAGTAAGGAGAACTGGGCGCGAATTGAGGCGCACCGTGTAATCATTTTCAAACAATGGCTGGGCAAGGTTATCGGGCTTGACGCCCACCACGACATGAATTGGGGTTTTTTCCGAGGAGGGGACATGCCGGTAATAAACCGCCACCTGCCTGCCCGGGACAAGGGGAAAAGGCACCTCATCCATTTCCTGTTTGGAGGCAAACCAGTAGGGGCTTTCACCGCCATTTGGGCCGCGCAAAACCAGGGCCTTGGCCTCGGTATCCACGCGGGCAATCACGCCGCGGGCATATCCCGCCTCCAAAGTGGGCCGCACACTTTGGATGAATTTCTGATCAATCTGGTCATCGTCAATGGCAACCACGGAGGCAAAGTACTGCACCGCGATTCCTGCATACCGAAACCAAAGGCCGTTGCTTTGGTTGGCAAGGACTTCGGACCCGCCCTGCCAATGCGCCATTTGCCGGGCATCCTGCAATTCCCGGTAGACATTACGCTTGTCATCCACCTGGGCGATCAAGGCATTGCGAAAAGTGTTGGTAAACCAATCGCCTTCAATAGGCAGGTCTCGCCCGGCGGTTAATTGGTAGCGGAAGGAAGGCAAAGTTTCCGAACCTTCGTTAAGAAAACTCAATTCCAATCCAAGGTGATATTCATTCGGCGCAAGCGTAAAGGTTTTTGTGACCAGGACATTGCCGGCTTTGGTTTGAAAGGAAATCCTCTGCACATTTTTCCCATGGGGGGTTTTCAGCTCCACCGGGCCTTCCACCACTTTCCACGAGGCATTCCCCAAGGTATCGGCAGGTTGGGAGGAAAGATGGTCCTTGGGGTCAAACAGGAACAGGAAATTGGCGCCGGCAGACCAACGCCGTTCCAGGGGCATGAGGTTCAATGGCTGGGGAGTTTTTTTTGCGGGGTCAGCCCAAATCGGCAAACCCAGGCGGTTGGATTGCTGAAACTTGTTCAAGTAGACCTGGCGAATGCAAGCGCCAACCGGATCGACCTCCACTCCCAAGTGGTATGGGGAACTGGCATCCTTGCTTCCCATGGACAAAAGGGCCTGGTTGGCCGGTAGATTAGGGAGTGTGGGCGCATCCATGGCCTTGCCCTTCAGGGGGCCATCATCAATTTTTTTCTCTACGGCTTCGACAAGGTTTTTTTTTGGGGCAGGCGGGGGCCACAAGGCTCGTTTGATTTCCATCCAGGCCGCAAACAAAATGAAAGATGCCGTAAAAAAAAGCAAAAAGTTCTTGTTACTTTTCATGAGCCAGTATTATTTCACCCATCATTTCACAAAGTAGCGGGAGCTTTTTAACGCCCTTCCCGCAATCGGTCGCCCAGGAAGTTCTCCAAGTCCGGGACACCGTATATTTTATGGACTGTGGCATCAATTTCATACTCTACCCGGCGGTATTTTATGGTTGAACCCTTCAGAATGATATAACAGGACCGCCAATTCCCGTCTCGAGGCTGCCCTACACTCCCCACATTGCACAGGGTTTTTTTCTGGTCCAATTCGTAGGAGAAATTCAGCTCATCCGGGGCGGCGAAATTGTAAAAATCACTCCCTTCCTGCTGGACAAAAACCCCAGGAACATGGGTATGGCCCTGGAAACAGTAGCGCTCCACGACGGCAAAAATCCTTTCCATCTTTCGCTGGTTGTAAATATCTTCGGGAAAAACATATTCGTTGAGAGGATTGCGCGCGGAACCATGAACAAACAGGAATTCCTCCTGCCGGTGCATTCGCGGCCGAGTGGAGAGGAATTTGTGCCTTCGTTCGCGGTCTTCCTGAGAGCCGGTTTTTTCCAACTGGGCCCTGGTCCAGAAAATAGCTTTTTCCGCGGACGGGTTGAACCCATCGGGATCAAACAGGGCCCCATTATCGTGATTCCCGAGCAAGGTCATGGAACAGTTTTTTTCCACCAAGTCCAGGCATTCACAAGGATTGGGACCATACCCAACAATATCACCCAGGCAAAATATGTTTTTGACCCCCTGGGATTCGATATCCTTTAATACCGCCTGAAGGGCTTCCAGGTTTCCATGAATATCGCTGATGATGGCTATCACATAATTTCCCGTCAGTGTCCCAAGGCATCGCCTTAAGGCATTCAAGCCTTTTCAAACATTCCCTTATACTATTCTCCCCGCTTCATTGGGGAATAACAGGGAAGAATTTTGCCTGCTGAAAAAATTGGATTTACTTTGACCCCAGCCCCTGCAGGGCCAAGTCCTGATTGTCCAGAAAAACCTCCGGGTAAATTTCAGTCTGCCTTTGGCGTAAAAGGGATCCATGAAACTCCCCACCTTTGTCCTGCCCCAGAATTGAAAGATAATACTTCCCTTCCCCGGGGAGTTGAAGGTCCAGCCAGTGCTCGAACACCGCCAGGGTTTTTGAATGGTAAATGCAAAAAGGGACAGTTCCAGTTTCCCCAATCGGGGCGAATTCATCGTCGCGGCTGAATGGGAGTTTGTCCCCTTTTTTCAACAAAACCAGGTTGAAGCTGGCTTGAGGTGTTGTCACCTTCCCCCCGCTGGCGGCAAAAACAAGGGAATCTACGGGTTCCCGCCAGCGTAACCGGACCCGTATTCTTTTTTGATCCGGGACCAACTCTTTCTTGGCCCCTTCCCGCAGGACAATTTGCAACCTTTCATTTTCCCAGGCGGTTTGGGCGCCGCCGGGTTGGAATTCAAGCACGGAATTGGAATCGGCATCGAGGACGGGGCCTTTCCAATACCCCGGCCTGGACGCGGGTTTTGGCGGAATGAACCACAAGGTGGTTTTGAAATTAGCAATGTCAGAAAACAACCCCAGCGGGCTATCCAACCGGTGGGGAAGAATCTCAGGAGGATTGAAGCAAAGCAGGAAAGTCCTGGCCTTTTTTAGGGCCAGAAGGGTTTCCCTAAATTGCAACATCCGTTGGATTTTCTCATGCAACTGCCGGTAATCTTTTTGCCAGGAATCCATCTTGACTTTAAAATCCTTGCGCCTCTTTTCCGATTCCTCGTTATCGCTGAATTCCTCAAATAACTTTTTTCTTTCCTCGAGCAAAAGCTGGTAGGAATGGTCCAGGGCTTTCCCCCCCTCGCGGGAACCTTCCATTCCCCTGATAAAACTGGGGAATTCGAACCTTCCTGTCCTGGCCATTTCGCCGATTTCATCCAGCATGGAACTGGCGGTTGGTTCGACCCGCACCAAGATAATTTCCCTTCCAGGGCAGCCATCAGCCACCCCCTTGGCCAGTAGGGAATCCCGGCTCGGATTTGCGCTAGTTTCATCAAAAGGGGTTCCCAAGAAATCCTTGGACCGGGGTTGAAGGTAATCAACAAAACGAACGGGGTATTTGTCCTTGGGCAGGGCAGTTTTCCACCCAGTGAAATCAGCGCCCAGCACTGCAATTGGGGCAACCCCTTGCAAAAAATTAAACTTGAATGATAAATCGGTGGATCCTGGTGTAAATAAAGGTTGGAAATCCCCGGGCAAAAATTGAGTCTTTGAAGGAGGGGGATTTTCCGCTTGAGAAACGAAAAGCACGGCTGGATGTCTGGCCAGGGTTTGAATGCCCTGGGCATTGGAACGAATTTGCAATAGGGCGCCTGAATGCCCCTCCAACTCCACTCCAGGAATCGCATCCTTGAATTGATCAACCACTTGCTCGGAAGGCGGATGAGGATTCAAAACCAAATTCCATAAGACCTGGTTATTTCCTTCGCCGTTTTTCCCTAGCCACTCCCGAGATGTAGGAGGGAACTTCGCCAGCTCTTCCATGGCGACCAACGGCATCGGGCGTGGTTTCACCATGAAGTCCTCACCCAGAACTCGCAGGACTCTCCCCAATTCTTTGCGGCCACCTGGCAAAGATCCCAAAGCGCGCGGGACGCTTTGATTGTCGATCAAATTCAAGCTAATACCCGGAAGGTTTCCGGTTAGTCTGGAAAACCCCTGGTGGGAATAGCCAAGGCCATCCTGAAACCCGTTGGCTTTCATTTCAAGTTGCATTAACTGGTAAAATTCTCTCTGTTTGGAAATGGGAAAAGGTTGCGGAAAAACCAACTCCAACCGGACCTGTTTTTCTTCCTTGAAAGGTGGTTCAATTCCCTCGGGCCAGGAGATGACCGAATGAATCCACCTGGGGTTTAAACAACCGGGTTCTTTTCCTTTGGAAATGGTCCCATCCAAGAAGGCAATTTTTTCGTCTTGCAACTCATCAAAGACTTCGCTTGAAGCGGGAGTAAAACCGGCATTCTTGAGAAAAATCAACATTTCGTTGACTTGCTTGAGCCGCTCTACCCCGAAGACCTGAATTCGGAAATTGGCGCGAAGATTCACCTTTGGTTGTTCCTGGAAGGTGAAGCCCAAGGCGGAAAAACCCGCAAGCAGGCACAAAGTTCCCGCAACCGTAAAAAGTTTCCTGATCATTACAGGTTCACCGCCATTGTTGGAAACACAAACCCGTTCTATTATGACACGGAATCGGCTAATTTGGCCCGTGGTATTGGCAAATCCCGCTGGAATCAAAAACGATGAGTGGAAAAGTCGGGAAGAAAGCAATTATCACGGGAGCCTCGACGGGAATTGGGCGGGCTCTGGCCGTTTTGATGGCCAGGGAAGGATTCCAAGTAGGCCTTTTAGCCAGGAATTCTCAACTGTTGGAAACCCTGGCCCTAGAAATCCGGGCCGAGGGGGGAACTGCCTATTGGGCCAGGGGCGATGTCAAGGACCGGGAAAATGCCCTGGCCTCCATGAAATCCTTGATGGAGGAACTAGGCGGGATCGATTTGCTGATTGCCAATGCCGGCCTGGGCGCCCCGACCCTAATCGACCCCTTTAATGTTGCGGACCAAGAAGCGATGATTCGCGTGAATTTGCTGGGCGTTATTTACAGCATAGAAGCAGTTTTACCAGCGATGGTAAATCAGGGGCACGGTCAAATCGCCGCGGTTTCCAGCCTGGCAGGTTTCAAGGGGCTGCCGGGTGAATCGGGTTACACCGCATCCAAATCAGGCTTAAATACTTTCATGGAAGGATTGCGCATTCAACTAAGGCCAAAAAACATCAAGGTGAACACGATTTGCCCTGGGTTTGTTAAAACTCCCATGACGGCGGTAAATGATTTTAAAATGCCTTGGGTTATGGAAGCGGACGAGGCGGCTCGCCGCATTCTGAAAGGCATCCAGAGGAATGTGAAAGTCTTGAGGTTTCCCTGGCAGACTTCTCTTTTGATGCGTTTGATTTCGTGGTTGCCCGACTGGGTGGTGGAAAAGGTCATGAGGGATTACAATCAAAATCCACCCATGCCCAAATCCCCGCTGACCTAATTAGACTTCCCCTTGGCGGTTTCGGCAAACAAGCAAGCTAGTGATTTCATCAATTTCAGCCAATCGCCCTGGTGTAGGCTTTCATTGGGCGCATGAGCATTGCTGTCGGGGTCTTCGATGCCGAGCAAAAGCGCCGGGGCGCCGCCGAGCAATTCCACCAAGGGCCGAACAAATCCAATCGTGCCGCCACAACCAATGGAGACCGGGTTGGTGCCAAAGCCTTTACTCAGTGCTCTCATGGCGGCTTCAAATGCAGGCCCCCGCGGGTCGGTAATCCACCAATCGACAAAATTGCCATGAGGTTTGACATCAATTTCAATCCCCCATGGGGGATTACTGGAAAGGAAGTCGTTCAATTGCTTGAACACCTGTTTGGGATCTTGATCAGGAACGATTCTGCAACTGACGAGCGCCGTTGCCGAAGGCAACACCTGGTTCGATGCTCCTTTGATAGAACTGGCTTCCATGGCGATGACAGTGACCGCGGGTTTTCGCCAGGTTTGCTCCAAAATGGAACAGCCTTTTTCCGTCACCCAATCCACGCCCGCTGGGATTCCTAAAGTGTTTTTCAGTCCCGCGGATTCATCGGGCATTTCGCCAATCGTTTTTTTCTCAGCCGGTGTCAGCGGCCTGACGGAGTCGTAGTAGCCCGGTATAGGCAAAGGACCTCGGCCCCAAAACAACCGAGAAAGCACTTGACATAAAGCCAAAGCGGAATCGGCAACCGCCCCGCCCGCCATGCCACTATGCACCGGGATCTTGGCCGAGCGCGCTTCCACTTGCAAGGTGACAATTCCCCTGAGGGAGTAGGTGATTGACGGGGTGCCAACACGAATGTTTTCGGTGTCGCAAACCACAATGGTATCGGCTTGAATTCTTTCCCGGTTCTCCTGGAAAAACTGCATCAGGTTTTTCGATCCCACTTCCTCCTCCCCCTCCACCAGAACTTTGACATTCACGGGAAGGGATCCGTAAGTTTTCGTCCAGGCGGCAATAGCCCCCAGTTGGGCAATGATGGCGCCTTTATCGTCGGCCGAACCCCGGCCGAAAAGCCTGCCTTCCCGGGAGGTTAGCTCCCAAGGCGGGCTTAACCAATGCGAGGCGAAATTCACCGGTTGCACATCATGATGGGAATAAAGGAACAAGGTGGGCTGCCCTGGGGCGCCCAGCCATTCCCCGTAAGCAAAAGGATTGGAATCCCCGGTGCGAATGATTTGAATGTTATTTAAGCCGGCCTTTTTCATCAGGCCGCAAACCGCCTCGGCGCAAGTTTCAAGTTCCCGCGGGTGTTCGCCATCCGTGCTAATGCTGGGAATGCTAACCAGGGATTTTAAATCCGCAACCATGCCAGAAAGGTTTTCATCCAGCCAGGCAAAAGCTTTTTCCACTTGCTTGTCAAACATGAATTGGTCCCTTAGCGGGCAAACAGAGCAATGGCCTTTGGGAGAAAAATAACGGCGCCGATTATCCCCGCGAAAATACTGGCAAGAAGAACAGCGCCGGCGGCAATATCCAAAACCTGAAAATCCCCTTGCCGGATCTCCTCGGGAAGGCGCGCGTAGATTTTTTCCACGCAACTATTGAGCAATTCTACCGTTAATACCGCGCCAATGCACCCAAGTAATACGGCCCATTCCAGAATTTCGCAACGCATTACCAAAGCACTGGCAAGGACCAGGGCCGAGACGAAGAAGTGAGCGGAAAAGCTTGATTGCCCGCGGATTCCCAACTTGATTCCGCGGAAAGCACAACGGAATTTTTCCCGCCAAGGCCTTTTTGTTCTTGGCTGCGGCGGGGTCTTGTCCATCATGAATAATCCCAATTTCATTCGGAGTTGCTCAGGCAGCGTCGGCCTATCTGGCCAAGATTCCCCCATTGGCAAATCCGCTCATTGGCCCAAGGAAACGAGCGCTGGAAGAGACCAAGGTAGGCAGAATTTCAAAGGTGAAGCCGAAATTATCCTGCATGGCATTGTAACTCAGGCCCAAGCTGACTTGCAGATCGGAACCAACACGCGTCAACACCAGGGAATTGCTCAAACTTTCATTGGACCCAAAATCATAAGAGGTGCTGCCGGTAAAGGCATACTTGGGGCTGAAGATATAAGTGACTGCGGCTGTCAAAGCCTTGCTATCCACCGGATCGATCTGCCGGTAGCCCAAGTAAAAGTTGGTACGGTCCGGGCGGTTCACATAAGAACCAAAGGTAAACACACGAGCGCCATTTTCAATGGGGTCAACCCAACCAGTGCTTGTCAATGCGGTGCGGTCGCCGACATTCCAGACATAATCGTACTGCAGGAACGCCAGCAGGTTGCCAAAGTTATCCCGGTCCATTTGCGGGAAGACCGACCCGGACAAATCCAAGGTCATCCAATCGACAATGTGCTGATTGCCCGGAAATCCTCGTTTCGTCTGCCACCGTTGGCGAAGGTCCAACTGTAAGACATTGAGTTCTTCCAAAGTGTCGATGCGAGTATCAATGGCCCTGCGGATGGCGTAGACCTGGGGGTCAAACAAGGGCGAGGTCATGAGAAACTGCCCGTTGGCCTGGTTCGGATAGATATTCGGGTTGGTCTGGTTGCGGATGTCGCGCAAGGCCTGATCGGAAGCATCGTCATTCAAACGGTCAAGTTGAGGAAAGTTGGTGTAACTCGTGGAAGAGGCGGTGTACGAGTAATTCGCACCTAGTATCACTTTGTGGTTGATGCCATTGAGGTTAAACAGGTCGGACTTGAGCTCGGGGAATAAACCGGTGAAGGGCAAACTGGCCCTTAACCCGCCGCCACCCCAGGCCCGCCCCAAACCTTGATCACTGATATCAGATGTGTAATAGGCCAAGTCGAATTTTCCATAGGGGTCGAAGCGGAGGGCGCCCAGGCTGAAAGGCGCGCTGATTTCCTTGCTGATATTAAAACGGCCGGTGCTGTCATTGACATCGGTGGGGCTGACCATGGGCGTGCCATCGTCAGTCAGTTCCAACCGGCCATATCCGGCGCCGCCCCAGGCATTCAAGGTGAACAGGTCAAATAAAGGTTGCCCATAAATAAAACCCTCCACCCGAGGCAGCCATTCCGCTTCATTAATGAATTGCCTTACCCTTGGTTCTCCCAGGATATACCAGCCCATGTTTTCTTGGGTTTGCCTCAGGTAAACGAAGGTGGTCGGGTTGATGTCATTATCAAATTCCGGTTTGAAGAATTGTTCCAGGAAGTTGCGATCGGAAAGGCCGTTCCCCTGGCCCAAGAAAGTGAGGCCGTACGGCATGTTGGAAATCCCTTGCCGCCATAAGACGCGGCCGCGGTACAAGGGATGCGGTTCCCCTTCCTGGCGATTGCCGCCCAGGATATCGGGCCCAATGTCGCGAATACCATAAGCCTTAACCAGGCCATCCACCCTTCCCGGGATGCCAAAAAAGTCTGGCGCCATGTAATCGAAATCGGTCCCCAGGCCCGGGCCTCGCTTGGTCATATAATCGACATTAAACCGCCAGCGGGTGTTTTCAAAAGGCTGAATACCGAGCAAGTCGTAAGTGTTCAGGCTAAGGCCAAACTGGCCGCCAAAAATGTTACTGAACCCCAGGTTCATCCCTTCAATGGGGCCGAGAGGATCCCGGGCATCGCCCTGCAGGTAGGGCAGGTAAAATATGGGGATATCCTCGATTTCAATGAACATGTTTCGGCCGCGAACATAGGTCTCTTTCTGATCCAGTTCCTGCCCGGAAGCGCGGTCGGCAAATCTTTTCCCAAAAAGGGAAAACTTGGGAACAGTTCGTTCTTCGATCAAAGCTTCCGCGACATAAACTTTCAAACCAGGATCGGAGGGAAGTTTGCTGGAGAATATATCGGCTTCCACAACTTTGTACTGATTGGCCGCGAGTTGCTGGATTTCCTTGGCGCGGACAAAAATCGGGTCTGGGAGTTTCGGCTGGTAAAATTCCAGCTCAGCATTCATGGCAATTGCGGTGTTTCGGCCGAGGTCATAATAAACCTCGTCGGAGCGAAGAATCCGGGAATCGCCGGGAGTTTTCCCTTGGGTCTTGGGCCGGGCAGGGTCTTGCTGGCGGATTTCCACATGGCCCGAGAGATAAAACTCCAAATCCTTGCCGGTTTGTGTGCTTTGCTTTTGCAAATTACCAAGTATTTCCCCAGGGTTATTTCCCTTGGTCCAAATCACCAACCTGTCCGCCTCAATATCCAACAAGCCAATGCCCTGTACATCCTTGACATTCAAAATCACTCCACCCGTTACCAAAATAACTTGCTCGCCGTTCCCCAGGGGTTCCATGCGAATATTGAATCCCGATGCTCCGCGAGGAGAAACGCTATACTGTCGCGGGTTGGATTCCTGTCCAAATCCCCCTGGAGCAGGGAAAACCGGGTTCGCACCCGGTTGGAGGTTTTGCAAAGGTTGAGGAATGGCAACCGGCGGCCCGGCAGAAGGGGCGGGCGGCAATGCGTTTGAGCCGGGCAAATTCTGGGCTGGAATGGCGCTGGCGGGAGGCCCTGGAGGGACTGGTCCATTGTTTCCCGGCGTTAGCCCTTCCCCCGGTGGAACAGGAGGGGGCTGATACCCGGTTTTTTGAATCGCCGGACTTTTTACTTTGCTCTCAACCTTCTCTTCAGGCTTTTCCTGAAGCTTGATGCTTTTATTTCTGGCTTCCACATACCCGAGGAACAAAGTGCTTTTGGAATCGTCCCGCTGCTCAACTTTGCTTTTTACCGCGTTGAAACGAAATTCACCCCGGGTGGCGACTTCGCCAAAGGCCTTTTTGCCCATTTGAATTTCGGAACTGCTGTCGGCTTTGCAATTGCCCTCGCCATAAATTTTGACATTCCAAATCCCTGTAGCCCTGTACCCGGCCAAGTCCGCGCACAAAATGGCCCGATCCGCCCGCACTTGCAACACGCTTTGCTCAATCAATACTTTCCCGTTTAAGCTAAGAAAATAGTTCTGCCCGTCTGACCAGGTGGCAATCTGGTCGGCATCCACGCGCAAGGGCTTAGAATCGCCCGGAATAGTCCTTTGGAAGGAAACCACTTCAGAATTGGGAGGGGCATTGATCTTGGGGGTCTGGAAGGCCAGGGCCGAACCGGATTTTATGCCGCCCGCCGTGGCCAGGAAGCAAAATGCCAGTCTCAGCATTTTGGAAAACGACGACACTTGAATCCTCCAACCCAACCCCAGCCGCAGCCGCAGCGGAACCGCGGCGAATTAACCCTGGAGCGGGGGAGGTGAATAGCCTGCCTGTTAGAGTTTGACAAGTGCAAAGGAAATAAAACGGGGCAAAAAACCCAGAAAGGGAATTTTGCCCCATTTGAACATTCAGCCCAATCTGTTTACCTGCCTGACCAGCGACCTTTTCTTTGGAAATCGCTTTTTCGGGAAGGCTCTTGCACCGGGAAAACAAAGGCTTCAGCGCCGGATTTATCCCGACCCACCACTTCCAATAATTCGGGCGGAACCCCGGCCTCGCCGCGAACCACGATGGTCACGCCGCTCCCCTCTTCCAATTTCCACAGGTCGCCTTTTTTCTTGTTGAGCAGATGGTCCGCCGTTTCGTTAGCTACCCGCACATCAACTTGCGCAATTCCCTCGCGGAATGCCGCCACTTGCATTAATCGCATTGCTTCGATGACCATGCTTTCCGGAGTTTTCACCTGAGCCATGCCCTTGCAATAGGGGCAATCGTGAAAGACGCTGCGCTTGAGAGAAGGGCGGATTCTCTGCCGGGTCATTTCGATAATGCCAAAAGCGGAAATCCGCAGGATTTTGGTGCGGGCCCTATCCCTGGCGACCGCGTCACGCATGGCTTTTTCCACTGCGCGGCGATGTTTATCTTCCCGCATATCAATGAAATCGTTGACAATGACCCCGCCAAGGTCGCGCAAGCGGAGTTGGCGGGCAATTTCCCTGGCCGCCTGAAGGTTCATCTTGAAGGCAGTGTCCTCGGCATTATTTTCACCCCGGAAATTGCCACTGTTGACATCGATGGCCACCAGCGCTTCGGTTTGTTCAATCACAATCGATCCCCCCATGGGTAGCGGGATCTTTTTCATGTGAATCTTGGCAATTTCCTCTTCCAACCGGTATTGGTGGAAAAGTGGCATGGTGCCTTCATGGAATTTGATCCGGTCCGCGTAACGCGGCATGACAAACTGGAGAAATTCCCGCGCCTGTTCGTATGATCTACTTTCATCCACGACAATTTCGTTGATGTCGCTTGTGAAAGTGTCCCGGATGGTCCGGGTAATCATGTCGCTTTCCTGGTAAATCTCCGCCGGTCCCTTGACGCTCATAATACGCTTGGCAACCACTTGCCACAGTCGGCACAGGTAAGCCAAATCTCGCTGTAGTTCACGCTTATTCCGATCAATTCCCGCAGTGCGAATGATAAAGCCAATGCCCTTGGGGGGCTTGAGGTCGACAAAAATATCGCGCAAACGGCGCCTTTGATCTTCATCGGTGATTTTCCTGGATACCCCAACGCGATTCAATCCAGGCATCAACACCAGGTATCGGCCCGGAATGCTGATATAGGTGCTCAGGGTTGGCCCCTTGGTGCCAATCCCTTCCTTGATTACTTGCACCAGGACTTCCTGGCCTTTGCGGAAAACATTTTGAATGAGTGGCTTTGGACGGCCGATACGGCCATTGGACATCCCCCAGGCACCAGATCGACCTTGATCACGAGATCCTTCGCGGGGGCCTTGCCTTCGACCACCATCGCGGCCACGGTCTCGCCCACCATCCCGGTCACCATCGCGCCCACGATCTCGCCCACGGTCGCGGCCGCCATCGCGGCCACGGTCCCGGTCTCCGCCGCGACTTCGTTCTTCATGCCGCCGCCCCGGTTCCCGACCTTCTTGATTGCCCCGCCCGGGGCCTTCCTGCGAAGCGGGTGGCGAACCTTCCGGACTAGAAATGGGTTGGACCGCATCGTCAAACTGAGGAGGATTTTCCTCCGATTGAGCAAATACTTCCCGACCACCCCGATCCTCTTGGGGGGTGCTTTCCACCGGGGCCGACCCTGACGGAAAAGGCTTGGAAAAAACCAGATCCTCATCCGCAAACGGCGCTGGCGAGGAAGGCTCGAAATCATCCTCCCCTTCGCCAGTGATCCTGGGTGCAGAGGGCATGGATGGCGGATTCTCGCGATCTTCCCCCGGCCTGAGGTTGCCCTGGTTTGGTTCATCAAAGTCTAAATTGGCGCCAAAACCCAAATCAACAGGCATATCGAGAGCTGTAATCTTCTCAATTATTTCCTCTTGGACAAATGGTTCAGGCGGTAGGTTTTGCTCCCTTTGAACCATCGGCTGGGCTTCGTGTTCCTGGCGAGGGCGGCCTCGGTCTCTTCCACCGCCACTGCCACCACCACTTCCCCCACCGCCACTGCTCCGCCTTCCCCGGCCAGAATCTCCCTCGTCACCACTGTTCCGCCTTCCCCGGCCAGAATCTCCCTCGTCGCGGCCGTATTCCAGGTGCTTGTAATAGGAAGGTTCCACATCAGAGACATGGAGAAAGCCGTTTCGGCCAACACCAAAATCGACAAAAGCTGCCTGGATACTCGGCTCAATGTTGACAATTTTACCCTTATAAATGTTGCCGACATAACTTTCGTGACTCGTGCGCTCCACATAAAGTTCTTCCAGAACTCCATTTTCGAGGATCGCAATGCGACATTCCTCGGGTTGAAGCACATTAATCAACATTACTTTCTTCATTCCAAAACCATTCCTTTCAAAGAATTGTGTTCCTCCTCCAGTTCCAAACCGAGGCGTTCAATAACGGTTTCCGGAGGCAGGGGACCTTCAAGGCCCAATAGTGAAAAAATTTCCATGGGTTTCGCGGTACCCTCAGGGGTGAACCACAACCCGGCGACGAGAGCTCCCTCATCGATTTGCAAAAACCGGATGAAGGGGCGGATATCCCAATACTTTTTACCTTCCCGAAATACAGGGCATGGGGAATGCGGGGTTGACTGGATGGCTTCAACCCTCAGGGCAATAAGAGCAAGGAGTTCCCTCGAAAAAGGGAACTTGTAAAACAAGGAAATAACTTTGGGAGCGTGCTTTCCGGGCGAGGGCTCGACCGAAAGGATGTCCATCCCTGGACCAATTTGTTCCTGGAGTTGTTTGTGAAGGGTAAGGCAGTCTGGGGGACTGGTTAAATCGATCTCAACAATTTCATTTCGGCCCACGACCCCCAAGGGCAGGGAAAGGGCAAATACCAGACGGAGTTTTGGGTGAAAACCCAAGGTGCTGGCCACAGGGATTTGGGACCTGCGGCAGGCGCGTTCAAAAAGGCGAACAAGGTCTTGGTGGCCAATAAACCGCAGTGCAGCGGTTTTATGGAAGCGAACCCGAACTTTAAATATAATCCTGGGTTCCGCTCTGGTCCGGGGTAAAACCCCTACTTGAGAATTCATGAAAGCGTTCCGCGTAAAGCGGGTCGCAGGGGCTTCTTCAGCCCAATTTCCGGAATACCATCCCCAAAATAACTCGAAAAGAAACGCCAGTTGCCCTGGTGTGCACTAGATTTTTGAATCAAATTGGCAACAGCGTTCCTCTCGCGTTATTCCATCAGGCTTATTCAAAAAGCCAATCCGTCGGGGTCCGGTAAAACCTTCCGGGTCTGCTCCCGCAAATAATTGTTCACATCACGCGCCGACTGCTGGCGCATGGCCTCTTGCGCAACTCGCCTCGCCTCTTCCATGGATATTCCCCGGACGACTCGTTTGATCTCGGGGATTGCATGTGGCGACAAGCTGAGGGTATTCACTCCCAAACCAAGAAGCAAAATCGTGTAAATGGGGTCTCCGCTCATTTCCCCGCAAACATTCACGGCTACCTGAGCAGGCCCCGCGGCCTTTACAATCATGTCGATCAACCGCAACACTGCGGGATCCCCAGGGTTGTACAACGAGGCTACATCCTCGTTTGACCTATCCGCAGCTAAAGTGTACTGGACAAGGTCGTTTGTGCCAATGGAAAAGAAAGAAACCTCTTTGGCCAAAATCTCCGCAAGCAGGGCCGCCGAAGGCACCTCGATCATGGTTCCCACGGGAATATCCCCACGGAAAGCCAGTCCCTCATCGTGCAAATCCTCTTTAACTTCCGCCAAAACCATTTTGGCCTGGCGCAATTCCAATATGGTGGAAATCATCGGAAAAAGGATGCGCACATCCCCGTAAACACTCGCCCGTAGAATGGCGCGCATTTGCGTCTTAAACAGTTCAATATTCCGCAAACACAACCGGATGCTACGCACACCAAGGAAGGGATTTTTTTCGGGATTGTGCGTCAAGGCGTAGGGCCCAAATTTATCTCCACCCAGGTCCAAGGTCCGAATCACTACCGGCCGGTTGGAACCCACCGCCTCAACCACTTCACGGTAGGCTTGGAACTGCTCTTCTTCTGAGGGAATTTGCTCCTTGCCAATGAAAAGAAACTCGGTGCGGTAGAGGCCAATTCCATCCGCTCCTTTATCCAGGCAATGACCCGACTCGTGGGGAAATTCAATGTTTCCCAAAAGAGCAATGGAATGGCCATCGAGCGTAACTGCCGGAAGTTCCTTCAAAGCCTCCAGGGAAATTTCCAAAGAACGGTTTCGCGTTTCATATCCGCGGTACCGGGCCAAAGTATCCTGGTCCGGGTTGACAATCAGCAGGCCGGCATTTCCATCGACGATCAACATGTCGCCATCGGCAACCTTGTCGATGAATTTTCCTAGCCCAACCAGGGCCGGAATTTCCAAGGCGCCAGCCAGGATGGATGTATGGCTGGTCCGGCCGCCCACTTCCGTGGCGAAGGCCTGAACCATTCGTGGATTCAAATTCGCCGTCTCGCTGGGAGACAAATCGTGGGCGAGAATGATAACTGGTTCGGAAAGGCTCGAAAGTTCCTGTTTGCGCAACCCTACCAATTTGGACAAGATTTGTTTTTCAATGTCCTTTAGATCCAGTGCCCGGGAAGCCATGTGGCTATCGGCAATCGCTTTCAATTCCTGGATTAGTTTTCGCAAAATCTGGCAGACAGCAAACTCGGGTGTGCAACGGTTTTTCTCGACAAACCCCTTGATTTCCGAAAAGAGGACCGGGTCCTCAATCATTTGAGCATGAGCACCCAAGATGGCGCCATACTGCGATCCGATTTTGGCATTGATGATTTCCTGGTTTTTTCTGGCCTCGGCAGAAGCCTCGCGCAAAGCCGTTTTCAGACGGCCCACTTCCTCCTCCAACCGGGAAACCTCTACCTTTTTTTTGGGGATCAGGTAACCTTCGGTGTCATAGACCAAGGCCGAACCAATCACCACACCGGGATAAACAGCAATTCCTTGAAAAGTTTCCATCAGGAAAAATGATTCCCATTTGCTTGCGGTTGAATGACAATCTTCAGGCAGCTTCCACTTGCTGAAGGATTTTCTCCAGGTGATTAATCGCATCCTGGGCATCCGGCCCTTGGGCTTCGATAATGATCTCGCTGCCTTCCGGGGCGGCAACCAACATCAATTCCATGATGCTTTTGCCATTATAAGCTGCCCCATTCCAAATCACCCTCACCTCGGCGTCGTACTTGGCCGCGGCCTCCGTAAAGGCAGATTTTGGCCTCATGTGAAAACCATTTGGGTTCACAATCGAAACCACTCTTTGCAAAGTATTGCCGCCTTCAGTCGCCACCAGAAATCCCCCTATGCCTTCTCCACTAAATAACAGCCATTCCCGAAGAAAAAACTCATTACCCCTTGCCCAAAAGTTCAAATAAGGCAGGTCCTGTGCCCGCGCTTTTTAAGTTTTGCACATAGGCCGGCTCTTTTAATACCCGAGAAACGGCTTCCAGCGCTCGCAAGTGAACCACCGGTTGATCCACAGGGGAAATAATCAAAATAAAAACAAAAGCGGGAGTTCCGTCGCGGCTGCCAAAATCCACACCCTTGGAGGAAATCCCCATGGTGCCAACCAATTTGCCCACCCCGGGATGCTTGGAATGGGGAATGGCAATGCCTGGCCAAATGCCGGTCGAACCCAGCAATTCTCTTTTAAGAACCGCACGGATAATATCTTCGGTTTCTGATTCTTTGAAGCAGCCGGCCCGGGAAAGACTTTCGACCAACTCCCGGACTACCCCTTCCTTATCCTTGGACTTCAATTCGGGGATAATCGCTTCCCGAAATATAAAATCGGACATCCTCATTCCGCTTCACCAGCACTTTCGAAAGGAACGGATTGCGTTTTACTCGGGTGGCAGGTCACCCATGGGGGGGGTGCGACGGTGGTTTTGGATTTTTTCCTTATATTTGCGGATTTGGCCTTCCAACTTGGCCAAGGCAATATCCAAAGCGGAAAACAAATCCGCATGCTCCTCTTTCCCGACAAAATCATGTTTATGTTCCGTGTTAACAAGCAATTCCACCACCTTGATTTCCTTTTGCAAATCGACCGTGATTTCAATCATGGTGATTCGTTCAAAGTAATGAAGGAGTTTTTCCGCTTTCTCTCTGATCTTATTTTGCGTTTCCTCTGCGAGATGTCCATGCCGCGTGGCAATCTTGATTTGCACGAGCAACCTCCCAACTATTTAAAGACCTAACCCGGGCTGGGGTTTAAGGGGAAATGCCCAATACCGCCCGCCAAATCAGGCAATGCAATCATATTGCAGAAAAAGGCCAATTTCAATTCCGCCTTCCACCTAACTTTATATTGCCAGAATGCGAAGCGCCCTTTGGCAACACTCCTATTTCCGGCAAAAAGGGTGTTGCAATTTCACCCAGGCCCCGTTTTCATGCGAACTTGAGACGCAGCGGGTGATGAAGTTCATGCCGTCCACTCCATCGTAAACATTGGGGTAAACCGTGTTTTTTCCGCCATATTCTTGCCCTATTTGCCTTCGGATAATGTCCTCGTAACTCGCCGTGTAAACATTGGCAAAGGCTTCCAAGAAGCCTTCCGGGTGGCCGCTGGGAATCCGGCAGGCGCCTTTCCCGGCACTTCCCATAAACCCGGCGTTGGGGTCACGCGTGAACAGGCGGTGCGCTTCCCCATTCGTTTTTACCCACATTTTGTTCGGTTCCTCCTGATGCCATTCCAGGGAAGCCTTGGTGCCATCAACCTCAATCCAAATGTCATTTTCCCTGCCATGGGAAATTTGCGAAGCGGTGACGGTTCCCAAAGCCCCATTTTCAAAACGAATGACCGCGGTGCCATAATCGTCCAAAGCCCGACCCGCTTCAAAGGATTTCAAATGGCAGGAAATCTGCGAGGGAATCAACCCAGTGATATAGCGTGCCAGATTGTAGGCATGGGTAGCGATGTCGCCAAAGCAACCGGCCGCCCCGGATTTGGTCGGGTCGGTCCGCCAACCAGCCTGTTTCTGCCCGGAATCTTCCAACCGGGTTCTAAGCCAGCCTTGAATGTAAAAGGTGCGGATGGCGTTGATTTCTCCCAGTTCACCAGCGGCAATCATCTCCCGTGCTTTTCTTACCAGAGGGTAGCCGGTGTAATTGTGAGTCAAGGCGAAAACCACCTTTGATTTTTCCACCACGCGAACCAACTCTTCCGCCTGCTCCAGGTTAAAGGTCATCGGTTTATCGCAGATGACATTGAATCCCGCCTGAGCGAAATCCCGAGCAATTTCAAAGTGGGTATGGTTGGGAGTGGCGATGGAAACAAAATCAATCCGTTTTTCAGCAGGGAGCGCCAACTCGATGGTTATCATTTCCTTGTGGGAGCCATAAGCCCGTTCAGTGGGAATATCGTAATCCGGCGCGGACTCCTTGGCGCGAACAGGGTTGGAGGAAAGCGCCCCCGCAGTCAAAGCGGCTCGGTTATCCAATATTCCAGCGATACTATGCACTTTTCCTATGAAGGCGCCTTGCCCGCCTCCTACAAGACCCATTCGAAGTTTCCTGTTTAATGGCGCGTTGATTCCCATGGTGGTTTCCTCGGAAAGGGGATTACGGATTCTGTGGCAATTATCTTCGGGAGAAACTGAACAGGTTGCAACCTGCTTCAGCCGCTTTTGAGAATTTTCTGGAACAGGTTGGCAGTGATCTTTTGGACCCTGGCATCCGGCCCATGCGGCCTGCCATGGTGGGAAATGGGCGGCATATGGCCGGGAGGTTGCGACAATCCCTGAGCCCAAAAGATGGTTGAAGCATTAAAAACCCAATTCCCCTTGGGTCCAGGGTAAATCGTGGCCGTGTAATGCGAGGGGGCCTCGGATGCCGTCCAGGTTGGCCCCTCCGCGACAATCTCCAAACCCGGAATTGCCGCTGGTTCACCATGAAACTCCCACCCTACAAGACCAGGAATGCGGTCTCCGTTTTTCATTCCCGTTCCTTCAAATAGCCAATGGCTGGCCTTGGTAACTATCCAATCGCCCGAGCCATTAAAGGGAGAAACCGTTTGCGCGCCGATCAGGGTCGACTCGTTGGGGCCATCCAAATGCAAGTCGGCCATGAGCCTTTCTTCCTTGGGGCGCACCCCGCCATAGCGCCCGGCCCGAGTGAGGATTCGGTTGGCCGCTCCGCCTGTCGCGGGAGAAAAAGGTGTCACGAAACAGCAGGTATTGCCTGACAAAAAGACGGCATTCAAGCCGGAAGCAACCGCGTTTTTCACATGCTTAAATTGTTCCAGGCTCCAATATTCATCATGCCCCACCGAAAGAAAAGCCTTCACCCGGGTTAAATTCTCCGGGCTAGTGTGAATATCCACATTGGAACAATAGGTGGCATCAAAACCCTGTTGTTCCATCCAAAAGGCTAACGGAAATTCCCACAAAAGGAATTCGCCCGATCCCTGGGACAAGGGATTATCCATGATTTGCACATATTTCCCGTAGGGCCGATCGAAACTGACTTTGACGCCGGACACCAAAGGTTTTTTGTCCGGCCTGTCATTGGTGTAAAGCGAGTAGCCGTCGGGCCACTGGTTGTACGCTTGCCAGGTATTGTCGCTGCACTGGAAAAGGAAATCGGCTTTTCTGCGATCCTTGACCAAGAAAATAACATAGCTTTGATATCTTGTTTGGGATGAAACAATCTTTCCCAAGTAAACTCCACTGGTCCAGGTGGCAGGGATCTCCAGCTTGGCGGATTCTTTCCAAGAACATTCCCTCAAGCGTTCTTTCCCCACTGGAGGAACCGGTTGCGGCCCCGAAGAAAACGGCCCCACGGAGGCCATGTATCTTCCGCCATGCCCCTGGTAATACCCCAGCCGATAAAGAAGTATTTTGCAATCAGAAGGTTCCCTGGTGCTGACATAAAACTGCATAGTTTCCCCGGGAAACACGCTAGCCTTGGAGCAATACCCTTCAACAATGGGTGAGCGGAATTTGTCCTTGGGATCGGTTTTGGTGTAAGTCAGTTGCCAATCCTTGGTACCTGGAAACTGGTTTTCCGCCTGGATGGGATTTTTTCCATCACGATTCAGGGAATGCGCGGCGGTGCCAGCGGAAACTACCCCGGCTGCCAGGGCTTGTCGCCTGTCAAAAAATTCCATGGTTCACTCCACAAAAGAGCTTTTGGCGGGAAACCCAACACATTTCTGGTTTCTTAAATAATCAAGCTGATTGGCGGCGCAAGAAAAAACCGGCCGCAGGGGAACTTTTTCCACAGTTCTTGAGCGCTTGGTCAAACAACCGGGAATAATTCCCCACCCGAGCTTCATCACAACCGACACCCCGCCGGCCCATGGCAATCGCCGCGGAACGCAATATTCCCGGCAAATCTTGACGAAGACTGATGTTTTGGCCATCGACCATGGAAAAAGAAGGAATAAACCTGGGCAGCAAACCCCCGGGGAGTAATTGGCAAAAGGCCCCGATATTGGAGCCGGTATTGATTTGCACTCCGATCGCGGTTTTTGTGTGATCACCGCAAAAACAGCCGACTTTCAACTTCCCCGAATCCACCAGCCCCGTTTCCATTTGCACTTTGACCGGCTTATAGTCGATTCGCAAATCGCTGTTATTCGTGCCTGCGCCGAAATTCACCCATTCCCCAATCACGGAGTGTCCCAAAAAACCTTCATGATATTTGTTGGTAAACCCATGCAGAATGGAATTCTCAATTTCCCCGCCCACCCGGCAATGCCTGCCAATGGAAGCGCCCCCTTTAATTTTGCACCCATCTAAATGGGTCCCCTGGCCAATAAAACAAGGGCCATCAATACGGGAAAAAGCTTTGATTTTCACCCCAGGCTCAATAATTATGGGCCCTGAGGTGCAATCAAAAAACACATACGGTTCCACCGAGGCGCCAGGGAATAAAAGGAGGTTGCGGGGGTTTCCTTGAATTTGGTATTTCCCCGGCGCCATTGGCGGAGGGTCAAATTCTTTGGCATCTTCGCTGATTTCCAGGCCATTTTTCTCCACCAGGTCCCAGGGGTATTGCAGCAATTCCCCGGGAGCTTGCTCCTTCAGCAGACTATCCGAAAATTTCATCCCAGTAGGGAAACACGGGTTTTCCAAATGGGAAATTTGTTGAGGCTGGGCCACCAGATAAACTACCGAGCCTTTAAGTAGGCCGATTTGGGGCTGCACCGGGGGCGCCCAAGACCGCGGGGGTAGCCACCGAGAATTCACCAGTAACCAAAGTGGATGGTCCTTCCAGGAAATTTGATTTACTTGGAGGGAGGGAAAATCTCGGGCCACCAGGTTTTCTAATTCGGGCCGGACCCAAGCGGCTGCAACTGGGCAAGCCAACCGCTTTTGGATTTTTTCAATTAACGGAAAGGCCCCGCACAATAGATTAAAAAATGGTCTGGTTTGGACCAGGGGACCAAATTCCATTACGGCAGGGTCTTCAAAAAGGCATAAAGGAATTTGCATGAGAAATCCCAAGGGCAATTGTTCGGGAGAGAAAAATAGGGTATCCCTGGATTCCCTGCCAGACCATTACACCCGCGATGGAAAAGACCAAATAAACCAGGTAGCCCAAGGGAGTTAGGGCTGGCCGGGTTTTGGAGTTTGGGGTAATTAGTAAAGCGAATTTTACCGGCAGGAGACTACTTTAAAGTGAAATTTGCAGACAAAGCCATTCCTGCTCTGGTTCTCCTTTTGACGATCAACTTGTTTAACTACATTGACCGGTACATTTTATCTTCCACTATTGCCGGAATCGAATCCGACCTGCTTCAAAACGCTCCCGCTGGTAGCAAAAAAACCTGGCTTGGGTTGCTGGCAACCTGTTTCATGGTCAGTTTCATGGTTTTTGCCCCGGTTTTTGGCTGGTTAGCCTTGAAAATCAAACGCTGGCATATGATCGGTTTTGCAATCCTCTTCTGGTCACTGGCCAGCGGTTTAAGTGGCGTTTCTGGTTCCATGGCCCAATGGAACGCCAAAACCTTTGGCAACCAGGTTCCCTGGGTTTATGCATTGATTGGCTCCTATGGATTCCTGGTTCTGACCCGCTGCATGGTTGGAATCGGGGAAGCAGCCTATGGCCCCACGGCCCCAACCATTTTGTCCGATCATTTCCCGGAAAAATCCCGTGGCTGGATCATGTCAATTTTTTACGCGGCTATTCCGGTGGGCAGCGCTTTGGGTTACACCTTTGGCGGAATCGCCGGTTGGCCAAATGCCTTTTATTGGGTTATCCCCCCGGGATTGCTCCTGGGTCTCGCTTGCTTTTTCATGAAAGAACCGCAGGTTGGCCAAAAAGATGAAGTCAAAGCGGACACCCCGTCGATGCCGGTTAGCTATTTAATCCGCACGCCTTCCTACATTTTTAATTGTTTGGGAATGATTGCCAGCACTTTTGCAATAGGCGGAATCGCCTACTGGTTCCCTTATTATGTGTCGGTGTTTCGCCAGGCAGGAACTGAGAAAGAAGCTGGGACCTGGATGGGCTTGATCATCGTTTCCGCGGGATTGCTGGCCACGCTACTTGGGGGAATGGCCGGAGATTATTTCAAGAAATACCATTCGGGTTCCTACTTTTTGGTTTCAGGAATATCCATGCTGGTTGGCTTTCCGCTTTTCCTTTCCGTGATTTATGCACCGTTTCCCCTGGCTTGGTTCCTTATATTCCTGGCTTGTTTTTGCTTGTTTTTCAACACTGGGCCGACCAACGCCATTCTTCTCAATGTGGCGCCCCCCAAACTCCGGACGGTGAGTTTCGCAATCAATATTTTCATGATTCATGCATTTGGGGATGCCATTAGCCCCTGGGTCATCGGCGGAATTGCGGATGCCTTTCCTGTCAAGCAAATGCAAGTGGTAAATGGCATGGCGCAGGAAGTGCACATTGGGAATTTGGATGCTGGCTTCTATGCGGTTTCGGGGATGGTATTATTAAGTGGACTGTTGTGGATAGCCGGCGCACCATTTCTGGAAAAAGACACTCGGCGAGCATCTGGAACCGTGAATGCATAAATTCACTTTCCGGGCAGCTTCCCTTTTGGAAAAACCACCCGCTTCTTGGCAATTTCTTTCCCTCTAATTATATTCTCAAGATAAGTTGGCGAATCGAAACATTTTTCCTTGGTGAATGTTTCATTTAGTATCCCTCCATGGATTGAGGAAATCCCAAATGCGAAAATGCTTGGCTCTGGTCCTGGTTAGCGCTTTGTATTTTTATGTGTCCATTTCCTTGGCCGCTGATTGGCCGCAATGGCAGGGGCAGGCCAGGAACAACATTTCCACGGAACAAAACCTCTTACAGTCATGGGAATCATTTAAGCCAAAGCTTTTGTGGACCTACCGCGACACTGGAGCTGGGTATTCCGGCCCGGCAGTGGTGGGCAACCGGGCCTTTATCATGGGAGTGCAAAATGGTGCCGAGGCCATGATCGCTCTGGATATCGAAAGCGGGAAGCAAGTTTGGGCCGCACCCCTGGGCAAACTTTTTGGCAACAATTGGGGCGATGGCCCGCGTGGCACCCCCACGGTAGATGGCGGCATGGTTTACGGCATCAGCGGATCAGGGGATTTAGTTTGCCTGAATGCGGCCAATGGCAAGGAAAACTGGAAAGTTAGCCTGGCCAAAGACCTGGAAGGCAAAGTGATGAAAATCTGGGGGTTCACGGAATCTCCACTCATTGATGGAGACAAAGTGGTTTGCAGTCCAGGCGGGCCAAAAGGCACTCTGGCGGCGCTGGACAAAAAAACGGGAAAAGTCCTCTGGCGGTCGACAGAAATCACCGACGAGGCCTCCTACGCTTCCATGGTGAAGGGGAAAATAGGGGAGCAGGAAATATACATTCAAATGTCGGCAGCCGGGCTGATTGGCGTCGACCCTGCCACGGGGAAAAAACTCTTTGCTGAAAAAGTGGGCGTGAATGGCATCGCCATTATTCCCACCCCGGTGGTGTCAGGCAACAAAGTCTATGTCACCTCGGATTACGGCACGGGATGCGCCTTGGTGGAATTGACATCCTCCAGCGGGCGCCTGGCCAGCAAGGTCCTCTATGAAAAGAAGGTGATGCAAAACCATCATGGCGGCGTGGTGCTTTTGGATGGCATGATTTATGGGTGCACGGGTAATTCCAATGGGCGCGCCAAGTGGATTTGCCAAAACCTGGAAACAGGGGACGCAGTTTGGGAAAGTGATAATTTCACTCAGTCGGGTTCGATTACTTTCGCAGGGAACCGCCTTTACTGCTATGGTCAAAATGATGGAACCGTTACGCTGGTCGAGCCCAATCAAAAAGCCTGGACGGAGAAAGGGCGGTTAACCCTGCCCGAAATGACCAAACTCCCGCGTAAGTCAGGAAAAATCTGGACCCACCCGGTGGTCAGCAATGGGAAACTATTCCTCCGGGACCTTGACTTGGTATTCTGTTTTGATGTCAGCGCCAAGTAACCTTGGAAACCCCGGCAGGACAATCACGAGGAACTGAAAATGGAATCTCGGCACATTTCCCTGACCTTTCTTTCGGGACTCATGCTGTCCGCCACCTTGATGGCTGGAGATTGGCCTGGTTTTCGTGGCGCAGACCGCTCCGGGGTTTCCTCGGAAAAAGGGTTCAAGGCTGTATGGCCCAAGGATGGATTGAAAGCCTCCTGGGTGGCAAAAACCTGCGGGGCAGGGTACTCCGGCCCGGCTGTGGTTGGCAATCAGGTTTTTCTACTTGGGCTGCAAGATGGCCAGGAATTTCTCTTTAAGTTGGATGCAAAAGGAAAAACAGCTTGGACCGCGCCTTTGGGGCCATCCTTTGATTTTAACGGCAATTCCTTCAGCGCCGGGCCGAATTCCACTCCAACCGTCGATGGCAACTTGGTCTATGGACTTGGGAGCCAGGGAATCCTCGTTTGCGCGGATGCCAATTCCGGAAAAATCGTTTGGAAA